>NZ_JBBKZT010000021.1:0-97523 GCF_037889975.1 Variovorax rhizosphaerae | reverse complement strand
ACCAGCGAACCGCAAGTGTCGAATGCGAGGACGCCTCCTCATGGCGAGTGCCGTTCCACATGCTGCGTCACGTGATGGACATCTGAGCAACGGGGCTGCTCGGACAGATACATGCCAATGGCATCCAGGATGCGGGCGAAGCAGGATTGGCCGGTGTTTCGGTGCGCTTGCTCGACAGCACGGGTGCAGTGGTGGCCACGCAAACCACCAATGCCAACGGCAACTACCTGTTCACGAGCTTGGTGGCGGGCAGCTACTCGGTGCAGGTCGTTGGAGCCAACGGCTACGTCTTCACCGGCAAGGACCTGGGTGCGGACGCCACCGACAGCGATGCAGACGCGAGCGGCAAGACTGGCGTCTACACGCTGGGTGTGGGCCAGCAGAACCTGACGGTGGATGCGGGCGTGTACAAGACCGCCAGCATCGGCGACCGGGTCTGGACCGACACCAATGGCAATGGCGTGCAGGACGCTGGCGAAGCGGGCAAGGCGGGTGTGACCGTGCAGGTCTATACGTCGGTCAATGGCGCACCGGGCACACTGGTCGGTACGCAAACGACCGATGCCAACGGGGGCTACAACTTCACCGGCTTGAAGCCGGGCGACTACATCGTCAAGTTCACGAGTCCGGATGGTTCGACGCTGACCACGGCCAACGTGGGTGGCAATGACGGCGTGGATTCCGACGCAGGCGCGAATGGCCTGACGGGTGTCTACAAGCTCACCTCCGGCGAAGTGAACACCACGGTGGATGCGGGGTTCAAGCCATTGGCCACCGCCAGCCTGGGCGACCGCGTCTGGAACGACACCAACCGCAACGGCCTGCAGGACGCCGGTGAAACCGGCAAGGCCGGCGTGGGCCTGAAGCTCTACACGGTTGGCGCCGACGGCTTCGCGGGCACGCCCGACGACGTCTACACCGGCAAGTCCACCGTCACCGATGCCAACGGCTACTACAAGTTCACCGGCCTCGAAGCGGCAACCTACACGGTCATGGTCACGGGCCAAGGCATCAACGCAGCGACCGAGGACTTCTCGCGTCCCGACGCAGGCGTGCCGGTCAACAGCAACGACACGATCGACTCCGACCTGATCCGCAACACGACCTTGCGCAACACCGGCTTCACGAATGCGGTGACGCTGGCAACGGGCGAGGACAACACGACGGTGGACATCGGCGTCATCGCGCGCCAGGGCAGCATCGGCGACCGGGTCTGGCTCGATGCCAACGGCAACGGCATCCAGGATGCAGGCGAGGCTGGCGTTGCCGGCGTCACCGTGATCCTGCGCACGCCGGGCCCCGACAGCGTGTTCGGCACCGGCGACGAGTGGGAACTGCACCAGATCACCGACGCCAATGGCAACTACCTTTTCACCGGGCTGGAAGCGGCCACCTATCGCGTCCTGTTCCGCAATCCGGGCGGCAACTACGAGTGGACCACCGCCGACCAGGGCGGCAACGACACGCTCGACAGCGATGTCGATGCGACGGGCCGTACCATCGCGGCCACCAGGCTGCTGGCCGGCGAGAACCGCACCGACATCGATGCCGGCCTGCGCATCAAGGCCTATCCTGGCCATGGCACGGCGGCGCTGGGAGACCGCGTCTGGAACGACACCAACCGCAACGGCATCCAGGATGCTGGGGAAAACGGCATCGCCGGTGTCAAGGTCAACCTGCTGAATTCGAACGGGTTGACGCTGTGGACCACCACTACGGACGCCAACGGCAACTACCAGTTCGCCAACCTCGACGCAGGCCAGTACAAGGTGCGCTTCCTGCCGACGGACGGCTTCGAATGGTCGGCACGCGACCAGGGCGCCAATGACGCCGCGGACTCTGATGTGAACGTCAACACCGGTGTCACCGACGTCATCACCCTGGCCGCCGGCGAGAAGAACATGACCATCGACGCGGGCCTCCAGACCGCGCTGAAGGGCTGTGTCGGTGACAAGGTGTTCGGCGACTACGACCACGACGGCCTGCAGGAGTACCTGAACCCCGGACGTGGCGGGATTTTTGTGACGCTGCAGGATGCGAACGGCAAGGACATCGCCTCCATGATCACCGACAACACAGGCCTGTACCGTTTCACCAACCTGGACGCCGGCACCTATCGCGTGATGTTCACCAAGGGGGCGGCCGATACGCCGGATGACGCCCTGTGGGCAAAGTCGAACGTGGGCACCAATGACGCCGTCGACTCCGATGGCGTCCAGAGCGCGAGCAATGCCAACGTGGCCTACACGGCGTTCTTCCAGTTGGCCGCTGGCCAATGCGACCTGACCTGGGACATGGGCACCACGCCGATCGTGCTGGACCTGGACGGCAATGGCATCCAGACCATCAGCCGCTTCGACTCCAACGCGACCTTCGATCTGTTCGGCAATGGCACGGCTGTGAAGTCTGGCTGGATCTCGGCGGGCGATGCGTTCCTGACGGTGGACACCAACCACAACGGCAAGATCGACAGCGTGTCGGAGATGTTCGGCGGCACGGCCAAGGGCGATGGCTTTGCCAAGCTGGCCAGCTACGACAGCAACGGCGACGGCGTGGTGGACGCGAAGGACGCGCACTTCAACGACCTGACGGTCTGGCGCGACACCAACGGCGACCACGTGACCGATGCGGGTGAACTGATGACCTTGGCGCAAGCCGGTGTCGAAAGCCTCAAGGTCGCGCACACCGACGTGCCGGAGATCGATGCGCAGGGCAACCTGCACCTGGAACGCAGCAGCGCCACGCTGGCGGGCGGCCAACAGGTCGACATGACGGACGTGTACTTCGCCGTGTCGGCGGATGACGCCAAGGCTGCGGGTGTGTCGGGCCTGAGCATGGCCGACCTGCTGGGCGACAGATCGCTGGACGGTGTGCTGGGCACGGTGGGCTCGACTCGCACCGGCTCGGCCAACGATGTGGCGCCGGAAGCGGATGTCAGCGATGCGGCCGAGCTGCTGCGCAAGCTGGTGGCGGCCGTGCAGCAGGGTTCGGATGTGCATTCGGCTTGAGTGAATCGATGAGCGGATGAAGGGGCAGGGCCACGAGCCTGGCCCGTCACCAAAGCAAAAGCCGCGCAGCCAGAAGCTGCGCGGCTTTTTCATTTCTGGCGCGCCGCTTGCGTGCTACGGCATGCGGCAACTGAAGTTGGCCGCGTCCTCGATGCTGCCGCTGCCGTTGTAGCGCGGCTGCAGCGGCCAGGCGCACAGCGGTCGGGTGCGGCCGGGCGTGGTCACGTCGCGGTTCTCGGGTCGGGCGCGGGCCACGATGCGGCTCGGCGCCTCGCCTTTTTCCACCCAGTTCACCAGCGCGCTGAGACCGTCGTACTGATCAGTCGCCGGGCCGCCCGAGCAGTGCGCCATGTTCGGCACGGAGAAGAAGCGCGCGATGTCGTCGGTGCGCGTGCCGTAGCGCTGGCGCAGGCCGTCGACGTAGCGAACGGTGTCCTTGACCGAGAACACCGGGTCGCTCTGGCCGTGGAAGAACAGGAGCTTGCCGCCGTGATTCACGTAGGCATCGACATCGGTGGAATCCGCGGCCACCGAGCGCATCGACGATTCGCGGAAGGTGGCGTTGGTGGCGTAGACCTTGGGCGCGTCGCGGTCGAAGTCGAAGCCCATGGCGTAGGACCAGAAGTCGTTGGTCACGGTGGGTGGCGTGGTGAAGAACATCGCCAGGCCACCGGTCATCAGGATGATGTTGCGGGCGTTCGATGTCGCGGTGGCGGAGTCGCCCAGCCGCCAGCGTGTCCACTCGGTGGAGTGCAGGCCCGCGTCGAAAGTCCAGTCGGAGTACAGCTGTTTGCCGCTCGAGTCCTTCACGCCCGCGAAGGACTTGGTGAGTGCATCGGCCTGCGTGCCCGTCAGGCACTGGTCGGTCTTGGCGCCGGTGCATTTGAGGGCCTCGGGCTTGAACTTGCAGGCGGGCCAGTTGGCGACGATGCCGTCCTTCAGGCCATCGAGCACGTCGCACTGGTTGAGCACTTCGTTCGTCAGCAGTTTCATGTCGGCGGGCGAGAAGGCCTTCGACAACACGGGGCGGCCATCGACGAGCGGTGCGTTCTCGGCAGCGGCCTTGGCGAAGAGCTGCGTGTCGTACACCGCCTGCACCGAGGCCAGCGGCACGCGGTAGGCCGGCGCGGAGGCGATGACGCCATCGAACATGTCGGGATAGCGCTGCGTCATCATCATCGCCTGCCGGCCGCCGTTGGAGCAGCCGACGAAGTAGGAGCGCTGCGGCGCGCGGCCGTAGTGCGTGCCGATCAGCAGCTTGGCCACGCGGCCGGTCTCGGCCATCGAGTTGTAGCCGTTGTCGATGCGTGCCTGGGGGTCGAGGCCGAACTGGTAAGGGCCGTTGGGGCCGGGCTCGTCGCGGTGGCCGGTGTCGGTGAAGACCACGGCATAGCCTTGCGACAGCGCATTGGTGGTGTTGCCGCCGCCGGTGAGCACGCCGACCGCGTCGCGCAGCGTGCCGTCGGTGCCGCCGCCGCCCTGGAAGAAGAAGCGGCCGTTCCACTGTGCGGGCATGCGCAGGTCGAAGCCGATGGCATAGCGCTTGCCGTCGATGCCGGTGCGTTCGTTGATGTTGCCTTGCACGTGGCAATGGGCTGGCACCGGGGCCTGCGAGCCGGGCGCGCCGGGCTGCACGCCGGTGAGCTGGATGGTGCCGGCGGCGACGGATTCGGTGAGTGTGATGCGGGTGCCGGGGATGGTCGTGCCGGCGAGTTGGGCGCAGGCCGTGGGCGCCATCGCTGCGGATGCTTTCGGATCGCCAGGGCTGGTGCAGCCCGTGAACAGCACCATCGACGCTGCGAGTGCCAACGGCGCAAAGGCGCCCGGCGCGCGGGAGGCCGTGGACGCGGCTGCCGACTCGGGCGCCGCCGTGCGCATGGGGATGGGCGTGAAGCGTGGTGTCGGCATGCTCAGTCCGCCTTGAATCCGGTGGCCGCGACGGCCTTGCCCCAGGTGACCGTGTCGGCCGCGATGATGCGAGCGAATTCGGGGCCTGTGGTGCCAGTCACCCGAAAGCCCGCGTCTTCGATCTTCTGCTTGCCCTCCGGTGTATTGACCGCCTTCTGGATGTCGGCGCTGAGCTTGGCGACGATCTCCGGCGGCGTCTTGGCCGGCGCGACGATGCCGAACCACGAGTTGAACTCGAGCGTCGGGTAGCCCTGTTCCTTGATGGTCGGCACGTCGGGGAGGGACGGGCTGCGCGTAGCGCCGGTGCTGCCCAGCGCGGCGAGCTTGCCGGACTTCACGTTGGGCGTGGCGAGCGCGACGCTGGCGAAGACGGCCTGCACGTCGCCGCTGAACAGGCCGCCCAGTGCATCGGCGGTGGTCTTGTAGTGCACCGGTTCGGGCTTCTGCTTGACCGCCTCGCCGAACATGTAGGCGCCGAAGTGGCCCGGCGTGCCCGCGCCGAAAGTGGCCAGGAACAGGCCCTTCTGCTGCTGCGTCCAGGCCGCGAACTCCTTGACGTTCTTCGCCGGCACCTTCTGCGGATTGACCAGCAGCACGAAGTCCGAGGTCACGACTTGGCTCACCGGGATGAAGTCTTTCTGCGGGTCGTAGGGGAGCTTGTTGTAGCTGCTGGGCGCGATGGCGAGTTGGCCGGTTTCGCCGAGCATCAGGGTGTAGCCGTCGGGTTGTGCGCGTGCGGCTTCGCTGGCTGCGATGAGCCCGCCCGCACCGGGCTTGTTGTCGACGATCACGCCCTGGTTGCCCCAGGCTTCGGAGAGCTTCTGCGCCAGCAGGCGGGCCACGATGTCAGGGCCGGTGCCGGCGGGGAAGCCGACGATGATGCGGACCGGGCGGTTGGGATAGGCGGGCGCTTGTGCGAAGGCATGCGGTGCCAGCGCGATGGCGGCGAAGGCGATTGCAAGGCTGCGGCGGGTGAAGCGGGGCATGGTTTTTTTGTCTCCGGAGAGTGTCGGGATCAGGTCGGAAGGTGCGGAGATGTCGTGGCGAGAAATTGGCGTCCGCAAAGGAAGAATCTCAATTCAAGGCAAAGAAGCGCATGACGACCTGCGCCGGGTGCCGCACACCGACACCGACGAACAGGCGCTCGTTGATCCAGCGCAGCGAGGGCGCGTCGGTCTCGAAGCTCGGGCTGCAGCGGAAGTAGATTTGCGCCGGGTCCACCGCCTCGCCGCGCAGCAGGGCGGCCATCACCTCGGCGGGCGCGGCGCGCACGGCATGGTTCTGCACGTAGATCCGTTCGCCGGCCTCGGTCTCGAGGCCGTAGCGCGCGTCGAGGATCGACAGCGTGTCGCTGACGATCAGCTGGAAATCGCTGCCGCCCGGCAGCACGCGCGCGCGCCAGCCTGCTGCGCCGATGGCGCTGCCGCCGAGGATGGGTACGACGCGGCGCAATCCGCCGGGCCCCTGGCCGAGCACCTGCGGCGTGCCGACATCGACATGCAGGTCGGCAAAGGGGTCGAGCGTGGGCGGGGCGAGTGGGTCAATGGGCATGCGGCGAGCGTAAGCCGCGTCACAATGCTCGCCTGTCATCCGCGAAGACGACGGGACAACCCTCATGCGCACCTGGAAGCCCGACCCCGCCACCACCGCCGGCAATGCGCTGGCGGACTCGGTGCTGGCGCTCGGCGAAGGCCGCTTCGGTGCGACGCTGCTGGGCAATCTGCGGGAGACCTTGCCGGTGAATTCGGTGTCGGTCTACCGCACGGGCGCGCGGCCGGTGATCTACTTCAGCGCCAGCCTGGGCGTGCCGGACACCACGCGCGATTGCTGGCGCGCCTACCTGTCCGGGCCCATTGCGGGCGACCGCACCTTGCGGTCGAACTACGTCATGCCGCTGCCCGACGCCGGCTTGCGGCTGTGCCATATCACCGCGAAAGAGGTGCCTGCGGAACATCGCGCAAAGGTGTACGAGGCGCATGGCATGGCCGAGCGTGTGTCCGTCGTGGAGGAGGACGCGGACCGCTCCTTGTTCGCCCTCAACTTCTACAGGCACCAGCACCAGCGGCCGCTGAGCGATAGGCAGATCGCAGAGTTCGGCCGGGTCGGCGGCTTGCTGCTGGCATTGGCGCGCAAGCACATTGCGCTGGTGCAGCCGGAGCCGCTCGTGCAGATGGCCGAGCGACTGCGCCTGCATCAACCGGATTTGACGGCGCGCGAGATCGATGTCTGCGTGCGCCTCCTGCAAGGGATGACGCAGGAGGGCATCGCGGTCGACCTCGGTCTCAGTGTGCCAACGGTCAAGACCTACCGGAACCGCGCCTTTGCGCGGCTTGGTATCCACTTTCGCAATGAGTTGTTTGCGTTGATGCTGGACGCCAAGCCGGCCTGAGTCCGCTTCGATGCTGCACGGCGGACTCGCGTCAAACGAGTTGCCGTGGCATCGACTAGGACGGGTCCTTGCTGCGCGTGCGGCCCACGGCACTGAAGATGCCGATGCCCAGCACGATCAGCGCGCCGATGCCGATGTAGAGCGTCGGCACGCCCGCGACCGAGGCGCCCCAGATGATGCCTCCCAGGAAGATCAGAAAACCGATCATGTAAAGCGCGAAAGACATGCTTCTTCTCCGTAACTGTGATGACACGGAGATTCGCGCAGAGGGGGCCCGCTCGGACCCGGCGTGCGCCGTCAGTCGCTGTGGGAGCGAGCCTACCCGGCGCGTACGCGGCCTCTACCCGGCGGCGGTGGCGGTCTCGGCGCTGGCCGCGTCGAGCTTCGCGATGGCCTCGGGCGGCAGCGTTAGGTGCGCGGCCTTCACCAGGTCGTCCAGTTGCTTCAGCGACGTGGCGCTGGCGATCGGCGCGGTGATGGCCGGTCGCGCGATCTGCCACGCGATGGCGACCTGGCCCGGCGTCGCCCCGACGGATGCCGCCACTTCGTCGAGCCCATCGAGGATGCGCAGGCCGCGCGCGTTGAGGTACTTCTTCACCGTGCTGCCGCCGCGCTGGCTCTTGCTCGCATCGGCCTCGCTGCGGTACTTGCCCGTGAGGAAGCCGGCCGCCAGCGCATAGAAGTTGATGACGCCGACGCCACGCGCCAGGCACAGCGGCTCCAGCGCATCCTCGAACACGGCCCGGTCATAGAGGTTGTAGAGCGGCTGCAGGCTTTCGTAGCGCGGTAGGCCGTTACGCTCGGCGATGTCGAGCGCCTCTTCCAGGCGCGGCGCGGTGTAGTTGGACGCGCCGATCACGCGCACCTTGCCGGCCTTGATGAGTTCGCCGAACGCGCCGAGCGAATCGGCGATGGGCGTGTTGGCATCGTCGTCGTGCGACTGGTAGAGGTCGATGTGGTCCGTCTGCAACCGGCGCAATGAGGCATCGACCGCCTCGCGGATGTAGGCGGGCGCGAGGCCGACCTTGCCTTCGCCCATCGGCTTCCCGACCTTGGTGGCCAGCACCACGCGGTTGCGCTTGCCGGTCTGCTTGAGCCACTTGCCGATGATGGTCTCGGACTCGCCGCCGGTGTGGCCTGGCACCCAGGTCGAGTACATGTCGGCCGTGTCGATGAAGTTGAAGCCGGCATCCAGCCAGGCATCGAGCAGGCGGAACGAGAGCGCCTCGTCGATGGTCCAGCCGAACACGTTGCCGCCGAAGGCTAGCGGGGAGACCTTGAGGTCGGAGCGGCCGAGGGATCGCAGTTGCATGTCGAGGGTCCTTTGTGTTGTTCAGACGAAGCCGAGGGCGCCCAGCAGCGCGCCCGCGCCGAGCAGCCAGAGCAGGTGGATGCGGGTGCGCCAGACGATCAGCGTGGCGATGCCGCCGACCAGCCACACATGCCATGTCGGCGTGTCCGCGGAATGGTTGCCGTTGACCAGCACCCAGCCGGTGGCGATGAGCAGGCCGATGACGATCGGCGCCATGCCCTGCTTGAAGGCGCGCACGCCGCGCTTGTCGCGGTTGCGGTGGCCCCAGCGCGTGGCCAGGTAGGTGAGGGTGGTGCTGGGCAGCATGATGCCGAGCATCGTCACCATCAGGCCGAACAGCCCCAGCGGCCAGGCATGCCAACCCGCCGCCAGGCCGCCGCCCGCGTTGATGCCGACGTTCCAGCCCATCAGGGCGACGAACAGCACGTTCGGCCCCGGCGCGGCCTGCGCGATGGCAACCGAGGAGGTGAATTGCGCATCGCTGAGCCAGCCGTGTTCGCTGACGAGGTAGCGGTGCATGTCGGGCACCGTGGTGATCGCGCCGCTGATGGAGAGCAGCGACAGCAGTGCGTATTGGGCGAAGAGGCCGAGCCAGTCGGTCCATTGCAGGGTGATGGTCATGTGTCCCCCACGCTCGGCACTGGCGTCTCCTTGCTGCCCCTCGAGGGGGCGCGGGCTTGCTTGGGACGGCTCGGCGCTGCGCTCATGCTGGCAACTTCCGCCACGTCCACATGCAAGCCAGCCCGCCGAAGCCGGCCAGCACCCACAGCAGCGGCCAGCGCAGGGCTGCGACCGCGATCATGACCACCGCGACGAAGCCCAGGCATACGGCGAAGCCCATCGGATTGCGCCGCAGTTGCGGCACCAGCTTGATGCCAGTGGCCGCGATCAATCCGCCCGACACCGCACCCATGCCGCGCAGCGCGCCGGCCACTTGCGGATGCCCCGCGTACTGCGCATAGAGCAGGGCCAGGGCCAGGATCACGACGAGCGGCACCGTCAGCATGCCGGCCACCGCCGCGATGGCGCCGCGCAGCCCGAAGTACCGATCACCGATCATCAAGGCCAGGTTGATCACGTTGGGGCCGGGCAGCACCTGCGCCACGGCCCAGTCTTCCAGGAACTGGTCGGCGCTGATCCAGCGCTTCTTCTCGACCATCTCGCGCTGCACCACGGCCAGCACGCCGCCGAAGCCTTGCAGCGCCAGCCAGGTGAATGAAACGAACAGGTCGCGCGGGGATTCGGGTCGGGCGAGTTCGGCTGCGGGGGCCGTGCCGGCAGGGGCTGAAAGCATGCGCTGGATTATGGTTCGGACATTCGCGGCGCGTGCGGGCAGGGAAGTCGCGGCAGTGGCCGACATGGGGTCTCTGCGGTACCGGACTATTCTGGGTCGCTTCTACTTTGAAGGAGTCGACACCATGAACCGATACGGAACTTTTCTGCGCGCTTCCCTGCTGGCTGGCGTGACCACCGTGGCATTGGCGGGCTGCGGAATGATGGGCTCGTCGAATACGGCCAGCTTCAGCGGCGCGATGAATGCGGCGAGCGAGGTTCCGCCCAACATGACGCGCGGCAGCGGCATGGCCCAGGCGTGGCTCAACAAGGACACCAACGTGCTCAAGTACAAGATCACCTACGAAGGCCTGAGCGGTCCGGCGACCGCTGCGCACTTCCATGGCCCCGCCACGGCCGGCGTCAATGCCGGCGTGGTGCTGCCCTTCGCCAATGCGGCCAGCCCCATCGAGGGCCAGGCCACGCTCACGACGAGCCAGGCGGCCGACCTCATGGCCGGCCGGTGGTACGCCAACATCCACACCGCCGCCAATCCGGGCGGGGAGATCCGCGGCCAGATGCTGCCGAAATAGCGGCCATGCGAGCCGTGTCAGGCTCGCCTAAGCGCTGCGGGTGTCCAATGGCGGCATGAGCACACCCGCAGCCAGGAAGCCTGGAACACGCAAGCCCCGATCCACCCCGAGCACGAAAACCGCCAAGGCCGTCAAGGCCATCCAGGCCGCCGCCCCAGCCCCCGCGTTCAAGCTCCCCGACATGTCCATCGCCCGCAAGGTGATGGTGTTGCAGGGCGGCGGCGCATTGGGCTCCTACCAGGCCGGCGTGTACGAGGCGCTGAGCCGGCATGGCCATGAGCCGCAATGGATTGCCGGCGTGTCCATCGGCGCGATCAACGCCGCATTGATCGCTGGCAACGCGCCCGAGAAACGGTCCGAACGCCTTCGCGAGTTCTGGGCGCTGGTGTCATCCGGTGCATCGCAGCGCCTGCCCGGCTGGGCCGGTGACCGTGCCTTGCTGAATCAGTGGAGCGCGAATGCCGCATCGATCTTCGGCATCCCCGGCTTCTTCCGCCCGCGCGTCACGCCCGCGCTCTTGATGGGCGGCGCGGCGCCGCTCCTGAGCTACTACGACACCTCGCCGCTGAAGGAAACGCTGGAGCGCCTGGTCGACTTCGACCGCATCAACGACAAGGCCAGGGAGATGCGGCTGAGCGTCGGCGCGGTCCATGTGCTGAGCGGCAACTCGGTCTACTTCGACAACACGAAACAGAAGATCGGGCCCGAGCACATCATGGCCAGCGGCGCGTTGCCGCCCGGCTTCGCGCCGGTGCAGGTCGATGGCGAGCCCTACTGGGACGGCGGCATCGTCTCCAACACGCCGCTGCAATACGTGCTCGACAACCAACCGAGCAGCGAGCCGTTGGTGGTCTTGCAGGTCGACCTGTTCAATGCCAGGGGGCCGATGCCAACGAACATCTCCGAGGTGCTGGAGCGGCAGAAGGACATCACTTACTCGAGCCGAACCCGCATGAACACCGACGCCCTGGCCGCCAACGTCAACCTGCAGCAGGCCATTGCCGACCTGATCGGCAAGCTGCCGCCCGCGCTGCGCAACGACGCCAGCGTGCAGGCGGTGCAGGCACAACTCTCGCATCAGCCGATCGACATCTTCCACCTGATCTACCGCGACAAGCCCTACGAGCGGGATTCGAAGGACTACGAGTTCTCGCGCATCACGGTGGAGGAGCACTGGAAGGCCGGTGTGCGCGACATGCTCTGCACCTTGCGGCATCCCGAGGCGCTGCGCAGTGACGTGCAGACCAGTGGCGTGACCACCTTCGACCTCGGCGAGCCGGGCCAGGTTCGCGTCAAGCGGCCGATGTAGGGCGTTGCAGGCGAAGACCGCGAAAGTAGCGCAGAGCAGGTTGGCCTGATCCCGTCGCCGATCGTTCACGCTCAGCGGTGGGCGAAGCCATCCGCTGCAGCAAAAGGTTAGACCGCATTCGCTGTACTCCACTGCGCCTTGAGCAAAGCGTACTGCAGGAGGTCGTGGTGCCGGCCCGCCCAGTACCCAGCTTCCCGCTGCCGCCCCTCTTGCAGAAAGCCGAGCGCCTCGAGTAAGGCCAGAGATGCCGTGTTGTCAGGGTGTACCTGCGCCTCGATTCGATTCAACTGCATCTCTCGGAAACCCCAGGTGATGATTGCTTTAAGAGCTTCTTTCACGTATCCGCGGCCCTGATGCGCTGGAGCGATTTCGTAACCGACGACGCAGGATCTCCAGTTTCGATTCCAGCGAAACAAGCCGCATGTACCAATCAGTCCTGGCTGGTCTCTCAACTCCACAGCCCAGCGTGCACCGGAAACCGGCCCTTTCCGCCAACTGGCAAACGTAGCGACCAACTTCGCGGCGCCGTCAAGATCGGGAATCGGGTCCGATCCGAACCATCTCATGTACTCGGCGTCGCCATGAATTCGAAAAATATTCTCCGCATCCAATTCCACAATCTCACGCAGCGTGAGTCGGGATGTCTCCAGCGCTGGAAAATCGACCATGGGCTACCTGCGGTCTACCGTTGAAGCTGAGCCGTGGGGCTTGCCAAGGGACGTCGGCCCGAGCGACCGGCTAGACCCCACCGCCACCGCCCATCATTTTCTCGAACCGCCTGACCATTTCCTCCGGCGACACTTCTTCCTTCCGACTGGCAAGAAGCCAGACATGGCCAAACGGATCCGTCATTGTTCCCCGGCGGTATCCGTCGAACTGATCAGCGGGAGGCATCGTTGCCTTTGCACCAGCGGTCACTGCCTTTGCAAAGAGCGAATCAACATCGTCTACGTACAACAACATTGAAACCGATGAGCCACCAAGCGTTTCCGGGCTTCGGTAGCCCATCTCAGGAAACTCGTCGGCAAGCATGAACGGTGCACCCCCAATCCGAAGTTCCGCGTGCATGACTTTTCCGCTTGCATCTGCAAGGCGAACAAACTCAGTCGCGCCGAATGCGAGCTTGTAGAAATCGATGGCCTGGTTCGCATCGCCAACGATGGCATACGGCGTGGCGAAACGATGAATTGCTGGTCGTGGATCGATGGACATGTACTGCCTTTGCTTGGGGTCCAACGCATGAGTTGGCTTGCCTGGGTTGATTGGCAGGCCAGTCCTGCTCGAACTGCATGACGGCGCGTGGAACGGTCACAGGTGCTTGAATCGCCTCACGCGCGGGCGCGGACCGCCAGCAGTCCGAGCAGGTCCTCGTCGCGTTGCACGGCAAGTTCTTCCAGCGATCTCGTGCCGGCTTCCTCCAGCACGCCGGCCACGATCTTTTCGCGCAGCGCCGGCGTGATCTCGGGCGACCCCAGCACCTTCCACCAGGCAGTCATCGGCCCGGTGAACTGGTCGAAGAAGTGCTCGATGCCACCCGCGCCCCCACCCAGGTGGTAAAGCAGGGCAGGACCCATCACACCCCAGCGCAGGCCCGGGCCCCAGCACACCGCCGCATCGGCGTCGCTCACGCTCACGACACCGCTTTCGACCAGGTGAACCACCTCGCGCCAAAGTGCGGCCTGCAGTCGGTTGGCCACGTGTCCGGGCACTTCCTTGTGCAGCCGGATCGTGCGCTTGCCGAGCGCGGTGTAGAACTCGGTCACGCGGCGGATGGTGTCCTCCGACGTGCTGGTACCCCCCACGATCTCCACCAATGGAATCAGGTGCGGCGGATTGAACGGGTGGCCGATGACGCAGCGCTCGGGATGCGCAGGACAGGCCGCCTGGATCTCGCTCATCGTGAGGCCCGAGGAACTCGAGGCGATGATGGCCTCGGGCGACAGCAGCGCGTCGAGCGTTGCGTAGAGCGAGCGCTTGAAATTAAGGCGCTCGGGTCCGTTCTCCTGGACCAGCTGCGCACCATCGACCGCCTTTGCCAGGTCGGCAGTGAAGGACAGTCGATCCGCAGACATCGGCGACTGCATACCCAAGCGTTGCAGCGCTGGCGCTGCGTTGTGCACGTATTCGCGAAGCCGCTCTTCCGCGCCGGGAGCCACGTCGGTGGCAGTCACCTCCAGACCGTGCGCCAGGAACAGCGCCGTCCAGCTGGCGCCTATGGCGCCCGTTCCGATCACGGCGACACGTTGAATCGACATCATCATTGCGTTACTCCCTGGGTAAAGATGAATCATAGGAGCGCGCTCAGGCGAATGGATCGTCTTTCCGACAATCAACGCGATGAAATGGCAGGGACCGACTCGTGTTCGCCGGCTTTTGGACGTCGGTTCCGCATCGTCGGCCCGATGCGGTCGGTAAATTCATCCGTCTGCGCTATTCCTATCAATGTCGCTGGTGCGGATCACCTACAGTGACCTGCGCGGGGGATTGGAAGATCGCAGGTCCGTCAGCAAACATGGTCATTGACCGAACCCCGTCGCATTGCTATCGATGGACTCGCCAACAGGGAGAACGACGCATGAGCAGGGTACCCATCACTTCGACCTCGACGCCTCGCATGACAGACGGCGCCACGGGTCGGCTCTTTCTGCTGGACCTTGCCGGAGGAAGGGTACTCACTGCGAATGCCGATGGCTCCAATCTCAGGACGATCGTCGAGGAGGGCAGGAAGCTGCCCGACGGCCTGGCCGTCGACGTCGAGGCGGGCCATCTCTACTGGACCAACATGGGGAATCCCAAGGAGAACGACGGCTCGATTCAGCGTTCCGACCTCGACGGCGGGAACCTGGCCACCATCGTTCCACCGGGTGGCACATTCACGCCAAAGCAGATCCAGATCGACAAGAAGTCCGGAAAGCTCTATTGGTCGGACCGAGAGGGCATGTGCGTGATGCGGGCAAACTTCGACGGCTCCAGCATCGAGACACTCGTCGACACGAGCGGAGGCGATCCGCGGCCGGGCTCCGATGCGACGAGGTGGTGCGTGGGCATGGCCATCGACGCAGCGCGGGGCCAGTTCTACTGGACGGAGAAGGGCGATGACAACGCGGGCCAGGGGCGCATCCTGCGTGCCAATGTCGACATGCCGCACGGGCAAACGGCGGCGAACCGCCAGGACATCGAAGTGCTGTACGAGGCCTTGCCCGAGCCGATCGATCTGGACATCGACCCGGACACGCGCATCCTGTACTGGACCGACCGTGGCGATCCGCCTGCCGGCAACACGGTCAACCGTGCGCCGCTCGATTCACTGCCCGGCAAGCGGCCCGCACCTGAAATCGTGTTCGATCACTTGATGGAAGCCATCGGCCTGGCGCTGGATCACAAGGGTGGCCGGATGTTCATCACCGATCTCGGAGGCTCGCTGTACAGCGCCAATCTCGACGGGACGAACCGCAAGACACTGCAATTCGCGCTGGGCAACCTGACCGGCGTCGCGTACGCCGAGCTGCCTGCCGGATAGGACTGAGGTGCAGGCGTTGGTTTCGCGACGACAGCGCGGGAGGCGATGAGCCTCGGCTCGTCGCGACTCGTCCGGGACAGGGATAGTCTGGGCGTCAGGCGTTCGTTCGATGGCGTCCGTGTCACGTGGATCGGAGATCCGGGATCAGGTTGGCCTAAGCAAGAGCGACGAGAGTGGACCTCTCCTCGACGAAAGACCGACCCATGAAGATCGACGACGTGCGCAAGGCCTTTGCCATGCCGGCCACCAGCCCGGCGTTTCCACCCGGGCCCTATCGTTTCATGCAACGCGAGTTCGTGGTCATCACCTACCGCACCGACATGGCCGCGCTGCGCGCCGTGGTGCCCGAACCGCTGGAGGTGACCGAGCCGCTGGTGAAGTACGAGTTCATCCGCATGCCCGACTCCACCGGCTTCGGCGACTACAGCGAATCGGGGCAGGTCATTCCAGTGCAACTGCGCACCGCGAAGGGGCTGGAGCAGGGCAACTACACCCACGCGATGTACCTCAACGACCATCCGCCGATCGCAGGCGGCCGCGAGTTGTGGGGCTTCCCGAAGAAGCTGGCCAACCCGACGCTCGACTACGAGACCGACACCATCGTCGGCACGCTCGACTACGGCAAGGTGCGCGTGGCCTCGGCGACGATGGGCTTCAAGCACCGCGCGGTGGAGCCCGGTCCGCTTCTTGCGGCGCTGGCGCAACCCAACTTCCTGCTCAAGGTCATTCCGCATGTGGACGGCACGCCGCGCATCTGCGAACTGGTGCGCTATCACATGGTCGACATCGACCTCAAGGGCGCCTGGACCGGCCCGGCCGCGCTCGAACTGCATCCGCATGCGCTCGCGCCCGTGGCCGCGCTGCCGGTGCTGGAGGTGGTCTCGGCGCTGCACTACATCGCCGACATGACGCTGCAACTCGGCACTGTTGAACTCGACTACCTGAAATAGGCTCGCTCTCGATCACAGCCCTGAATCCGGGCAACCGAATGCAGAAGGAAGTCATTCCTCCGTTCGACAAGCACATCTGACAACCACTCCAAAGGACTCACCATGCAACTCAAGGACAAGGTCGCCTACATCACCGGCTCGGCCAGCGGCATCGGCAAGGAGATCGCCATCGTCTTCGCGAAGGAGGGAGCGAAGATCATCATTGCCGACCTCAACAAGGACGCCGCGGTCGCGACCGCAGAAGAACTCAAGGCCACCGGCGCGCAGGCGATCGGCGTGGGCGTGGATGTGACCAACGAGGACCAGGTCAATGCCTCGGTGGAGGAGGGCGCGGCGGCCTTCGGCGGCATCGACATCCTCATCAGCAATGCCGGCATCCAGATCGTGAATCCGGTCGAGGAATTCACTTTCGCGGACTGGAAGAAGATGCTCGCGATCCATCTCGATGGCGCGTTCCTCACGACGAAGGCCTGCCTCAAGCACATGTACGCGCAGGGTCGCGGCGGCAGCGTGATCTACATGGGCTCGGTGCATTCGAAGGAAGCGTCGCTGCTGAAGGCGCCCTACGTCACCGCCAAGCACGGTCTCATCGGGCTGTGCAAGACGGTGGCCAAGGAGGGCGCCAAGCACGGCGTGCGCGCCAACGTGATCTGCCCCGGCTTCGTGCGCACGCCGCTGGTGGAGAAGCAGATCCCGGAGCAGGCGAAGACGCTGGGCATCACCGAGCAGCAAGTCATCAAGGACGTGATGCTCAAGGAAACCGTGGATGGCGAGTTCACCACCACCGACGACGTGGCACAGGTCGCGCTGATGTTCGCCGGCTTCCCGACCAACGCGCTCACCGGGCAGTCGTTGGTGGTGAGCCACGGGTGGTTCATGCAGTAGCGCAATAGTTTTTAACAAACCTGATCACAACCTGACCATCGCGGCAAGCGGTGCTTCGCCTGATGCCCTGGCATGGTGAACGTGCGAAAACGTACGTCGCCGATCCTTTCGTCATACCAATGACCATCGCCAGGAGACAAAACACATGCGCGTTCGCTCACGTCGTTCTTTCGTGTCAGGCATTTCCGGTGCGCTCGCCGGCCTGGCGATGCTGGCCTTTGCCGTCCCTGCCGCGGCGCAGGGCTACCCGACCCGGCCGATCACGCTGATCGTTCCGTGGGGCGCAGGTGGCGGCACCGACGCGACGGCGCGCATCATCGCCAGCCTGCTGGAGAAGGAAGTCGGCC
Source organism: Variovorax rhizosphaerae (assembly GCF_037889975.1). Classification (NCBI taxonomy): domain Bacteria; kingdom Pseudomonadati; phylum Pseudomonadota; class Betaproteobacteria; order Burkholderiales; family Comamonadaceae; genus Variovorax; species Variovorax rhizosphaerae. Next base: position 80,030 of record NZ_JBBKZT010000021.1, on the reverse strand, counting down.
AGCCGGTGACGGTGGTGAACCGCACGGGCGGCAGCGGCGTGGTGGGGCATGCGGCCATCGCCTCGGCAGCGCCCGATGGCTACACCATCGGACTGGCCACGGTCGAGATCGGCATGATGCATTGGCAAGGCCTCACCGAATTGACGGGCGCGTCGTACACGCCCATCGGCCTCGTCAACGCCGACCCTGCGGGCGTGCAGGTGCGCGCCGATGCACCCTACAAGACGGTGAACGACCTGCTCGCCGCCATCAAGGCCAATCCCGGCAAGCTCAAGGCCTCGGGCACGGGGCAGGGCGGCATCTGGCACCTGGCCATCGCCGGCCTGCTGCGCGACCAGAAGATCGACCCGGCATCCGTGCCCTGGGTGCCCAGCAACGGCGCCGCGCCGGGCCTGCAGGACATGGTGGCCGGCGGCATCGAGATCGCGCCGGTGTCGCTGCCCGAGGCACGCTCGCTCATCGATGCCGGCAAGGTCAAGAGCCTGGCGATCATGAACGACAAGCCCTCCGCGCTGTACCCGAACGTGCCGACGCTCAAGTCCGCCACCGGCAGCGACTGGACCATGGCCGCCTGGCGCGGCATCGTCGCGCCCAAGGGCATTCCGAACGACGTGCGCGACAAGCTGAGCGCGACCATCCAGAAGGTCGCGGGCAGCAAGGACTACACCGACTTCATGGCCTCGCGCGGCTTCGGGGTGGTCTATGCGGGACCGGAGGACTTCGGCAAGTTCATGGCCAAGTCGGACGCCGAGCTCGGCGCCACGATGAAGGCCGTCGGCATCGCCAAGTAGGCGGGCGATGAAGATCAACGACGCAGTCTTCGGGCTGCTGTTGCTGCTGCTCGGCGGCGCCGTGCTGTGGGTGGTGCAGGGCTATCCGAAGATTCCCGGCCAGCAGGTGGGGCCGGCGATCTTTCCGGGGCTGATCGCCTTCGGCCTGTGCGTGTGCGGCCTGCTGTTGATGGTCCGGGGCTGGCGCGACCGCGCGGCGATGCCGTGGCTGCATTTCGACGCGTGGGTGCGCTCGCCGCGCCACGTCGCTGCCGTCGTGGTCGTCGTCGTCGGGGTTGCGTTCTACATCCTCGCAGCCGAGAAGCTCGGCTTCTTCATCACATCCACGCTGGTGCTGGCCGCACTGATGTGGGCGCTGGCGGTGCCGCCGTTGCGCTCGCTCTTCATCGCGGTGGTTGCGACCTTCGTCATCCATTTCGCGTTCTACAAGCTGCTGCGCGTGCCGCTGCCTTGGGGCGTGTTCACTCCCTACGCCTGGTAGCGCCATGTCCTCTGCATTGGTGCAAGCCCTGTCGATGGTGCTGGACCCGTACACCATCGCGGTGATGGTCGTGGCTTCGCTCTATGGCCTGTTCGTGGGCGCGGTGCCGGGGCTCTCGGCCACGATGGCGGTGGCACTGCTGGTGCCCATCACCTTCTTCATGCCGCCGATCCCGGCGATCGCGGCGATGGTCACGTCGACCGCGATGGCGATCTTCTCGGGCGACATTCCGGGTTGCCTGCTGCGCATCCCTGGCACGCCGGCATCGGCCGCGTACACCGACGAGGCCTTTGCGATGACGCGCAAGGGCATGGCGGAGCAGGCGCTGGGCGCGGGGCTGGTGTTCTCGGCCATCGGCGGCTTGTTCGGCACGGCGGTGTTGATCGTCGCTGCGCCGGCGCTGGCGGACTTCGCGCTCAACTTCAGTTCCTTCGAGTATTTCTGGCTGGTGCTGCTGGGGCTGACCTGCGCGGTGTTCATCACCTCGGACCGGCCGTTGAAGGGGCTGGTCACGCTGCTGCTGGGGCTGCTCGTGGCCTGCGTGGGGCTGGGCAATCCGGCGGGCTTTCCGCGCTTCACCTTCGGCAATGCCGACATGACGGGCGGCATCGGCATGATCCCGATGATGATCGGCATGTTCGCGATCTCGGAAGTGATCCGCTATGCCGTCGACACGCTGCCGCCGCCGGAACTGGTGGTGTCGAACGTGGGCAGCGTGCTCGCCGGTCAGTGGGCCCTGGCGAAGAAGTACCCGGTGCAGATCCTGCGCGGCAGCGTGCTCGGCACGGCGGTCGGCGCACTGCCCGGTGCGGGCGCGGACATCGCGGCATGGATGTCGTATGCGATGAGCAAGAAGTTCTCGAAGGAGCCGGAGAAGTTCGGCACCGGCCATGTGGAGGGCATCGTCGAATCGGGCTCGGCCAACAACAGCGCGCTGGCGGGAGCGTGGATTCCGGCGCTGGTGTTCGGCATCCCGGGCGACTCGATCACGGCCATCGTGATCGGCGTGCTCTACATGAAGAACCTCAACCCGGGGCCGACGCTGTTCACCACCGACCCGCAGAACATCTACGCGGTGTTCATGCTGTTCATCATCGCGAACATCATCATGATCCCGCTGGGCATCCTGTGCATCAAGGCGTCCAAGCGCATCCTGCTGGTACCGCGCAACGTGCTGATGCCGCTGATCCTGATGTTCTGCATCGTCGGGGCGTTTGCCATCAACAACTCGTTGTTCGACATCGGCGTGATGCTGGTGGCTGGCGTGATCGCCTATGTGCTGGAGGAGAACAAGTTTCCGATCGCGCCGGCGATTCTTGGCGTGGTGCTGGGCGGGATGCTGGAGGAGAACTTCATCACCTCGATGATCAAGTCGGACGGGAACCTGATGGGCTTTGTGTCTCGGCCGATCGCGGCGACGCTGGCGGTGGTGTCGGTGCTGGTGTGGACTGTGCCGCTGATACGGCGCATGTTGCGACGTACACCGCAGCCGGCTTTGTAGTTCCCTGCTGCCACGCGCCAGGTCGGAGGGACTGCCCTGTGCAGATCAAGCAGAAATCGCGAAGGCCCCCTCGGCTTGCGAAGCAATGCGCCTCAGACGATCACCGCTCCGCCATCCGCCACCAGCGTCTGCCCCGTGATGAACGCACCCGCCGGCGACGCCAGCATGGTGACGATGCCGGCGATGTCCTGCGGTTGGCCGAGGCGGCGCAGGGGCAGCTTGTCCCTCGTGAACGCCTGCATCTCCGGATCGTCGAGCAGCGCCTGGGCCAGCTTGGTCTCGACCAGGCCGGGCGCGATGCAGTTGATGCGGATGTTGTGCGGGCCGAGTTCCACCGCCAGGTCGCGCGCCAGTTGCATGTCGGCGGCCTTCGACAGCCCGTAGGCGCCGATGGTGGAAGAGCCCTTGAGCCCGGCGATCGATGAGATCACGACGATGGCGCCGTCGCGCCTGGCCTTCATGTCCGGGCTTACCAGCTTGACCAGCCAGAGGTTGCTGAGCACGTTGTTGCGCACGATCTTGAGGAACATGTCGTCCTCGATGTCGTGCAATGCGCCCCAGTGCGGATTGGTGGCGGCATTGCAGACAAGGATGTCGATAGCGCCATAGCGGGCGCGCACCTGCTCGACCATGCGGGTCAACTGGTCCTTGCGCGAGATGCTGGCCTCGCAGGCCATGGCCTCGCCGCCCCTGGCGCGGATGTCGGCGGCGACGGCCTCGCAGGCGTCCAGGCGTCGGCTGGAGACGCATACCTTGGCGCCGTGCGCCGCGAGTTGCTCGGCAGTGGCGCGTCCGATGCCGCGGCTGGCGCCGGTCACCACGGCCACCTTGCCGCGCAGGCTGAAGAGATCGTTCATTGTGTTTGCTTCGTTTCGGATGGGGTCATACGCAATCAAGCCCAGAACAAGGCGGAGCGCCGCAGACAGTGCTGTAGCGCGGCAAGGCGATCCAACGCAGTTTTGCGGTTGATTGCGAGGTCGTGTCAGAAGAGGGATTCGTCAGCGGTCATGACCACGTCGGCCTCGATGTCGGCCACGCGCAGGTGGTGCTCGGCCTCGGGGAAGAGGTAGGCGAAGTAGAAGCGTGCGGTCGCCAGCTTGGCGGCGTGGAAGGGGGAGTCAGCCGCATGCGGCAGGGCCACGAGCGCCATCTCGGTCCACAGCCAGCCATAGACCTGCAGGCCGAGCACGCGCAGGAAGCTCTGGCCGCTGGCACCGATCTGGTCCGGGTTCGCGGCCGCGCGCCGTGCGATGCGCGGCACCAGGGCGCCAATGCGCTCACCCAGTTCCAGCACGCTGTCTGCGAAGGGCCGCAGGCTCGAGCCGGGCTCGATGCGGGCCAGCGAGGCGGCCACGCGCTGCTGGAACCGGGCGAGGCGATTCCCCCCGTCGGCGAGCACCTTGCGGCCCAGCAGGTCCTGGCCCTGGATGCCGTTCGCGCCCTCGTAGATCTGCGCGACGCGCGCGTCGCGGATGAACTGGTCGACGCCGCGCTCACCGAGGTAGCCCGCGCCGCCCATGATCTGCTGCGCGAGCGTGGTGCAGGCGTAGCCGTTGTCGCTGGAGAAGGCCTTGAACACCGGCGTGAGCAGGGCTACCAGTTCATCGGCATCGTGGCGGGCCGCGGCGTCGGGGTGCGCCTGGGCGCGGTCCACCTGCAGCGCCAGCCAGTAGCCGAAGGCCCGGCCGGCTTCCAGCCAGGCCTTCTGCGTGAACAGCATGCGGCGCACGTCGGCATGTGCGATCAGCGGGTCGGCCTCGCGGCCCGGTACCGTGTTGCCGCTGGCGCTGCGCCCTTGCAGGCGATGCCGCGCATGGTCGACCGCGACCTGATAGCCGCGCTCCGACTGGTTCACGCCCTGCATGCCGGTGGCCAGGCGCGCGATGTTCATCATCACGAACATGGCCTGCAAGCCCTTGTTCGCCTCGCCCAACAGGAAGCCCGTGGCGCCGTCGAAGCGCAGCCAGCAGGTCGGCGTGCCGCGGATGCCCATCTTGTCTTCCAGCCCTTCGCACCAGGCGGCGTTGCGCGCGCCGGGGCGATGTTCCGCGTCGGGCAGGAACTTGGGCACGATGAAGAGCGAGATGCCGCGCGAGCCCGGCGGCGCGCCCTCGATGCGCGCAAGCACCAGGTGGACGATGTTCTCGCCGAAGTCATGCTCGGAGACGGTCGCCATGCGCTTCAGGCCGGTGAGCCGGTAGCTGCCATCGGCTTGCGGCGAAGCGCTGGTCTGCAGCAGGCCCACATCGGTGCCAGCCTGCGTTTCCGACATGCACATGCTGCCGGTCCACTCTCCGCTGGCCAGCTTGGGCAGGTAGAGCGCGCGTTGCTGCGGGCTGCCGTTGGCGCGGATGCATTCATAGGCGCCGCGCGAAATGCTGGCGTACATCAGCCAGGAATGATTGGCCGAGCCGACGAGTTCGATCACCAGGTTGGTCATGACGTTCGGCAAGGCGCGTCCGCCGTCTTCCTTCGCCGCGGTCAGGCCCGGAAAGCCTTGCGTGCACCAGGAGGCGTAGGCCTCGCGGAAGCCTGCCGGCGTCGTGACCTTGCCGTCGTGGAAGCTGCAGCCGTCGCTGTCGCCGATGGCGTTGAGCGGGCCGACTTCGTTCTCGGCGAAACGGCCCAGCTCGGCGATCAACGTGTCGATGTCGGTGCGCTGGATGCCGGTGTGACTGGAATGCGCCTGCAACTGGGTGGCCGCGTCGAGCCACTCGTGCAGGATGAATTGAAGTTCGCGCGTGGGCGCGACATAGGTCTGTGGGTGCGGCATGGGTCGGGTCGGCGGCGAGGCCGTGCTCAGCGCAGCTTCACGGCGCAGGTGATGGGCGGTTTCGACTTCATGAAATGTCTCCCTTGAAATGAGTCAGCGTCGATGCGCGCCAGGTAGCCCGGCGTGTGCAAGACAACTCTATGCGCCGAGGGGACTCGGGCTGTTCAGCTTTGCGGCTGTGCGTCTTCTCTTGCGGAAAGCGCGCGGAACGCAGGCCGATGCTGCGGGGTGTTCAGTTTTTGCCGACGGCCCTCGGGCGGCGGCTCGGCAGGCGCCAATGCCTGCTGGAGGTAGCCGTCCACTGCACGCCGGATCTCGCGCACCAGCGATGGCTCCTCCGGCACTTGTGGCTGGATCAGCAGGGCATGCCGCACCATGCCATCCACGATCGTGAAGACGGTGAAGGCGACCGTGTCCGCATCGGCGGATGCCGGCCAGTCGGAGGCCGCGACGAGTGCGTCGCGCACGATCTCCACATGCTGCCGGTACAGCTGCTGGTAGCTTTCCGCGGAGGAGATGCGCCGCTCCAGCGAGATCAGCGCCTTCCAGTGCTGCGGCTGGTCGAGGAAACAGTGTGCATAGGCCGTGGCGATGGCATCGGTGGCCTGCCGCATCGTGCAGGGGTCCTGCCCTGGGTTGGCTTGTGCCAGGGCCTCCCCGACGCGGCGGGCGCACCGCCGCACCGTCACCGCGGCCATCGAATCCTTGTTCGGGAAATAGAGGTACAGCGTGCCAGGCGCGACCCCCGCAACGCCTGCGATGTCGCGCATCGACACTGCCTCGTAGCGCTTTTCGAGCAGGAGCATCACGAACGCGTCCTGGATCGCCTCCGATGTCATCCAGGCGCGCGATTGTGAAGGCCTGCGGCGAGGTTTCATCGATTGGGGCATCGATCCCTTCCCAGGCCCGCCGGCTTGCGTGCGGCCCGCCACGGCCTCAGACGGCCTTGCGCTTCGCGTCGTACTCGCGCACCAGCGCACGCGCCTCGTCGCCTTCCGGGATCGGCCGGCCGCTGTCGCGCCATTGCACCGCCGACTTGAAACCCTCGGCCTGCGCATGGCGACGGAACCACATGCCCTCGGGGTTGTGGCGCGTGATGCCGTCGAAGACGGTGGCCATCTGCTGGCTCTGCTCCAGGCCCATCGTCAGCATCACCTGGTTGACGACCATCTTGTGCATCGCGAGGTGGCTGCGCGGCACGCCGGCGATGCGCCTGGCCAGCTTCATCGTCGCGTCTTCCAGTTGGTCGATGGGCACGACCTCGTTGGCCAGGCCCCAGTCGGCGGCCTTGCGGCCATCGATGGTGTCGCCGGTGAACATGAGTTGCTTGGCGCGCGTGGGGCCGAGGCGGTAGGTCCACATCGCGGTGGTGGGGCAGCCCCAGACGCGCGTGGGCATGTAGCCGATGCGCGCGTCCTCGGCCATCACCAGCAGGTCGCAGCACAGCGCGATGTCGCTGCCGCCTGCAGCCGCAAAGCCATGCACCTTGGCGATGGTCGGCTTGGTGCTCTTCCACAGCGTCATGAAGTCCTCGGTGTTGCGCTTCATGTAGGCGTAGTCGTCCATCGGGTCCCAGGGGAAGCGCTCCTGCTGGCACGGGTGGTCGATCTCGCCCTCGCCGAACTGCGAGAGGTCGTAGCCGCCGCAGAAGCCCTTGCCGGCGCCCTCGATGACGATGACGTGCACCTCGTCGTCATCGTTGGCCCATTCGACGGCGGCGCGGATCTCGCGCGGTGTTTGCTCGTTGATCGCGTTGAGGCGCTCGGGGCGGTTCAGCAGCAGGCGGGCGATGCGGGGCTCGGCTGCGTCCTTGTCGATGCGCAGGGTGGTGAAGGCGGGCATGAGGTCTCCGGGATTGTTCTGGAAACGATCATAGGCGTGCCCTCACGGTGCGAGCAGGTGAGCTACCCCGGAGATACGCCACGGTGCAACTGCACGCCCGGCGCATCCAGCCGCGCACTGAGGATGTTCCCGTGCGTCGAGTCGGTCACGAACAAGGTGGACCGGTCCGCGCCGCCGAAGGCGATGTTGGTGGTCGAGGCACCGGCCGGACCACGCAACACGATCACCGGTTCGGCCCGCGGGTTCAGCACCCACACATAGCCCAGGCCGGGGTTGGCCACGATCACGCGGCCTTGCGTGTCGACGGCGAGGCCGTCCGGTCCGCTCGGGCCATGGGAGGTAAAGAACTGGCTGACCTTGGCCACGCTGCCATCCGCGAGCAAGGGCACGCGCCAGACGCAGTTGCTGCGCGTCACGGCCAGGTACAGCACCTTGCCATCGGGCGACAACGCGACACCGTTGGGGCTGGGCACGTTGGCCAGCAGCAGGTCCAGTTGTCCGTCGGGGCGCAGGCGGTACAGGCGGCCCGTGGGGTCATGCAGACCGGTCTGCCCCTGGTCGGTGAAGTAGATGTTGCCCTTGCCATCGATGACCAGGTCGTTGACGCCCTTGAAGCGCTCGGTGTTGCGGCGCTGGAGGTGTGGCGTGACGACGCCTGTTGCCACGTCGATGCGCATCAGCCCGTTCTTGTAGTCGGTGACCAGCAGCGTGTTCGCGTCGAGGAACTTCATGCCGTTGGGTTCGCCGTCGTACTCGGCGACTTGCGACCACTGGCCCGCCGCATCGATCCGGAAGATGCGGCCGAACGGGATGTCCGCCACGTACAGGTTGCCAGCCTCGTCGAACACCGGGCCTTCGAGGAAGGAGTCGGTGACCTGCCCGCCACGGTTTGCGTCGGCCCAGACCGAGGGCTCGCGCCGACGCAAGGCCTCCGGCATGCGGGTGAAGACTTCGAGCTCCAGGACCTGGGGCGCTTGCAGAAGGAACACGGGAATCTCCGTCGCGGCATCGATGCCGCAGTGTGGGGTGAAGTTGAGATCAGGCGTTGCCGAAGCCGTATAGCCGTTGCGGGTTGTCCACGAGGATACGGTCCATCACCGCGTCGTCCCCGCACCATGCGCGCAGCACTTCGACAAGGTCGGTGTCGTCCACCGAGCCCGGTGTCTCGGTGGTGTGCGGCCAGTCGCTGCCCCACACCATGCGCTCCGGCGCGGCCTGCACCAGCGCGCGGCCCAACGCAATGGCGTCGCCGTAGCCCGGTGCGCCCTCGCGCGAGCGCATGTAGACGCCTGACAGCTTGACCCAGGTGCGGCCGCGGTCGATCAACCTGCGCAGCGTGTCAAAGGCGGGACTGGCCGGGCCCTCTGCAGGATCGATGCGGGCCAGGTGGTCGATGACCAGTGGCGTTGGCAGCGCCTCGAGCACGGGCGCCAGTTCGACCAGCTGTTCAGGGTGCATGAAGACCTGGATGTGCCAGCCCAGGCGATCGGCCTTGCGCGCCAGCGTGGTCAGCATCTCCGCCGTGGTGACGCCCCACGATTGCGGCGTCACGAAGTTCACGCGCAGTCCCCGGACGCGCTGCGCATCGAGGCGGTCGAGTTCGGCATCCTCGACGTCGGCTGCCACCACCGCAATGCCGCGGGCGTCGTCGCCGAGCTGTGCCAGCGCATCAAGCAGGCAGGCGTTGTCCGTGCCATAGGTCGACGGGTTCACCACCACCGTGCGCGACGTGCCGATCCGCTGCTGCAGCGCACGATAGGCATCGACACCGGCATGCGGCGGCTGGCGCTTCCAGTGCGGTGACGGCGCGAAGCGGGGATCGAAGATGTGCATGTGGCTGTCGCACGCGCCGGCAGGCAGCACGCGGGACGACCGTCCGACACCCGCGGAATGGGGCACGGGCTGTGTGAGCGGGGTCGGGGTCATCGGTGGTCAATCGAGCTTGATGTTGCCCTTGCGAATCACTTCCGCCCACTTGGCGTCTTCCTTCTTGAGGAAGGCCGCGAACTCGGCGGGCGAGGATCCGACCGGCTGCACGCCCACGTCGGCGAAGCGCTGCTTCACTTCGTCTTCCTGCAGGACGTCGGTCAGCGCCTTGTGCAGCTTTGCGGCGACCGGCTCGGGCGTGCCGGCGGGCAGCATCATGCCGTTCCATTCGAAGGCCTCGTAGCCCGGCACGATGGACTCGGCCAGCGTCGGCACCTGCGGCAGGCGCTTGGAGCGCTCCGGCGACGACACCGCCAAGGCGCGCAGCTTGCCGGAGGACACGAGCGGATACGACGCGGCGATGGTGCTGAACATGAAGTCGACCTGGCCGCCCGTCACGTCGACGATGGCCGGACCGCCGCTCTTGTAGCCCACGTGCACCATGTCGAGGTCCAGCTTCTGGCGCATCAGTTCCGCTGCCAGCCGCTGCACCGTGCCGCTGCCGCCGGAGGCGTAGTTCATCTTGCCGGGCGCGGCCTTGGCGCGCGCGACCAGGTCCTTGGCATCCTTGATCGGCGAATCGGCCTTGACGATGATGATGTTCGGCGCCAACGACACCAGCGACAGCGGCTGCAGCGCGTTGCTCGCAAAGGGCATGCGCGGGAACAGGTGCGGGTTGATGGAATAGGGCGTGGCGTCGTAGAGCACGGTGTAGCCGTCGGCGGCGGCCTTGGCGGCATAGGTCGCACCGATGTTGCCGCTCGCGCCGGGACGGTTGTCGACGATCACGCTGGTGCCGAGCTTCACGCCCATGCGCACCGCGAGCACGCGTGCCAGGGCGTCGGCCGATCCGCCCGGGGCGTAGGGCACGACCAGCGTGATCGGCCGGTCCGGGAACGCGGCGTGGACGGAGGCGGCTGCCAGGAGAGATGCGGCGAGCACGCCGCGGAGGAAGTTCTTCATGAAATCAATTCCCGAAAGGATGGATGGGATGTCTGCTGAGCGCCGGGCGCTCATTCCGGCTTGAGATCGAGCGTGCGGGCGAGTTCGCCGTAGGTCTTCACCTCGCGCGCCAGTTGCGCGCCGAAGGCGTCGCCGCAGACGTTGCGAGGCTCCATGCCCAGCAGCCGCAGCTTCTCGGCCGTGGCCGGTGCCTGCGCGAACTCGGTGGCCACGCGGCGCAGCACGGCCAGGATCGGCGCGGGTGTGTTCGCCGGTGCGAGCACGCCGTACCAGGCATCGGCGGAGTAGCCCTTCACGCCGGCCTCCTCGAAGGTCGGCACATCCGGAAGCAAGGCCGAGCGCTTCGGCGCAGCGACGGCCAGCGCGGTCAGCCTGCCGGCCTGCACCTGCGGCAGCACCGAGCCCAGCGTCGCGAAGGAACTGTCGACCTGCCCGCCCATCATGTCGCTCGTGGCCTGCGCAGCCCCCTTGTACGGAATGTGGTTCATCGAGGTCCCGGTCAGTCGCGTGAACTGCGCGGAGGCGAAGTGGCCGGAACTGCCGCTGCCCGGCGTGCCGTAGGTGCGCTGGCCCGGCGCGGCCTTGACCTCCTTCAGGAAGTCCCCAAGCGACTTGACCCGCATGGACGGCCCGACGACCAGCACCGTCGGGCTGACGGCCACCGAGCACACCGGCGCGAAGGAGCGCACCGCATCGAACTTGACGCGCTGGCTGTAGAGCGCGGGGATCATCGTGTGGTTGGTGGCGCCCAGCAGCAGCGTGTACCCGTCTGCGGGCGCCGATGCGACTGCCTCGGCCGCGAGGATGGTGTTGGCGCCGGGCTTGTTGTCCACCACGAAAGGCTGGCCCAGCGCGCGCGACGCATGCTCGGCGAAGGCACGCGCGACGACGTCGGTCGGGCCGCCGGCGGAGAAGCCGACGAGGATGCGCACCGGCTTGGCCGGCCAGGCCGGTTGCGCCTGCGTGGGAAGCGCAAGCAGCGCGCCCCCGAGGCCGAGCGCACCTGCCAACGATGCGGCAATGAGGGAACGCTTCATGGATGTCTCCTTCTTGTTTTGCTGACGCTCAACCGGCCACCGCAGGCTGGCGAGCCAGCACTTGAAGCAGGTTGGTGGCCGCGGCGACGCCCATGTTCACGTAGGCATCGCTGGTCACGCCGCCGATGTGCGGGCTCAGCACGAAGTTCTTGTTGCCCTGGAACGGGTGGCCGGCGGTCATCGGTTCCACCGCGAAGCTGTCGAGCCCGGCCATGGCCACCTGGCCCGAACGCACTGCCTCCAGCAGCGCGGCTTCGTCGATCAGCCCGCCGCGCGCCGTGTTGACCACGATCACGCCGCGCTTGCACTGCGCGAGCGTGTCCGCGTCGAGCAGGCCGCGGTTGCCATCGGTCAGCGGGCAGTGCAGCGAGATCGCATCGGACTCGCGCCAGAGCGTCGGCAGGTCCACGCATTCGACGTACGCCGGCACGTTGCGTGCGAACGGATCGAAGCCGATGACCCGCATGCCGAGCGCATCGGCCATGCGTGCGAAGCGCAATCCGATCGCGCCCAGGCCGACCAGCCCGATCGTGCGCCCGCCCAGTTCGAGGCTCTTGTGCGTCGCCTTGTCCCAGTGGCCCGCATGCATGCGGGCGTCCAGCGCGACCACCGACTTGGCGCAGGCCAGCAGCAGGGCCAGTGCCTGCTCGGCCACCGCGGCGGCGTTGGCGCCAGCAGCGGCGACCACCTCGATACCGCGCGCCTGTGCCGCCACCTTGTCGATGGTGTCGGTGCCGCTGCCGTGCTTGGAGATGACGCGCAGCGATGGTGCTGCGTCCATCACCGTGGCGCCGACCTTGCCGTAGCGCACGATGATGGCGACCGGGTCATGCGCGCCGCACAGTGCGACCAGGTCGCTTTCGGTCGGCGTCTTGCCCGCGTAGATGACTTCATGGCCTTCGAGCAGGGCGAGTGCCTGGGGCGCGAGGTCGGCGCCGGTGACGAGGACTGTGCTCACAGCGTTTCCCCTTCCTTCAGGACGCCAGCCGCGCGGAGTGCGGCGTCCAGCCACTTGGCTGCTGTCTCACCACCCTTGATGGCCGCGATGCGGGCGGCTTCGTCCTTGACCTTCTTCGCGGCCAGCGGCAGCAGCCCCTCGATCTTCTCGCGCTCCACGACGACGACGCCATCGCCATCGCCGATCACGAAGTCACCCGGATGCACCGTGACGCCGCCGATCGACACCGGATGCCCGATGCGCCCGCCGATGTTCTTGGTCGGGCCGTTGGGGTTGGTGCCGACCGAGAACACCGGGTAGTCCATCTCGTCGATCTCCAGGCTGTCGCGGCAGGCGCCGTCCATCACCACGCCGGCGATGCCGAGCTTCTGGCAGGCCGTCATCATGATCGTGCCCATGAGCGCCGAGGTCTGGTCGCCCTTGCCGTCGATGACGAGCACGTCGCCGGGCTTGGCCATCGCGATGGCCGCGTGGATCATGAGGTTGTCGCCGGGGCGCACTTCGACCGTGAAAGCCGTGCCGGCCAGCTTCATGCGGGGGCGCAGCGCCTTGATGCGGCCATCCACCGCGCCGCGGCGGCCGGCCACGTCGGCCAGGATGGCGGGCTGCAGCTCGGCGGCTTGCGCCACGATGTGAGCGGGGACGCGTTCGAAGTCGCGAATGATGTCGGGAAGGGTGTTTGTCGTCATGATTTTCTTTCGGTGAGGGATGTGTTTGTCCTTCCCTCTTCCAATCGGGAAGAGGGCCGGGATGAGAGGCAGCGGCGATTGGGGGGTGTGCTTCAGTCGACCTTGGCGCCCGACTCCTTGACGATCGCGCCCCAGCGCCCGATGTCGTCATGGACCAGCTTGGAGAACTGCTCTGGCGTGCCGCCCAGCGCATCGGTGCCCTGGCTTGCCAGCTTCTTCTTGACCTCGGGGTCTTGCAGTGCCTTGTTGAACGCGCCGTTGAGCTTGGCAACGATGTCCTTCGGCAAGCCCGCAGGCCCAGCGACGCCGAACCAGGTCACCGCCTCGAAGCCCTTGTAGCCAGACTCGGCAATCGTCGGCACCGCCGGCAGGTCGGCCGTGCGCTTCGACGAGGTCACGGCGATGGCGCGCATCTTCCCGTTCTTGACGTAGCCGATCAGCGTCGGAACGGAAGACATGTACATCTGCAGTTGCCCGCCGATCAGGTCGGTCGAGCCTTGCGCCGCGCCCTTGTACGGAACGTGGGTGAACTTGACGCCGGCGGTCTTCTGAAACAACTCGGTCGCGAGATGCGCCACCGTGCCGCTGCCGGAGCTGGCGTAGTTCAGCGACTCCGGCTTGGCCTTGGCGGCAGCCACCACGTCGGCGAGCGTCTTGTAGGGCGAGTCGGCGGCGACCACGAGCAGCAGCGGTGCGCTGGCGACGGGCACGACCGGGGTCAGGTCCTTCTCGGGGTTGTAGGGCAGCTTGGGGTAGAGCGTGGGGTTGATCGCCAGGTTGCTGGTCTGGCCCAGTACCAGCGTGTACCCGTCGGCGGGCGCCTTGGCCGCGGCGTCGACGCCGAGGTTGCCGCCGGAGCCCGGCTTGTTGTCGATGATGATCGACCAGCCGTTGCTGGTGGCGACCTTGTTCGCGACTTCACGTGCGATCAGGTCGGTGCCGCCGCCGGCGGGGAAGGGGACGATCAGCTTGATCGGCCGCGACGGCCATGCCGCCTGGGCCGATGCCGGGGCGTGTGCCAGGAGCGTGGCGCTGGCGACGAGCGAGAGGGCGGCGATGCCGAGGGTGCGGCGCGAAGCCGTGAAGGCGCGGTGTTGCATGAACTTGTCTCCTGTTTTGCCCGTCCTGCGTGATTGCTGGCGGTGCGTTCGATGGAGCCAAGTATTCGACGGACGGCCTATTCAGTCCAATCGATAGTTTTTGAAGATCGATAGATTGCGCTTGGGGTATCAGGTGGCTGGTATCGCCAGCAGACACGCGGAACAATGCATCCCGCCGATCTCTTGGTTCCACACGGAAGGATCCTTGCCATGCCGACGCTATTCATCAGCTACTCCTGGGGCAGTCCCGAGCACCGGTCCTGGGTACGCCGACTGGGGGAGGATCTGCGGCGCAGCGGCGTGACTGTCTGGCTGGATCAATTCGTACTGGACCTCGGCGACGACGTCACTCACTTCATGGACCGGGGCATCAAGGAGGCAGACTTCGTCATGCTCGTCTGCACCGAAGAGTTTGCGCGAAAGACCAATGAGCGACTTGGCGGCGTCGGCTATGAGCAGTCGATCGTGACGGCCGAGATTCTCAACTCGACGCCAGCGCGGGGGCGCTTCTTCTGCGTGGTGCGCCAGGGCATTCCATCGGTGGCCTTGCCGCCCTACATGCAGGCTCGCTTGTGGGTGGATTGTCGCGATGACGGTGCTTACCAGGGCGCGCTCGAACAGATCACCAAGCACCTACTGAAGCGAGCGCAGCCGTCGATCGCGACCACGGTGGCCGTCAAGAACCTGGAATCCGGGCAGCCTGCGCCCTCGACAGCCTATGGCACGCCCGAGCAGTGGGTGCTCGTCGCGGGCACGGGGGCCTCCAGAGGCTTCTCGAAGGAACTCGAGGACCTGTCCGGGGCATTGGGCGCCAAGCTGGCGCCGGCACGGTGCGGCATCGTGACCGGTGGTTGGCCGGGGGTCGATGCGTGGGTCGCTCGCAGCTTCGCGCAAGCCTTGCAAGCGTTGGACGCGCCGCTGGAGGATGCCCTCGTCCAGGTGGTGTTGGAGACGGATGAACCTGCGTTTCCGGCCGGTCAACTTGTCTTCGTGAAGAAGGGGCGCGACGAATATGACGAGCCGGTCCGACGTGCCAGCGTGGTGATCCTGCTTGGGGGCCTCGGCGGAACCAAGGAGATCGGCAAGAGGGCCCTGATGATGAAAAAGCCGGTCCTTCCCATTGCAGACACGGGCGGCGACGCGAAGGCGCTCTATCTGGAGATGCTCAAGAACTGGCCAGCGTTGCACTGGATGGGTCTCGCCGAGAAAGAATTCCAGCGCCTTGGACGGCCCGCTGCCGCCGCCATCGATTCCGCGGTTGAACTTGCGCTCAAGGTTCGCGGCGATGCTTAGTACTTCGTCTGCGGCGTGAGTGCTATCCGAGCGGGTTCAAGGCCGCGGATCCCGGCAAGGATGTGGATGCTGCGTCTTGCTGGGTGCGGGCGTGATCTGTGGCTATCCCGGCGCTCCGTCGGCGTACTTCGCCAGCAGATCGATCAGCCTTTGCGCGGCCGGCGAGATGTAGCCGCTGTCGCGATAGGTCACGACCATGCGGCGGCGCATCGTCGTGGCGGGCAGCTTCACTTCGCGCAGCGCGGCGCCGGATTGTCCAGCTTGCAGGTGCAGCCGCGAGATGAAGCTCAGGAGGCCGGTCTCGCCGATCAAGGAGGGCAGCATCAGCAGCATGGTGCTTTCCACCTGCACCACGGGACGTGCGATGCGGTTGCGGTCGAAGGTCTGGTCGAGCCAGTCGCGGGTCGGCGCACCGGGCGGCTGCAGCACCCATCGATAGGCAGCGAGGTCCTTCAGTCCAGGCTTGGGCTTGTCGAAGATGGGATGCTTGTCGTTCGCGGCGACCACGATCACGTCCTCGGCCAGGTACTGCGAGGCAAAGCCCGATTCGGTCGCGCCCTCGGTGCCGACCATCAGGTCGATGTCGCCCGCGCGCAGCAGCGGCTTCAGCACGTCGACCAGCGCGACGGTGGTGCGCAGGGTGACGCCGGGCGCCTCGCGCATCAGGTCGCGCGCGGCGGGTGGCAGCAGGAATTGTGCGGCGGTCGGCACGATGCCGACCTTGATGTTGCCGGTGAGCCCGCGGCCGATGTCGCCGATCTCGCGCCGCGCGCTCTCCACGTCGAAGCGCGTGCGCTGCGCCCACTTGAGCAGCGCCTTGCCGGCGGCGGTGAGCCGGATGCCGCGGCCGGTCTTCTCGAACAGCGCGGCGCCGCAGGCTTCCTCCAGCCTGCGCACGCAGCTCGTCAAGGCGGGTTGCGTGCGATGAAGGCGCTCCGCTGCGCGCCCCATGTGCTCAAGCTCGGCGATGACTTCGAAGTACTGGAGGTCGCGGAGGTCCAAGAATGCTGCTCCAGGTTTTGGCATGCGGTGATGGGGGACTTCACTTTAAGGCAATGCGCGCAAGGGCCGGACGACGCGTTGCGCAGGAACGGCATCGAGGCGATCGACATGTGAGGCGCCGCCCTTTGACGTGAAAAGACGGCCCCACTGAATTTGTCGGTGCTCGAATTGCCGACCAGCCATGCGATCAACAACGACGCGGCGGCGCCCCTACCATCCGTTGCACGCCGGGAGCTTCAGCGGCGGCGGTCCCACTTCGGTGCGCCTGCCATGCCTGATCGCACCAGATGCGCGCACGCAGGCCGATTCAAGTGGCAGTGGGCGGTCATTTCAGGCATCCAGAGCCGGCACGGATGTTGCTCACTCCCCTGTACTGACCTGCCGGCACCGTTGCCGCAGGGTTCCAGTGCCTCCGCTAATGACGGCGGGATCCGAGCGGACTGACAGCAATGACGCTGGCAGTCCGTCTGTTCCAACCCGATTCGCGTCCGTTCCACGCGGGGGCCCACGGCAGCTGTCGTCCCAGACAGCAGCAGCCAGTGGTCTGCACCCGCACGGCATCGGCTGCGTGTGCAGGATCCGAAATGAAAATCGCAGTGATTGGCCACGGCATGGTGGGCCACAAGTTCCTCGAGCAACTCCACGAGCTCGACGTCGCGCAGGCCGAGGTCACGGTGCTCTGTGAAGAGCCGCGCCCGGCCTATGACCGGGTGCACCTCTCCGAGTTCTTCTCGGGCAAGACGGCGGAAGACCTCTCGCTGGTCGAGCCCGGCTTCTTCGAGCGCAGCGGCTTCACGCTGCGCCTGGCTGCCAAGGCCGTGGCCATCGAGCGCCGCAACAACACCATCACCACCGCCGACGGCGAAGTGGTGCACTACGACAAGCTGGTGCTGGCCACGGGCTCCTCGCCCTTCGTGCCGCCGGTGCCGGGGCGCGACAGGGCCAACTGCTTCGTCTATCGCACCATCGAGGACCTGGAGGCCATGAAGGCCTGCGGCGCGCGCTCCAAGACCGGCGTGGTCGTGGGCGGCGGTCTGCTGGGCCTGGAATGCGCCAAGGCCTTGCGCGACATGGGCCTGGAGACGCACGTGGTCGAGTTCGCGCCGCGCCTGATGGCCGTGCAGGTCGATGAAGGTGGCGGGCGCGCACTGCGCAACAGCATCGAGGCGCTGGGCCTGCATGTTCACACCGGCCGCAACACGGTGGAGATCGTCGACGGTGCGACCGCTCGGCACCGCATGGTGTTCGCCGATGGCACGCACCTGGAGACCGACATGATCGTGTTCTCCGCCGGCATCCGCCCGCGCGACGAGCTGGCGCGCCAGAGCCTGCTGGCTGTGGGCGCGCGCGGCGGCATCGCGGTGGATTCGCATTGCCGCACCAGCGACCGCAACGTCTACGCGATCGGCGAATGCGCGGCGTGGAACGACCAGACCTTCGGGCTTGTCGCACCGGGCTACGACATGGCCCGCGTGGCCGCAAAGCACATCGCCGGGCAGGACGATGCGGCATTCACAGGCGCCGACATGAGCACCAAGCTCAAGCTGATGGGCGTCGACGTGGCCAGCATCGGCGACGCGCACGGCAAGACGCCCAAGTCGCGCGCTTACCAGTACGTCAATGAGCACAAGCAGATCTACAAGAAGATCGTCGTCAGCGAAGATGGCAAGCAACTGTTGGGTGCCGTGCTGGTTGGAGATGCCAGCGAATACGGCAACCTGTTGCAACTGGCGCTCAACGGCATCGCCTTGCCGGAAGACCCGGAGTTCCTGATCCTGCCTTCGAGCGACGGCAAGGCGCGGCCCGGCATAGGCGTGGAAGCGCTGCCCGACACGGCGCAGATCTGCTCTTGCAACAACGTGAGCAAGGGGCAGCTTTGCGCAGCGGTCGGCGAGGGCGCCTGCACCGTGGCCGACCTCAAGGCTTGCACCAAGGCCGGCGCATCGTGCGGCGGCTGCGTGCCGCTGGTCACGCAGGTCATGAAGATGGAGATGAGCAAGCGCGGAATGGCGGTCAACAACCATTTGTGCGAGCACTTCCCCTATTCGCGCCAGGAGTTGTTCCACCTGGTCCGCGTGGGCGAGATCAAAACCTTCGGCGACCTGCTCGCCAGGCACGGCAAGGGCCTTGGCTGCGACATCTGCAAGCCGACTGCCGCCAGCATCTTCGCCTCGTGCTGGAACGACTTCGTGCTCAAGAAGGACCTGGCCAGCCTGCAGGACAGCAACGACTACTTCCTGGGCAACATCCAGAAGGACGGCTCGTACTCGGTGGTGCCGCGCATGCCGGGCGGCGAGGTCTCGGCCGATGGCCTGATCGCGGTGGGGCAGGTCGCGAAGAAGTACGGGCTGTACACCAAGATCACCGGCGGGCAGCGCGTGGACCTGTTCGGTGCGCGCGTCGAGCAACTGCCTGCGATCTGGGAAGAGCTGATTGCCGCAGGCTTCGAGTCGGGGCATGCGTATGGCAAGTCGCTGCGCACGGTCAAGAGTTGCGTCGGCTCGACCTGGTGCCGCTATGGCGTCGACGACAGCATGGGCATGGCGATCGAACTGGAGAACCGCTACAAGGGCCTGCGCACGCCGCACAAGATCAAGTTCGGTGTCTCGGGCTGCACGCGTGAGTGTGCCGAGGCGCAGAGCAAGGACGTGGGCGTGATCGCCACCGAGAAGGGCTGGAATCTCTATGTGTGCGGCAACGGGGGCATGAAGCCGCGCCATGCCGAGCTCATCGCTTCCGACCTGTCGAAGCAAGAACTCATCAAGCTGGTCGATCGCTTCCTGATGTTCTATGTGCGCACGGCCGATCGCCTGCAGCGCACCAGCACCTGGCGCGAAAGCCTGGAGGGTGGGCTCGACTACCTCAAGGGCGTGCTGATCAACGACACGCTGGGCCTCGGCGCCGAACTCGAAGCGCAGATGCAGCACGTCGTAAGCACCTACCAATGCGAGTGGAAGACCGCGGTGAACGATCCGGCCACGCGCCAGCGCTTCCGCTCCTTCGTCAACAGCGAGAAGCCGGACGAGCACATCGTGTTCGTCGAAGAGCGCGGCCAGATCCGGCCGGCGCGCGGTGCGCAGCGCGACCAAACCGCCAACGATCTCGAAACCGCCTGAGGACAGCCCCATGACCACCGAAACCCTTCATTGGACGGCTGTGTGCGCAGCCACCGACATCCTGCCCGACACCGGCGTCTGCGCGCTCGTCGACGGCGTGCATGTCGCGATCTTCAACGTGGCCGGCGCGCAGCAGTTCTTCGCCATCGACAACGTCGATCCGAAGTCCAAGGCCAGCGTGCTGTCGCGCGGCCTGGTCGGCAGCCTGGGCGAGCGCATCGTCGTCGCCTCGCCGCTGTACAAGAACCACTTCGACCTGCGCAGCGGCGAATGCCTCGAAGCGCCTGAGCACTCGGTGCGCGCGCATGCGGTGCGCGTTCACGAAGGCCGCGTGCACGTCGCGCTGTCCTGAATCCTTTTTAATTTCAGATCCCCAAGGAACCCCATGGCCTACCTCGCACCTGCCGAATTCGTCACCAAGATGGTCGACGCCGGCGAATCCAAGCTCCTGATGTCCACGCGCGACACGCTCATCCGCTCTTACATGGCCGGCGCCATCCTTGCGCTGGCGGCTGCCTTCGCCGTGACCATCACCGTCAACACCGGCAACGCGCTGGTCGGCGCGATGCTCTTCCCGGTCGGTTTCATCATGCTGTACCTGATGGGCTTCGATCTGCTGACGGGCGTGTTCACGCTGGCCCCTTTGGCCGTGCTCGACAAGCGCCCCGGCGCCACCTGGAAGGGTGTGATGCGCAACTGGAGCCTGGTGTTCTGCGGCAACTTCGCCGGCGCGCTGACGGTGGCCGTGTTCATGGCCATCATCTTCACCTTCGGCTTCAGCGAGGCGCCCAACGCCATCGGCCAGAAGCTGGGCCACATCGGCGAAGGCCGCACCGTGGGCTATTCGTCGCACGGCGCGGCCGGCATGCTGACGCTGTTCATCCGCGGCGTGATGTGCAACTGGATGGTGTCGACGGGCGTGGTCGCCGCACTGATGTCGACCAGCGTGTCGGGCAAGGCCATCGGCATGTGGATGCCCGTGATGATCTTCTTCTACATGGGCTTCGAACACTCGATCGTCAACATGTTCCTGTTCCCCACCGGCCTGATGCTCGGCGGCAACTTCACACTGATGGACTACCTGATCTGGAACGAGATCCCGACGGTGCTGGGCAACCTGGTTGGTGGGCTGAGCTTCGTGGGCCTCACGCTGTACGCGACGCACTACAAGACGGCCCCGAAGCGCGCCCTCACCTGAAAAGGCGTGAAGCTTTCTACTGCGGCCACCGATCTCGGGTCTGTGGTGCTCACCGCACGGGAGTGCGGTTCCGCTCCTCAACCCGACCTCGGCGCCCTCGCTACGAAATCTTCACGCCTTTTGCGCCATGAGCCATCTGGAAGCGGCTCGCGCAAAGCGCTTCGCGTGACGTTGGGCCAGCACTCGCTGCCCGGTGCCGAGGGGATCAACCAGGACTTCCATGGCGCGATGCTGCCGCAAGGGCTGGCACGCATTTCCAAGGGCATCGCGGTGGCGATTGCCGATGGCATCGGTTCCAGCCGCGTCAGCCAGGTAGCGAGTGCTGCCGCGGTGCGCGGCTTTCTGGACGATTACTACGCCACGTCGGAGGCGTGGTCGGTGCGGCGCGCGGCGCAGCGCGTGCTGGGCGCGACCAACTCCTGGCTGCATGCGCAGACGATGCGCAGCGACGCGCGCTTCGACAAGGACAGCGGCTACGTCTGCACCTTCAGCGCGCTGGTCCTCAAGGGTCGCGACGTGCACATGCTGCACGTCGGCGACTCGCGCATCTACCGGGTGCATGCGCATGCGCTCGAACAGCTCACGGAAGACCACCGAGTCCATCTGTCTTCGGCGGAGTCGTACCTTGGTCGCGCATTGGGCGCGGACTCGCGCGTCGAGATCGACTACGACCATTGGGAAGCCGAAGCCGGCGAGGTCTACCTGCTGGCCACCGATGGCGCGTACACGCACCTCGATGCGGAGGCAGTGCATGCCGCAGTGGCGCAGGCCAGCGGTGACTTCGAGGAAGCGGCACGGCTGCTCGCGACCGGTGCCAAGGCCCGCGGTTCGCAAGACGATGCGACCGTGCAGCTGCTTCGCATCGATGAACTGCCAGCGGTCCATGCACCGCCGTTGCCGATGCAACGCGACAAGCTCGCCATTTCGCCCCCGCTCGCACCGCGTGCCAGCTTCGAAGGCTTCACGCTCGTGCGCGAACTGCAGGTGAGTGCGCGCAGCCACGTGCACCTCGCCGTGGACGACGCCACCGGCCAGCAGGTCGTGCTGAAGCTGCCTTCCGTCGACCTGCGCGATGACGCCGACTACCTCGACCGCTTCATGCTCGAAGAATGGGTGGCGCGCCGCGTCGACAGCCCGCATGTGCTCAAGGCGAGCCCCGTCGACCGGCCGCGCAGCCATCTGTATGTCGCGATGGAATATGTCGACGGCCAGACGCTGGCGCAATGGATGGTCGACCATCCACGTCCCAGCCTGGACAGCGTGCGCGGCATCGTCGAGCAGCTGGCCATGGGACTGCAGGCCTTGCATCGCCGCGAGATGCTGCACCAGGACATCCGGCCGGAGAACGTGATGATCGACCGCGCCGGCACCGTCAAGATCATCGACCTGGCGTCCACGCATGTCGCGGGCCTCGCCGAGGGCACAGGCGAGCGGCGGGCACTCGCCATCGCCGGCACCTTGCAATACACGGCGCCGGAGTACTTCATCGGGCGGGGCGGCACCGTGCGTTCCGAGCTGTTCTCGCTTGCCGTCATCGCGTATCGCATGTTGACCGGCCAACTGCCCTACGGCCTGGACGCCGCGCGCATCCGGTCGCCAGCGGACGTGAACAGGCTGCGCTATGTGCCGGTGCGCCACTTCCGGCCCGAGTTGCCGGCTTGGCTCGATGCGGTGCTGCAGAAGGCGCTGCATCCGGATCCAGTGAAGCGGCAGCAGGCGGTGAGCGAACTGGCGCATGACCTGCGCGCGCCGGGGCCGGAGTTCATGCGCGCCAGGCCGATGCCGCTGATCGAGCGGAACCCGGTGCGCTTCTGGCAGGCGACGACAGTGGTGCTGGCCGTGGCCGTGATCGTCCTGTTCGGGATGCGCGTCGTCGGAGGTTGATGCCCCGCGGGGACCGGGGGTGGCGCAACTCGCGCAGCACAACGACGCAGACTGGGCGCGCCTTCATTCAGCGATGTCGCGTGCCAATGCTCGCAAAAGCCGCACACTGTCGATCCGCAAGCCCGACCCGGACCGAACCATCATGCGCTACGACCTCACCAGCCTCGAGATCTTTGTCGCCGTCGCGGAGACGGCGAACCTGACGCGTGCCGCCGAGCAGCAGCACCTGGCGGTGTCGGCGATCAGCAAGCGCATCACCGAGCTGGAAGGATTGGCCGGTGCGCCGCTGCTGCAGCGCCATGCGCGCGGCGTGAGCCTCACGCCGGCCGGGCAATCGATGCTGCACTACGCGCGGCAGGTGTTCCAGTTGATGCACCGCATGCGTGGCGAATTGAGCGAGTACGCGGGTGGGCTCAAGGGCGTGGTCCGGCTGCATGCCAGCACCTCGGCGCTGGTCGAATTCCTGCCGCCCGAACTGCAGGGCTTCCTGGAGCGCTACCCGATGATCCGCCTGCAGATCGAGGAACGCACCGGCGCGGCGATCGTGCGTGCGGTGGCGGATGGCTCGGCCGACATCGGCATCCTGGGCGATCACACGCCCTTGCGCGGGCTGGCATCGCTCCCGTACCACAGCGATCGCCTGGCGCTGGGCGTGCCGCGCACGCATGCCCTGGCGCGGCGCAAGTCGATGCATTTCGCGGACGCGCTGGGCTGCGATTTCGTCGCGCCGCATGCGGAAAGCTCGCTGTGGGCGCTGATGACCCAGGCCGCGCAGGCGGCGGGCAAGACGATCGAGCCGCGCATCCAGGTCAGCAGCTTCGAATGCATGGGCATGCTGGTCCAGGCCGGGCTGGGCATCGCGTTGCTGCCGGAGCCGGTGCTGGAGGCGCACCAGACGCTCGGTCGCCTGCAGGTGGTCAAGTTGAAGGATGCGTGGGCGGAGCGGCAGATCGTCATGGCGGTGCGGGATCTCGACAGCATGCCCTTCACCACACGCGCCTTGATCGATCACCTGCGCGCGCCTGCCACACCGGGCTGACCTCCCGCGAGCGTTCTCGTTTGACGAACGCTCGCTTGGCAATCATTCAATTTTCAAGAAAGCACTGCCTCCCTAGCATTGGTTCCATGGACTGGATCAGTCCTCGCAGCGTCTGAAAACTCGACGCGATGAACCAGGAGACAAGCAGTGAAACCTTCCACAACGAAGGAAGCCGGCACCGACCGGCGCAACATTCTGAAGGGCACGGCCGCATTGGGCGGCGTGGCTCTTCTCGGGTGGCTTGGCGTGCGCAGCGCATCGCATGCCGCCACCCCGTCACCCGCATCCCCATCTTCCCCATCAGCCAGAGGTCAAGCCATGTACGCCTACGTCGGAAGCCGCACCACGCGCGAACGCAATGCGCGTGGCGACGGCATCAGTGTCTTCCAGGTCGATCCACGCGACGGCTCCTTGCAGCTCGTCCAGCTCGTGAAGGACCTGGTCAACCCGTCCTACCTCGTGCTGAGCCGCGACGGCGAATTCCTCTACACGGTGCACGGCGACGAAACCGAGGTCAGCGCCTTCAAGGTCGACAAGGCCAGCGGGCAACTGCGCTTCATCAACCGGCAGGGCACGCAAGGCAAGAACCCCGTGCACCTGGCGCTGGACCCGACCGGTCGCTTCCTGGTCGTGACCAACCATATCGGCTCCAGCCTCGCCGTACTGCCGGTGGCGGCCGATGGTTCGCTGGGCGCGCTGACGCAGCTCGTGCCGCTGACCGGCGCCATCGGACCGCACCGTGTCGAGCAGAAGCAGGCGAAGCCGCACTTCAACCCCTTCGACCCATCGGGCCGCTTCGTCGTGGTACCGGACAAGGGCCTGGACCGGGTCTTCAGCTTCCGCTTCGAGGGTGGCGTGCTGTCGCCGGCATCGAAGCCCGACGTGGTCGCGCGTGAAGGCGCCGGCCCGCGCCATCTCGCTTTCCACCCGAGCAAGCCTTTCGCGTACGTCGTCAACGAGCTCGACTCGACCGTCACGACCTATCGTTTCAGCGCCGACACCGGTCAACTGGAAGCCCTGCAGATCCTGTCGTCCTTGCCCGCCACCTTCACCGGCAACAGCCGCGCCGCGGGCATCGCCGTCGACCCGAGCGGTCGCACGGTCTACGCATCGAACCGCGGCCACGACAGCATCGCCGTGTTCCGCATCGACCCCGCCAGCGGCATGCTCGCGTTCGAAGGCGCGGACAAGACCGGTGGCCACACGCCGCGCTTCTTCACGCTCGCACCCGACGGGCGCCTCGTCTACGCGCTGAACGAGGACAGCGACACCATCGTCAGCCTTGCCGTCGACGGCTCCACCGGCCGACTCGCGCCCACCGGCCAATCGGTGAAGTGCGGCAGCCCGGTCTGCATGGTCTTTTCAAGCTGACTCATTCCTGCTTGCTGCGCCCAGACAACCAGCGCAGCAGGAACACATTCCCGATTCACAGATTGCCGGCGTTGACCGGTGACGGAGACACGCATGCAAGCCATCGACGAAGTCCGCGAGAAAGCCATCGTCCGCAAGATCACCTGGCGGATCATTCCTTTCGTTTTCCTGCTCTACATCATCTCGTACCTGGACCGGGCCAACATCGGCTACGCGGCCCTGCAGATGAATGCCGAACTCGCGCTGACCAGCGAGGCCTTCGGCTTCATCTCCGGCATCTTCTTCATCGGCTACTTCCTGTTCGAAGTGCCGAGCAACGTGATGCTCAACAAGTACGGCGCACGGGTCTGGATTGCGCGCATCCTGGTCTCATGGGGCGTGCTGGCGACCCTGTCGGCCTTCGTGCAGAACGCGACGCAGCTCTACATCCTGCGCTTCTTGCTCGGCGTGGCGGAGGCGGGCTTCTTCCCGGGCATCATCGTCTACCTCACCTACTGGTTCCGCTCGAAGGAGCTGGCCACGACGGTAGCGCTGTTCACCGCGGCCATTCCGGTGTCGTACATCATCGGCGCGCCGATGAGCACCTGGATCATGGACAACATCCACTGGCTCGACTGGAGCGGCTGGCGCTGGATGCTGTTCCTGGAAGGGCTGCCGGCGGTGATCTTCGGCGTGGTCTGCTTCTTCCGCCTCACCGACAAGCCGCAGGACGCGCGCTTCCTCACGCAGGAAGAAAAGGACTGGCTGCTGGCCGAACTGGAGCGTGACCGCAAGTCGCGCAAGAACGTCAAGCACCTGGGCGTGTTCGAGGCGATGAAGAACCGCAAGGTGCTCTACCTCTCGTTCATCTACTTCGTGTACCAGTGCGGCAGCCTCGGCGTGGGCTACTGGATGCCGCAGATCATCAAGGGCTTGTCGGGCTCGCTGACGCACACGCAGATCGGTCTGATCGCGATGCTGCCCTACATCCTTGCCACCGCGGCGATGGTGGTGTGGTCGCGCCGCTCGGATCGCCTCAACGAGCGCAAGCTGCATTCGGCCATTCCGCTGGGCGTTGCCGCGGCAGCGCTGATGGCGGCCGGCTACACGCAGAACATGGTGCTCGCGGTGGGCTTGATCAGTGTTGCGTTGTCGGGGCTCTATGCCTTCAAGTCGCCGTTCTGGGCCTTGCCGACGCTGTTCCTTTCGCGTTCGACGGCCGCGGTGTCCATCGCGGTGATCAATTCGATCGGCAACCTGGGCGGCTTCGCGGGGCCCTACATGATTGGTGTGGTCAAGGGCACGTCGAGCAGTGCCACCGGTGCGCTGGCCTTCCTCAGCGCGTTGCTGGTGATCGCCTTCCTCATGACGCTCTTCATGCGGGTGCAGTACGACCAGCCCGAGGTCGCCAAGGCCGTGCCGGCTTGAGGTGGCAGCCATGAACCGCACACAAGACTTCCCCGTCGGTCACCTTGACATCGATGGCACCAGCGCCGCGCTGGTCGACATGCCAGCGCTCTTCGGCGACGAACTCCATCGCCTTCCGGTCGTGCTGCGCCTGTTGCTCGAGAACGTGATCCGCAACACGGGCGGCGCCGAGCGGACAGCCGCCGTCGCGGCCCTCTTCGGTTGGCTCGAACGCGGCACCAGCGATGCAGAAATCGCCTTCCAGCCCGGCCGTGTGCTGATGCACGACACGACCAGCACGCCGGCACTGGTGGACATTGCCGCGATGCGCAATGCGCTGGAAGAGGCCGGCGTCGATCCATCGGTGCTGAACCCCGGGCTGCCGGTCGAGGTGTCGGTAGACCACTCGCTCGCCGTCGAGGCCTACGCGCGACCGGATGCGCCGGAGCTGAACCTGAGCCACGAGATTCGCCGCAACGAGGAGCGCTATCGGTTCTTGAAGTGGGCGTCGAAGTCCCTGCGCGGCGTCAACGTCAACCCGCCCGGCACCGGGATCATGCACACCATCAACCTGGAGCAGCTGGCGACCGTCGTCACCACGCAGGAGCGCGACGGGGTGCTGTGGGTCGTGCCCGACATGATGATCGGCACCGACAGCCACACGCCGATGGTCAATGGCATCGGCGTGCTGGGCTGGGGCGTGGGCGGGCTGGAGGCGCAGACGGTGATGTTCGGCATGCCGACCATGCTGCGCATCCCTGAAGTCGTTGGCGTGCGACTCACCGGCGCATTGAAGCCCGGTGCGCTGGCCACCGACCTGGCATTGACGGTGACGCAGCGGCTGCGGGATATCGGCGTCTCCGGCGAGTTCGTCGAGTTCTTCGGGCCGGGCGTGTCGACGTTGAGCGCGGGCGAGCGATCGGTGGTCGCGAACATGGCGCCGGAGTACGGGGCGACCACGGGCTACTTCCCCATCGACGAGCAGACGCTGGACTACCTGAAGTCGACGGGGCGCAGCGCCAAGGCCATCGCACGGGTGGAAGCCTATGCACGGCGTGTCGGCATCTGGTTCGAGCCTGGCGCGGAGCCGCGCTATTCGCGCACGATCGACGTGGACCTGTCTGCGGTGGGCATGCACATTGCCGGGCCCCGGCGGCCGCAGGATCTGCTGGACTATTCGCACGCTCGCGAGACTCTCGCGGCCTTGAACTTCACGCCGAAAGCTGCGGACAAGGACATGCCCCGCTTCCCGGTGGCCATCGCCGCAATCACGAGTTGCACCAACACCTCCGACCCCGCATTGCTGATCGCCGCCGGACTGGTCGCACGCAAGGCGCGACGGCTCGGGCTGAAGGTGCCGCACTGGGTCAAGACGTCGCTCGGCCCGGGTTCGCCGGCCGCTGCGGACTATCTGGCGCGCGCTGGCCTGACGGATGATTTGTCGGCGGTCGGCTTCGACATCGTGGGCTTCGGCTGCACCACCTGCATCGGCAACTCCGGCCAGCTTCCGGAGGTCATTCGCAATGCGATGGCGGCCGCCAGCATCCACCCCGTGGCCGCGCTGTCCGGCAATCGCAACTTCCCGGGCCGCGTGCATCCCGACCTGGACCTGGGCTTCCTGATGTCGCCGCCGCTGGTGATCGCCTTTGCACTCGCTGGCGATGCCGAGCGCGACCTGAGCCGCGAGCCGGTGCAGACCACGCACGAAGGCAAGGCGATCTTCCTCAAGGACCTGTGGCCGACGCGCGAAGAGGTCGCTGCGCATCTCGCGTTGGGCGCGGACCCGGCGGACTTCGGCCGCGCCTTCCGTATCGCCACCCGCAACCCCGCATGGCATGCGCTGCCCGCGCCGGACACCCCACTGTTCCCCTGGGACCCCAAGTCGACCGCGCTGCGTCGTCCGCCTTTTGCGTCGACCACCGAGGGCAGCCAGTTGGGCCGCTACAGCGCGTATCCGCTGCTGGTGGTCGGTGACGACATCACGACCGACCACATCTCGCCGGCCAGCGCCATCCCGCCCGACAGCCTGGTCGCGGACTTCCTCGTGGCCCGCGGCGACGACCGCCACGACCTCAACGTCTTCGCCTCCCGGCGCGGCAACTGGGAGGTGATGATGCGTGCCGCCTTCCACAGCAAGTCGCTGGTCAACCTGCTGAGACCCGGCATGCCCGTGGCCCACACACTGCATGTGCCCAGTGGTGACGTGCAACCGATCTGGGATGTGGCGCAGCGCTATCGCGACGCAGGCGATCCGGTGGTGCTCGTCGCCGGTGAGCGCTATGGCACGGGCTCGTCGCGCGACTGGGCCGCCAAGGGGCAGCGGCTGCTGGGCATCCGCGCGGTGCTGGCGGTCAGCTTCGAGCGCATCCACCGCTCCAACCTCATCGGCATGGGCATTCTTCCGCTGCGCCTGCCCGAATGCGTCACGCCGCAAACGCTGGCCTTGAAGCCGGGCGACCGCATCGAGATCGACGCGAATGCCGCGCGTATCGCACCGCGCTGCGAGATCAGCGTGCGCGTCATCCGGGCCGATGGCCGGGTCGAGCCGCTGCGCGCCATTGCCGCCATCGAAACGCAACTGGAAGCCGCATTGCTGCGCGACGGCGGCGTCATCCCTTCCATCCTGAAAAAGACCATTGCGGAACAGACGGGCAGCACGCCCCAAGCGCCCACGGTTGCTTGACGGTCTCGGAAACCAACTTTACCCATGGCCATGGCCGTCATCGACATCGCGCCCTGTATCCCTCTTTGAACCACAACTTTCCGGAGACTCACATGAATACGAATCGACACAATGCATTGCTCGTTCCGGCCCCGGCAACAGCCGGACATGGTCTTGTTCAGACGGCCGTATCCCGCTCCAACCCCCTGCCGCATCGCCGAAGCCGCGTGATCCTGTCTGCGCTGATTGCGGGTGCAGGTTTGCTGACGGGCGGCATCGCTGCCGCGCAAGACTACCCCGCCAAGACGATCACGATCGTGGTCCCGTTCTCTGCCGGCGGCGGCGTGGACAACATCGCGCGCCTGCTGGCCGAACAGTTGCGCACCACGCTCAAGCAGACGATCGTGATCGACAACAAGCCCGGCGCCAGCGGCATGCTCGGAGCGCAGGCAGTGGTCAAGGCCGCACCCGATGGCTACACGCTTCTGCTCGGGTCGGCCGGTGAGACGGCGATCAACCCATTTGTCTACAAGGGACGCATGCAGTACGCGCCCGAGAAGGACCTGGCGCCGATCACGCTGGTCACGCGTGTGCCGAACGTCCTGGTTGCCAACCCGTCGTTGCCCGTCAAGAACGTCGAAGAGCTCATTGCCTACGCGAAGAAGAACCCGGGCAAGCTGTCGTATGCGACGAGCGGGGTGGGCAACCCGCAGCACCTGAATGGCGAGTTGTTCGCTTCGCTGGCGGGCATCCAGATGAATCACATTCCGTACAAGGGCTCGGCCGGCCAGTTGGTGGACGTGGCCGGCGGCAATGTCGATCTGAGCTTCGTCAGCATGGCCGGCGCCACGCCTTTCATCAAGGGCGGTCGCCTGAAGGCACTCGCCGTCACGTCGGCAAAGCGCGCCAGCTTTGCGCCCGACATACCGACCATCGCCGAATACAAGCCGATGGCCGCTTACAACCTGGACAACTGGTTCGGCTTGTTCGCGCCCGCCAAGACGCCAGCCGACGTGCAACAGAAGCTCAACGCCGCCGTGACGCAGGCACTCCGCGACCCCGCCCTGGCAAAGAAGTTGAACGACCAGGGCGGCGAGCCGGCGCCAATGACCATCGACCAGTTCCGCGCCTTCATCAAGGCCGAGTCGGTGCAGTACGGGCGCATCGTGGAAGCCGCAAAGATCACCCCCGAAAACTGAGAAGCCGACCAGCGCTCTCTTTCACCCATCAACCCAAGGAACCACCATGCGTCGCAGCACATTCCTGAGAACCCTCGCAGCGCTATCGGCCACCGGCGCGCTCCCTTTTTCAGCCTGGGCAGCCGCCGACATCAAGACGATGATCCCTGCCAACCCCGGAGGTGGTTGGGACGCCACCGGTCGCGCACTTGGCAAGGCACTGCAGGAGGCAGGGGTCGCCTCGTCGGTGAGCTACGACAACAAGGGTGGGGCTTCCGGCACCATCGGTCTGGCGCAGTTCGTCAACAGCAGCAAGCGCGATCCGAACGCGATCATCATGACGGGCGCGACGATGGTGGGTGGCATCATTGCCAGCAAGCAGGCGTCCCAGTTGCAGGCTGCCACGCCGCTGGTCCGGCTCATGAGCGAGTACCAGGTGTTCGTGCTGCCAACCTCCTCACCGTTCAAGACGATGAAGGACGTGGTCGAGCAGATGAAGAAGGACCCCGGCAGCGTGAAGTGGGGCGGCGGCTCGCGCGGTACGACCGAGCACATCGCTGCGGTGATGATTGCGCGGGAGGCTGGAGTCGATCCCACCAAGGTCAACTACGTGGCCTTCCGCGGCGGCGGCGAAGCAGTGTCCTCGATCCTCGGTGGCAACGTCACGGTGGGCGGCAGCGGCTACACCGAATTCGGCGAGTACATCAAGGCCGGCAAGATGAGGGCCATCGCGGTGACTTCCGATACTCGCCTCAAGGGCATCGACGCGCCGACGCTGAAGGAGCAAGGCCTGAACGTCGTGATCGGGAACTGGCGCGGCGTACACGGCGCTCCCGACATCACCCCAGACCAGCGCAAGGCACTGATAGACGGCATCGTGAAGGCGACCAAGACGCGCGCTTGGCAGCAGGCCGTGGAGCAGAACGGCTGGACACCGGCCTTGCTGACCGGGGACGAGTTCGGAAAGTTTGTCGAAGACGAATTTGCGAGCCTGCGTGCGACCATGGCCAAAGCTGGAATGATCTGAAGCGCAGGGCTTCCGAGGTCCACCGATCGCAGGTCCGGAAGGCAACGTTGCGAAGCGCCAATGGCATGTTCGTGATGCCCACGCGCACAACGAGCCCATCAAACGCCTGCATCAGTGGCATTTCCCCCGCGCCTGCGTCCCACACATCCAACGTTGACCAGGTCGAGCCGCTGCGCGCCATCGCTGCCATCGAAACGCAACTGGAAGCCAGGCTGCTGCGCGACGGCGGCGTGATCCCTTCCATCCTGAAAAAGACCATTGCGGAACAGACGGGGCGCATGCCGCGACTGCCCGTGCTTGACCCACCCATTCCGAATCCCATGACCATCGATCCCCACCTCGTCTCCGCATTCGCACCCACCGGCCGGCTGCGTGCGTCCATCAACCTCGGCAATCCGATCCTGGCCAACAAGGACCCCGCGACCGGACTTCCACGCGGTGTCTCCGTCGACCTGGCCCGTGGCTTCGCGGCCCGGCTCGGCGTCGAACTTGAACTCGTCGTCTTCGATGCGGCAGGCAAGTCGGTCGAGGCGGTCGCCGACGAGCGCGCCGACATCGGCTTCTTCGCCATCGACCTGCAGCGCGGCGTGCACATCGCCTTTACAGCCGCCTATGTGCTGATCGAAGGCAGCTACCTCGTGCGCGAGGATTCGCCGATCCGCAGCAACGACGAGGTGGACCGCGAAGGCCGGCTCGTCGTGGTCGGCAAGGGCAGCGCCTACGACCTGTTCCTCTCGCGCGAACTGCGGCATGCGCACATAGTCCGCTCGCAAACCTCGCCGACGGTGGTCGACACCTTTGTCGTGCAACGGGCGGACGTGGCGGCCGGCGTGAGGCAGCAACTCGAGGCGGACGCGGCGCGACTGGGCGGACTCCGCCTGCTCGACGGTCGCTTCATGGTCATCCAGCAGGCCATGGGCACGCCGCGCAGCCGTGGCGACGAGGCCGCCGCGTTCCTCAGCGCCTACGTCGAGGAGATGAAGGCCAGCGGCTTCGTTGCCGCGGCATTGGCTCGCCATGGGATCGAGGGCGCATCCGTGGCGCCCCCCGTCGACCGCGCGGCCATCGACCCGGCGGCCCGCGCCATCTGAACCACCCCCTCTTTCACTCAACGCAATCCAGGAGACAAACCATGACGCAAATCATTCGACGCAACGCACTGCTCGCCCTTTTGGTCGCAGCCACCGGCCTCTGCGCCGCACCCGCGCTGGCCCAGCAGGACTACCCCAACAAGGCCATCACCATCATCGTCCCCTTCGCCGCCGGCGGAAACACGGACGTCAAGACACGCCTGGTGGCCCTGCAACTCGCCTCCATCCTCGGCAAGCCCGTGATCATCGACAACCGCCCCGGCGCCAGCGGCAACATCGGCATCGAGATGCTCGGCCGCGCCGCGCCGGATGGCTACACGATTGGCATGGGCAGCTTTGGCCCGCTGGCCGTCAACCCCTCGATCTATCCGAAGGTCAATTTCGACCCGAAGAGCTTCGTGCCCATCGTGCTGCTGGAGAAGAGCCCGCTGGTGCTCACCACGCCGACCGACAAGCCCTACAAGACCGTCAAGGATGTGGTCACCGCCGCCAGGGCCAAGCCCGGCGCGCTCAACATCGCGAACGCCGGCCCTGGTGGCGCACACCACCTGTCCGCGGAGCTGTTCGAAAGCGCGGCGGGCATCGACATGGTCGGCGTGCCTTTCAAGGGCGGCGGCCCCGCTTCGACCGCGCTGCTGGCCGGCCAGGTCGACCTGATGTTCGAACAGACCGGCGCGGCGATCCCGGCGATCCAGGCCGGCAAGATCCGCCCGATCGCCGTGACCTCGGCCAAGCGCCTCTCCACCATGCCCGACGTACCCACCTTCGCGGAAGCCGGCTATCCGCAGGTGCTGGTCTCCAACTGGATGGGCTACATCGCACCGAAGGGCACGCCGCCCACCATCGTCGCCAAGCTCCAGGCTGCGTTCGTCAAGGCGATCGACCATGCGGAGGTCAAGGAGCGCATCCTGTCGCAGAGCAACGAAGTCGGCGGCGGCACCGCGGCCGAGTTCGCGGCATTCATCGACAGCGAAAGCGCGAAGTGGTCGAAGCTGGTGAAGGAGCGCGGCATCAAGATCGAATGAGCGGGGCCGCGTCCTGCGTGCACGCCTGAAGCGGACGGGCGCGGGGTGACGGGGTCGCTGGATTTCGAGGGGGAAGAATGGAAGACTGCGTGACCCACGACCGCGGAGCCGCCCATGCCGCCCACTGCCCCGATCACTGACGCCAACCCCACCGTCGAAGAGATGCAGGCCCGCGTCGCGCGATTCCATTCGCTACAGCCCACGACGGACTACGTCGATGCGTCCATCCCGGGTTGCGAGCGGACGACTTACCGGGTGCTCGGCACGCAGCCCGCGGCGCCCCTCGCGGCCGAAGGCTTTCACCTCAACATCGTCTGCTGTGAACCCGGCAAGTCGGCGCCGCTGCACAACCACCTGACGCAGGAAGTGTTCGTCGCGCTGTCGGGGCGGTGGGAGATCTTCTGGGGCCCGACCGGCGAGCGCAGCGTCGTGCTCGAAGCCTGGGACACGGTGACGATTCCGCCGGGTGTTTCGCGCGGCTTCCGCAACATCGCGTCGGAGCCTGCGTACTTGATGGGCATGGCCAGCGGCAAGGACCCGGGCAACATCAACTGGCCGACACAGGTCCGTGCCGCGGCGGCAGCGGTCGGGGTCACCTTGCCGTAGCGCCGGCCGTCGCCATCACTACAGCTTCAACTCCCACGTCTCCCCGACAAGCTGCTGCCCGAAGCCTTCGTACGGCTCCGACTTCGTCAGCTTGAACCCGCGCGCCGCATAGATGCCACGCGCCGCTGACAGGCAACTGTTGGTCCACAGCACCATCTTCCTGTAGCCCTTGCGCCGCGCGAAGGCGATGCATTCGTCGGTGAGTTTCGCCCCCAAGCCCAGGCCGCGTGCCTGGGGCGTGAGGATCAGCATTCGCAATTGCGCCGTGGTCGGCGACTTGCGCACCACGA
Organism: Variovorax rhizosphaerae; assembly: GCF_037889975.1. Taxonomy (NCBI): domain Bacteria; kingdom Pseudomonadati; phylum Pseudomonadota; class Betaproteobacteria; order Burkholderiales; family Comamonadaceae; genus Variovorax; species Variovorax rhizosphaerae. The sequence continues at coordinate 45,801 of NZ_JBBKZT010000021.1, read as the reverse complement.
AGACCGCGCCGACGCGCTCGCCATTCAGGTCCGCGATCCAGCAGCGCTCCCATTCGGGCTGGAACTTGCGCAGGTACTCGGCGGCGATTTCGGCGACGAGTGCCTCGAATTCGCTGTTCCAGCCGTATTCGCGGGCGTAGGTCTCGCCGTGCTGCTGCACCACCCAGCCGATGTCGCCGGGCGCCGGATCTCGCAGGACCGCGGTCGCCGGCCTCACCGCGCTCACGCGGGCCGGGTCGAGCAGGGCCTGGACGGTGTTCATCGCGTCGACCACCTTCTGCCGGTCGGGGGCGGCCAGCGGCGCCAGCAGGTGCGCGGCCTCGTCGCGCGACTTCTGCTGCAGCGGCGCGAACACTGCGTGTCCGGCCTCGGTCAACGCCAGCAGGCTCTGCCGTGCGTCGCCCGGGTGCGGCGCGCGCGCCAGCCAGCCGGCCGAATCGAAGCGACGCAGGATGCGGCTCAGGTAGCCGGCGTCCAGGCCCAGGGCCTTTCCGATCTCGCTGGCGACGGGCTTTTCACGGTGCGCCAACTCGTACAGCACGCGCACATCGGTGAGCGACATATCGCTGCCCAAGTAGGGATCGAGGGCGCCGATGCGGGCGGTGTAGAAGCGATTGAACTGCCGCACAGCCTTCACGGCGGCGGCTTCCGGCGGGGTCTGGGAAAGGCTCATGATTGCCATTGTCATATGAATTGATTGACTAAAGCAATCAAATGACAGGGCGGATGCACGTTCCGGATGGCCTTTAGGGCGACAAACCTACGGTGAAACCCTAAAATGGCGGGTTGCCCGCTCCGGGCCCACATGGCGTTGCATGCGCCAACCCGCATTTCAATGAACGCTCCTGTCGACGTCTCCTTCTTCCATCGTGCTGCCAAGCCGCTGACCAGCTACCGCAAGTACTGGGCGGCCCGCTTCGGCACGGCCAAGTTCCTGCCAACCTCGCGCAAGGAGATGGAGGCGCTGGGCTGGGACAGCTGCGACATCATCGTGGTCACCGGCGACGCCTACGTCGACCATCCGAGCTTCGGCATGTCCGTGATCGGCCGCATGCTGGAAGGGCAGGGCTTCCGCGTCGGCATCATTGCGCAGCCCGACTGGCAGAGCGCCGAGCCCTTCAAGGCGCTGGGCAAGCCGAACCTGTTCTTCGGCGTGACGTCGGGCAACATGGATTCGATGATCAACCGCTACACGGCGGACCGGAAGATCCGCAGCGACGATGCCTACACGCCCGGCGACGTCGGCGGCAAGCGGCCTGACCGCGCGGCCATCGTCTATTCGCAGCGCTGCAAGGAAGCCTGGAACGACGTGCCGATCGTGCTCGGCGGCATCGAAGGGTCGCTCCGCCGCATCGCGCACTACGACTACTGGTCGGACAAGGTGCGCCGCTCGATCGTGGTGGACAGCAAGTGCGACCTGCTGCTGTACGGCAATGCCGAGCGCGCGATTGTCGAGGTGGCGCATCGCCTGGCCGCCAAGGAGCCGATCCAGCAGATCACCGATGTGCGCGGCACGGCCTTCGTGCGGCGCGATACGCCGGAAGGCTGGTTCGAGATTGATTCGACCAGCGTGGACGAGCCGGGGCGCGTCGAGGCGCATGTGAACCCGTACCTCATGGTGTCGGAGCAGGCCAAGGCCAACGGCGCGACCTGTGCGCGCGAAGACGAGGCGCAAGCCGTCGCCGACGTGGCCAACCAGGCCAACCCCGCGATCAAGCCGATCAATTTCGTGCCGAATCCGCGCGTCCGGCTCAAGGTGCCGCCGCGCGACCACTCGGTCATCCGCCTGCCTTCCTATGAACAGGTGCGTTCCGACCCGGTCCTCTACGCCCACGCCAACCGCGTGCTGCACCTGGAGACCAACCCCGGTAACGCCCGCGCCTTGGTACAAGCCCACGGCGAAGGCACGACCGCGCGAGACGTCTGGATCAACCCGCCGCCCATCCCGCTGACCACGGCCGAGATGGACTACGTGTTCGACCTGCCCTACGCCCGCAGCCCGCACCCGCGCTACGCCGACGAGCAGGGCAGCCACGACGGCGCGACCAAGATCCCCGCGTGGGAAATGATCCGCTTCAGCGTGAACATCATGCGCGGCTGCTTCGGCGGCTGCACCTTCTGCTCCATCACCGAGCACGAAGGCCGCATCATCCAGAGCCGCTCGGAAGAATCGATCATCAAGGAGGTCGAGGCCATCCGTGATTCGGTCAAGGGCTTCACCGGCACCATCTCCGACCTGGGCGGGCCGACCGCCAACATGTACCGCCTCGGCTGCAAGTCGCCCGAGATCGAGGCCGCCTGCCGCAAGCCCAGCTGCGTCTATCCGGGCATCTGCCAGAACCTCGGCACGAACCACGATCCGCTCATCAAGATCTACCGCCGTGCGCGTGCGCTCAAGGGCATCAAGAAAATCCTGATCGGCTCCGGCCTGCGCTACGACCTCGCGGTCCAGAGCCCCGAGTACGTGAAAGAGCTGGTGCAGCACCACGTCGGCGGTTACCTCAAGATCGCGCCCGAGCACACCGAGCAGGGCCCGCTCACCAAGATGATGAAGCCGGGCATCGGCAGCTACGACAAGTTCAAGCAGCTGTTCGAGAAGTTCAGCGCCGAGGCCGGCAAGAAGCAGTACCTGATCCCGTACTTCATCGCCGCGCATCCGGGCACCAGCGACGAGGACATGATGAACCTCGCGGTCTGGCTCAAGAAGAACGGCTTCCGTGCCGACCAGGTGCAGACCTTCTACCCGAGCCCGATGGCCACGGCCACGGCGATGTACCACTCCAACAAGAACCCGCTGCGCAAGATCACGCGCGACAGCGAGACGGTGGACATCGTGCGCGGCGACAAGCGCCGCCGCCTGCACAAGGCCTTCCTGCGCTACCACGATGCCAACAACTGGCCGCTGCTGCGCGACGCGCTGAAGGCCATGGGCCGTTCCGATCTGATCGGCAACGGCAAGCACCACCTGATCCCGACCTGGCAGCCGCTGACCGATGGCAGCTACACGAGCGCGCGGCGCAGCAACTCCAGCGCGTCGGCCGAGAAGGTGAAGTCGTCGCCGGTCACCAAGGGCCGCCTGCTCACGCAGCACACCGGCTTGCCGCCGCGGGACAACGGCTCGGGTCGGCCTGTGGCTGGCAAGAAGTCCGTAGCTGCACCCAAACCCATGCGGAAGAGCCGCGGCGTCTGAGGCAGCCCGGCGTCGCCACACGGCCCGACGCCCCGGCCCTGCAGGGCTGGCTCATCCATGACACGGCTTATTCGACCGCAAGATCCGAAATGAAGCGCTCGCGTCGCCCTTGATCAGGTCCCGCTTCAACCCGTTGCGCTTGAACCGCGAGCGCAACCCGTGAGTCTTGATGCGCCGTGGGACCGGTAGCCCGCGCTGGATGCGGGCGCGGCGACTGCATCCAAAGCGGCGCTGGCTCGTGCCGGGTTTTACCCGCGTGCGCTTCTTGTCAGTCAGCGTGCCTTGCGCAGCCCACGACCGGTATGGTCCATCTGGCGTAATGCAATTTGCAATGAGCAAAGTGCAAGTACCAAGCAAAAAGATGACAAGTTGAACGGTTCAAAGTGGCGCCGCACGTCGGAACAATCTCTCCTGTCGCAGCTTGCAAGCGAACCCTGACAAGGAGAAATCATGACCCGCTTCGTAGACGTCCCGACGATGTCCCGCCTGGTGCAGGAGATCGGTGTCACACAGTTCATAGGTGACCTTGCCGACTCCATTCAGGAGGACTTCATCCGTTGGCCGGATTTCGAGAAGTCCGCACGGGTGGCCAATCATTCGGAGATCGGTGTCATTGAGCTGATGCCGGTTTCGAATGCCAAGCGCTACGCGTTCAAGTACGTCAATGGACATATGCGCCGCGTGGCGTGAGCGGCGTTGTTCCATCGAGATTCCCCGGAAAGGCCCGCTGCAATGCCCTCCATCTGCTCTGTCCAGGCACCGCGTGCCGTCGTGATGGTGCGGCCGCACAAGTTCACGCCCAACGCGGAAACCGCTGCCGATAACGCTTTCCAGAAAGTCGCCGCGCGCGACCAGGCCCGGGCTGTTGCCGAGTCCGCCTGTCGCGAGGTCACCGCCGCCGCCGAGCGGCTTCGGGCCGAGGGCGTGCGTGTGCACCTGTTCGATGACCTGGGCGAACGCGAAACGCCCGATTCGGTGTTCCCGAACAACTGGTTCTCCACGCATCCGGGCGGGCATGTCGCGATCTACTCGATGTTCTCGCCCAACCGCCGCCGCGAGCGGCGCAGCGATGTGATCGAGATGCTCAAGGCGGAGTACCGCGTGCAGGACGTGATCGACTATTCCGGCCTGGAGCAGGACGAGCTGTTCCTTGAAGGCATCGGCGCCATGGTGTTCGATCACCTCGAGCGTGTCGCGTATACGGCGCGGTCCAAGCGCGCCGACCCGGTGCTATTGGAGCGCTTCAGCACGCACTTCAACTACGAGCCGATGTGGTTCGACACGGCAGACGCCGCCGGCCAGCCGATCTACCACACCAACGTGTTGATGTGCGTTGCCACGGAGTTCGCCTTGATCGGCATGGACACGATCAGCGACCCGCGCCGTGCGAGTGAAGTGCGGTCTCGTCTGGAGCAGTCTGGCCGAGAGATCATCGCGTTGAGCCATGCACAGATCGCGGAGTTCGCCGGCAACGCGATCGAACTCTCGGGTCGGGACGGGCGCATCCTCGCGTTGTCCCGACGTGCCTGTGACAGCCTGACGACCGATCAGAAAGCCCGCATCGCGCGCACTGCGCATTTGGTCCCGTTGGCGGTGCCGACGATCGAAATGGCCGGTGGATCTGTGCGCTGCATGATGGCCGGCATTCACCTTTCGCCTCGGCACTGACCGGGGTCCAAACCGCAAGGAGCGGACGGAAATTGCCGGGGACAAGTCCCGTTCAGCCGCCGTGCGCGAGCGCTTTGTTTGCTGCAAGCGCGAGCTTCACGCAGGACCGGACCAGGCGCCGCGCTTGCGCCATCACAGCGGCCTGCCGCACCGGAACCGCAGGCCGTGGCCGAGGTGATTCAGCAGGCGCCCAGTTGCGATCCCGGAGATGGCCACGCGCGATGCGTTCATCCGGAAGATTCCGGACGCCCTGTATCAGAACGCGTGCCGGAACCCGAAGTCATAGCCCATCGACGAGCGCGGCGCATAGCCCTGCACGCCGGCCCCGGTCGACAGGTAGGTCAGGCCGCCGCCCGTGGTGCTGCCCATGACGACCGGATTGTTCTGGCCGTCCTTGATCTGTACCTTGGCAACGGTGGCGTAGAACGCGGTCCTCTTCGACAGGTTGTACACATAGCCGAGCGCCAGTTTCTGGGACGACGCATCCATGTCGGTGGAACCGACCGACAGCGGGGCGACTTCGGCGCCGGTGTCGAACTTGACCTTCGCATACGTCGCACGAAACTGTCCCGGGCCGACGGGTACGGTCACGCCGATCAGGCCGCCCTTGTACTTGTCCTTGATCCGCGTGATGGCGCTGATGCTGGTCGATTCGCGCTTGTCCTGCGTCTGCATCAGTTCGCCGTACAACTTGAGCGGGCCGAAGTCATAGGTGGCAATGACGCTGGCGATGTCGATCTTGTTGTTGACCAGGGCCGCGGCGACAAGCCCGTCCGCAGCCTGGCTGGACCCATAGGCGATCGCCACATCCACCGGGCCGCGGGCGTAGCCGAAGCGACCACCGAAATAGCGGCCGGTCGATGATGGTGCTTGCGGCGCATTGCTGAGCTTGACGGTCTCAGGCAGCCCGTACATCAGCTGCCCATAGAAGCCGCCAAGGCCTGGCGGCAGGAAGTAGCCGATGCTGTTGCTGGCGCGGGTGTAGTGGTCACTTGCGGCGACGGGGGAGCCGGGGCCGCGCAGGGTTGCGAGATTGGCGCCGAGGGAGCCGAACAAGGTCGCACCCACCCCGCTGTTGACCCATGGATCGGCGATGAGATCGTTGGTGTAGATCGGCGTGAAGTCACGGCCCAGGCGGATCTCGCCGAAGCCGCCCGACAGGCTCAAGGTCGAGCGGCGATTGAAGCCGATGATGCCACCGGGGGCGGTGCCCAGTCCGGTGTCGTTGGCCAGCGCGGCTTCCAGCCAGAAACTGGCAGCGAGCCCGCCGCCCAGATCCTCCGTGCCCCGGAATCCCAGGCGACTGCCGGAGTTGCCGCCCGTCGACATCGCCCACTTGCTTCGTGTCACGTTGTCAGGAGCGAACAGAGGCGCCGCCATGAGCGGATTGTTCGTGTAGCGATTGCTCTTCGTTTCGTAGTAGCTGATGCCCGCATCCATCACGCCGAACAGCGTCAGGCTCGATTGCGCCGAAGCCGTACCTGCGACCGCCAGCGTGGCCAGCGCGGCCAAAGTTGCTTTCATTTCAAGTCTCCCTGGTTGTGAAAATGACCCGGTGGGAAAGGTCGCAGCGGCAAGCGCGAAGGCGCGCGCGGCATTTGTTCAAGTGGTGATCCGCGCGTTGCGGTCTCGAGTCTTGCGGCCGGCCGCCGACTCATCATTCGGTGGTGATCTTCAGCGTCTTGACGACGTCGCGATAAAGCGCCGCTTGTGACTTCATGAATGTGCGCAGCCCCGCGCCATCGAGGGATGCAACGGCAAAGCCCGCATCGGAGAGCTTCTTGCGCAAGTCCGGGCTTTCCAGTGCCTGCGCCAGGGCCTGCTCGTAGGCGGCAACAGTGGCCGGCGGTGTACCAGCCTTCAGGAACAGCCCTTGCCAGATCGGCAGCGAGACATCGCTGAAATCCTTTTCCTCACTGATGGACTTGACCTGCGGAAGCTGTGGAGGCCGCGGCGCATCGGAAACGGACAGCGCCTTGATGGTGCCGTCCTTGAGGAAGGGCAGGGCCGTGGAAAGCGCCAGCACCGCACCGTCGACTTGCTCCCCCGCGAGGTCGGTCACGATCTGGGCGCCACCGCGATAGGGGATGGGCGTCATCGAGACCTTGTAGCGAAGGCTGATGATCGAGCCATAGATGTGTTGCGAAGTGCCGATGCCCGGCACCGCATAGTTGAACGCCGTCTTGTCTTTCTTTCGCAGGCCTTCAATCAAGTCCGGCAGGGTGTTGTAGGGCGACTTCTTGTGCACCGCGAAGATCAGCGGACTGGTGGCGATCCGTCCCACGGGAATCAACGCCTTCTCCCAGTCCAGCTTGGCATGCGGGTTGACCATGGGCGTCAGGATCGTGTCGCTGCCGCCCAGATAGATGATGCTGCCGTCGGCAGGGCCGTTGGCGGCCTTGTTCGCGGCGAGGATGCCACTGGCCCCGGGCAGGTTCTCGACGATCACCTGGCGCTTGAGCGCCGTGGACAGCGCCGTCGCCGTCACGCGGGCCACGCTGTCGGAACTGCCGCCGGCGGAGTAGCCCACGATCATGGTGATCGGCTTCTCCGTCTGCGCTTGCGCCGTGCCCATCGCGCATGCCGCGGCCACCAGCAACAGGAACATGGAGCGCACTGACCGAACTGGCGCGCAGGAAGGTGCTGAAGACCGTGGGAAAAGCTGTTGCGGTTGGATCTCGGGGCTGGAACGCATTGTCTTTGTCTCCTTGAGGGGTTCAGGGCTCGAATCGTGGTCGGGTGAGCGAAGTGTATTCGAACAATATGCATTGTAGCAATGCAATATGTTAAGATTTACCAACCGACCCCGCTCGCGGACCTCATCCACAGGCGCCATGCGTGGGCCCCCACCAGCAAAGCAAGCATCGGAGACAGCATGCACATCGGAATGTTCGAGTCCTTCGTCACACGACATTGGTTCAACAGCGAAGCCAAGGAAGCCTGGAGCGACGTCGCCACGTTGCAGGCCTGGCTCGACGTGGAAGTCGCGCTGGCAAATGCGCAGGCCGAGGTGGGGCTGGTCCCGCTGGAAGCCGCCCGGCGCATCGAAGCCAAGGCGGATGCCGGCCTGTTCGACCTCGAACGGCTGTCAAGCGACATCGCCTTTGCCCAGCACCCGTTCGTGCCGGTGCTGCATCAGTTCGAGGCCCTGTGCGGCGAACCCGCGGCCGGCTTCATCCACTGGGGCGCGACCACGCAGAACATCTTCGACACGGCTTCGTCACTGCAGATGATGAAGACGCACACGCTTTTGACAGGGCACCTGGATGCCGCCATCGAAGCACTGTGCGCGCTGGCGGCCCGGCACAAGCACACGGCCCAGGCGGGCCGCACGCACGGCCAGCACGCACTGCCGATGACCTTCGGGTTCAAGGTCGCCGCATGGGTCGACGAACTCGACCGTGACCGGCGTCGCCTGGCCGAGCGCTGCAAGGATTCTTTCGTCGCTTCGATGGGCGGCGCCATCGGCACCTACGCTGCCTGCGGCCCCCTGGGTCGGGCGGTCGAGGCCGGCATGGCCGCGCGCCTGGGCCTGCAGCCCGCCGGCATGGCGATGCGATCGTCCTATGACCGGGTCAATGACTATGTTTCAGCCCTGGGCCTGCTCATGGGCACCGTCGAGAAGATCGCGCAGGACGTGGTCTTCATGCAGCGCACGGAAATCGGCGAAGTCAGCGAGGCCTTTCACCTGGGCAAAGTGGGCAGTTCCACGATGGCGCAGAAGCGCAACCCGGCCACGGCACTCTTGCTCACCAGCCTGACCCGCCTGCTGCGCGCCCGCATCCCGGCCATGCTGGCGTCCATGGTGCGCCTGGACGAGGGCGATTCCTCGGCCACCAATCTTTGCGAGGCGTTGCTGCCGGAGATCGCGATCATCGGCGTGTCGGTTGCCGAGACGCTGGCCGGATTGAGCCGGGGCCTGGTGGTGAACCCGGACGCGATGCTGCGAAACCTGGACGTGTCGAACGGACTCATCGCCTCCGAGGCCCTGATGATGCGATTGGCCCAAACGATGGGCCGCCACGAGGCGCACCAGCTCTTGTACGACGCCGCGCAGCGCGCGCAAACGGAACGCATTCCGTACATCGCCGCCATCGAGCAGCATCCGCTGCTGGCCGCGCACCAATTGCCGGAGAACTGGGCGGAGGCCCTGACGCCTCAGAACTATGTGGGCGCCTGCGCAGAGCTGGTCGACGACGCCATCGAACGGGCTGGCCGTCAACGTTAGAAAGCACCGTATGGTGTAATGTATTGATGGCAGATACACCTTCAGCGCTTCACCGATATCTCGACGAACTGGCGCGAGATGCCGAGACCGGGGATCGGTTGCCGAGCATTCGTGACCTCATGCGGCGCTTCGGCGTGTCCCAGGCGATCGTGACGCGTGCTTTCGATGCGCTTCGCGAACGAGGGGCGATCTCATCGGAAGTCGGGCGCGGTACTTTTTTCCAGGCCAGCGAAGCCCGCGTCGAGCGACAAGCCGTCGCATTGCCTGCCAACCGGTCCGTCCTGCTGTTGCATCGCACGGTCAGCCTCCAGCGCAGTCGAGCCCTCATCCAGGGTCTGCAGCGCCGCTTCACGGATGCGGGGCATCGGGTGCTGGAGGTGTCCTACACCGACTCCGAGCATGCACACGAGGTGCTGCGCGGGCTGCCTTCCTTCGACGCGTGCCTGATCCAGTCGATGTTTGAGACCATCACGATCCGCATGCTGGCGACCTTGCGAGACAAGGCTTCCGTGCTGGCAGTGGATGGAGCCGTGCTCGCGGGGCTCGATGTGGACGCCGTGGGCATCGAATGGGGCGAGCCCCTGGCCGCGGCCACGGATCTCTTGCAGAGGCGCGGGCACCAGCGCATCGCCTATGCCACCACGGCACACCCTTTCCTCGCCAACCAGTTGGGGCTCAAGCGCTGGGCTCAACTGCGCAATGCCCAACCCCAGCTGGATTTGCAGACGCTGGCTGTGCCCAAGCTGTCCTACGAGGACTACGAAGCCGCCCTCGTCGACCTCATCAAGACCAGGCAGGATGCGGCGGGGCAGCTTCCCTTCAGCGCACTGGTGTGCTGGGGCATCGAGGACGGCAACAGGTTCCGGGACTTGTTGTCCGGGCGGGGCATCGAGATTCCGACGGACTTGAGCGTTGTGTTGCTGGGACGTACCGACCTCATCAACGAACACGCCGGCTTCTTCGAGACCTTCGGCTGCAGCGTCGCCGATCAGGTCGATTTGTTGTACCAGGCGATCCATCGCAGGTGGGAGCGGCCAACGCGGCCCTACCTGCTGGAACTGCTGCCCCTGATGCATCGCGTGGGGAGCTCCGTGGCCAAGCCCCAGGACCGCTCGATCGCTGTCGCTGGCGCCACGTGATGGCTCGCTTGCCGGCGGTGCTGAACCGCATCGGACCCCTCGCCGTTCATATGCGGCGGCTGAAAGTCAAGCTTCCCTGAAGCGCCTGGTCACTGGACGGCGTCCACCGATGGCGTCGCTTGGCGCCTCAGGGCTTGGGTACGGGAATGCGCGCCGAAGCCTTCACCTCCCGCAGCGACAAGCTCGACTTGATCGAGGTCACCCCCCGCTGCTTGCGAAACACCTGCTCCACGAACTCGCTGTACGCATCGAGGTCGGTCGCGAGGATCTGCAGAAGGTAGTCCGCATCGCCCGTGATCTTGTGGCATGAGAGCACCTCGGGCAGCAACATCATGGCCTTCTCGAACTTGTCCGGCGCATCGTCCGCATGCATGCCGAACTGGATCTGCACGAAGGCCAGCACATCGAGCCCCAGCATGCGCCGGTCGAGATTCGCCTGGTAGTCCTTGATCACGCCCTCGTCCTGCAGGCGCTTGCGCCGACGCCAGCAGGGCGTGACGCTCAGCGACAGCTTCTCTCCAAGGGCCGCGTTCGAGATGGCGCCATCGGCCTGCAACAGATCGAGCATTGCAAGGTCAATGTCATCCAAAGGTGGCAAAGGGCGATTTTTCTTCATACGGATTCTTATGTGGTTGAAACGTCCAAAAATCATAGGCAATCTCGTCGAAATAGCAATGTTTTTGCAAGTATGAAGCGATAAGATTTTGTCTCTCAACAGAGGGCAACGATGCTTACCGTTTTCAGTTCTTCACACCATTTGCACCACGGCAAGGAACTCAAGGATGGCGCGCTGACGCCTTCCTTTGAAGAACCGGGTCGGGCGGACACCATCCTTCGCCGCGTGCGCGCGGTCGGCCTGGGCGATGTCATCGGGTGCCGGTCGTTCGGCGCCGAGAAATACATCGGCGCGCACAGCGAACGCTATGTGCAGTTCCTGTCGACCGCCTGGCAACACTGGAGCGCGGGCGGGCGCACCTCCGACGCGCTGCCGCTGGTCTGGCCCGTGCGCAACATGCGCGACGACATCGAGCCTTCGGTCATCGAAGGCAAGCTGGGCTACTTCTCCATGGACGCCGGCGCGCCGATCACGGCCCACACCTGGAACGCGGTCGCGGAAAGCGCCAACCTCGCGCTGACCGGGGCCGAAGTCGTGCTCGAAGGTGCACGCAGTGCATTCGCGCTTTGCCGGCCGCCGGGACACCATGCAGGCCGCGAGTACATGGGCGGCTATTGCTACCTGAACAACGCGGCCATCGCGGCATCCCATGCCTTGGCCAAGGGCGCCAGGCGCGTCGCCGTCCTCGATGTCGATTTCCACCATGGCAACGGCACGCAGGACATCTTCTATGAGCGCTCGGATGTGCTCACCGTCTCCCTTCACGGCGACCCGTCGGTGTCGTATCCGTACTTCAGCGGCAATGCCGACGAGCGCGGTTGCAACGGCGGCACGGGCTTCAACGTCAACCTTCCGCTCGCCCGAGGCACCGATTGGGCCGCGTACACCGAGGCATTGAAGGCCGCGTGCCAGGCGGTCGCTGCACACGCCCCGGATCTGCTGGTCGTCTCGCTGGGCGTCGACACCTTCGAGAACGATCCCATCAGCCATTTCCTGTTGAAGTCCGATGACTTCTTCAGGCTCGGCGAGCAGATCGCCGCCATTCAAGTCCCCACGCTCTTCGCGATGGAAGGGGGCTACATGGTGGATGAAATCGGCATCAACGCCGTCAACGTCTTGCAGGGCTTTGAAGCGCGCGGCTGAGCGGCTCCAACCCTCCGAACCCCAACCCACTACCCATCAGATATGACTCAATACATCGACGTTCAGGATGTCGCGGAAATCGTCAGGCGCGAAGGTCTTCCCCAGATGATCGGCGCCATGGCCGGCTACATCGAATCCGACTACCGCGACTGGGAGAACTTCGACAAGTCCGCGCGCGTGGCAAGCCATTCGACCGTGGGCGTCATCGAACTCATGCCGACGGCCAACGAGGCGCTCTATGCCTTCAAGTACGTCAACGGACATCCGCAGAACACATTCAACGCGCTGCCCACGGTGATGGCTTTCGGCGTGCTCGCCGATGTCGGAACCGGCTTTCCCTTGCTGCTCAGCGAGATGACGCTGCTGACCGCGATCCGCACCGCCGCCATGTCCGCACTGGCTGCCAGCCGCCTGGCGCGCAAGTCCTCGCGCACCATGGCCATGATCGGCAACGGCTCGCAGAGCGAGTTCCAGGCGATCGCGTTCCATTCGATGCTCGGCATTCGTGAGCTCCGCCTGTACGACACCGACCTCGAGGCCTCGGAAAAGCTCAAGCGCAATCTCGCTGCTTTCCCGGACCTCGAAGTCACGATTGCCAGGACCGCCGAGCAGGCCGTGCTGGGCGCCGACATCGTTACGACCGTCACCGCGGACAAGACCAACGCCACCATCCTGCGCCCTGAAATGGTGGAGCCGGGCATGCACATCAACGCGGTCGGCGGCGACTGCCCCGGCAAGACCGAACTGCATCCCGACGTCCTGCGCCTCGCACGCGTCGTCGTCGAGTACGAACCGCAGACGCGGATCGAGGGCGACATCCAGCAGATGCCGGCGAACTTCCCGGTGACCGAGTTCCACCAGATCGTTTCCGGTGCGCAGCCGGGCCGGACCAGCGAGCAGGAGGTCACGGTGTTCGATTCGGTGGGCTTTGCGCTGGAAGACTTCTCCGCGTTGCGCTATCTGCGCGACCTGGGCCAGCGGCATGGCGTGGGACATGAGTTAAACCTGGTTCCTACGCTCGCCGACCCCAAGAACCTTTATTCGCTGGTGCGGCAGGCCCCGTCGGAAGCCGGGGCGACGGAGGTGAAAGCCAAGGTCTCCGCCCAGGCGGCATTGGCCTGATCCCTCCAGCACTTCGAAGGAAAGCCTGCCCCCCATGAGCCATGTCCACGAAGTCATCGATGAAGGGCCGGTGCGCGAACTGCGCCGCCGCCTTCATGCCTGCGCCGAGCTCGGCTATGAGGTTCATGAGACCGCACAAGTCGTCAGCGAAGCGCTCGAATCCTGGGGTGTCGAAGTCACGCGCGGCATCGGCAGGACCGGCCTCGTCGGCACGCTCACCGGCCGTCCCGGCACCACGTCCATCGGCCTGCGCGCCGATATGGACGCATTGCCGATCCAAGAGGCCAACACCTTCGCGCACCGCTCGCACAACGACGGCGTCATGCATGCGTGCGGACATGACGGCCACATGGCGATGCTGCTCGGCGCCGCGCGCTACCTGGCCGCGCATCGCGACGAATTCAGCGGCACCGTGCACTTCATCTTCCAGCCGGCGGAAGAGGGCGGTGCTGGCGCCCGGGCCATGATCGAAAACGGGTTGTTCGAGCGCTTCCCGGTGGACGCGGTCTTCGGCGTACACAACTGGCCGGGCCTGCCGCAGGGCAGCATCGCGTTGCGCCCCGGTGGGTTGATGGCGTCGAGCAACCTCTTCAAGGTGCAGGTGCAAGGGACCGCGTGCCACGCGGCCATGCCGCACAACGGAGCCGATGCCCTGCTGGCCGCGTCGCAGATCGCGCTATCGCTGCAGACCATCGTCTCGCGGCGCTTGCGGCCGATCGACAGCGCGGTGGTGTCGGTGACGCAGATCCATTCGGGCAATTCCGATGGCATCGTGCCCGGCGCGGCATGGCTCAGCGGCGCGGTGCGCACCTTCGACGGCGCTGTCACGGACGCGATCGAGAAGCGCATCGACGAGGTCGCACGCGCGGCAGCGGCCTCCTTCGGCTGCACTGCAGAAAGCAGCTTCTTCCGGAGCTACCCGCCGACCGTCAATGACGCCTTCGAAGCGGACTATGCCGCCCAGGTCGCCACGCAGGTCGTCGGCGCCCAGAACGTCATCTTCCCTTGCGAGCCGACGATGGCTTCGGAGGACTTCTCTTTCATGCTGCAGGCCAAGGCGGGTTGCTATGCCTTCATCGGCAATGGCGCAGCCGACCAGGTCATCGACGGCAGGGCGCCAGGCCCCTGCGAACTTCACAACGCCAGCTATGAGTTCAATGACGAACTCATCCCGGTTGGCGTTCGCTATTTCGTACGGCTTGCCCGGTCATTCGGCGAGCGAGCAAGAAACCACAGAGGCGCATAGATGCTTTCACTTCAGAATCAGAGACAAACCACAACGAGCCCCAAGGAGGACTTTCCCATGCAACGACGCAATCTCATCAAACTCGGTGCCGCCACGGCCGGCATCACGCTCGCTGGCGTTCCGCTGCACCTGCTTGCAGCCGGCAGGTCCGGCGTGATCAATGCGGTGGTGCAACCCGAGCCGCCCGGCCTCATGCTCGGCATCCACCAGAACGGACCTGCCGCGCTGGTCGCCAGCAACATCTACGAAGGCCTGCTGCGCTACGACGAGAAGGTCAACCCGATGCCGGCACTGGCCGCGTCGTGGGCTTCGAACAAGGAAGGCACGGTCTACACCTTCAAGCTCAAGCCCGGCGTCACCTGGCATGACGGCAAGCCCTTCACCTCGGCGGACGTGGTGTTCTCCGCCGACGTGTTCCTGCGCAAGACCCATGCGCGCCTGCGCAACAACCTGGCAGCCGTGGAAAGCATCAAGGCGATCGATCCGCTCACGGTGGAGTTCAAGCTCAAGTACGCCTTCGCGCCCTTCATCTACATCTTCGATGCGGCCGCCATGCCGATGGTGCCCAAGCACATCTACGAAGGCACGGAGTTCGCCACCAACCCCGCGAACGCCACGCCGATCGGCACCGGTCCCTTCAAGTTCAAGGAATGGGTCAAGGGCTCGTTCATCCACCTGGTGGCCAACGACAAGTACCACGTGAAGGACCAGCCGCTGGTCGACAGCGTCTACTTCCACATCATCCCGGATGCGGGCGCGCGTGCCGCGGCCTTCGAGTCCGGCAAGATCGACCTGGTGCCGGGCGGCGCGGTCGAATACTTCGACGTGCAGCGGCTGGCCAAGCTGCCGGGCTGCGCCGTGACCCTCAAGGGCTGGGAGTTCTTCGCGCCGCAATCGTGGTTGTGGGTCAACAACCGCAAGGCGCCAATGAACAGCATCAAGTTCCGCCAGGCACTGATGCACGCGATCGACCGCGACGCGCTGTGCAAGGTGGCATGGCAGGGATTCGCCAAGCCCGCGACCGGTCCGTTCAACAGCAACATCAAGTTCGCCAACAGCGCCGACGTTGCGAAGTACCCGCGCAACCTCGACACCGCCAAGAAGCTGCTGGCCGAGGCCGGCTACAAGGGCGAGACGATCCGCCTGCTGCCCCTTCCCTATGGCGAGACCTGGAGCCGCACGGCCGAGATGGTGCGGCAGCACCTGACCCAGGCCGGCATCAAGATCGAGACGGCAGCCACCGACGTGGCCGGCTGGAACCAGAAGCTCGGCGACTGGGACTTCGACCTGGCCTTCACCTTCGGCTACCAGTACGGAGATCCGGCGATCGGCGTGGCGCGCAACTTCACCTCCAGCAACATTGCCAAGGGCTCGCCCTTCAACAACGTCGGGGGCTACAGCAACCCGAAGGCCGACGCGCTGTGGGACAGTGGCGCCAAGGAAATCGATACCGAGAAGCGCAAGGCCATCTACCTGGAATTGCAGAAGCTGCTGGTGGAAGAGGTGCCGGTGGCGTGGCTCTACGAGATCAACTTCCCGACGCTCTACCGCACCAAGGTCAAGAACTTCATCAGCTCGGGTGTGGGCCTCAACGACAGCCTGGGCGGCGCGTCCGTTTCGTGATGGCACGGTGGTCACACCCACGGCCTGATGGAGGCCGGAAATGAAGCGCGTGCAATTCCTGCTTACGCGCGTTCTGCAGGGGATGATGGCACTGTTGCTGATCGCCATCGTCAACTTCATGCTGGTGCGCGCCGCGCCGGGCGACCCGGCCTCGGTGCTGGCGGGCGAGGCCGGCGCTTCCGACCCGCAGTTCATCGCACAACTGCGCGAGCAGTTCGGGCTCGACCAGCCGATGACCACGCAACTGGCCACCTATGTCGGCAAGGTGCTGCACCTGGACCTGGGCTTCTCCTACCGGCAGCAGCAACCGGTGCTTGACCTCATCCTGGACCGCTTGCCCGCCACCTTGATGCTGACGGGCAGCGCCTTCGTGCTGTCGCTGCTGTTCGGGGTGACGCTCGGGGCGCTGTCCGCGCGGAAGGTCGGTACGTGGGTGGACAGTGCCATCACCGTGGTGGCGCTGGTCTTCTACGCGATGCCACCTTATTGGCTGGCGTTGATGGCGGTGCTGGTGTTCAGCGTGCAGTTCGGCTGGCTGCCGGGCTTCGGCTTCAGCACTGTGGGCTCGGGCTTGACTGGCTTCGCGCTGCCGCTGGACATCGCGAAGCACCTGGTGCTGCCTTCGCTCACACTGGCCTTGTTCTACATGGCGGTGTATGCGCGGATGACACGGGCCTCGATGCTGGAAGTGGCGCAGATGGACTTCGTGAAGACCGCGCGCGCCAAGGGCGTGCGGCCCAATCGCATCCTGCGTGCGCACGTGCTGCGCAACGCCTTGCTGCCGGTGGTCACGCTGGCGGGCATCCAGGCCGGCGGCCTGATTGGCGGGGCGGTGCTGGCGGAGACGGTGTTCGCCTGGCCCGGCATCGGCCGCCTGATGTTCGATGCGCTGCTGCAGCGCGACTACAGCCTGCTGCTGGGCGTGTTCCTTGTGACGGCCGCGATGGCCGTGCTGTTCAACCTCATCACCGACCTCGTGTACACGCTGGTCGATCCACGTATCGAGATCTAGAAATGAGACCACCCCCGAAGCGCCTGCGGCGCCTCCCCCTCAAGGGGGCGCAACCAGCGGCCCGGCAGAGCCGGTTCCGCGGTTGCTCCCGAACAGGCCGCCCTGTTCACCCCTTGTTCGTGTGTCACGGAAATCGCATCTGCGTCATGGAGAACTGAAATGCAAAGTGCATTCTGGCGGCGCTTCCGCCGCAACAAGGGCGCAGTGATCGGGCTGGCCGTGCTGCTGCTGGTGGCAGTGGTCGCGGGTATCGGACCGGCGTTCACCGAGAACGATCCGTGGGCCATGGTGCAGCAACCGTTCCTGCACCCGTGGACCGAGCCTGGCTTCGCGCTGGGCACCGATGCGCTGGGTCGCGACATCCTGTCGGGCGTGCTCTACGGGGCGCGCATCTCCCTGCTGGTCGGACTGGTGTCCACTGTCGTGGCGCTGCTCATCGGCGTGACGGTGGGTGCGTTGGCCGGCTACTTCGGCGGTTGGGTCGATGCGGGGCTGATGCGCTTCACCGAACTGTTCCAGTCGGTGCCGAGCTTTGCCTTGGCCATCGTGCTGGTCGCGATCTTCCAGCCTTCGATCTACTCGATCGTCTCGGCGATCGCGATCGTTTCCTGGCCGCCGGTGGCGCGGCTGGTGCGCGGCGAGTTCCTGACGCTTCGGCAGCGCGACTTCGTGCAGGCCGCCTTGCTGGCCGGGGAATCGACGCCGCGCATCATGCTGACGCAGATCCTGCCCAACGCCATGTCGCCCATCATCGTGATGGCCTCGCTGATGGTCGCGACGGCCATCCTGCTGGAGTCGAGCCTGAGCTTCCTCGGGCTGGGCGATCCCAACCAGATGAGCTGGGGCTACATGGTCGGCGCGGCGCGCACGGTGTTGCGCCAGGCCTGGTGGATGGCGGTGTTTCCGGGCGTGGCGATCGTGCTGACGGTGCTGGCCCTCAACCTGGTGGGCGAGGGGCTCAACGACGGGCTCAACTCGCGGCTCGACGGGAGGAGCAAATGAGCGGCAAACCAAGCATGCCGGGCCTGCAACCCGTGCTCGACGTGATCGGGCTCAGCATCTCGCTGCCCAAGGGTGCCGACCGCGCGCTGGCCGTGACCGAGGCGAGCCTGTCGGTGATGCCGGGCCAGACGCTGTGCGTGGTCGGCGAGTCCGGTTCCGGCAAATCGATGATCGCCAATTCGGTGATGGGCCTGCTGCCCAAGCCGGATGTGCAGCCCGTGGCGGGACAGATCCTGTTCGACGGCGTCGACCTGCTGAAGCTGACCGAGGACCAGATGCGCGAGCTGCGCGGGCGTCGTATCGGCATGGTGTTCCAGGAGCCGATGACGGCGCTGAACCCGGTGATGCGCATCGGCGACCAGATCGGCGAGGTGTTCGACGCGCACGGCAACGTGCCCGCGGCGGAGAAGCGGCGCCGCATCCTCGCGGCGCTGGCCGATGTGGGCTTGCCGGACCCGGAGCTGCTGATCGACAGCTACCCGTTCCGCCTCTCCGGCGGCCAGCGCCAGCGCGTGATGATCGCCTGCGCACTGGTGCTGGAACCGGTGCTGCTGATCTGCGACGAGCCGACCACCGCGCTGGACGTGACCACGCAGGCGCAGATCCTGAAGCTGATGCGCGAGCTGCAGGAGCGGCGCGGCACGGCGGTGCTGTTCATCACGCATGACTTCGGCGTGGTGTCCGAGATCGCGGACCATGTGGTCGTCATGCAGATGGGCACGATGGTCGAGTCCGGCCCTGCGCGCGAGGTGCTGGATTCACCGAAGCATCCCTACACGCGCAAGCTGATCGCGGCCATTCCCACGGGCATTGCCGAACGCGTCACGCCTGGCGGCGAGGTGGCCGAGGTGCTGAAGGTGGTGGATCTGTGCAAGACCTACAAGACGGGCAACGGGCTCTTCAAGAAGGGGCGCTCGGTGCAGGCGGCCCGCAACATCAACTTCAACCTGCGGCGTGGCGAGACGCTGGGCATCGTCGGTGAATCCGGCTCGGGCAAATCCAGCGTCGGCCGTTGCCTGGTCGGGCTGGCGCCTTTCGACACCGGGCAGATCCTGTTCAACGGACGCAGCCTGTCGAAGGGCTCGGAGTTCCGGCGCCAGGCGGGCGGCAAGATCCAGATGGTGTTCCAGGACCCGTATGCATCGCTCAATCCGCGGCACCGCGTCGGCGCGGCCATCGCGGGTGGACCGATCGCGCAGGGCGTGAGCAAGTCCGAAGCGATGGAGCGCACCGCGGCGTTGCTGAAGCTCGTCGGCCTCGGCGCGGACGCCGCGGAGCGCTACCCGCACGAGTTCTCCGGCGGCCAGCGACAGCGCATCGGCATCGCCCGTGCGTTGGCGATGCGGCCCGAACTGCTGGTGGCCGACGAGCCGGTGTCCGCGCTGGACGTGTCGGTGCAGGCGCAGGTGCTGGAACTGTTCGCCCAGGTGCGCGATCAGTTCAAGCTCGCGATGGTGTTCATCACGCACGACCTGCGCGTGGCCGGCCAGATGTGCGACCACATCGCGGTGATGCAGCGCGGTGCAGTGGTGGAGTATGGCGAGACGCACCGCGTGCTGGGCGATCCGCAGAACGCCTACACGCAGAAGCTGATCGAGGCGGTGCCGAAGCTGGCGTCTGCTGTGACGGCTTGAGCGTGGCGATTGCTTGATCAACCGGGCGTGCTGCAGGCAACTGCAGCACGCCCGTTCGCCTGCAGCGGGATGCCAGAGTGAAGCCGGGAGGGGACGCCGCTGGGCGCCTTGCGGCGCTCGCATTACTTCCCGTACTTCCCGATGCTTTCCGGTGCTTCCCGATGCTTTCCGGTGCGCCCGCTGCACCCGGTGCGCCCGCTGCACCCGGCGCGCCCCGCTGCACCCGCTGCGCCTATTCGTTGCCTTGACTGCGGCGAAGCTCAGGCCGGTCGCCTGCCACCAGGCTCAAGGCGTCGTGCGGCGCAAGCGCCGTGCAGAACTCGCCATGGAGGCTGGTGACCGACGCTGCATGCAGCGTTTCCGGGTCGCGATCCACTCCGTCGAAGCCGACGCGGTTCGTGGTGGAACACGCGTCCGGGACCAGATAGGTGTCGAAGCCCATGTTCCCCGCCATGCGCACGCTGGTCTCGACGCAAAAATTGGTGAAGAAG
Source organism: Variovorax rhizosphaerae (assembly GCF_037889975.1). NCBI lineage: Bacteria > Pseudomonadati > Pseudomonadota > Betaproteobacteria > Burkholderiales > Comamonadaceae > Variovorax > Variovorax rhizosphaerae. The sequence continues at coordinate 25,687 of NZ_JBBKZT010000021.1, read as the reverse complement.
CCCACGACCACCAGGCGCCGGATGGCCCGCCGGTGAAGTTCAAGCTCGAGGCGAGTTCCGACGAAAGCGCTGTTGACGTCCTTCCACACGACCAGTTCGTCGGCGCGCGGAATCAGTTCATCGATGAAGGCCCCGCCAGGTTGATCCAGTTTCAACGGCGACACCGCTTGCCGGGAGTCATGCTGCGTATAGATCACGGGAAGGCCGGCTGAACGCCACGCTTCGAGCAGTTCCTTGATGCGCTGCTCGGCCTGCGGGTTGTTGCGCCGGCCGGTGGGGCCACCCCAATGGGTAAGGTCGTTGACGCCCTTTTGCACGTCGATCAGCAAGAGGGCGGTGTCGGGACTGAAACGGTTGATCATCGAGAAAGCTGTAGCGTGATTGAGGAGGGAAAAGTATCCCGCTCGTGCCCGCCAGATTGAACCCATCAATCTGTCAGGACGCAGCCCCGTTTGATTCAGAAAGATTGCCCGGGATGGCAATCTGCCAGGACCGGGACCAAGGGTGGAATTAGAGCTTGCGAGTGGCGAGCAGGATGCTCGTCTCCGTCATCGAAATCCCGTCCATGGCGCGGATCGAAACCAGCACGCGCTCGAACGCTTCCAGGGTGTCCGCCGCGATCTCTGCCATCAAATCCCACCGACCGTTGGTGGTATGCAGGGTTGTCACATTGGGATTGCCACGCAAGGCGCGGCTGACTTCCTCGCCGCAATTTCCCTCGATCGCGATGCCCATGATGGCGCGAATGCGGTGGGGCTGCGCTTCAGGGCGCAATCGAACCGTGTAGCCAACAATGATCCCGCCCGCTTCCAGCTTGGCGATCCGGTTCTGCACGGTTGCGCGGGCAACACGCAGCTTCTTCGCGAGCGCAACCGTGGACATGCGTGCGTCGTCGCGCAGCAGCGCGAGGAGTTGTCGATCTGTGTCATCCATCTGCGCTGGGGTGCTCATGTCCCGGGATTCCTGCAGGCCGTGGCGTTGCGCCTACTGCTTGATGCCCTGCTTGACCAGCCATTGGTCGATCAACCCGGCGACCTGGTCGGAGTTGCGATCCATCATCAGCATGTGCGTGTTGCCCTTGATGCCGAGATCGGGCAGCACGATGCGGTCGCCGATGCCACCCGCCGCGATCAGGTTGCCGCGGAACTTGTCCTGTGCCGCCGAGATGCGGCCCCAAAACGGGAACTTGCCGAGGTTGTCGCCCCACACCCAGAGCATCGGCACGCCCTTGACGCGCGCGAAGTCGAAGGTGTCCGGATTCGGAGAGCCCGACGTCTCCACAGCGACCAGCGCCTTCACCTTGTCGGGGTACCGGAGGGCAGAGTTGAACGCGAAGTTGCCGCCCTGGCTGTGCACCACGATCACGCAAGGACAGACCTTGTCGACGTACGCGTCGTAGGCCGCCTGCGTCGCCGCATCGTTGGTGCCCCAGCGCGGGATCGACTGCTTGGTGAACTGGTCGAAGGCGGCGATCGGGAACTGTGTGCCCGGCAAGGCCGTGCGCTGCGTGGGATCGGTGTTGTACGAATCGGTGTCGCCGATGCGGAACAGCTCCCAGGCTTCCTTCTTCGGGCGGAAGAAGGGCTCGCTCTTGAAGATCTCGGGGTAGCGCGCCCATGAGGCGCGACCGCGCTCGACCGCGTCGCTCACATAGACGTCGTAGCCGGCGTGCAGGAAGTAGCTCTCCCAGCCGGGCTTGCCGTCGGGCTTGGTCTCGAAGGTGGTGCCGGCCAGGCCGCCGCCGTGCCACAGCAGCAGGGGGTACTTCGCCTTGGGATTGGCCAGTCGCGTGTAGCGCGCGTAAAGCGACTCGACCTCGAAGTCGCCATTCGGATTGAGCTTGAGCGGCGGCGCACCCGGCGTGAAGGTCAGTTCCTTTTCCGGCAGGCCCGAGAGCGTCACGGCCCGGCCGCCCACATGGAAACTGCCGACCTCGGTGACCTGCAATGCGGGCGAGGCGCAACCGAACAATGCTGCCAAAGCCAAGCAAGCCGCGGTGCCGCGGAGGGCTCTTTTCTTCATGGTGTCTCCGATTCAAGAGCGCACATCATCCCGGAAAATGAAATTGGATGCGCCCGAGCGCGCCATGGTCGGCGCAGCCCAAAGGAGATCACCGGACCTCGGCGAGGCCGCGCACTACGGCTGCTGGTTCAACTGCGAATCCGGCAGGTAGCCCCCACCACCCCAGTTGGCCTGCAGCAGCAGGCCCGAATCGGTGAAGCTGTAGGTCGCGATGAAGGGGTTGAACGATTCGGCCATGCCGACGGAAGTGCCGCCGGGCTTGAGCTTCACCGTTGCGTCGGCCGATGCGGTGACGTCGGCGCCGACCTTCAGGAACTGGTCGAACACTTCCCGGTTCTTGAAGATCAGGACTTGCCGGAAGTCCTTGTAGCCGAGGCCCGGGCCCGTGCCGGCACGTCCGGCGAGCATGTAGGTGGCCTTCTTCGTCGCGTTGTCGACCATCACGCCGGTGCCCTTGGCAGTGACCAGCATCACGATGTTCATTTGCGAGGAGTCGAACACCGCGTAGCCGACGGCCTTCTCCAGTTCGTCGCGGGCTTCGGGCTTGTGTGCGAAGAGTTGCTCCAGCGTCTTGTCGCGCATGGCGAGGATGGTGGCGCGCTTCTCGGCGACCTGCGCTGGCGTGAGCGAGGACGAGGCGTTGGTGCCGTTGTTCGTCGAGCCGCTGGGGCCCGTCATGGAACTGCATGCTCCCAACAGCAGGGGAAGGACAAGTCCGAGAGAGGCGAGGCGTTTCAGTTTCATCTTCTATAGCTCCTTGCATGTGACAGTGAGCGCATTGTGTCAGTGGACGACAAGGATAGGGCGCCCGACGCCTGCGAAATGCCAGCACGCTTGCGCTGCCTGCGCCAACATGACTGTTGCTAATTGTTAACCCTATTCGTCAAAAAACGTCCCGTCGATATAGTTTGAATCGGTAACCAAATTGTTTTCGTTCATGGTGCGCGCCAAGCCACCGGGAAGAGGCCAATGACAGGACTTCAGCTACGCACCCGCAAGGACGCAGGGCGCGCAAACGTTCATGGCGTTCATTCGCTGGACTGCTTCGTTTTCACCGTGCCGGACCTCGATGTCGCGGTGCGCTTCTACGATGCCTTCGGCCTTCAGCTGCGGCGCACCAACGGCCAGCTGGACCTGCGCACCTGCGGCCATCCGCACACCTGGGGATCGATCTTCCAGGCGCCGGGTCCGAAGAAGTTGCAGTACCTGCGCTTTGCCTGTTTTGCCGAGGACTTCGACGCCATCGCCGCGCGCGTCGACGAACTGAAGATCCCGCGCTGCGCGCCGCATCCGCTGGGCAATGACGAAGGCCTCTGGCTCATGCATCCGGATGGTTTTCCGGTGCAGGTCGTGGTGGGGCCGAAGAGCATGGCGGACGTGCGCAGCACACCCATCGTGCCGGAACCGGTGCCGGTGGGCACGGGTGCATCGCTCGCACGCTCGCGCATTCCGAAGGTGCATCCGCGGCGCCTTTCGCACGTGTTGCTGTTCTCGCCCGACGTCAAGGCGGCGGCCGACTTCTATGAGAAAGCGCTGGGACTGCGCGTCTCGGACAGCTCCGCGGACATCATCGTGTTCCTGCATGGCGTGCACGGCAGCGACCATCACCTGATCGCGATGGCCAAGTCGAACGGCCCCGGCCTGCATCACTCGAGCTGGGATGTCGGCAGCATCGACGACGTGGGGCGCGGCATGGAGCAGATGCTCACGGCCGGCCATACCCAGGGCTGGGGCGTGGGCCGGCACGTGCTGGGTTCCAACTATTTCTACTACGTGCGCGACCCGTGGGGCAGCTACGCGGAGTACTCCTTCGACATCGACTACGTGCCCGGCGACTTCGACTGGACCTCGGCGGACCATCCGCCGGAAGACTCGTTCTACGCGTGGGGTCCGAAGGTGCCGGAAGAGTTCGTCACCAATCACGAAGTCCCGGGCTGACGATGCCCGCGCGGCGACGCAGCCGTGCCCCCTCACAACCAAGGAGACAAGCATGACCATGGACCGTCGTTCATTCGTAGCCGCTGCCGGCTCGATCGGCGTGCTCGGCGCGAGTTCGCTGCTCGGCGGCAACGCTGCAGCACAGCCCGCGGGTGCGCCCATCCGCATCGGCGGCACGCTCGCGCTCACCGGGCCGCTGTCGGCGACCGGCCTGGTGCACAAGCTCACCGGCGAGATCTACGTCGACGGGCTCAACAAGCGCGGCGGCCTGCTGGGCCGCCCCGTGGAATGGGTGCTCAAGGACGACCAGTCGAAGACCGACCTGGCTCGCACGCTCTACGAGCAACTCGTCACCTCCGACAAGGTCGACCTGCTGATCGGCCCCTATGCAACGGGCAACATCCTGGCGGCCATGGGCGTGGCGCAGCGCTACAACAAGACGCTGGTGCACCATACCTTCGGCATCCCGAACCTCGCGAAGTACGAGCAACAGTTTCCTGCCTGGTCGATCGGCCCGGACCCGGAAAAGACCTTGCCGGCGCTGGTGCTGGACGCGCTCAACAAGACGGCACAGCCGCCCAAGACCATCGCGGTGGTGACGAGCAAGTTCCCTTCGGTGCACTTCGTCGCGCTCGGCGCGCGTGAGGTGGCGAAGCAGCGCGGCCTCAACGAGGTGCTGTTCCTCGAATGGGACTTCGGCAACCGCGACTACGGCCCGATCGCCGGGCGCATCAAGGAAGCGAACCCGGATTTCATCTGGACCGGCGCGATCGGCCTGGAGGGCACGCAACTGCTCGATGCGATGAAGAAGATCGACTATGCGCCGCGCCTGCACTTCTATCACTTCCCATCGCCCGCGCCGATGCTGAAGGCGCCGGAAGCCAACGGCGCGCTGTCGATGACGATCTTCGAGGACCATGCGCCCTTCACCAACAACGCCGCCGCCGCCGAGTTCGTGAAGGTCTACCGCGAGCGCGCCACGCAGGCCAACATGCCCGACACCACCGTCGAGACGCAGGCCGCGGCCTCTTTCACCGCATGGCAACTGATCGAGGCGGCGGTGGTCGCGACCAAGGGCATCGACGACAAGGCCATGGCAGCCTGGCTCAAGGCGAACCAGGTCGACACCATCCAGGGCAAGCTGCGCTTCAACGAGCGCGGCAACTTCGGCGCCGACCTGAGCAAGGTGAAGCAGGTGCAGAACGGCAAGTGGGTGACGGTGTGGCCGCCGGAATGGGCCGCGCCCGGGGCAAAGCTGGTGACGCGCGCCGCCTGAATGAACATTCCCAGCGCCACGCTGCTGGCCCAGTCGATCCTTGCAGGCCTGTTTACTGGCGCGCTCTACGGCTTGCTCGGGCTGGGCCTGAGCCTGTCCTGGGGCTTGCTGCGGCAGATCAACCTGGCGCATTTCGCGCTGGCATTCCTGGGTGCCTACCTGACCTATGAACTGTCGAGCCGCTTCGGCATGGACCCGTTGCTGACGCTCGCGATCATCGTGCCGCTGTTCTTCGTGCTGGGCGTGGGCTTGCATGCGCTGCTGACGCGCTTTCGCGTGAGCCCGTTCAACTCGCTGCTCGTGACCTTCGGCGTCACGGTGATCATCGAGGCGCTGATCCAGTGGGTGTGGACAGCCGACTTTCGCAAGCTCGAATCGAGCTATGCGGAGCACAAAGTGCGGCTCGGCCCGCTGTTCCTGCCGGTGCCGGAACTGATCACGGTGGGACTGGGTGTGGGCATCTCGTTCGCGGTGTGGCTGGTGCTGAGCCGGACCGACCTCGGCAAGGCGATGCGCGCCGCGGCGCAGGATGCACCGATCGCAGCGGCCTTTGGTGTGAACCAGAACGCGCTGGCGCTGATGCTCTCAGGCCTGAACGCCGCCCTGGCCGGGGTGGCGGGCGTGTGCATCGCGCTGGCCTACACGATGTCGCCTTCGCAGATCTATGCGTGGATCGGCGTGGTGTTCGCCGCGGTGATGCTCGGTGGGCTGGGCAGGCCGCTCGGGCCGCTCATCGCAGGTTGCATCATCGGGGTGACGGAGGCGGTCACCATGGCGGTCACGGCGCCTTCGTGGGCGCCGCTGGTGTCCTTCTCGCTGCTCATGGCGGTGCTGCTGGTGCGGCCGGGGAGGATGGCTTGAAGCGTGCGCTGGTGTTGCTGCTGACGGCCGGCGCTGTGCTTGCGGTGGTGCCGTGGCTGCGCCTGCCGGCCTTCTACGAATCGATCCTGTACCTGGTGCTGCATTGGATCGCGCTGGCGACCTCGTGGAACCTGCTATCGGGTTACTCGGGGTACTTCTCCTTCGGGCATGGCGCCTTCTTCGGCATCGGCATGTACACCACGGCCACGCTGGCGACGCGTTTCGATGTGCCCTTCCTTTGGACCTTGCCGGCGGCGGCCTTGGTCGCGGCGCTGTTCGGCACGCTGCTTGGCGTGGTCGCTTTCCGGGTGCAGGCGGTCCGTGCGGAGTTGTTCTCCCTGCTGACGCTGGCCGCGACTTTCGTGGTGGCGACGATCATCCTCAACACGCCGATCGATGGCGGCCCGGGCGTGTCGATGGCCGGCGTCCTGGTGCCGGCGATAGCGCCGACTGCATCGGGGACTTTCTACCTGCTCTCGCTGGCAGTCGCGCTGCTTGCGGTGGTCGCTGCACTGCTCGTGCATGGCTCGCGCTTCGGCACCGGCTTGTTCGCCATCCACGACGACGAAAACGTGGCCGAGGTGATGGGCGTGCCGACCTTCCGCTACAAGCTGGGCGCGTTCGCGCTCTCCTGCGCGCTGGCCGGGCTGGTGGGCGGCGTGCATGCGCTGTTCATCTCGTATGTGACGACCGGCGATGTCTTCACGATCGCGCTGCCGCTCACCGTCATCCTCATGGCGGTGCTGGGCGGCACGCGGCACTGGGCCGGGCCGATCGTCGGCGCCACCGCGATCACGCTGCTGCTCTATGCCTTCACCGGCAGCGAGAGCGCGATCATCGGCAAGGGGCTGACGGGGCTGGTGTTGATCGTCGTGATCCTGTTCATGCCGGAGGGCTTGCTGGGGCAGGCGTTGAAGTGGTGGGGCGCGCGGCGGGGGGCTTCGGCGGTGGTTCGCGAGGTCCCTGCGAAGTCGGTGGCCGATGCCGCGCCACCCGCCGCATCGCCTGCGCCCCGCTCCGGCGAGATCCTGCTGCGCGCGCAGGGCGTGCACAAGTCCTTCAAGGGCGTGCAGGCGCTGCGTGGCGTGGACCTGGAAGTGCGGCAGGGCGAGATCCTCGGCCTGCTCGGGCCCAACGGTTCGGGCAAGTCGACTTTCATCAATGTCGCCAGCGGGCACTATGCGGTGACCGCGGGCGTCATCGAGTTCGCGGGGCGGCGCATCTCGGGCGTCCCGGCGCACCGCATCGCGCATGGCGGCATGGCCCGCACCTACCAGATCCCGCGGCCCTTCGCGCACCTCACGGTGCTGCAGAACGTGGCGCTGCCGGCGATGTTCGGCGCGGCATCGCTCGACCGCCGCGCGGCCGAAGAAGAAGCCTGGGAATGGCTCGCGTTCACCGGCCTCGGCGCGCGAGCGCATGCGCTGCCGGCTGAACTCAACCTGCATCAGCGCAAGTTCCTCGAGTTCGCACGCGCATTGGCGGCGCGGCCCCGCATCCTGATGCTGGACGAGGTGCTCTCGGGCCTCACGCCGTCGGAGATCGACGAGGCCGTCGCGCTGATCCGTCGCATCCGCGACCAGGGCGCGACCATCGTCTTCGTCGAACATGTGATGCGGGCGGTGATGGCCTTGTGCGACCGCGTCGTGATCTTCGATCGCGGCGAGGTGCTGGCCGAGGGGCCGCCGCACGATGTGATGCAACAGCCCGCCGTGGTCGCGGCCTACCTTGGCCAGGCAATGGAAGCGGGCGCGTCATCGAACGTCGCAGGCCTCGATCCGGAGCCGGCCCATGCTTGAACTGCAATCGATCCGCATCGCCTACGGGCAGGCCGTCGCGCTATGGGATGTGTCGTTGCGCATCGGTGACGGCGAGTTGCTCTGCGTGGTTGGTCCCAACAGCGCCGGCAAGAGCACGCTGATCCACGCCATCGCCGGGCTGCATCGCATCGGCGCGGGTCGAATGATGTTCGAGGGCCAGGACATCTCGCGGCTGGCGCCGCATCGCTTCTGCGCGCGGGGCATTGCGCTGGTGCCGGAAGGGCGTCGGCTGTTCACCGAAATGACGGTGCGCGAGAACCTGGAGATCGGCAGCTACCTGCCGGCAGCGCGGCGCGACCGCGCACGCTCGCTGGCGCGCGTGTGCGAGTTGTTCCCTGTGCTGAACGAGAAACTGTCCCAACCGGCAGGCGCCTTGTCCGGTGGCCAGCAGCAGATGGTCGCCATTGGCCGCGCGCTGATGGCGCAGCCGCGCTTGCTGCTGCTCGACGAACCCTCGCTCGGCTTGGCGCCGAGCATCGTGCTCGACATGTTCGAGGCGATACGTCGCATCCACGAGGACGGCATCTCCGTCCTGCTGGTGGAGCAGAACGTCAGCATGGCGTTGCGGATTGCGCAGCGCGCCGCCGTGCTGGAAGAGGGGCGCATCGTGGCGCTCGGCCGGCCCGACGAATTGATGGCGCGGCCGGAGTTGCGGCGGGCCTATCTGGGTCTGGAGGCTGCGGGCACCTGATCGAAGCAGCGATACGTCTTACCGCCCCGAACGCGCGGCCACGCCGCGCAACAGGTCCAGTCCCGGCGAATTGGCGACCGAGCAAAGCGCCTCGCTCGCCATGCTGCGCCAGCGTGCGTGCGACAGCGTCATCCAGTCTGCCGGCTCAGGCTGCGCAAAACCCATCTGCCAATCGGCAAAGCTGCGCGCATCCACCTGCTCGTTCAGCAACTCCACGATGCGGGTGTGCTGCCGGCTGGCGCGAATGCGTGCGTAGGTGTCGTGAACAGCATCCTCCAGGCCCTCGAAGCACTGCATGAAGCAGCCGTCGCTGTAGAGCAGCATGCCCGTCACGTCGTTTTGCAGATTCAGCCGGCGCGCCTCGACCAGAAGCGCCTCCAGTTGCGGCAAGCGCATCGCTTGCGTGGCGGTGCTGACGTAGACGATCGCGCGCAATGCCTGCAATGGCGCTCCTTCATCGGATCAGTTCGGACATGCGGCAGTCTGCACGGCAGCCAACCCGGCGACAAGTGCCCGGTGGTGCAGAGGCTGCTCAGTTCTTGAGTCGATGTGGCTTTGCCATCTCGACTCAATCCCCCGCGGGGGGCGGGCTGGGCGCAGCCCGGCCTTGGGGGCCCTTGAGTCAATGTGGCTTTGCCATCTTGACTTGATCCCCCGCGGGGCGCGCCGGTCGCAGCCCCGCGTTGGCGCTCAGGCAGCCGCGCCGCGCTGCAGCATGGGCTTCAGTTCTCCGCTATCAATCAGCTTCTGTACTTCGGTGGCGCCGCCCACCAGCACGCCCTTGACGAACACCATCGGAAAGGTCGGCCAGCCGGTCCACATCTTCAGCGCATTGCGGTTGCGCCACTGGCCCAGGTAGCTGCCGTACTCCAGGTACTTGTAGGCCACGCCGGCCTGGTCGAGCGCCTTCCGTGCCCTCTTGGGATGTGGGTTCATCGCCATGCCGACCACGACCACGTCGTTGACAGCGATGGCGGCCATGACCTCGCGCACGAACGTCTGGCGACTGCCGGCCAGCTTCTCGCGGATCGCGGGATGGATGTGGGCTTCGTCGAGGACGGGACGGGGCATGCGGGACTTTCAGGGTTGAGTGACTGTGCCAGGCGCAGGCGCGAGAGCCTGGGTGCAAGCGGCAGGAGGGCATTGTCGCCTCGGTGGCCACGCGACTGCGGACGCATCGCGCAGACCGCGGCCAAGCCTGCGCTGGCACCGCTGCCGCACTGTCACTGCCCATGAAAAAACTACCCAGTCACAGCTCGGGAGGCTCTTGCCAGCCGGCGCAAGGCCGGTGCATGAACGCGGCCTACTCGAAGAGCACTTCCGCCACGACCGGCGCCTCAGGCGAATTGGTGTCCGCGTTGGCCAGTATCTCGCCCTTGCGGAACCAGTAGCGGCAGCCCGTCCGCTTGACCATCGTCACGCACATCTGCCCGTCCTCGCGGATGGCCCAGGTGCCGGTGGCCTTGCCCAGGCCGGTGCGCGATGCATCGACGGTGCCGTCCGCGTGATAGGCCCAATGCGACACCGCGCCGCTCTGCAGGTTCTTCGACTGGATGGCCTTGCCGACCAGTCGTTCCTGGATCTCCGGCTTGCTCAGGAAGGCACGTTCCTCCGCGACAGCGGGGATCGGATGCATCATCGCGCCCACCGCCGCGACCAGCGACAGGACACTCGTCATCCAGTACAGGGTGCGTGAAGAGATGTTCATGGCGGTGCTCCGGGTAGAGCGGATCGCGAGACGCTTTCCGTGGGCAGGAATTTAGGCGTCGTCGACGATTTATCCGAGTGCGAAGCGCACAGCGCCGATGTGAACTGGTTCACATCCCGGGACGGCGAACAAGCCTCAGCGACGGTTCCCCAGCACCAGGATCGAAACCCCCGAGGCAATGAACGTCGCCCCCGCGCCGAAGTTGAGCCAGCTCGTCGCCTTCGGCCGGCGCTCCAGCCATCCGGAAAGCCTGGCCGCATAGCAACCCAGCACCGAGAAGATGATGGCCGTCAGCACCGCGAAGATCGCGCCATAGACCAGCATCTGCACTGTCACCGAACCGCGCGACGCGCTGACGAACTGCGGAATGAAGGCCAGTACGAACAGCCCCGGCTTCGGGTTGAGCACATTCGACAGCAGCCCCGTCGCGAACACGCGCGGAAGGCCCTGTCGCGCCGCCGGCGTGAAGGAGATCAGGTTGCGCGAGGCCAGCGCCTTGAAGCCCAGCCACAGCAGGTAGGCCGCGCCGATCAGCTTCACCGCCCAGAACGCCGCCGGCGAGGCCTGGATCACCAGCGTCAGCCCCAGTGCCGCCGCTGTGGTGTGGACCATGATCCCCAGCCCCGCGCCGATCGACGACAGCACCGCCGCAGCCCGTCCCTGGCTGAGCCCGCGGCTGATCGCGAGGATGTTGTCCGGCCCTGGCGCAATGACGACCAGCAGCACGGCGACGAGGTAGGCGGCGAGGACTTCGGCGGGGAACATGGCGGAGCCTTTGTCAGTGACTGGCGTAGTGCGCGCCGGCCATGACGAACGGCAGCACCAGCTCAGGAACGAGATAGCCCAACCATACCGCGGCCGGCTTGGGCAACCCGACCTTGCTGATCGACAGCAGCCGCCCGCAGCCAGCCAGCAGCACACCCAGCGCCAGCAGGTAGATCAAGGTCCCTTGTTGGCGGATGGTGATCGCAGCCCAGAGATTGATGAGGCCCGTCGAGAAGTACACCCCCGCCATGAAGCGGTGCACGTTGTCCAGCCGGGGTTCGGTCTGCGGCTGGCCCAGGACCATCTGCAAGGTGCCACCTGCCATGGCGATCGCCGCCACCAGGAACAGGCAGATGCGCACCACCCATTGGCTGGCGAGCAGCGGATCGCTGTCGGTCATGTCGAGGGCCTCAGTTCATGAAGACGGTGTCACCCGCGGGCTGCGGCGGAATCTTGATCGCAATCGCCTTGACCGGCCCGCTCGTCACGATCGATCCGCCATGGGCCGTGCCCTTGGGAATGATGATCAGCGTGCCGGGCTTGAACTCCTTGCGTTCGTTGCCGAGCCACATCGCGCCAGTGCCCTCGATGATGTACTGGATCTCGTCCGTCTTCGGATGGTTGTGCTTGGCCACGTTGCCGGACTGGATCGCGATCGTGGCGTTGTCGCTGGTCACCAGGCCCTTGGAATTCATCTCGGGATTGGGCGTGCCGGGCAGGTCGCCATGCTTGAGAGCCACCAGGTCGATCATCATCGGCTGCAACGTCGCCGCCGCTGGCGCCTGCGCATGCGCCTCGCCAATCAAGTGGTGCACCCTGGGCGACACGATGATGCCGGCCACGAATGCAACGGCAATGAAAAGGCCAAGACTCATACGGTTGAGGCGCATGTTGAACATCCTCTTGTGATTGATGAAATTAGCCTGAAAAGTATGCGTTTATTCCCGCCGCACGCAATAGGGGTCTGCAATTCGAGCCTGCGTTGGATCGACTGGCGTGACTGTCCACTGGTGCTGTTGATGTTGTGCAACGAGAAGACGAAAGTACGCCGAAATACCGGTAGTCAAGAACGCCAAAGGCGGCAATGATTCAGGGACAACAACTGAGGAGATATCTCGCTATGTCAATGAAACTTGTCCCCACGCCCGCTTTCACTTCGACCGGTGCCGCGCTGCCGTTTGTCGCTTTGGCGCAGAGCCACTTGTTGACGGTCAATGCCAATGAAATTCCGGTGATCAAGGACGCACTCGGCCCGGGCGTGCATTTCCAGCCGCTACGCCTGGACATGGAACTGGGCATCTGGGTGCTCCTCGCAACCTTCAGTCCGGGTGCCTTCATTCCTTTGCACTACCACACCGGTTCGGTCGATGCGTACACGCTTTCGGGCTGCTGGCACTACGCTGAGTACGCGGATCAACCGCAGACCGCGGGTTGCTACCTGTACGAGCCCGGCGCCTCCGTGCACACCCTGAAGGTCCCCAAGGAAAATACCGAAGACACGGTCGTGCTGTTCATCGTCAAGGGCTCCAACGTCAACTTCAACGACGACGGTACCTACCACTCGATGCTCGACGCGTCCTTGATCCGCCATCTGACCGATACGCTGTCGGTGGCACAGGGCCTCGGCCCGATCCCGTTCATCGCGGGTGGTGGCGCGGTGCATTCGATCAAGGGCGGCGACCACTGATCGTGACGTGGACCTTGCCGCCTGAGTCCATTGCGGCGGCAAGGTGACAGGCACAAGAATTTGAAGTTCCGATCGAACATGCGGCAAGAGGTGCCGCTGTTCGAGGAGCCACGCCAATTCTCGGTCGCAGCGTTTCAATTGAATCGGGTCAGTGCCGTTTCAATGAACCCGCAATGAACTCGACAAGGCGGTTTGGAGCCGCTGTATGACCGGGTCGTTGAGCTTGCGGGCCATTGCGTTCCATCGGCTTGTGATCTTGTCGATTTCCGATTGAAGGTGCGCGGCGGTCGCCGCATCGCCGGTCTGCACGGCCCAGATCGAATATTCCGCATGCGCTTCAAAAGTACCGAAGCGTGCGATGGCGTGCTCGAATTCCTGCCTTGCATCCGCTAAACGCGATGTTCCCGCGTAGCACCTGGCCAGCAGCAACGAAACAGCGTCGGGGCGGTATTCCGGTCGTCTGGCGCGTAACTGTTCCAGATGAATCAGCGCTTCAGCGCAAGCGTGGCTTTCGGTGAATGCCCTGGCGGCGCCGAAGCGGAGATCCGGGTCGCAGGTGAATGGTCCTTGCAACGCACCTGCATAGAGCGTTGCTGCCTCCGCCGCGTTCCCGGCCTCCAGCAGCGCGGAGGCGAGGCGCATCTGGTTCTGTGCAGTCGGCATCTGCTAAAAGTCCGTCCTGGCGCGGCGCACTTCCTTCATCGGGTCGATCGTCCTTGCCGTTGCGGCGACTGCCTTCATGGCGCCGCGCTCGAGCCTCGAGTTCGGCAGGTAGACCATGAAGAAGTAGACCAGGCTCCCCAAGAGCGGAAACGCGAAAAGGATGAACAACCAGTAGAGCTGCCGGCGCGTCCGGACCACGTGAAAAGCGCAGAAGAGCGCCAGGAGAAAGTGGAGTCCAAGGCCTGCGAACGGCATGATTTCCCTCGCACGAAGTCGTTGTGATGCGATTCTGTTTCGGGCAATGCCGTGGGCCTGAGGCCAGCCTTAAGCCGCGCCACGACGCGCCGTCGTCATCACCACATCCCATCCGCCATGGTCTTGCGTCGGGTCCGTTCCCTCTCGCTCGGCGCAAGCGTCGCGAAGGATCCGGGCTGGATGTCTCCATGGGGCACATAGGTGCTCATCACGGCGCCGCTGGTCGAAACCTGGGAGCGGACAAGCCGAAGCGCCGATGGCTTGATCCTGTCGCCGAAGAGGCGCTTGCCCCGCCCCAGCACCACCGGAAAAGTCCAGACGTTGTACTCGTCGATCAACGCCGCGGCCTGGAGCGTCTGGATCAGGTCGCCGCTGCCGATCATCTGCAGGTCCGGGCCTGGCATGGCCTTGAGTGCGATGACGGCCGACACGACGTCGCCGTGGAGAAGGGTCGCGTTGTTCCAGTGCAGCGTCGTCAGCGTGCGGGACGCCACATGCTTCTTCGCGGCATTGAGCGTCTTCGCGATCGGGTCGTCATGCGGCTGGTACGGCCAGTACGCTTCGAAGATCTGATAGGTCCTGCGCCCGAGCAGCAGTTCGCGATCCTTGCCGTCGAAGCCTGCCGCGGAGAGGTCCATGCTGTCGTCCGCGTAGGGGAACATCCAGCCGCCAAAGGCAAAGCCGCCCGTGGGATCTTCTTCCGGCCCGCCGGGTGCCTGCATGATTCCGTCGAGCGATGTGAAAGTGGATGCGATGAGTCTTCTCATGAGTTCACTCCTGTCCAGGGCCGGCTTCAATCCGGCGGCTTCATGTTCTTCCCCGATGGATCAACCAGCCCCGCCGGACACTTCGCCCGAACTGCGCCGCATGGCCCTGCGCACCTGCTCGCGCAACCACATGTGCGCCGGTGCAGTCTGATGGCGACGGTGCCAGAGCATCGAGAAGGTCATCCCGGGCAACGTGATCGGCAGTTCGACGATGCGCAGCGGAAAGTTCTTCGCAAACATGCGGGCCGCGCCCAAGGGCATCGTCGTTGCATAGTCCGTCCCGGCCAGCACGAAGGGCGCATTGGCAAAGCCGGAAAGCAGCAACGAGAAGCGGCGCCGATGACCGAGCTGGGCCAGTGCGTGGTCCAGTTCGGTCTCCTTGCGCAGGAGCTTGCTGTAGGTGAGGAAGTCCAGCGACAGGAAGGTCGGCAGGTCGACGGTGTCGCGCACCACGGGATGCTCCCCGCGCACCACCAGCACGCGTCGGTCGGTCGTCAGGCGCTCCATGTCGAAGCGCTGCGGGCACTCCGGATACACGCCGAGCTGAAGGTCGACGCGCCCGGCATCGAGGTCATCCGGCACCAGTTCGCCCTGCGCCGCATGCCAGCACACGACCATGCCCGGCGCCTGCTCGAGGACGATGGATTGCAGGTGCGGCGTGAGCTGCAGTTCCAGGTAGCCATAGGCAGCGATGTTGAGCGTCTGCAGGGCGCTGGCCGGATCGAAGGGCAGGGAGGAGCGGATGCAGGCATCGAAGCGCTGCAGCGACTCCTGGATCGCCGGGTGCAGGTCGAGCGCGCGCGGCGTGGGTTCCAGCCGGCCGCGCACGATGATGAGCAACGGATCGGCCAGCAGGTGCCGCAACTTCGCCAGGTCGCGGCTGACGCCGGGCTGCGTCTTGTGCAGCATCCGCGCGGTCAGGGTCGCGCTTTGCGTCCTCATCAGCACGTCGAAGGTGCGCAGCAGGTTCAGGTCGATGCGCTGGCTGTTCATTCGCGAAGCAGGGGGAGAGAGAGTGGGCTCGCTGCCGAGCCTATGCCAAGTTGGGTATGCGCGCTTCCATGAATGTCATTTGCCCCATGCATGAGCCGCCCCACACAATGAATTGCGGCTTGCGTTGCCCAGGGAGGGTTGCCAGGCGCATCGGGCAATTCATCCATCGGAGACACAAAAAATGCTGCAGTCCATCCCCCTCCTGAAAATCGGCGCCGCGCTGGGCGGCCTGTTGCTGTGCACCGGCGCCTGGTCCCAGGCCTATCCGTCCAAGCCGATCAAGCTGCTCGTCGGCTACACGGCGGGCGGCGCCACCGACGGCGTGGCGCGCGTCATCGCCACGAGGCTGGGCCCGGTCCTGGGCCAGCCCGTCGTCATCGAGAACAAGCCCGGCGGCGGTGGCACGCTGGCCACGGCACAAGTGGCCCAGTCCAAGCCGGACGGCTACACCTTGCTGCTCGGGACCAGCAGCTCCAACACGATCGCGCCCTTCGTCTACAAGTCCCTGGCCTACGACACGCAGAAGGACTTCACGCCGGTCGCATTGCTCGCGCAGGTGCCGCTGGTGCTGGTGACGCATCCCGGCCTGGTGCAAGGCGGCTTGGCCGACCTGGTGACCCTCGCGAAGAAGGACCCCGGCAAGTACGCGTATGCCTCGGTCGGCAATGGTTCGAGCACCCACCTCATCATGGAAATGTTCAAGCAGAAGGCCAAGATCGAGGTGACCCACGTGCCATACAAAGGCAGCGCGCCGGGGCAGACCGACGTGATCGGCGGCCAGGTCCCGATGATGATGGACACGCTGCAGGCGGCCTTGCCCTTCATCAAGTCCGGCAAGGTCAAGGCCCTGGCACTCAGCGGAGACAAGCGTTCCGAACTCGCCCCCGACATCCCGACCTTCGCGGAACTCGGCTACCCCGAGATGAGCGGCCTTCGCGCCTGGTATGGCGTCATGGGGCCCGCAGGCATGCCGCCGGAAGTGACGCAAAAGCTGGCCACGGAGATCGACAAGATCGTCCGTTCTCAAGAGGTGCGCACCCAGATGCTGCAATTGGGCGCGGAGCCCGCGGCCCTCGGCGGCGCGGCCTTTGCTAAGTTCCTGGAATCCGAACACACGCGCTGGGGCGAGGCGGCCAAGGTTTCGGGGGCGCAAGTTGACTGAGCCCGTGAGCGCGAAGGTCCTCTCCGCCCAGTTGAGCCACGAGACCAACACCTTCAGCCAGACGCCGACCACCCTGCAGTCCTTCGCCGAGCGCGTGTTCCTGAAGAACGCGCAGATCGCCGCGACCCTGAGCGGCACCGCCTGCGAACTGGCCGCGCACATCGATGCCGCGCGCGACCACGGCTGGCAACTGGTGCAGCCGCTGGCGGCCCATGCCACGCCGTCCGGCCGGGCCACGCGCGACACCTGGCGCCATTTGTTGCAGCAAGTCATGTCGGGCTGTTCACCGGACCTGGACGGCGTCATCCTCGCGCTGCACGGCGCCATGGCCGCGGAAGGCGAGAACGATGCGGAAGGCGCCTTGCTGATGGCCGTGCGCGAGATCGTCGGCCCCAAGGTTCCGATCGTCGTGACGCTGGACCTGCATGCCAACGTGACCGACCGCATGGCTGAATGCGCCAATGCGATCTACGCCTACCGCACCTATCCGCACATCGACCAGTACGCGGTGGCGCGTGAGGCCGCCGACTGCCTGCAGCGGCTCATGCACGAAGGACTGCAATCGCGTTGCGTGGTCGTGCACGCGCCCTCGCTCGACGGCTGCGACCATGGCCGCACGCATCTGGCCGGCGTCATGACCTCGCTGCTCGGCATGGCGGCCGACCTGCGGCGCAGCCATGAAGGCGTGACCGAAGTGGCGGTCTGCGCCGGCTTTCCGTGGGCCGACATCGAGCAGGCCGGCCCCAGCGTGACCGTCTCCGGAACGGCCAGCGCCGCAGTCCTGCGTCGGGTGGGCGCGACGCTGACGGAAGCGATTTGGTCGTCGCGTCATGAGACCAGCGTGCGCCTCCTGACGCTGCACGAAATGGTCCAGGCGCTCGCGAAGCGCGACGAGGGGGAAAAGGCGCCCATGGTGATCTCCGACTTCACGGACAACCCAGGCCATGGTGCGCCGGGCGATGGTGTACGCATCCTTGCCGCGCTGCTGGCGGCGGGCCAGCGCAAGGTCGCCTTGGCGGGCATCTACGACGCCGAATCGGCGGCCGCGTGCGCTGCGGCGGGAGTGGGCGCGCAGGTCCACTTGCGCCTGGGCAACAAGCAGAATCCGGCGGTGTACGGAGAGCCCCTGGCTGTCACCGGCACCGTGCTGCGGGTCGGCGATGCCCAATTCGTTTGCGACGGTCCGATGTGGGCCGGCATCACGATCAAGACCGGCCTGACAGCCGTGATCGAGATTGCAGGCCTGTGGGTCATCGTCACCAGCAACAACATGCAGACCACCGACCGGCAAGCCTTCCTCAGCCAGGGCATCGACCCGACGCAATGCGCAGCGCTCGTCGTCAAGTCACAGCAGCACTTCCGCGGCGCGTTCGACCCGATCGCGAGCCGCACCATCCTGGTCGACTCCGGTGGCGCCGTCTCGCCGCGCCTTCGCCGGCTGCCCTACCAGCGCGTACGGCGCCCGGTGTGGCCGCTGGACGATGCTGCGTTCAGCCTAACGTACTCGGGGCTGCGCGACTGAAAAGAACGCGCCGCAATGAGCCGCGGCGCGTCGGCTTCAGCGCCAGCTCTTCAGAACGAGCAGTCGCACGGCACATCGCAGGAAAGCTGACTCAGGTCCAGGCAATCGAGCGGATTGCAGTCGCAACGCTCCCACCAAGGCCGCTTCTCTCGTTGCTCCTCCGAGGGCAACTCAGCCGCTGAACGGGACGCCACAAGCGCCAGGCAGGCCGCCTTGCAGCGCGCGAACTGTCGAGGCATTGCAGCGAACAGCGCCATGGCCCCCAGGCGATCGATGATCGACTTTGCATAGGCGGAGCACGAGCGCCGCTTCGTGTGCACGCGGTAGGCACAGCAGAAGCCCTTGTAGGGTGAAACGTAGCGCTGGTAAACGCCGATCATTGCGGAGGCGGAGGCGTCGAGCATGTCACTTTTGCAGGGTGGCGTTGAAGTTCACCGGCAGAACGAGGCCTGCCGGGGCACGTCCAGTGGAACGACCGGTTCGATTCTGCACGCTCTGCCGCCGCTCGCCGCGCCAGAGCTAAAATGTGTACCAGAATCAAAAATAGTACACATCATGCGGACCAACATCGAAATCGACGACAAGCTGATGAAGGAAACCTTGCTTGCGACGGGCCTGAAGACGAAGCGCGAGGCTGTGGAACTTGGCTTGCGCACCGTGCTCCTCCTGCGCCAGCAAGAGCGCATCCGCCAACTCCGCGGCAAGATGACCTGGGAAGGCGACCTGGATGCCATGAGGGCGGACAAGTGATCCTGGTCGATTCCAGCGTCTGGATCGACTACTTCCGGGGATCCGCCACCGTGCAAACGGACAAGCTCGACAGCCTGCTGGGGCGCGAACCGCTGCTCATTGGCGACCTGATCCTCGCCGAAGTCTTGCAGGGCTTTACCGCCGATAAGAACCTCCGGCAAGCACTGAAATTCATGGATGCGCTCGAAGTCGTTGAACTCGGCGGCAGGGACATTGCGATCAAGGCAGCCAAGAACTTCCGCGCACTGCGAGCACTGGGTATCACGGTGCGCAAGACGATCGACACCATCATCGCCACGCGGTCCATCGAAAACGGATACATGCTCCTGCACAGCGACAGGGACTTCGAGCCGTTTGTGAAGCACCTTGGCCTTCGCACGGCGGTGCAAGCAGTCTGACGCCGCCAACATGCAACGCCTCGTCCGCGACGATGGCCTGGTGATCGCAACAACGTCCAAAGTGACTTGATGGATCAGTCAGGGGGCGGGCTTCGAGCGAGCGCTCCAAGAAGACCGCACGCTCCCGACACGTGGCGAGCATTTCCGGGTCCTGGCAGGCGTTCAAGCTGTTGTCCGCGTACGCGTCAACCTCCTTGAAGCCGACCGATCGGTTCAGGCCATGTGCCCCAGTAAGCGCACAAAGGCTTTCGAGCCGAACGGCGCGGGCGTCTCAACCGGAACGAGGGTGACTGGCGCTGCCTGCATGACTGGTATCGATCGGATTCTCCCGGGAAGTCTGCTGCCCGAGCTGTTGGGCGAGCCCGATGAGCATGTCTTCCGGCCCCCGGATATAGCAGAGCCGGTACATGTCCTGATACTGGACCACTTCGCCCACGAGCTTCGCGCCGCAACGGCCGAGCCGGGCGAGCGTATCGTCGATGTCCTCCACGGTGAACATGACGCGCAGGTAGCCGAGCGCATTCACCGGGGCGCTGCGGTGATCGGCGACCACGGGCGGCGCGATGAAGCGGGACAACTCGAGCCGATTGTGACCGTCCGGCGTCCGCATCATGGCAATCTCGACGCGCATGCCGCGCAACCCGGTGACGCCATCTGCCCAGTCGCCCTCAACCGGTGCGCGCCCCTCGAGTTCGAGCCCCAGTTCCACGAAGAACGCAATGGCCGCATCGATGTCTTCCACCACGATGCCGACGTTGTCCATGCGCTTGACTGTCATTGAGGTCTCCTTGGCGTGTGCGGAGGGGAGCCAATGTTGCCGGCGGCCTGCTTGACCGCTGGCCTGTCCTGAACGCCGCTGATCTTTCGATCTTTCGGACTTCGGCAAGGAGGCACTGTTTGAGTTGATCCATGGCTGGCCCCGTGGTGCTGGCTTGATGTCTTCGTCCCGATCAGGCCCGGGTCTGCAAGGGCGAGAACGATTTGATCAGGAAGGACGCTACGAAAAAATGGCTTGCGGTCTAACGGACGAGGTGAGACGACGCCGTAGGCGGTCGGCTTGAGCGCCGAGTTAGGCCCAAGGCCGATCAACTACACGGTACTCGCGTTGCCGCGGGCGCGATCATTCCAACGTTCACTGACCGCAACGGGGACGCAATACGCGCAGCACAACGCCAGCGACAGACCGCGGAGCGCGCGTGACCTGCGCACGCTGAACGCGTGAGGCAGAACGGCAAGGCTTGAGCTTGGACATGGCCTGGCTGGAAATGCTTAACTTTGAAGCTGAGCCGCGGACCCAGGCTTGCCCGAGCGCCGTCGGATCGAGCGACAGATTAGGCATTTTCATACCGAATGATGATTTCAAAGTGATCACAAGGTGTCACTGTGTCTCACCTAAGCACTTTGAAGGGGTGGCATCATGACAGCACGCAGATCGCAAAAGTACATTGCCCTGCTCATCCTCTTATCCGGGCTGCTAACGTTGCCGGTATTTGCCAATGAGCCGGTCCGCCCGCCAAACGACGACAGCGATCGCTCCACGGTTCGAGTAAACACATATTGGGCAACACACGCTTTGGGTAAAGCCGCATGTTTGCAGCGCGCGAAAGAGACACTAACAAAGTTGGAGTACTTCGTTGATATTACTGAGAAGTCTGTCTTTGGGCTGAAGGAAGGCCTCACTGCCTCGATTCGCTGCGACTACAAGGGCTTGGCCTTTTTCGTGATGGCCTTTCGGACGCGGCCTGACGCGCCGACGCAACAAAAATTGCTCGCGGACGTGACCACAGAATTCTCTAAAAAACGAAACGGCGGAAAGCAACGAAAAATGCTTAACGGATGAGGTCAGACGACGCCGTATGCGATCGGCTCGACCGGCGGGTTGGGCGCGGCACGTGAATGTTCATGCGTAGAGAACAGTGGCTACTGCAAAGCACAGCAATAACAGCATGCCGACTATGACGTCGCAGTTTCTGACTACGTACGCCAGCCGGTTTGCATTCGCTTCGCTGGTGAAGTGCGTATGCATAGCGTGGTCCTTGCGGAGCATCCAGCGGAGCAAATGGCCGCCCAAAAAGGCGATGCCGATGACTACACACAACAGTAGCAACGAGACTAGGAAAGGAACTTGCATGCTATTTGCTTAACGGACGAGGTGAGACGATGCCGTAGGCGGTCGGTTCGACCGCCGGGTTAGGCTGTCGGAAAATATGCGGTACAAGCAATGCTCCCGCAGCGGATGACCGTTCGGAAGAGACGGGTGTTGAAAAGTGAGTTCATCCCTCTGCATGCCGAGTCGTTTCATGACACGTTCCGAAGGCGCATTGTTCAGCGTAGTGAATGAGACAACTTCCGCCAAGAAGAGCCTATCGAATGCAAATGCAAGCGCGGCACCGGCTCCTTCTGTTGCAAGCCCTTTACCCCAAGAAGGCCGAGAAAGCCGCCAGCCAATCTCTACACACGGT
Organism: Variovorax rhizosphaerae; assembly: GCF_037889975.1. NCBI lineage: Bacteria > Pseudomonadati > Pseudomonadota > Betaproteobacteria > Burkholderiales > Comamonadaceae > Variovorax > Variovorax rhizosphaerae. The sequence continues at coordinate 3,947 of NZ_JBBKZT010000021.1, read as the reverse complement.
GAAAACGGTAGTTCGGCAATTGGAATGTGCAAGCCAATGAACCCAATGAATGAGCCGGACGATTTTTCTTGAGTCGCCCAGAAGCCCCAGCCGCGCTGCTCGATAAGGTCGCTACAGCGCTGTGCCATTGCGTTGCTCTCTTCCTCACTCAACTTCGCAGGGAAGAACCGCATAACCTCGTCGTCCCCACTCATTTGTGCAAAGACGGGGAAATCTGAGCGCCGCCATTGACGCAGAAGCAGCCGTTCGGTTTCAATTTGGTGGATGTGCGACATCAGGTGTTCTGAAGGCTTAACGTTGGAATTCAGCCGCCCGCTTCAGCGGGGCGGCTGGGATGACTTGGTAGGCCGAATTTTTGCAGCAAGTGACCCGCCATAAAAGCCAAAGCCAATGACTATAAATATCTGGCCGGCAAATGGGAATATTTGAATAAAGCCAGATTTGCTGCCAAGAAAAACAATGAAGCCGGTCGCGACTAAAGAAATTCCTGTGTAGCGAAATGGTTTTGCAACGCCGCTTATAGATGATGGAGCTTCAAGCTTTGGCTCATGATTACGAAAGAAGCGGAATAAAAAAATGATGCCAATGACCGAGAAGACAAGAAAAAGTAATGCCTTAATCTCGACTGTGGATAAGGATAGGCTTTCTTTAAGTATGACTGGTACGGTCATAAATATAATTAGAAAGATAAGGGCTGAGAGTATTCCTTTTATGCTCATACTTTGAGGCCTAGCGAATGAGGTGAGACGACGCCGTAGGCGGTCAGCTCGACCGCCGGGTGAGGGACCAGACTTGTGAAACGAACGGTACTCGCGTTGCAGAGGGCGCGGCGTGTTGAATGTGAGTCACTTCAGCAGCTTATCGACATGGTCCCGCAAATACTGGCCAACTGTTCCGCCGGTCGAAGGAATGGGCTCTTGGGCACCGCGAAGTTCGCGTTGAGTCGTAGGTGACAGGCACGGCCAATCAGAGTTCGCAATGAATTCCTCAGCTTTACTTTGTTCTCCATAGGGCTCCAGAATCTTCCGCATATCTTGAACGGTGGGAATCGCGGAATGTCTCTTGTTGTCGATCCTGGTGATACTGAGAACAACACCACGATCGACACGGAAGACAATTGCGGTCTCGCGAACAGTGATGCCGTTGCCGGAACAAAGTCGCCTTCCTCTTTGCGTAACTAGGTCAGAAGTAATCCAGTCTGCAAATATGGGCGCTCCACTTCCACCATATACGCTCTCGAGTTTTATGGCGCCCCCACACTTAAAGAGACCAACCAGCCAAAGTCGCTGTTCAGTAATGCGCCATTCAGCTCTTGGCGCGCCAATTGCGGAACAACGCTCCTTTAAACGGATCTCACGTGTCCTGTCGTTTTCCGGTATGTCAAGCCAAGGCTGCCCTTGTGGAATGACGGTGGTTGTCTCTCCGTCATAGTCCACCGAATCCATCAGAGGTGTGGTTGCCAAGCAAGGGACCACCCAGATCGAGAGCAAGATCGCAAAAATGGGTGTGAACGCGCGCATGGCTTGGCTAATGCTTAACTGACAAGATAAGCCGACGCCGTAGGCGGTCGGCTTGAGCGCCGAGTTAGGCACGAGGCTGATGTCTGACCGCTCACTAAAAATTTCCTCCACCACTACCAGCGCTGCCGCAATCTATGCCCGAAACGCCGTTACCAGCATGGTGAGAACAGTGACCATGCGGAGGCGAGGACATGCCTTGGGAAAAGAGCAAGGGACTCGTCGTATCAATGCCAGAAGGACCGAGCGATTCTTGCGGGCGCGTCTTGCGATTTTTTATCGACAATGGAACAAGCAAGACGAGGACAAGCGCCAGCAACGCAAAGATGCAAATGATGGTGAAAGTGTTCATTGCTTTCGCTCCCTAACGGACGAGGTGAGACGACGCCGTAGGCGGTCGGCTCGACCGGCTGGTTAGGCGATTGCTAGGCATGGGATGTGACGAGTACGACTAAGCCGCAAAACCCTGCGAGCATGGATGCGGTCGCAAACATGAGCCGACTGTTTGAGATCGGACGCTTGACGACAACTGCGTACCAAAAAGCTATTGCCACGACCGACAGAACCAACGAAACGGCTCCGCCCAAGAGGGAGTCAAATAGCGCGGTGAGCATTGCACCCCACACTAACCCGAACACGATGAACCCAGAGAGTGCCACTGGCAATGAAACTTGTGGCTCCGGCAATGTCTGAGTAATCGTGGCGCCGAGTTCATGGCGCCCTTGTCAGTACCCGCCGAAAACGAACCCGACAATTGCCACGATCACGCCAACCTCACCTTTGAAAGAGGGGACCATGAGGCCAAACACAAATGCGAGAGTGATGGCGGCAGCGGTCGAAAGCAGATCCGCCAATAGGAGAAGGCGACGATGGCTGAGAGAAGATATTCCACGGGCTTAACGGACGAGGTGAGACGACGCCGTAGGCGGTCGGCTCGACCGCTGAGTTAGGCCCAGAGTGGCGCATTTCACGGAGGATTTTCCTTATGCCAGGCGAGAAGATAAAACCCAAACACAAAAGCCGCGTAATACCACGCCGGAACTAGCCCGAGCGCAGACACTGCGCTGCTGTCTTTCCCGAGGACTCCTGAAAGTGCTAGAGCCATGAGAAGGGCCGCCACGAAGCTATGCATGGGGAAGCGGATGAAGTGTTCGATTCCAGCAATGCAAAAGTGGGCGGCGATGGCACAAAACGAAGCGTAGAACGCTTTGATTACAAAGATACAAAGTGTCCATAGAAGCAGTGCCGTACCTGTCGCGCCACTTGGAATTGAGAAATCAAGATAAAGCTCTGGCTGGGAAATGGTGAGGCCCGTCTGGAGTACGTGGGCGGAGATCACCATCGGATATGCAAGAAGCTTGCTGAGGTCTTCAACGGACTTCACGTCCGCAAAACGAGGGAGCCAGTCGGCCATGGATGGGTGGAGTAGTAGCTAGCGGTTGAGGTCAGGTGGCTGCTGCTTAACGGTGGAGGTGAGACGACGCCGTAGGCGGTCGGCTCGACCGCTGAGTTAGGCCCAAGGCCGATGAGCCACACGGTACTCGCGTTGCGGTGGGCGCGATGTTTTGAAAGCGCGCCGACTGCAAAGAAGGGCACGAACCGCGCGGCACAGCGCGAACGACAAACCGCGAAGCGCGCGCGACCTGCGCACGCTGGATGCGTGATGCAGAACGACAAGGTTTGAATGCGGACATGGCCTGGCTGGAAATGCTTAACGGACAAGATAAGCCGACGCCGTAGGCGGTCGGCTTGAGCGCCGAGTTAGGCCCACAGCCGATGAACCGCACGGTACGCGCGTTGCGGCGGGCGCGATGCTTCGGACGCTCGCCGCCGGCGAAGAGGGATGCGAACCACGCGGCACAAAACGAGCGACAAACCGCGAAGCGCGCGTGACCTGCGCACGCCGAACGCGTGGTGCAGAACGACAAGACGTGGGTGCGGGCATGGCTTGGCTGGAAATGCTTAACGGACAAGATAAGCCGACGCCGTAGGCGGTCGGCTTGAGCGCCGAGTTAGGCCCACAGCCGATGAGCTATGCGGTACACGCGTTGCAGCGGGCGCGATGTTTCGATTGCTCGCCGGCCGAAAAGAGGGACGCGAACCACGCAGCACAGGACGAGCGACAAACCGCGAAGCGCGCATGACCTGCGAACGTGGCGCGAGTGAGGCAGAACGACAGGGCGTGAATGCGGACATGGCCTGGCTGGAGATGCTTAACGGACGAGGTGAGACGACGCCGTAGGCGGTCGGCTCGACCGCTGAGTTAGGCCCAAGGCCGATGAGCTACACGGTACTCGCGTTGCAGCGGGTGCGGTTATTTGTAAATGTCCGAGCGTCCCCGTTCTTGCGAATGGATCCTTGATGAAGGAAGGTCGACGTCTTCACATTGAGGATGTTGACGATGGAACTGGACAAGGATGGCGGTGCACG
>NZ_JBBKZT010000020.1:0-117878 GCF_037889975.1 Variovorax rhizosphaerae | reverse complement strand
CCAGTGGCCGGGTCTACGGCAGCCGGCGGCTGAGTGCGGCGCTGCAGGCCAAGGGCATGAGCGTGGGGCGTCACCGCGTGCGACGCTTGATGCACCAGCAACAGTTGCGCGCGCTGTGGCGGCGCAAGTTCATCCACACCACAGACAGCAAGCACACGCTGCCGGTTTCAAGCAACGTGCTGGACAGGCGCTTCAACCCCAGTGGTCCCAACCAGGCCTGGGTCAGCGACATCACCTACATCCGCACGCGCAGTGGCTGGCTGTACCTGGCGGTGGTGCTGGATCTGTACGCCCGCAAGGTGGTGGGTTGGGCAATGGCGCCGAGCATGCATGCGCAACTGGTGTGCGCGGCGCTGCAACTGGCCATCGCGCAGCGCCAGCCCGCGCCGGGGCTGATCGTTCATTCGGATCGCGGCAGCCAGTACGCCAGTGCGCAGCACCAGGCGCTGCTGACGCGCCACGGCCTGGTCGGCAGCATGAGCCGCAAGGGCAACTGCTGGGACAACGCGGTGATGGAGCGCTTCTTCCTGAGCCTGAAAACCGAACGGGTCTGGCAGCGTGATTACGCCAACCATGGCGAAGCAATGACCGACATCGCCCACTACATCGTGGGCTTCTACAACAGCGTGCGCCTGCACTCCAAACTGGGCAACTTGCCGCCCAATGCCTTCGAGCAGCAATTGGCAATTAAACAACCTATCGCAGTGTCTGAAAAAACTTGACCAGCACAGACTGCGAGACGTTGCAACGCTCCGCTGCCAGCTTGAACTGGCCGCAGTCAACCAAGGTTATGAAAGCATTCAGCAGTCGACCCGAGAAATCGCTTAGGTGTTTCATGTCATGTCATGTCATGTCTTGCTCGTTGGAGGCGGGTTCTAGACGTGGGAACTGGCACTGAACCTACCGCAAAGGCCTGCCGGCGATCGGGCGCCATCGTGTTGGGCGCCACCGGCCCCAGCGGCGACAGGCCGGAGCTTTTGAAGACTGCCGCGGTCTCCAGTTGGCTCAGGTGGCCTCCGTCTGGATGGTTGTGCGGCGTCAGCAGGCCGGCGTCGCGCGCGTTGGTCCGCAACTCGCCCCACAAGTTCTTCGGTGGGACCGTGGGCGGTGCAGCGCGGATCGCGTTCGAACGGGATGACAGTCTCTCGAACGAAGGTTTCCACACGCTCGGCCAGAAGGCGGCTGCGTTCGGTCGGACAGGTTGTAAACATTTGGTGGGTTTTCCAACTATGTCTCGCTGGCCATCTACAGGCGCATTCCGGCAAATGCCGAAACGAAGGTCAAGCTGAGCCGTCTGGTACGGGACCATGCCAAGCCCCCCTCGCTGCTGGCAAGGAGCGCATCACTGTGACGGCGCTGAACTACGAAGATGCGACGCACCTTCAGGTTCCCATCGGCAGCCCTGCCGCGCGAGTCACACGCGTGTTCCTCTCGGCCGAAGAGCAAATCGTCTTCCTGGGACAGAACTTGTATCGGGCCGAGCGCTTCTCGGTGGATCGCGACATCACGACGCTGCTGAACGGCGGCGAAGACGCGGCGGCAGGCTCATCCACCGGTTCTTCTCGAACACCCGAGGGGCGGCGCCTGGCCCATCGAAGGCCCGGTGCCGTCAGCGCCGCGCCCAAGTCCGGAGCACGCGCGCGCGCCTGAGGACCGATGGGGTTCCTCGCGCCTTGTGCGGCTCGGCTCTGGCGATGCGCGTCATGAGAAATCCTGGATGGATTCACGTCATTTCTCCCAGGTGAATCAAGCGCTTGCCGAGGTTTTCTCCCCGGTAGAGCCCCGCAATCGCATCAGGCGCCTGCTCGATGCCTTCGAGAACCTCTTCCAGATACTGGATCCTGCCCTGCTGGATCCAGCGGATCAGGTCCATCCGGGCGCTGTCGAAGTGCTCCGGATGGTCGAAGATCACGAAGCCCTGCATCCGCGCACGGTTGACAAGCATCTGACGTTCCACTCGAGGACACACACGCGGCGGATCCCAACTGGCCACGCTCGCAGTGCCGCACACGATGATGCGCGCCCCCACCTTGAGGTGCGACATCACGGCGTCGCTGATCGCGCGCGCGGTATTGTCGTAGTAGACGTCCACGCCGCCGACGCACGCTTCGGCAAGCTTCTCCTGGAAATCCCATCGACACGGCGTTGCAACTGCCGCAGCTTCATGCGTCGCTTAGGAGGAAGACTGCTCGGGCGGTCAATAGTGCTGCGGCCAGAATCGTCGCACGACCTCCCGGCTGCGCCCATAGGCATAGCAGCTGTCAAGTTTGACTTCGGCCTCGGGCCCGCTTGCCTTCTCGAGACGCTTTGGATCCGCGCCGCGAATTCCTTGCAGCGCCGTCGTGGCCAGCGGGATCAGCATTTCCATCAGGTGGGTGCAACTGGCTGCCCCGCGCAGACGTTCCTTGACCTTGGAAGACCAGCCTTTCGCTAGTCGCTCGCCGACAAGCACGGACAGTGTGTTCTCCGCTTCCTTGCAAATGCCGTACGGCGTCATGTCCGAAGCGGCTTCGATGGCTTGCACCGTGTAGTTGCCATCGACCGTCATGCGGATCCACAGGTCGTGCAGTGCCTGGCCAGCCGGCACCGGACGTGAAGAACTGATCCGCACGAAGTCGCAGGGCTTCGTGTCCACGAGATGCGCCTCGACATCGTACAGACCATCGTCGCGGGCATACGCCCGCATGTCGATGATGCGATGGTGAAGCTCTCGACGGGTGGCCGGTTGTGAAAGGGGCATATCGGGACTCTCACTTCGAATGGATGCCCATTCTGTCGCCGAAAAGGACGCAGCGCGGTCTGTACCGCATCGCGTGACCTCCGCGCCCGACGGTGACGGTCCCTTGCAAGGCAATGAGAAGTTCGCGTCCCTCACGGATCGACTGGCCGAAATCGCTGGCAGTCGCGGCAGCCACTGGACGGCGGAGCGTCACGAGAGCGACTTGATCAGCGCCTCCATGCTTCTGCGCATGCATGGTCCACTGCACGTTCATGATGACCTACTCCTAGAGAGAGAGAGAGAGAGAGAGAGAGAGAGAGGGTAAGAAGGCTAGCTCCGGGGGCAACTCCCCCAGTTTTCATACGCTCCCTTCGTCGAGAGTCAGGGCGGACGGCGCCTTGCGAAGCTTCGCCATCGTGACCCCTCAACCGCGCCAATGCGCAAACGCATTCTTGCTAAACCGTCGGCACGACTCCGGCTAGTTCGTCCCAGCGTCGATGCGCTTCCTCGCTCCACTGCTCCCGCAAGGATTCGAGACGCGTGACCGCTTCCTTTCCGCCCCACCGCGGCGGCAAGAGAACCAAGGGGAGCCCCGGATCGACGAAGGGGACGCGCTGCCACTCGTTGACGAGTTGCACATGGGTGAACAGCATCGAATCCCCTGCGCTCGGGCGCAGCCTCCCGAAGCGACTGAGCAACAGGTCATAGTGAACCGACACGGTGTCCAGGTCCCAGGATCGCTCGACAACCTGCCGGTCGGTCATCCCCATCTGCGACGACGGCCCCACGAAAGCAAAGGTCGACGCCGAGATCTCCAGTTGCTGCAACACGCGTCTGGCTTCTTCCTCGCGCTCCGAATGGGGATTCACCCACAGGCCGGCGATCGGATTGCCGAAGCCGATCCAGTGCAGCGCCCGCGACACCTTGAGCTTAAGTGCCCGGTCGCCCTCGGGTGACGCCATCACGAGCACCAGCCAACGGCCGTCCCACGGCGTGTTTCGCTGGCTCATCGACAGCACGCGTTGCGCACCTTCATCAATGACGCGCCGACCGCGCTCGGTCAGGGTCCAGCAGGTCTGGCGACCCACCGGATGCGCATTGATCCAGCCCGTGGCCGATGCTCTCGCAATGGCCTGCCGCGCAGACTTCTCGACGATGCCGGCACCGACCAGCACATGCACCAGGGTCGATGTCCAGACCGGCCGCCTGCGTGGCAGCACGAACTCGCCGAGCAAGGTCAGCAGCAGCGAGCGGGCGCTGCCCGGATTGAGGCGATCCGAAGGCCCCGCCGCCGATGAGGCGTCAGATTGTCGAGGTGATTCCTGTCTTGCTTTCCCGGCTGGCGGCATACCGTCCTTTGCGTCTGAACCTGTGGCGCAGCGCATTGTAGGAAGACACGCCAACAGGCCTAGGCAGCAGCCGGCGCAAGTCGAGAGGCCCCTTCAGGCCTTGGCCTCCACCGGGACTGGCAGCGTCTCCAGTTCTCCGCTCCGAAGTTGCTCTCGCAGCACGTGCTTGCGGATCTTTCCGGACGCCGTGAGCGGGAAGGCTTCGACGAAATGCCAGGCAACCGGCGTCTTGTAGCCGGCGAGTCTTTCGCGACACCAGTTTCGCAACTCGTCTTCCGCGGGCGGCGATTGCGGCGATACCGGCCGGATGATCGCCACCACCACTTCGCCCCATCTCTCGTCCGGCATGCCCACCACGGTGGCGTCGCCCACAGCCGGGTGGCCCACGAGCACATCCTCGATCTCGCGCGGATAGATGTTCTCACCGCCCCGGATGATCATTTCCTTCAGGCGGCCGGTGACCCGCAGGTAGCCCTGTGCGTCCATCATGCCCATGTCGCCGGTGTGCAGCCATCCCTCGTCGCGCAGCGCAAAGGCCGTGGCTTCCGGCATGTCCCAGTAGCCGCTCATCGCCTGGTAGCCCCTGACGCAGATCTCGCCGGGCGTTCCCGCCGGCAGGATCTCTCCCGACAACGGATCGCCGATCTTCATCTCCAGGCAAGGCAAGGGGGTGCCCACCGTCTCCGACTGCTGCACGGGCGAATCCGTCAGCCTTGTTTGCGTGAAGACGCCGTTGCCTTCCGTCTGGCCGAACAGGATGGAGAACGCGCAGCCGAAGGCTTCCATCGTCCTGCGCACCAGCGCCGCAGGAACGACCGCCGCACCGGACAGCACCGTCTGCAGGCTCGAAAGGTCCCTGCGTTTGCAGTCCGGATGCTCGAGCATCGCAAGAATCATGGTGGGCACCAGCAGCGCGATGTTGCCGCGCTCGCTCTCGATGATCTCGAGCATCTCGCCGGGATCGAACGCGGGCAGGAGCACGAAGGTCCCACGTTGCGCCAGGGCGCCGATTTCAGTCACCGCACAACCGCCCACATGGAACAGCGGCATGGCGTTGACCCAAACGCCGCCAACGGGGAACTCCGCCCGCAACGCCACATAGCGCGATGCGTTGACGATGCCCCGATGGTGCAGGCAGGCGCCCTTCGGAAAGCCGGTGGTGCCGGAGGTGTACTGGATCTGCACCGTGTCGACGGGGCTCACATGCGGCAACTGCACATCGGGCCGGGCTTCCGCGAGGAAGCTCTCCCACGACGAGAACGAGATGGCATGGCGAAGATGGGGAAGGCGCTGCCGCACCGCCTCGACGCCAGCCTTCATGTCGTTCTTCCTGTAGACGTCGACATGAAAGAGGCCGCTGGCGCCGGACGTCCTGAGCAAATGCTCCAGTTCGTTGGGCAGGAAGGCCGGATTGACCGTCACCAGAACGATGCCCGCCAGGCTTGCACCATGCTGCAGGAAGATCCACTCGGCGCAGTTCGGCGCCCAGACTGCCACGCGTTCGCCCGGCGCGAAGCGTCCCAGCAAGGCGCGCGCGACCCGCTCGGACCCCGCCAGCAGTTCGCGATAAGTCCATCGCCGGCGCTCCGACGCCACGGGCACGGCTTCCACCAGTGCGATGCAATCGGGGACTTCGGAAGCAACTTGTCGCAACAAGTCGCCCAGCGTCACATCCAGCACCGCCTCGGAAGTGTCCGCAGGCCAGTAGGAAGGGTTCGACTCCGCCGCCGTCTTCATGCTGCAGCCTCCTTTGACGCGTTGGCAAAGGCCACGAACCGCGGCGCCGGGTGCTGCCCCGCTGCGGTGCTGATGCTCGATCTCATCGTTGTCTCCTCTTTCGGGTTTCGGATTAATGCTACATACGCCAATCTTGTTTCGACTCATGTGTAGTATGAACACCTCGGGGATTCCACGTCAATAGCCTATTTTTCAGGATGCCTTTCGAGTGGCCGCGCCGCTTGTTGACTTTCCCGTAGCTTGATTTCATACTACATGTCATGTCGTGCTTCGACATTATATGTAGTATAAATCTCACCGCAGCACCTGCGACTGAAAGGCAACCGACATGAATGACCAGGCAACGCATGGCCACGATGGCTACGACATCTACGGGGCGGAGTTCGCGAAGGATCCGCACGCGGTCTGGGAGGCGATGCGGCGTGGCGGCTGTCCGGTCGCGCACAGCCAACTCGGCGGCGGGTCGTGGATGGTCACGAAGTACAACGACATCCGCGACATCACGCAGGACCCGGAGCACTACTCTTCGCGTGCCATCGAGGTTGCCGGCCCGGTTCCCGCCATCGGGCGCGAGCTGTTCATGCCGCCCCTTACTTCGAATCCGGAGGATCACAAGGCGCACCGCGACCTGCTGGCGCCCTACTTCACGCCGGACCGTGTGGCCCAGTTGGAGCCCTTTGTTCGCGAGGAGGCACGGCGGCTTGCACAGGCCATCGCCGATCGTGGCCACGGAGACGCCGTCTCGGACTTTTCCATGCCGCTTGCGCTGGCAGTGATCACCAAGATCCTGAAGGTGCCAGCCGACGCGCGCGACCGGTTCGTCGACTGGGTGGTTCGCCTGATCCGCCTCGGGCCGCTCGACCAGGCCGTGCGCAGCGCCGTCATCCAGGAGAAGCTGCAGTACCTCGAGAAGCTGCTGGAGGAACGCACGCGCAAGCCTGGCGACGACATCATCAGCTACCTCGGGCACGCCACGCTGGACGGCCAGCCGCTGTCCCGCAAGCACAAGCTGGGCAGCCTCTTCCTGCTGGTGCTGGCGGGTGCCGACACCACCTGGAGCGCGATGGGCGCCAGCCTGTGGCACCTCGCGTCGCACCCCGAGGACCGCGCCACGCTGCTGGCCGATCCGGGCATCATGCGCACCACCGCCATCGAGGAACTGCTGCGAGCCTATGCACCCGTGTCGATCGCGCGCCTGGCCAGCGAAGAGGTCGAACTGCACGGGCGCTGCATCGCCGCGCAGCAGCGCGTGATCCTGCCGCTGGCCGCCGCCAATCGCGACCCGGAAGTCTTCGAAGACCCCGATGTCGTCAAGCTCGATCGCAAGCGCAACCGGCACCTCACCTTCAGCTCCGGTCCGCATCGCTGCCTGGGCTCCAACGTGGCACGGCTGGAGCTTCGGGTCGCACTGGAGGAATGGCTGCGCGTGATGCCGAACTTCCACCTGACCGACCCGGATGCCGTCGAGTGGAGCACCGGACAGACCCGCGGCCCCGAGCACGTCCACATCGGAGTCGACCAATGACCGCCACCGCCTTCGCGGCGCTGCCCGTCTCATCGAAGGTCGCTGTCATGCGGCAGCACCTGATCGACCCCGAGGTCTGCATCCGCTGCAATACCTGCGAAGAGACCTGCCCGCACGGCGGCATCGTCCACAACGACGACAACTACGCCGTGCTGTTCGATGTCTGCACGGGCTGCGGCAAGTGCCTCGACCCTTGCCCGACAGGGGCCATCGCCAATTGGCACGATGTCAGCTCGGCGTACAGCGTAGATGAACAGTTCAGCTGGGCGCAGTTGCCGGCGCAGCAGGCCGGGCTTGCAATCGACGCGACGAATGCGGCGCGCCTGGTCCCCTCGCCGATCGAGCCGCCGGTGGTCGCCGCAAGCGAAGCGACAGAGGCCCTCATGGTCAAGGCCGCCGCGCCGGCCTCTGCGAGCCGGCCCGTGGTGAATGCGTTCAAGCGCAACCAGCCGGCCACGGCGACCGTCGTGGCCAATGTCCAGTTGACGGCAGCGGCATCCGACACCGACGTCCGCCACATCGTGCTGCGCTTTGCCGATGGCGTGTTCCCGGTGCTGGAAGGCCAGAGCCTCGGTATCGTCATGCCGGGCACCGACGACCACGGCAAGCGCCATGCGGTACGGCAGTACTCCATCGCGAGTCCCCGCAGCGGCGAAGCAGGCGAGCCGAACACCGTGGCCCTGACGGTGAAGCGTGTGCCGGGTGGCTTGTGCTCCAACCATCTGTGCGACCTGCCTGTTGGCGCGAGCATCGAGGTGACCGGCCCCTTCGGCGCCACCTTCCTCATGCCCAACGATCCGGCGGCCCACATCCTCATGGTCTGCTCCGGCACCGGCGTGGCCCCCTTCCGCGGCTTCATCGAACGGCGCCGACAGATGGCGGCCGAATCGTCGTCGGGCAAGCTCCTGCTGTTCTACGGCGCGCAAACGCCGCAGGCAATGCCTTACGCCAGCTACCTGGAAGAACTGCCCGCCGCCACGGTGCTTCGCGACCTCTGCTACTCGCGGCTGGCCGATGGCCCGAAGACCCACGTCCAGCACCGAATCCGCGCATCGGCGGCCGTTCTCTCTGCTCTCTTGTGCGACGACCTGACGCACTTCTACGTCTGCGGCTTGAAGGGAATGGAGCAAGGCGTCGAGGAAGCCCTGGCCGAAGTTTGTGCTACCGCCGGTCTCGACTGGCTTCGCATTCGCGACCGCATGCGCAGCGCGGGCCGCTATCACGTCGAGACCTACTGACCATCACACGAAAGCCCCACCATGAAACTGCACGTCTCCACCGAGCTTTGCCAGGGCCACAACAACTGCACCCGGATCGCGCCCCAGTTGTTCCAGCTCGATGCATCCGGCTACGCCAGTGCGCGACTGGCGGCCATACCGGTCGCGCTGGAAAGCCTCGCGGAACTCGCGGCGGACAACTGTCCTGAATGCGCGATCGAGATCATTCGCGAGGAAATGACCGAAGCGGGAAGCGGCCAAGGTTGAACTGCATCGATCGAACCACGTCCCTACTGAATCGGAGCCCCGAATGTCACTGCCCGCACCCGTCGAACGCACGCCACTTCACACGCGAAGGATCACGTTCCGGGGCTATCACCGACATGACGGGCTGTGGGACATCGAGGCCGAGCTGACGGATGCCAAGGCCTACCCCTTCACGTCGCCCGGCCTGGGCACCCTCCCCCCGGAAACGCTCATCCACAACATGGCGATCCGCGCGACGCTGGATGAAACGCTGACCATCCGCGAGATCGCTGCGACGATGAATGGCAAGCCCCAAACGGAGTGCGCGCTGGCAACCCATCCCATGCAGCAACTCGTGGGTTGCACGATGGGACCGGGCTGGCGCGCCACGCTGGAGAAGCACTTGGGCGGCATCAAGGGCTGCACCCATTTGCGCGAACTGATGTTCAACATGGCGACGGCCGCCTTCCAGACCATCCCCACCCACCACGAGTTGCTGCGCAGGCAAGCGGGTGAACCGGTTGGCGAAGTCGATCGGCCGCCCTACCACCTCGGCAAGTGCATGTCGTGGGACTTCAACGGGCCACTCGTCCAGAAGCACTTTCCGCAGTTCCATGGCTGGCAGCCGCTGAACCGCATGAAGTAGGCGATCAACGCGGGCCCGTCGTATCGCGCCCCCCGGATTTCGAATGCCCGTTGCCCATACTGGCATGCGTCACTTTCTCCTTGACTCTGTCAGCCTTTGAGCGCAACATTCATTGGGTGACCCATTAATGACGTGAAGCCTTGCTCTGACAGCTGGCTGCTGCAGATCAATGAACCACGGCGAATCAAAGGAGACTGCGATGTCCGTCCTGATGAGAACGATCCTCGTCGCGCTTGCAAGCGCCCTGGTGTCCGTGCAGGCGTATTGCCAGACCGAGGTCTATCCCTCGCGCGGCGTGCGCATGCTTGTGCCATACAGCGCCGGCAGCGGCGTCGATCTGCTGGCGCGCAGCTTCGCGCATGGCATGGAAGGAAAGCTGAAGAACCCGGTGGTGGTTGAGAACCGGGAAGGAGCGACCGGCCTGATTGGCACCCAGGCGGCCGCACGCTCTCCGGCGGACGGCTACACGCTTCTGGCCAATGCAAACCCGCCTTTTATGGTCGCGCCGCTGAGCCTGCAGCCGCCACCCTACGACGTGCTGAAGGCCTTTGCGCCCGTGGCACGGATCGGCAGTGTTCCACTGGTCATGATCATTGCAGCGGATTCGCCGGTAAAGGGCTTTGCGCAGTTGCGCGACTACGCCAAGGCCCATCCCGACAAGGCGACCTACTCATCCACCGGGAATGGCTCGCCAGGACAGCTGTTCATGGAAACGGTGAAGGCCACGACCGGCCTCCAGCTCAGGGAAGTGCCGTACAAGTCATCCACCCAGGCGCTCACGGACCTGATCGGCGGGCAAGTCCTGACAAGCATCGTGTCGCTTCCGGCCGCCGACCAGCTGATTCAGAACGGACGCCTCCGTGTCTTGGCGGTTGGCTCCAGAGAGCGGCTGGCGCGCTTCCCCGACGCACCCACCTTGTCCGAAGTCTTGGGGTCACCCCTGGAAGCGAGCGTGTGGTACGGGTTCCTCGTGCCGGCCGGCGTCGCACCTGAAAAGATTGCCCTTCTCCATTCGGCTGTAGCCACGGTCTTCGACACGGAAGAAGCCAGAAAGAGCATGCAGACCCTGGGCATCATCCCCGACCTTCAATCGCCGACACAGTTCGCAGCCTCCTTGCGCCAGGACGCCGAGGCCGCCCGCAGGATGCTCTCGCTCGTGGAGCAGAGCAAGACCACTCCCTGATCCACAGCAGGTTTTCATCACGGCCACACAATGATTCAAGCCTCCGACACCGAGTTCCATCCGCGCGACCCCGCCGACAGAATCTGGACCGAAACCACCTATCTCGCATTCAACGTCCCCGAGGCAGCGCTGCACGGCACTTGCTACGTGCTGGCACGGCCCAACCTGGGCGTGGCAATGTCCTCGGTCGTGGTCGCGCGAGGCGTACGTCGCCGGCCGTACGAAGTGGATTTCTGCGATCCGCAGATCCATCTGCCGTGCCCCGCGTCCTACGCCAGTTTCACGCTGGAGAACGGATTGTCTGTGCATGCCGAGTCGCTGACGGACTGGCGCTTCCGCTATCAGCACAAGCTCGGTAACTGCTGCTTCGACTTGCATCTGCAAGGGCTGCATCATCCCTATGACCCGACCGACCCGCGGGAGAATCCGATGGTCGAACAGTTGGCCGCACATGCCACGGACTCACGCATCGGTGATGCCTGGTCGCATGGCCACTTCGACCTGAAAGGCCGGATTCGCGGCACGCTCACGCTGCGCGGGGTCGAGTATCAAGTCGACTGCCATGAAGGCATGGACCGCAGTTGGGGTCCGCGCAACGAGACCCCGAACCGGGCCACTTCCTACATTTCCGTGAACTGTGGCGACGCCATGGCCATGTGGCTGACCATGACCCTCGACGTGACTGCTTCCGGCCACGTGCGCTACGAGCGACTCAATTCCGGATTCCTCGTCGAGCACGGCGTCGTGACGCCCATCGTGGCGGCGCAAGTCGAAGCCACGACAGTCGACATGCTCGCGATCAGCGACCGCATTGTTGTCACGGACACCCGAGGTCGCAAGCATGAGTTCTTCGGTTCGACGATCGGCACGCGGCCCATGGGTTCAGTCAATCCATCGATCGCGGCATTCGTGTCATTGATGCGCTATCAATACCTCAACCACATTGGCCATGGCGGTCACGGCAAGCTGTTCGGCTTGTCGTACCTCGCCGAACGGCTGGCAGGAGACCACGCATGAGCACACTCGAGTATGACGCGGAGCGCGCCTGCGCCTTCGACAACCGTGACGCCCCCTCGCCAGCCTTCATCGCTGACCTGCGCAGGCGCTTCCCCACGGAGCCTGAGACCGACATCTTGTTGACCCGCAAGATGCAGCGACGCAGCGGTCCCCCGTACCGGCAAGTCAGCCTGGAGCAGATGACGCGATGGCTTCACGCAATGCTTTCAGCCAACATCACGGGTGACTTCACCGTGCGCGAGCCGAAATGGCTGACAGGCGGCGCTTCGAAAGTGCAGGTCGCGTTCGTACTGGATTGGGACGCCCCGGGACGAGGTGCGTGCAGCGACCATCTCGTCATCCGGATGGATCCCTCCGAAGCTTCCAACACCACCAGTCGTGTGCGGGAAGCGGAGTTGCTGGACGCCTTTCAAGACCTGCTGCCCGTTCCGACCATACTTTGGATCGATCGGGAGGCGCGCTGGTTTCCGGAGCCCGCCATCATCTATACATTCGTCCACGGCGTGGCAAAGCCCCGGTCGGGAAGCGCCGGCCAGGTCGTGGGCCTGGGCACCAACTTCGGGCCGCGCCTGCGCCAACTTCTCGCGCCGCAGTTCCTGCGCGACCTGGCGATCATCCACACGGCCGACATCGACAGCATGCATTTCGAAAGCATGGAGCTCCCTTCGGTCGGCTCACAGGAGGCCGCCCGTTGGCAGTTGAACCGCGCGCGGCGCGTCTGGGAGGAAGACCGAGGCGAAGACTACCCCCTGATGGACGTCGCCGCCAACTGGCTCGAACGCAACCTGCCGGTGCTCGATCGCGCAAGCATCGTGCATGGCGACTTTCGAAGTGGCAACTTCCTGTTCGACGAGGCCTCCGGCAACATCACGGCATGGCTGGACTGGGAGCGTGGCCATCTTGGAGATCGCCACCGGGACCTTGCCTGGATGACCCAGCGCGAGAAGGGGCACCTCGCCGAAGACGGCAAGACCTACCTGGTCTGTGGCCTGATTCCACTGGAGGAGTTTTACGAACGCTACGAAAAGGCGTCCGGTCTCACCGTGGACCCGCAGCGGCTGCGCTGGTACCGGGTGCTCAACTGCTTCCAGGTGGTCACGACCACCATGGCCACCATGTATCGGGTCGCCAAACTCGGCAAGTCCCACCAGGACATCTTGCTGGCACGCCTGAAGGCCATCGCGCCAATCGGCGCCCACGAGCTTTGTGAACTGCTTGAAGGAGACCTCTGATGGATCACACCCATGTCGGCTTGCGCGCTGCGGTACGGGCGCTCACTGATGTCGTCGCACCCGTGGTGGACCCGAAGCACGCCCAGGCGCGCGACCAGTTGCGGCTCACGGTCGAATATCTCGAGTTCGTGCTTCAACGCCTGGATCACTTGCATGAACGGGATCTGTTCGAATTGCGCCATCACATGGACCTGGCCAGGCAGGTGATGGCTGTCATCCCCGCTTCCATCATGGCTCGGTCCGTGGCGCCCGGCACCGCCCTGGAACACGGCGAGAGAGTCTTGGCAGAAGGCAACGCATCACCGCCGACGCTGCGCAACGCCACGGAGGGTCTGGCCGCGGCCGTCGCGGAAGCAGTGCGAGCTGCGCCGCAAATGTCCGCGTCAACGCGCAGGAACATCGAAACCTGCGTTCTGCGCGCAAGCAAGACGCGCATCTCCTTCGAGCGCTCCTGGTATCTGCCGCTCGGCCTTGACGCGGATTCACACGAGGTCCTGCCGCTTTCCGAGGCTCTCAGCTTCCCGGGTGGAAGCACCGCGCACGCCAACACCTCACGAGACTCGCCGATCGCGGCAGCGAGGCCAATTGTCAATGAGACCTGAGCAGCGGATGCCGGTGAAGCAACGGAATTGATCCATGGCCGTCCACATCGAACAGATCCCGTTTTCCACGCACCTCGGCATGCAACTGCAGTCTGCAGGCGAGGGCCGATCGTCCTGTACGGTGCCGCTGCGCCCTGAACATCTCAACTCCAACGGCGTGGCGCACGGTGGCGTGACCTTTTCACTGTCGGATACCTGCATGGGGCAGGCCCTCATGTCAGTGTTGGCACGAGGAGAGCGCGCAGTCACTGTCGAGACCAAGATGAACTACCTTCGGCCAGGCTCGGGTGGGTTGCTGCGCAGCGAAAGCCAAGTCGTGCATCGCGGCCGATCACTGGCGAATGTCGAGTGCCGCATCTGGGCAGGCGAGCGGATCGTGGCGACGGCCAACGGCACGTTCGCGATCCTGCAGGCGCCGAACGACGCGGCAGCGTGACCATCAAATGTCGAGACACTCCATCAGCAGACCTCTGCGGGCAAGGCGGCACCTCAAGGATGCCACTCATGCCCGCCATCATGCGTGCATCGTCAGGAATGCGCGGCCATCGCTGAATTCGCCGCCATGGCGAGCGCCGGCTTGCGGATCTTCGCGTTGACCAGTTCACCCAGCATCCCGGCCGCGATCTTCTCGGCCACCATGATCGTGGGGGCATTCGTGTTGGCGCCAGGAATCACCGGAAAGATCGATGCATCGACCACGCGCAGCTGCTGGACGCCATGAACGCGTCCTTCCGCGTCGGTCACGGCGCCAGGATCGTTTGCAGCGCCCATACGGCATGTGCAGGACACATGCCAGACACCGGCGCTCGACTTGCGAATGTGGCCGCGCAGGAGCGCGGGGTCCTGCAACAGATCGCCCAGCGGTGGCGCATCGCGAATCACCTTCTCGAACAGGAACTTGCGCAATGGCGCGGGGCCATCCAGGCATGCGGCCAGGACATCGGTCAGCACCTTGTTGCGCTTGCTGAGCATGCCGATCTGGCGCACCTTCTCACCGTAGGAGGCGAGGAACGGATGCTCGGTGATGGCACTGAGCGCACTCGATGCCAGCAGTGCGGCCATGCGCACGAAGCCATCGGTCAAGCGCTCGACGTCCCTCTCGTCCGAGAGCATGCCGAGTGACACGCTGGGAAATTGCCGCCAGTCGGGCGAGTCCAGCGTGACTTCGCCGGAGGCGGAGAACGGATTGTTGATGTAGGTCAGAAGCGTCCCGATGCGCTCACCCACCGCATGCCACGATGTCTTGGTCACGCCGAGCATGAGCATGTCGCCCGAAGGCCCGCCGCCGATGCCGGACGAGTACCGGCAGCCGACCCGGATGTGATGACGGGTCGGGCCGCTGATCCGGTGCGCTCGCTTGATGTACGACGCCAGCGCGATGGAAGGATGCTCCATCAGGTTCTTGCCCACGCCCCGGAGCGCCTTGACCACCGGCACGCCCATCCCGGCCAGTTCGTCGCCCGGGCCAATACCGGAGCGCAACATGATGGCAGGCGAATGAATGGCGCCGGCGGACAGAATGACCTCCCTGGCGCGCACCGACTCGATCTGGCCGCGCGTGTGCAATTCGACGCCTGTGCATGTCGTGCCATCGAACATCAGCCGGGTCACCGTGGTCTCTGTGGCGATCGTGAGGTTCCTGCGGCCGCGCACCTCCGCAGTGAGGTAGGCGGTCGCCACCGACACCCGCTTCTCGTCCTTGTTGGAGAGTGCGATCGGAAAGTAGCCGTCCGTGAAAGCGCCGTTCTGGTCCTCGAGGTACTTGAAGCCCTGGGATTCGAACGCCTTGGCGACCGCTTTCGCATGCCCCGGCCACTGCTCGGGAAAGATGCGCCGCACCTGGATCGGGCCCGCCTTGCCATGCAGGTCGCCATCGAAGTCGAGGTCCGTCTCCGTCTTGCGGAAATACGGCAGCACGGTGTCCCAGCGCCAGCCCGCGGCGCCACGGCGTTCCCATTCGTCATAGTCCGCAGGCGCGCCGCGGTTGAAGAACTGGCCATTGATCGAAGAGCCGCCGCCGAGAATCCTGGCCTGGTCGTACTTGCCCGCCGGCCTGTCCGCGGTGGGCCGCGCTCGCAGTCCCGCCCACATGAAGTTGGGGTTGAGATAGGCCGTGCCGGGATAGCTGTCGAGGATCGACGGCGGGATATTGTCAAGCGGCAGATCCTGTCCCGCCTCACACAGCAGCACGCGAACGCCAGGCGATTGAGAAAGCCTCGCCGCGAGCACGCAGCCGGCCGAGCCGCCGCCCACGATGACGTAGTCGTAATCGGAGTGCATGGCCCGCCTAGTCGATGTTCAGCCAGATGGCCTTGGTCTCGAGGAACTCCTCGATGTGCTCCAGGCCGGACTCGCGCCCGTACCCGCTCATCTTGTAGCCGCCGAAGGGAACGGCAGCGTCCATCGCCTGGTAGCAGTTGACCCAGACCGAACCGGCGCGCAGGCCCTGCGACATCTTGTGCGCGGTCTTCAGGCTCTTCGTCCAGACACCGCTGCCCAGGCCGAGATCGGAATCGTTGGCGCGCCGCAAGACCTCGTCGATGTCGTCGAATGGAAGCGCGGAGATCACCGGGCCGAAGATCTCTTCCCTGGCGATACGCATCTCGTCAGTGACGTCTGCAAAGACCGTGGGCCGCACGAAGTAGCCAGAGTCGAAAGGCTCGGAGGTGCAGCGCTCGCCGCCGCACAGTGCGCGTGCACCCTCGGCATGGCCGATGTCGAGGTAGCTGACCACTTTCGAAAGGTGCCGTTCCGAAACCAGGGGACCGAGGTTCGTCTCCGGATCGGCCGGGTCTCCCACCACCAGTTGACTTCCGAAGGCGGCGACCCGTTCGACAAACTCGTCGTAGACCTGCCGTTGCACGAACAGCCGCGTGCCGGCGCTGCAGACCTGCCCGGAGTTGGCGAAGACTGCCATCGCGGCCGCCGGTACGGCCAGGTCGAGATCGGCGTCCGCGAAAACGATGTTGGGCGACTTGCCGCCCAGCTCCAGCGAGAGCCGCTTCACGTTGCCCGCGGACGCCGCGATGATGCGTTGACCCACGTCGGTCGATCCCGTGAAGGTGATCTTGTTGACGCCCCTGTGTGCACTCAAGGCGGCACCCACGACGCCCTGCCCTGTGATGACGTTGAGCACGCCGGGTGGCAGGCCGGCCTCGGTGCAGAGCTCCGCCAGCCGCAACGAGGACAACGGCGTCTGTTCCGACGGCTTCAGCACCACTGTGCAACCGGCCGCCAGTGCCGGCGCGATCTTCCAGATGCCCAGCGTGAGCGGGCCGTTCCACGGCGTGATGGCGCCCACCACGCCTACCGGCTCCTTCACGGTGTACGAGAGCACGTTGCCGGGAACGGAGTTGGGAATGGTGGCCCCGTGCGGCATCGTCGCCAGGCCCGCATAGAAGCGCAACAACGAGAGGGCACGGCTGCGCATCGCACGGGTGCGCGTCAGCGGCGCGCCCATGTTGAGCGTGTCGAGCGCGGCGAGTTCGTCATAGTGGCGCTCGACCAGGTCCGCGATCCTGAGCAACAGTTGTTGCCGCCCCTGCGGCTTGACCCGCGCCCAGTCGCCCTCGAACGCCGCCTGTGCTGCAGCGACGGCACGATCGACATCCAGGACGTTGCCATCGGCGATTTCCGCGAGCGGCTGGCCCGTGGTCGGGTTGTTGACCCAATAGGTCTTGCCGGATGCGGCGGCGCTGTACTCGCCATTGATGTAGAGCTGCTTCGGTCCGCCCTTGAGGAAGTCCGAACCCGCCTCCAGCGCGCGATTGTGTTGCCAGATGGTCATGGGGTTTCGTCTCGTTGCATTTCAACCGGGCTGTACGGAAGGCAGCGGCTGGATGGCCCTGGCGCGCTGCTCTACACCGCGCAACAGGAAGGTCGCGATGGCCGAGACAAGCAACAGGCCGCCGAACAGCATCAAGCCCGTGGCCTGCGAGCCGGTGGCATCCTTGATCCACCCGACCACGAAGGTGGCGGCAAACCCGCCGAGATTGGCAATCGAATTGATCAGCGCGATGCCCGCGGCAGCGGCGGTGCCCGAGAGGAACAGGCTGGGCAGGCACCAGAACACCGGGAACGATGCAAAGGCGAATGCGTTGGCAACAGTGAGCAGCACCAGTGAAAGCACGAGGCTGTGGGTGCTCTGCGCTGTTGCGATCAACGCGATGCCGGTGATCACGAGGGTCACGGTCAGGTGACCCCAGCGCTCCTTCCTGCGATCAGAGCTTGCGGAGACCACCAGCATCAGCACGATGGCCGCAACGCTCGGAATGGCGGTCATCCAACCGATCGTGAAGGCACTGCCCGCACCGGCCTCCTTCAGCATGGAAGGCAACCAGAAGCTCACGATGTAGGTCGCGACGGCGATCGTCATGTCGATGAACCCGAGCAGCCAGATCTTCGGATCCCTGAATGCCTGCATCGCGTCGTGCTTCTGCTCGGGCTCGGCATGCTTCTTCAGTTCCGCTTCAAGGTGATTCCTTTCGCTGTCATTCAGCCACCGGGCCGAGCGAATGTTGTTGGGCAGGACCATGAACAGCGCAACGCCGAGCACCACCGAGGGAATGGCTTCCAGCAGGAACAGCCACTGCCACCCTGCCCAGCCATTCACACCGTGGAAGGCGGTCATGATCCAACCGGACAGCGGCCCGCCCAGCACGCTGGCCAGCGGCAGGCCGACGAGGAACAGGCCGAAGATGCGGCCCCGTCGCCTGGCCGGGTACCACAGCGTGAGGTAGTAGAGGATGCCGGGGAGAAAGCCGGCCTCCGCCGCACCGAGCAGGAAGCGCACGAGATAGAACTGCGTCGGGGTCTGCACCAGCATCGTGGCGGCCGACAGCAGCCCCCAGGTGACCATGATGCGGCCCAGCCAGATCCGGGCGCCGACGCGGCTCAGGATGATGTTGCTCGGCACCTCCAGCAGGATGTAGCCGATGAAGAAGAGACCCGCGCCCAGGCCGTACACCGTATCGCTGAACTTGAGCTGGTCGAGCATCTGCAGCTTGGCGATGCCGACGTTGATCCGGTCCAGGTACGCCGCGAAGTAGCAGAGGCAGAAGAACGGAATCAAGCGCAAGCTGACCTTGCGATAGATCGCTTCCGAGGTTGCGGAATCGACCACGCCGGTCGTATTTCTCATCACAGCTGGCTGCATGTGTGTCTCCAGTTCTGGAATCCGTCATGCCGACGGAGGATTCGATCTTATTGGGTCACCCATTAAGGTGCTTGCGAATTCTCCGGTCTTTGTTCGATGGCGTCAAGGCGATGCGTGCAGCTGTCGTCTCGCTGTGTCAGTTTTCCAGCGCACGCTTGCGGCTCTCCGGCAAGGCGAGCATCGCCAGCGCCGTGATGACACTCGTGCCCGCGACATACCAGGCCGGCGCAGCCGGGTTGCCTGTCACGCCGATCAACCAGGTCACGACGAACTGGGTGGTGCCGCCGAACAGGGACACGCCCACCGCATAGGCGATGGACAGGCCGGTCGCACGAATGCCGCGCGGCAGCAGTTCAGGGATCGCGACGAGCGATGCGCCGCCGCTCAAGGCCGTCAGTGCCGCAAGCACCGTCGTCACCGACAGCAGCAACGGCACGCTCGGGAATGCAATCAGCAGCATGAACGCCGGCAGCGTGAGAACCGCCGTCGCAATGCGGGGCCACAGCATCACGGGCTTGCGGCCGTAGCGATCGCACAGCCAGCCACCCAGCAACGCGAACACCAGCGTGGCGAGGCCCACCATCACCGTGGCGCCCATTGCGATCAACGGCGGGAACTTGAGCGTCGTGATGGCATAGGTCGTCATGTAGTTGCCCACATAGTTCGACACCGTCCCGCCGAGGATCACCAGCACAGCCAGCACGATGATCCTGCGGTGGTGCCAGAGGCCGCGCATGCCGACGCTGGTGGCAGGAGCGGCTTCGCGGTGCAGGGTTTCGGGCATCTCGCGCCGCAGGTAGAAGGCGATCGGCACCAGCAGCAGGCCGACCGCGAACGGCACGCGCCAGCCCCAGCTTTGCAGCTCCTCGGGCGTCAGCAAGGCGATCATCGCGACGCCGAACACACCCGCGACCAAGGTCGCGATGCCCTGGCTGGCCGATTGCCAACTCGCATAGAGACCGCGCTGGTGGGCCGGCGCCGACTCGATGAGGAACGCGCTCGACGGGCCGACTTCACCGCCGAGCGCCAGGCCCTGGACCAGCCGGCACAACACGACGATGACGGGCGCGGCCATGCCGATGGCCGCGTAGGAAGGCGTCAGCGTCATGCCGAGCGTTCCCACCGTGATCAACCCGATGGTCAACAGCATGGCCGGCTTGCGCCCTGCCCTGTCGGCATACGCGCCGATCAGCACGCCGCCCAGCGGGCGCGAGACAAAGCCGACGCCGAACACGGCCACCGACAGCAGCAGGCTCCCGAGCGGCGTCGAGGCCGGGAAGAAGGTCTTGCCGATGTAGACCGCGAAGAATGCGTAGGTGACGAAGTCGTAGAACTCCAGCGCGTTGCCGGCCACGGTGGCGGCAACGATCCGCTTCGGGATGGCGCTCGACGCGGCGGGTGGGTCCGCGGACTCAACAGGCGACCGGGTCGCGGAGGCCGTCCGCGCAAGGTTGATCGGCATGGCAGTGGCGTTCATGGTCGTGGGCTTTCGCGAAAGGATGGATGGCAAGCTGTGATGCAACGCTCACGCGCACAGGAAGCGCGCGACGAGCAGCGACCAGTACGCCGCGCCAACCGCGATGTTCTCGTCGTTGAAGTCGTAGCCGGGGTTGTGGACCATGCAGGCACCGGCGCTGTCGCCGTCGCCGTCGCCGTTGCCGATGAGGAGGTAGCTGCCCGGCACCCGTTCGAGCATGAAGGCGAAGTCTTCGCTGCCCGTCAACGCGGGGCCCTGCGGCGTGACGGCTGCCTCGCCCACCAATTCGACGCCGACGGCGCGCGCGAACGCGGTCTCGGCCGGTGTATTGACCAGCACGCAATAGCCGGTGCGCCAGGCGATGTCCGCCGTCAGGCCATAACTCTCGGCTTGCGCCCGCACGATCGCCTTGATGCGGCGCTCCAGCATGCTGCGCACCTCGCGGTCCAGCGCACGCACGCTCAGTTCCATCGTGGCACTGGCCGGAATCACGTTGTTGGCCACGCCGGCATGCAACGCACCCACGGTAACCACCGCCATCTGCAGCGGGTCGACATTGCGCGACACCACGGTCTGCAAGGCCATGACGATGCTCGATGCCGCGACCACCGGGTCGATGGCCTTGTGCGGCATCGCGCCATGGCCGCCAACACCATGCAAGGTGATCGTCGCGTAGTCGCTCGAAGCCGCGCCGGGGCCTTCACGGAACACCAGGTGCCCCTGCGCGATGCCGGGCATGTTGTGCATCGCGAAGACCGCGTCGCAGGGATAGCGCTCGAACAGGCCGTCCTCGATCATGCGCAGGGCGCCGCCACCGCCCTCCTCCGCCGGCTGGAAGATCAGGTTCAGGGTGCCCTCGAAGGTGTCGTTCTGCGCCAGGTCGCGCGCCGCCGCCAGCAGCATCGCGGTGTGACCGTCGTGGCCGCAGGCATGCATCACGCCGGGGCGCTGGCTGGTCCATTCGGTACCGCTGGCTTCGATGATCGGCAGGGCGTCCATGTCCGCACGCAGGCCGAGGCGCTTCGACCCGTTGCCGCGCACGAGTTGCCCGACCACACCCGTGCCGCCGATGTTGCGCTCGACGCGATAGCCCCAACCCTCGAGCTTGGCCGCCACCAGCGCCGCCGTGCGGTGCTCCTCGAACGCGAGTTCGGGCTGGCTGTGGATGTCGCGGCGCAAGCGGATGAACTCGCCGATCTGCATTTCCATCGCGCTGGCCAGATAGGCCCCTGCTGCTTGACTGTCGTACATGGTGTTTCCTTCGGGTGTGGGTGGGCCCGAAGCGAAAGACCTCGGGCATGCCGCAACTCTAGGAATCCGGAAGCATCCAGTCCAATGCATTGTTTCTGGGGGTACGATGCCTTCACCGCATGGATCCAGGAGGCGCGCGCATGACACTCGTCCAACTCAGGCATCTTCTCGCCCTGGCAGAAACCGGTTCGTTCACTCGTGCCGCGGAAGCGGTCTTCCTGACGCAGCCTGCTTTCAGCCGCAGCATCCGCACGCTGGAGGACGAACTCGGCCAGCCCCTGTTCGACCGCGTCGGCAAGCGCAGCGAGGTGACGCCTTTCGGGCGCGAGATCGTGGCGCGGGCGAAGTACCTGGTGTTCGACGCCGACGAACTCGCCGCCAGCGGGCGCAACATGAGCGAGGGCCGCAGCGGCACCGTGCGCATCGGCATGGGCTCGGGACCGGGCGCCATCCTGATGACACCGCTGCTGATGGAGATGACCACACGGCATCCCACCATCCACATCGATGTGGCACGCGGCGACACCTCGTCGCTCGTCCATGCACTGCGCGAACGCAAGCTCGATGCGCTGGTGGTCGACGTGCGCTCGCTGTCGCCGGGACCGGACCTCCGGATCTCGACCCTGGTCGAGATGCGTGGCGCGGTGATGTGCCGGCCAGGCCATCCATTGACGCGCTGGAAGGGCGCGCTGCGGTTCGCGGTGCTGCGGCAGTATCCGATCGCCTCGACGCCCCTGAGCGACGAGGCGGCGCGTGCCATGGTCGAGCGCTACGGCAACGCCGCGCATCCGCAAGAGTGCGTCACCGTGCGTTGCGAGGAAATTCCCAGCCTGGTGGAGGTGGCGCGAAACAGCGACGCCCTGCTGCTGGCCATCCGCGCGGCAGCGCCCGACCTGATCGAACTGCCGCTCAAGCCGCCCCTGTCCACCATGGCACGCTTCGGCCTCGTGACCCTGTCACGCCGCTCCGAGGCGCCGGCGCTATCGATCGTTCGGGAACTGATGGAGAAGTTGATGCACGACTGAGCTACTCGTGCGAGCGCTTCTCCGCGACCTGGCGCAGGTAGATGGTCCGCAGGCGCAGCAGGTGGCCGCGCATCCGCTCGCCGGCAGCCTCGGAGTCGCGCGACCGGAGGTGGCCAAGCAACTGGCGGCGCAAGGGCATCACGGACCGATTCGACGTGGGACCGACTTCATCGACAAAGCGCTGGGTGATCGCGGTGACCGCCTCTGTCAGCGTGACGAGCAGGGGATTGCGGGTCATGCGGGCCAGCATGCGATGGAATTCGAGATTGATCGCCGTGCGCCGCGAAAAATCGTTGTCACGCGCAGCCTGCTCGGCGAGCTTGACGTTTTCTTCCAGCGCATCGATCTCCTCAACGGTACAGCGCTTGCATGCGAGCTGCACCACTTCCACGCCGATCAGGATGCGCACCTCGGTCAGGTGTTCGGGCTGGATCGTGCCCAGCGAATACAGGTCGGAGATGCCCGCCAGCACCGCGTCGCCGCCGCCATCACGGATGAAGGCACCGCCGGCTGCACCCTTCTTCATCTCGAGCAAGCCGCTGTCGACCAGCGAGTGCAAGCCCTGTCGTACCGAGTTGCGGCTGACGCTAAACTGCTCCGCGAGCTCGCGCTCGGAGGGCAGGCGATCACCCGCCTTCAACTGGTGGGTCGAGAGCAGGTTCCGGATCTGTGCCTGAATCTCCTCGGCCGGACGTGTCCCCACCACCGGTGTGAATCGCATTGCCGACTTGACCACGGCTGGTTGCTTCTCTTTCATCCCGACCTTCCATGCAATTGCGCTGTCAACCCATGATTTTCATGTCGATGTTAACGACCGGACCATGCCACGCATAAAGCAGGAGACCGCTTCGAATGCGCCGACTCGCGTGAGCCCGGGCAGTGCACGCTCGGTGCTGCTGACCCTGCTCGGCGAATTCGTTCATCCGACCCACGAGTCGACTTGGACCTCGACCCTGCTCTATGCGTTCCACGGTATCGGCATCGCCGAGAAGTCGGCCCGGCAGGCCATCGCCCGGGCCGCAGCCGCAGGCTGGATCGAGAACGACCGCGAGGGCCGCCGCGCCTCGTGGCGCCTCACCGCCAGCGCCGATGCACTGATCACCGAAGGGTCGCGGCGCGTGCGTGGCATTCGCAGCAGCGTCGATTCCTGGCAAGGCGAATGGGTGGTGCTCTACATCTCGCTGCCGGAGACGCGTCGCGCGGATCGACTGCGTGTCTACCGCGCGCTGAGCTGGCTCGGCTTCGGCAACCCGACGCCAGGCCTCTGGATCTGCCCGCATGCGGATCGCGCGGAGGCCGCACGCAAGATGGTCGAGGAGATGGGCCTCACGGGACACACCATCGCGCTGAATGCGCAGTCGTTGGGCTTTGGCGTGTCCGAGCGCGCCCTGGTCGCGCAGGCCTGGGACCTGCAGTCGATCTCCTCGCACTACGACGAATTGGTCAAACGATTCGGCGGCCTTCGGCCTCGCAGCGACGAGGCAACCTTCTTCGCACACATCGAACTGGTGAACGAACTGCAGCGTCTCCCCTCGATCGACCCCGGCCTGCCCGTGCCCTTGCTGCCCGCCGATTGGCAAGGCACGCGCGCCGCCAATCGCCTCAACGAGCTGCGCGCCAGGTGGCGAGACGCTGCCCATGCGCACTGGCGCAGTGTCTCGCGCGAGCACGACTAGAAGATCAATCGCCGCCCCAGCGTTTCGGCAGATCGCGCTTCAGGATCTTGCCCGTGGCATTGGTGGGCAAGGGTCCGTCGTGCAGCCACCAGCGCGAGGGCACTTCGAACTTGCCGAGGTTGGCAAGCGCATGTTCGCGCAGTTGCTCAACGGTGACCGGCATGTCGTCGCGCAAGACCACGACGGCGCCGACCTCCTCGCCCAAGTCCGCATGCGCCAACGGCACGACCGCAGCCTCCAGCACCGATGGATGAGTCAGCAAGGCATGCTCCACGTGTGCGCAAGCGATGTTCTCGCCGCCACGAATGATGATGTCCTTCGACCGACCCACGACGTAGAGGTAGTCACCCTCGATGCGCCCGAGGTCACCGGTCTTCACCCAACCGTCGGCATCCGCGATCGGCGTGGCATCGCGCCAGTAGCCCATCGTCACGGTCGGTGTGCGCGCGAAGATTTCTCCGACGCCGCCCGGGTCGGGCGCGTCGATGCGAAGTTCCACCACGGGCAAGGCGCGGCCAACGCAGCCGGGGCGCCCTCTGACATCGTCGGCCGAACCCGCGGCGAGCACGCCACCTGCCTCGGTCAGGCCATAGAGGCTGCCGACGCTCTTCTTCGTCGCCGGAAAGGCGCGCTGCACCTTCGCGCGCAACTCCGCAGAGATGGCGGCGCCCCCCATCGGGATCGAGCGCAGGCTGGAGGTATCGAAGGAATCGAAGTCTTCGAAGTCGACGACGCGCGAGACCATCGTCGGGATGCTTCCCCACACGCGCACCTTCTCGCGCTGGATCAGGCCCAGCACCTTGCCAGGGTCGAAACGCCCTTCCAGGAACACCAGCGCCCCGCCGGAGAGCAAGGTCGAGAAGCTGATCTGAATCCCGGCGAGGTGGAACAGCGGCACCGACAGTAGGCTGACCGTGCCGGGCTTGTCCACTGGCAGTTCGCTGGGCAGACGTCCAGTCAGCACGAGGAGGTTCTGGATGTTCGCCACCACGCCCCGGTGCGACATCATCACCCCCTTGGCGGCGCCTGTGGTCCCGGAACTGAACATGATGATGGCGATGTCGTCTTCGCTGACTTGCGGAGTCGGAGGCTGGGCCACCTGCTCGCTCGAATCGACGACTGCCCGCAGCGCGCGAATGTCGATCGGGCGGAATCGTTCGTCGATCGCGTGCGCGCCACTGCGATCGGTCAGCACCGCGGCGGGTTCGATGAGCGCGAGCGCCGCGCGGGTTTCATCGTCGCTCCACCATGCGTTGGCCAGGACCGCCACGCCTCCGAGCGATTGCACGGCCCAGAACGACGCCAGCCACTCCACGCTGTTGTAGCCGAGCAGCGCCACGCGGTCGCCTTGCCGGATGCCGCGCGCCAGCAGGTGGCCGGCGACGCGATGAACGGCCGCCTCGAAATCGACAAAGCTGAGCCGTCGTTCGCCCTCGATGAGGAAAGCCCGCGTACCCCAGCGTCGCGCGTCATGCAGCAGCTCGGGCAGAGAACGCGGCCGCTGTGCGTAAACGCGGCTGGAGTGGCCGGCGACCACACCTGCCTCCACGCTGCGACCCCACCGTTGCTGTGGTTGCGCGCCGCGCCGCTGCGCGTCCATGTTCTGCGTCGTGGAGGTCACTTCGGCGGTGCTCATGCCGTGGCCTCGCGGGCGCCAGCAAGCGCTTCGATTTCCTGCTCTCCATAGCCAAGCTCCGCCAGCACGACACGTGTGTGCTGGCCGGACTCTGGTGGCGGCGGCACCTCACCGCGGTTGACACCGTCGAAGCGCAATGGCGCATCGACCGACCGGACGTCGTCCACCGTCACCCAGGCACCGATCGCGTCGGCCTGCCTGTCATCCATCACCTCCGCCGGCGTCTGGATCGGCGCCCACCAGACATCGTGCGCATCGAACTTCTCAACCCAGTGCGCGAGCGGCTGCGCATTGAAAGCCTGGTCCAGCAGTGCAATCAATGCCCTGCTGTTCTGCGCAATCCCGCGTGCGTCTCGGAAGCGCTCGTCCTCCACCAGGTCGGCCCGGTCGATGGCTCTCAGCACCGGGCCGACATGCCGCTTCGCCTCGACGCCGACGAGAAAGAACCAGTGATCGTCCGAAGTGCGGTAAGAGTTATAGAGCGGCGTGCGGGTCTCGTCGCGCGGCTTGGGCGGGCGCGGGTTGCCACCGAGCGCCTGCTGCCCCAACTCGCCTGCCAGCGCCCACATGCCGGTGCGCATCAGTGAAGCCTCGACGAAGCGGCCGCGGCCGGTTTGCTGCCGGTCCATCAGCGCGACCAGCACGCCCGATGCGGCCGTCATGGCGGTGAATGCATCGCCGATGCCCTGCAGCAATGCCGCGGGTGGCGTGCCGGCGGTCGTGATCTCGTGCGCGATGCCGGTGCGACCATAGAACGCAGCAATGTCGTAGCCGGGCCGATCCTGGTCGGGGCCGCCCCAGCCATAGGCGCTGAGTGCGCAATACACCAGGCGCGGGTAGCGTTCGCACACCTCCTTGTTGCCAAGCCCCAGGCGCTGTAGCGCGTCAGGCCGGAGGTTGGTCAGCAGCACATCGGCGTTCTCGAGGAGCCGGTCCAGCGCCGCACGGCCCTGCTCCGTCTTGACCTCCAGCTCGATCGATCGCTTGCCGCGATTGGCCGCGATGAACGCGCC
This sequence comes from Variovorax rhizosphaerae, assembly GCF_037889975.1. NCBI lineage: Bacteria > Pseudomonadati > Pseudomonadota > Betaproteobacteria > Burkholderiales > Comamonadaceae > Variovorax > Variovorax rhizosphaerae. The sequence goes on along the minus strand of NZ_JBBKZT010000020.1, from coordinate 91,172 downwards.
GTTGGGCGTGCCCTTGCGTGCACCCATCGAAGCAAAGATGGTGCGCATCGGCTCGCCGCCCGGCGGCTCCACCTTGATGACGTCGGCGCCCCAGTCCGACAGCAGGCCGGCTGCCAGCGGACCGGCCATCCAGTGGGCAAGCTCGACCACTCGAATGCCGCGCAGGGGTTTGACAGCCGAATGATCGGCAATGGGGTCAGAGGTTTTGTTCATGGATTTCATGCTACATACAATTGACGTAAATATCAATCGTTGTATCATGAAGGCAGCCGCACCCGGCACCCGACCCCTTACCCGGAGCACTGAATGACTGACCCGTTGATCGTCGAAAAAGAAGGCCCCGTCGCGCGCCTCATCCTCAACCGTCCCGAGAAGCACAACGCCATGCGCTTCGCCGACCTCGACGTGCTGGTCGAGGCGCTGCATGATGCGGAGGACGATGACGACATCAAGGTCATCGTGCTGAAGGGCAACGGGCCGTCGTTCTGCGCCGGCCACGACTACAACGACGCGATCCGCTCGTACGGACTGGAGGGCGATGGCAGCGGCGCCAAGCCACGTCGCCCCAGCCAGCGCTCGCGCCTGATGCGCGACCGCAAGCTCGGGGCGAACTACATGGCGTTCCAGAATTCGCTGAAGCCGGTCATTGCACAGGTCCATGGGCACTGCACCGGCGCGGGTCTCTACCTCGTCGAACTGGTCGACCTGGCGATCGCTTCCGAGGACGCATGCTTCAGCCATGCCGAGCAGCGCCTGGGCCTGGCCGGCAACACCTGGCACCTCAACAGCCAGATCCTCATGTACGGCGCCAAGAAGGCGCGCGAACTCCTGCTGCTGGGCGACACCTTCGACGGGCCGGAGGCCGAGCGCATGGGCCTCGTCAATCGAGCTGTGCCGCTGGTAGAACTCGAATCGACCGTGGAAGCATGGGCGCAGAAGATCAGCAAGCATGCACGCGACGCGCTGGTCACCGGCAAGGCGATGCATCAGATGGCACTCGACAGCCTCGGCGCGAGCCAGCAGTTCTACCGTGGCTATGTGGGCCACACGCTCGGCACCAACCTGCGCTTCGAAAGCGACGAATTCAACTTCCTGCGCGAGCGCCGACAGGAAGGCACCACCTCCACCTTCAAGAACCGCGACAAGCGCTTCGCCGAATGACCCACGCATCCACCCTCGAGCACACCATGGAACTCCACGTCACCGAAGCCTCCGTCGAGGACCACGTCGGCATCGTTCGCCTGAACCGCCCTGAGCGCGGCAACTCGTGGACCACGCGCATGAATGCGGAATACCGCTGGTTGATGCAGTCGATGGAAGACAACCCCGAGGTGCGCGTGATCCTGGTCACGGGCGCCGGCAAGCAGTTCTGCGTCGGCGCCGATTTCAAGGCGCTGGACCATTACAAGGCCAGCGACAAGGACTATGTCGAGAGCAGCCGCAACGAGGAAATGGCCAGGCCCGGCCATGGCGTTCGGGATGAGTTCGATCACGAACTGGTGTGGCACTGGGGCTTGTCCAAGCCCGTGATTGCAGCGGTCAATGGCGCGTGCGCAGGCATCGCGGTCGCGCTTACGGCGTTCTGCGACTTGCGCTATGCCGCGGCAGGCGCCAAGTTCACGACCTCGACGCCCCGGCTTGGCCTGCCCGCGGAATACGGGCTCTCCTGGGTGCTGCCGCGCATCGTCGGCCTCACGCGTGCGGCCGACGTGCTGCTGAGCGGCCGCGTGTTCCGCGCGGAGGAGATGCTGGCGATGGGTTTTCTCAACGGCGTGTTGCCTGCGGAGGACTTCGCGGCTTCGGCCCTGCAAGTCGCCAAGGACATGGCGAGCAGCGTGTCGCCCGCCGCCGTGAAGGCGGCCAAGCGACAGCTCTATGCGGAGCAGATGCACCTCGACCCTGGCCGCTCGGTCGAAGACTCCAAGGTGCTCACCGGCACGCTTCTCAAGCAGGCCGATTTCCGGGAAGGCGTGGCTGCAGCGCAAGAAAAAAGGGCGCCGAAGTTTGGCGCCCTTGCAAGCTGAAAGTCTTCTTGGCCGGTCGCGTCCGGCCCGCCTCCCTCAACGCTCCTTGAGATTTCCGCTCGCGACCAGCTTCTTCGCGGTCTCGACGTCGCGCACGAGGCTCGCGGCAAAGGCCTTCGAATCGAGCAGTTCCGGCACCATGCCCGAGCGGCTCATGAAGTCCGCCATGCGCTGTGATGTCGCCACCTTCGAGATCTCGCCCTGCAGCTTGTCGAGCCGATCTCTCGGCAGTCCGGCCGGGGCGAAGAAGCCATACCAGACGCTGGCCTGGAAGTCCTTCTGGCCAATGCTTTCGGCGAGGGTTGGCACATCGGGCATTTCCGGCAGGCGTTCACGGGAGCCCACTGCGAGCGCGCGCAACGAGCCCGCCTTGATCTGCTGCGAGGCCGCGGTCACCGACACCAGGCTGACCAGCACGTTGCCGGACATCACATCCGTCAGCGCCTGCCCGGTGGCCTTGTAGCGCACCTCCTCGAGCTTGAGGCCGGTGGCCTGGTTCAGCAGCTCACCATAGACCTCGCCCGGAGAGCCGACGCCAGCCGAGGCGTAGTTCGCCTGTTCGGGATGCTTGCGCACGTAGTCCTTCATCTGCTGGAAGTTCGTGAACGGCGACTTTCCCGAGGTGATCAGCACGAGGGGCACGGCACCGACCCTGGCGATCGGCACGAAGCTCTTCAGGGCGTCATAAGGCGGCTTGGACATGGCCTGCGGAGACGTCACGAAAGGCGGATTGGCAGTGAACAACAGCGAATAGCCATCGGCCGGCGCACGCGCCATGTAGGCCGTGCCGATCGCGCCGGCTGCGCCTTCGCGGTTCTCCACGAACACAGGCACCCCAAGCGGCTGGCCCAACTGCTGGGCGAACTCGCGTGCCAGCAGGTCGAGCCCATTGCCTGCCGAATAAGGCACGACGATCGCGATCTTTTCGGACGGATAAGCCTGGGCATGTGCAACGCCGGTGGTGCCGACCAGCGCGCATGCGAAACCCAGGACGGTGAGCATCTTCTTCATTTTTGTCTCCTTTGGGTTTGCAGGTCAGGCCCGCACGCTCTCGCGCACCGGCTTGACGAAGGGCTGCGGCGTGATGCCACCCTGCCGGATGCTCTCGCGCAAGGCGAACTTCTGGATCTTTCCGGACGACGTCGTCGGGAACGCATCCACATAGAACCATTGCGCCGGCGTCTTGTAGGCCGCAAGCGATTTGCGGCAATGCACGTGCAACTCGACGGCGTCCGGGGGCGGCAGGCGCGGATCCAGCACGACAACTGCGGCAACGACCTCGCCCCACCTCGGATCCGGTACACCGACGACGCTGGCTTCGCGCACGCTCGGATGTGTGGTCAGCACGTCTTCTATCTCTCGCGGGTAGACGTTTTCGCCACCACGGATGATGCAATCCTTGAGGCGCCCCGTGATGCGCAAATATCCGGCGGCATCCATCGTGGCCTGGTCTCCGGTCTTCAGCCATCCGTCAGGCGTGATCGCCTGTTCCGAGGCCTGGGCCGCGTTGAAATATCCGAGCATGGTCTGGTAGCCACGCGCCCAGATCTCGCCCGGCTCGCCCAGCGGAAGCACGGCGCCCGTCTCCGGGTCGACGATCTTGACTTCCATTTGCGGCGCGGGTTGACCGATCGTGGTCGCCTGCCGTTCGGCCTCGTCGTCGGGGCGGGTCTGGCAAATGACGCCGTTGAGTTCGGTCTGGCCGAAAGTGATGGTGAAATTGCATCCGAAGGTGGCGCTGGCACGCCGCACCAGGGCCGCCGGCACCGAGGAACCGCCGCTCATCACCGTCTTCAGCGATGAGAGGTCACGGTCCGCCAGCATTGGATGCTCCAGCATGGCGAGCAGCATCGTTGGCACCGCGTGCACATGCTGCACCCGCTCGCTCTCGATCAGGTCGAGCATCACGCCCGCGTCGAAGCTCGGCAGCAGCACGAAAGTGCCGCGACGCGAGAATGCGCCGATCTCACTGCCCGCGCATCCGCCCACGTGGAAAAGCGGCATGGCACTCGCCCAGGGCGCACCTTCGGCCACGCCGGCACGCTGCGCCGCGAAGCGCGCCGCGTTGATGACGCCGCGATGGTGCAGGCAGGCGCCCTTGGGCTTGCCCGTCGTGCCGGAGGTGAACTGGATCTGGATCATGTCGCCCGGAGCGACAGGCGGCAGTTCGATCGCTGGATCGCTGTCAGCGATGAAGGCATTCCAATCGGAGAAGGAAATGACTTCGCGCAGCTGCGGCAACTCGGGGCGAATCGCGCGAATCACGCCCGTCATGTCGGTGTCGCGATAGCGGTCGGTGTGGAAAATCCCGGCTGCCTTGGCCGTGCCAAGCACGTGCGCCAGCTCCGCCGCGAGGTAGGCAGGATTCACCGTGACGAGCACCAGGCCGGCCAACGCCGCACCATGCTGCAGCAGCACCCATTCGGCGGAGTTGGCGGACCAGACTGCGACCCGTTCGCCCGGTTGGAATCGCTGCACCAGCGCCCGTGCAACGACCTCCGCCGACTCGAGCAACTGCAGGTAGGTCCAGCGCCGACGCGCGCTCGAGTCGGGCACGCCTTCCACGAAGGCGACGCGGTCCGGCACTTCGATGGCGAGTTCCCGCAACAGGTCACCCAGCGTCGTGTCCATGACCTCTGCCGAAGTGTCGGCGCTCCAGTACGAGTCGGTGAGGCATACGTCGCGTGGCATCCGGTGGGTCTCCTGCGATTGATTTAATGGGTGACCCATTTATTGGACATCCGAATGGCCTTGGAGTCAAGCCATCCCGTCGACTGGACCGCCTGGCTACTTGGGCACGGCACCCGCCATCGCCAGCAGGTCGCGTGCACGCTTGTCCCCATCCACGATCTCGACCGAGAACTGCCGGGCGCCCGCGTTGGACGCCTCCGCATCGGTCTGGGCGAACACGGTCTCGACCGCGGGCGACCGGGTCGCGGTCTCGATCTCACGCTGGAGCCGGTCCACGACATCGGCTGGCGTGCCCTTCGGCGCAAGAAAGCCGAACCACACATAGGCTTCGTAGCCTGGTTGCTTCAGGACCTCGGCAAACGTCGGAACCCCGGGCAGCTTCGCCACGCGCTTCGACGAGCCCACTGCGAGGGCGCGCAGCTTCCTTTCCTGCAACTGTGGCAACACGCCGGAGAGCGACGGCAAGTACAGCTGGACCTGGCCGGCCATGGTGTCCGTCGTTGCCGTCGCCGTGCTCTTGTAGGGGACGTGGGTTCCGGTGACGCCAAGGTCCTTGAGCAGTCTTTCCGCATACAAGTGGCTTGGCGTTCCCACGCCCGACGACGCGAAGTTCAGTTGTCCGGGATTCGCCTTCGCAAACGCCACCAGGTCGCCCAGGTCCTTGAACTTCGAGTTCTCCGGGACCACCAGCACGTGGGGAGACCTCGCGACCTTGGCAACGGCTGCGAACGCATTCGCCGGATCGTAGGTCTGCCCTGCCTGCATGTACGGCGTGGTCAGGAACGGGTACTCGGCCGTGAACAGGATCGAACGTCCGTTGGGTGTCGCCCGTGCTGCGGCCATGGTTCCGATGAGACCACCAGCGCCCTCCTTGTTGTCGACGACGACGGGCGCATTCAGTTGCTGACCCATCTGCGCGGCATAGCTGCGCGCCATGATGTCCAGGCCGTTGCCGGTACCGAAGGGCACGATGATCGTCACCGGGCCATCCGGCCAGTTCTTCTGGGCCATGGCCGGCGCCAGCAGCGCAGCGCCCATCATGAAACCTGCGAGCGCCCGTTTGAAAAATCTCATGTCTCCACCTCTTGTAAACGTTAGGGCGAACTTCATCGCCGACGACCTCAGAAAAGACCCGCCCGGCGTCACGCCGGACTGGACGCGTTGATGACCTTGAGTTGCGTGAAGTCCAGCAAGCCCTGCATGCCCAGTTCGACCCCGACGCCGGACTGCTTGGCGCCCGCCACGGGCACGTGGGGCGTGCGATCGATGTGCTTGTTGATCCAGACCGTGCCGGTGTCCAGCCTGGAGGCCACCGAGTGGGCGAGATCCATGTCGGCCGACCAGACCGAAGCAGCGAGACCATAAGGGCCGCTGTTCGCCTGCCTCAAGGCCTCGTCGACGTCGGTGAACGGCATGACGGGAAGGATCGGACCGAACTGTTCCTCGACCACCAGCCGGCTCTGCGGCTCGCAATCCTTCACGATGGTGGGGCGGAAGAAATACCCCGGCCGATCCAGCGGTCCGCCGCCTGGCATCACCTCGCCATGCCCCCTGGCATCGTCGAGCAGGCCCTTGAGACGCTCGAACTGCGCTGCGTTCTGCACCGGCCCGTAGTCGACGGTCTGCTCGGCACCATCCCCGACGACCGCGCGTTGCGCCAAGCCGGCCAGCGCATCGCAGAACGGCTCGTAGATCGATGCATGCACGTAGACACGCTTGACAGCGCGGCACACCTGGCCGCACGTGCCGAACGCCGAGGCAAAGATGAGCGCGGCCGACTTCTGCACATCGACATCGCCCAGCACGATCGCCGGGTCGTTGCCCCCGAGTTCGAGAGTCACGCGCTGCAGGCGCGCCGCACCGGCCGCCATGACCTTCTTTCCGGTTTCCGTCGAACCGGTGAAGCTCACCTTGCGCACGTCCGGATGCGCCGTGAGCGCCGGCCCGATCTCGTCCGTTCCGGCGATGACGTTGACCACGCCGGCGGGCACCAGGCCGGCAATCAGGCGCGCCACCGCCAGGGTGGTCAACGGCGTGGTGGGCGCGGGCTTCACCACGACCGTGTTGCCCGCGAGGAGCGCGGCCGGCAGCTTGAAGGCTAGCAGCAGCAACGGGAAGTTCCACGGAACGATCGCCGCGATGACTCCGAGCGGAACGCGATGGATCTCGACCCGGCGCTTGTCGCTGTCTTCCAGCAGTTCCGGCGCCAAGGAGAGCGTGGTGAAGAAGCGGAAGTAGTCGACGGTCCCCTGCACCTCGACCAGCGCCTGCGCGCGCGGCTTGCCATGCTCGAGCGTGAGCACGTCGGCGAGTTCGTCCTTGTGCGATTCGATGGCGTCGGCAATGGCCGTCACCACTGCGCGTCGCGCCTCGAAGGCCGTTCGGCTCCATGCCGGAAAGGCACGGCGCGCCGCCGCGACGGCCTCGTCGACTTGCGCCAGCGAGGCCGCGGGGGATTGCGCGAAAGGCACGCCCTTCGCCGGATTGATCACTGGCATGGTCGAAGCGCCGGGCAGGAGTTGCCCGTCGATCAACATCGAAAATTCCTGCATTCGATACCCCTGGTTTGGTCTGCGGGTCGGGCTCTAGCGTGCGGTCAGGCCGCCGTCGATCGGCAATGCCGCGCCAGTGACGAAGGAGGCGTCATCCGATGCCAGCCACAAGGCTGCGTGCGCGACCTCCAGCGGCTGTCCCACGCGGCCCATTGGCACGGCCGACAGCACGCGTTGCTCGTTGTCTTCCTTGCTGAAGCGCGGATCGACCTTCATGAAATCGTTGTAGAGCATCGGCGTTGCCACGGGCCCCGGGCAGATCGTGTTGACGCGGATGCCTTCGGCCGCATAGCGCACGGCGAGCCCCTTGGTCAGCCCGACCACGCCGGCCTTCAATGCCGAGTAGAGCGGGCTCAGCGCGGAGCCCACCAGGCCAGACGTGGACGAGGTGAAGACGATCGAACCGCTGCGCTGCTTGCGCATCGTGCGGATCACTTCGCCGGAGACGAGCACCGCCGAGGTCAGGTTCAGTTCCGAGGACAGGCGGTAGCGCGCCAGGTCCAGGTCGTCGATGTCCGCCGGCGCGGGCATCCCGGCATGGTTCCACAGCACGTCCACGCCATCGAGCCATTGCTGCGCGGCGTTGATGACATCGACGGTCGCCTTCGCGTCGCTCAGGTCCGCGACGAAGCCGCAAGCCTGGCCGCCGGAGGCCTCGATGGCCGCCACGACGCTGGCCAGCGCGGTCTCGTCGCGATCGATCGCCGCGATGCGTGCGCCATGCTGCGCGAACAGTTCGCAACCGGCCTTGCCCATGCCCGAGGCAGCGGCGGTGATGATGGTTCTCTTGCCTTCCAGGCGGCGGGGGATGTGGCTCATGGGATGTCTCAAAAGATGGAGGTGACTGCGTCTTGGGGTGCGACTGGCGCGCGCTGTTGGGCACGCAGCTCAGCCAGGATCTCGTCGGTGTGCTCGCCCAGCAGCGGCGGCGGACGCCGGATGTCAGCGCTGTGCGTCGACAACTTGATCGGGTTGCGCAGCAGCGGGAGGTCGCCTGCCGTGGGATGGCGAACGGTCTGCACGATGCCGTCGCGGACCACGGGGTCGCTGAACACTTCCTCGAAATCGCGCACCGGTGCAAAGAGCACGCTGGCGTCGGTCAGCACCTGGGTCCAGTGCGCCAGCGTGCCCTTCGCAAAGGCACTCGCGATCTCGGGTTCAAGCGCCGCGCGGTTCTCGAGGCGCGTCGCATTCGTGAGAAAGCGCGCGTCCGACAACAGGTCCGCGCGGCCCAGCGCCGTGGCCAGTGCGCGCCAGAACTTGTCGGTGTGCGCGACGATCATGATGTGGCGGCCATCGCTCGTGCCGTAGGTGTTCCAAGGGGAGATCTGGTAGTGCGCGTTGCCCAGCCGTCCCGGCGTCTGGCCGGTCGAGAAATAGAAGCCCTCGCGCGGCACCATCGAGAAGACGGTCGCATCGAGCATGGAGACATCCACGCGCTGGCCCTTGCCGCTCGATGCGCGGGCAAAGAGCGCGCCCATCACCCCGATGGTGCCGAACAGCGGCGGCACGAAGTCGGAGATCAGGATGCCGGTCTTCAACGGACCGCTGTCGGGTGTGCCGGTCAACTGCATCACGCCCGACATGGCCTGGATCACCGGGTCCAGCGCAGGCCGATCGCGGTACGGGCCGCTCTGCCCGAAGCCCGACATGCTGCAGAAGATGAGCCCCGGATTCAATTCGGACAACGTGTCGTAGCCGATGCCCAGCTTTTCCATTGTTCCGGGCCGGAAGTTCTCGACCACGATGTCCGAGGCCAGGGCAAGCGCCTTGAGCGTCTCGATGCCGCTGTCGGTCTTCAGGTCGAGCACGATGCTGCGCTTGTTGCGGTTGAGGCTCAGGAAGTAGTCGCTTTCGCCGCAAGCCCTGTTGACGCCGATCTGACGGCTCGAATCGCCATCGGGCGGTTCGACCTTGATCACTTCCGCACCCAGGTCGCCCAGCAGCAGCGTGCACAGCGGCCCGGCCACCATCTGCGTCAGGTCCAGTACACGAATTCCCGCAAGTACACCGCTCATGGCTTGTCCAGTCTGGTTGATGGGGTGGGTCATGGCGTCATGCCTGCGCAGGCCAGTTCTGGATGACTTCGCGCTTGACGACCTTGCCCGACGCGTTGGTCGGCAGCGGATCGCGGGTCAGCCACCAGCGTGACGGCACTTCGAAGCGCGCGAGTTGCGCGGCCGCATGGGCCCGCAGTGCGTCCACCGTCGGCGAAGCGCCTTCACGCAGCACCACTGCCGCGCATACTTCCTCGCCAAGGTCATGGTGCGGGAGCGGCACCACCGCCACCTCCAGCACATCCGGATGGGTGCGCAGGCAGCGCTCGACATGCACGCTTGCCACGTTCTCGCCGCCGCGGATGATGTTGTCCTTCAGACGGCCGACCACGTAGAGAAAGCCTTCGTCGTCGATGCGCCCCAGGTCGCCGGAGCCGATCCAGCCTTCCCCGTCGCAGATCGGATGGGGGTCGCCGAGGTAGCCGCTCGTTGCGGTGGGCGTGCGTGCGGTGATCTCCCCGACGCCTTCGGCATTGGCATTGCGGATGCGCACTTCGACAGCGGGCAGCGGCTTGCCCACGCAACCCGGACGGCCCTCGACGTCGCTGCCGGAGCCTGCGGCAATCACGCCACCGGCTTCGGTCAATCCGTACATGCTGCCGACGCGCTTGTCGGTCTTCGGAAAGGCCCGCTTCACTTCGGCCCGCAGTTCATGCGGAATGGCCGCGCCGCCCATCGGTATCGAGGACACGCTGCCTGTGTCGAAGCTGCCGAACGCCTCGTGGTGGATGACCCGCGACACCATCGTGGGCACGCTGCCCCAGGCGCGCACCTTTTCGCGTTCGATCAGCCCGAGCACCTCCAGTGCGTCGAACTTGCCCTTGGGAAACACCAGCTTGCCACCCGACAGCAGCGTCATGAAGCTGATCTGCACGCCCGCCAGGTGAAAGAGCGGCATCGTCAGGAGGCTCACCGTCCCGGGATGCGTCGGCGGCAACTCGCTGGGGAGGCGCCCGGTCAGTGCCAGCAGGTTCTGGATGTTGGCGATCACCGAACGGTGGGACATCACCACGCCCTTGGCCTGGCCCGTGGTGCCGGAGCTGAACAACACCATCGCGGCCGCGTCTTCATGGACCGCATCGATGACGAGCGGCACGGCTTCGTCACGCTCGACCATGGCCCGCAGTTCAGAAAGCTGGACGCGCGTGGGGCCCTCGGGCAATGGGCGTTCCAGGGGCCTGTCGGTGAGGACCATCGTCGGCTTCACCAACTTGATGGCGGCAGCAGCCTCCGCGTCGCTCCACCAGGCATTGCCCAGCACGGCCGTCACACCGATGCACTGGAGGGCCCAGAAGGCAACCAGCCACTCGATCTGGTTGTAGGCCAGCAGGACGACGCTGTCACCCGTCCTGGCGCCGCGCTTGCGCAACAGATCCGCAACGGCCGCGACGGCTCGTGCATGCTGCGCACCCGTCAGGCGCCGGTCGCCCTGCACCACCAGGGGCCTGTCGGCCCAGCGTTGCGCATCGAGGAACAGCTCCGAGAGTGCGCGCGGGCGGATGGCATACACGCGGCACGGATAGCCGTTCACCGACCCCTGCTCGATCCGGGTGCCCCAACGCGGGGCAGTTGCCGCAGAGCCGGACGATTCGCCCGCGACGAACCGGGTTGCCGAGTCCACCGGCGCGGCCATGCTCTCCATCGCGCTCATGCCTGCCTCGCTTCCTGCACCGCTGCAAGGCTGCGACCGATGCCTTTGAAACGAGGCGGACGGCGTTCCTGCAATGCGGCGACACCTTCCTTGTAGTCGTCGCCGCGCATCAGCTCGCCGATGAGGCGCTTCGAGTCCTCGACGCATTCGCCGACGTCCGACTCCATCAACTCGGCATAAAGCTGTCGCTTGGTCGTGAGCGCTGCTTGCGGCGACACGGTCAGCGCAATGGAGCGGGCGATCGCCGCGATGCGTGCCTCGAATTCCTCGGGCTCGAACACGTCGTTGAGCAGCCCCATCTGCTTGGCCTCCTCGGCCAGGAAGATGCGCCCGGTGATCAGCACATCGGCCGCATGCGTCATGCCCATCAGGCGCGGCAGGAGCCAGGCCATGCCGTATTCGGCAGGCAGGCCGAGCCGGGCCGCCGCCGTCGTGAGCTTGGCGCCCGCCACTGCGTAGCGCAGGTCGCAGAAACCCACGATGGCCACCGCGATGCCTGCGCATGCGCCGTTGATGGCAGCGATCACCGGCTTCTTCAACCCCCAGTGCCAGACCAGTTCGTGGTCGTATTCCTTGCGCACGCCGTGGCCGGGCCTGGCGAAGCCGTCGCCCCGGACGCTGGCCACGTAGTCCTTCTCGCCTTCGGTGTAGTGGTCCAGCGCCTTGAAGTCGGCGCCGACGCAGAACTGCTTTCCGGCACCCGTGAGCACGATCACCTTGACGGCCGGATCGTCGTCGAGGGTGGCCATGATGTGCCGGTATTCGGCATTCATGCGGGAGGTCCAGGAGTTGCCGCGGCCGGGCCGGTTGAAGCGAACGGTGGCGACGCCGTCCGGGTCGACGCTGTAGTCGGTGACTTTGAGTTCCATGGTGAGAGGTCCTTCGCGCTTACGCAGAAGTGGCAAGAGTGGCAAAAGTGGATGTCATTTCTCGGCGATGCCGAGCTTCTGGATCAGCTGCCGGCTGCTGGTCACTTCGGCCCGGATCTGCGTGGCGAAATCGGTGGGCCCGACAAGCAAGGGCTCCGCGCCCATCTTGTTGACCAGCGCCACGATCTCCGGCGCTGCGGCGGCCTTGGCCACTTCCGACGCCAGCCGGTCGACGACCGCGCGCGGCGTGCCCCTGGGCGCCAGCAGGCCGTACCAGACGCGGATCTCCAGACCAGGCTGCTTCAGCGCCTCGGCCAGCGTGGGGATGTCGGGCGCACCCGCTGCGCGCGTGGGCGAACCGATCGCCAGTCCCCTGACCTTGCCGGCTTGCAGGTACGCCTGCGCGGCCGGATAGGACGGCATGTAGAGCGGCACATGCCCGGCGATCGTGTCGGTCATCGCCTGGCCTGCGCTCTTGTAGTGGACGGGCTCGATGTTCAGGCCGAGCCGCTCCTTGATCACCTCGACGCTGAGGTGGCTCGGCGTGCCGATGCCGGTGGTCGCGTAGTTGAGCTTACCGGGATTCGCCTTGCTGTAGCTCGCCAGTTCTGCGAGCGACTTGAACGGCGCATCGTTGTTGGCGATCAGCACCATCGACGTCGCTGCCACCTTGGAGACCGGCACGAAGTCGCTGTTGGGATCGTAGGCCGAACTCCCCTGCACCGCCGGCCCCACCGCGTAGGGCGGGCTGGCCGTGAACAGCAAGGTGTAGCCGTCGGCATTCGACTTGGTGACGGCGACCGCGCCCAGCGTGCCGCCGGCGCCGTCGCGGTTCTCGACGATGAAGGCCGTCTTCGTCTGCTCACCGAGGCGCTGCGCAAAGCCGCGCGCCACGAGGTCGACACCGCTGCCCGCCGCGAAGGGCACGACGAGGTGGACAAGCCGCGCTGGATAGTCGCCCTGCGCGGCGGCCATGCCGGCGAATGCCAGCAGCGCAGCAGGGATCGAGAACCGGGCACAGGCCCGGAGAACCGACTTCATGGCGCTTGTCTCCTGAACATTTGGAAGCTCTCTCCAGTCAACATTGGTCCTACCATTCGTTTAGACGATTTGCCTAAGTTATTACTGTCGTGTGCAATAATGGTAGGACCAATATTTGAGTTCGTCAAGCGCAGACCTGAAGCGGGGCCAGGCCCGATCCCCGCCAAGCCATCCGGGTGCGGACAGCTAAAGTCGCCAGTGCATACGGCAGTCACCCATGCGAGGTCAGAAATGAATGAAAACAGCACCCTCTCCGCGTTCAAGCCGGTTCGTCGGCGAACGTTCGAGGACGTCACTTCGCAAATCCGCGAGCAGATCGCGCAAGGTGCCTTGCGCGAGGGCGACCGCCTGCCGGCCGAGCGGGTCCTGGCCGAGACCCTGGGCGTCAGTCGCAACACCGTTCGCGAGGCCTTGCGCTCGCTGGAGTACGCCGGACTGCTGACGCAGAAGCCGGGCGCGTCAGGTGGCGCCTACATCGCCAGTGGCGGCGTCGACGTCATCCGATCGGCCTTCGATGACCTGATGAGCCTCGGGACGATCAGGGCGCCCGACCTCATCGAAGCCCGCATCGTGATCGGGCGGGAAGTGGCACGCCTTGCCTGCGAGCGCCACGACGCAACCGACTTGGCGGCCCTGGTCGACAACGTGGAGAAGACACACAAGGCCGCCGAGGCAGGCGACCTGCCGCTGCGTGTGCGCTACAGCCTGGAGTTCCACAAGCTCATGGCACTGGCGGCCAAGAACCCGGTCCTGACGATCATGACCAACGTGCTCACGGACACCACGATGAAGTTCGTCAAGGCCATCGGCGAAATGCCCAACGACTTCGTGCTTGCATCCCGAAAGCGAATGCTCGAACACCTTCGCCACCGCAACGCGGACATGGCGGCAGACGAGGCAGACGCCTATTTGCGGACGACGCTGCGCAGCTATTTGCGGGACGCGCAACTGCCTCCTGTTGGCAGGTGAGGGCATGGAAGTGCAGTGTCGTGCTCACAGTCCGACACTGAGCAACCTCCCCGACAGCGGCGCGCTCGCCAGCGAATCGATCGGCACGCTTTGGAGCGACGTGGTGATCGCCATGCTTTCGTGGCGCCCTGTCGCGACGAAGGACGAGGTTGTGGCCAGCGACACGTGGCCCAGGTTGTTCCGCAAAACCGCAGCCAAGGTTTCGATCAAAGCAATGGATCCGTTCTTCCGAGTGCGGTCGCCACATCGTCCAACAGGAAGCAGGCATCATGGCGTCGCAACCCAATACTCCTGGCCTCCGCGCGCCAAACTCATCCCGTTTGCGTCGATGTGCGGGACGGCGTAAAAGCTCGCAAAGCAGGAGTTCATATGCTGACGGTCCATCATCTCGAGAAGTCGCAGTCAGAGCGCATCGTCTGGCTCTGCGAAGAACTCGACATTCCCTATGCGTTGAAGCGCTACCAGCGCGAGCCTGTCGGCAAGGCCGCCCCTGCCGATTACAAGGCGCTGCACTGGTCGGGGACCGCACCGGTCATCACGGACGGCAAGGTCACGCTGGCGGAATCCGGAGCCATCATCGAATACATCGTCAGGCGCCATGGCGATGGCCGGCTGACCGTACCTCCCCACAGTCCCGAGTATGCGGACTACCTGTTCTGGTTTCACTTCGTGAACGGCTCCCTGATGCCAAGCTTGATGATGCTCGCCGCCGAAGGCGGCCTGGCAGCTTTCATCGGACAGCGCGCCCATCGCAGCATGGCGGCGCTCGACGCCCACCTTGCAGATCACACCTGGCTTGCCGGCAACACGTTCACTGTCGCCGACATCATGATCGGCTACCCACTGACTACGCGCCGGCAGTTCTATTTGCCGTTCGACCTGTCGCCCTATCCAGGGGTTGGTGCCTATCTGCAGCGCATGGGAGACCGGCCTGCCTACCGGTGGGCCATGGACAAGGGCGATCCTGGAATGCCGCTCTTGCTTGCCTGATGTCCAAGGAGAAGCGATGAAGTACGTGAAGCTGGGCCGTACCGGCCTGGATGTATCCCGCATCTGCCTCGGATGCATGACCTTCGGTGACCCGAACAGAGGCGCCCATCCCTGGACCTTGAACGAAGAAAAGAGTCGGCCCTTGATCCGACAGGCGATCGAGCTCGGCATCAACTTCTTCGATACGGCCAACGTCTATTCGGATGGCACCTCCGAAGAAATCCTGGGCCGAGCCCTCAAGGAGTTCGCATCGCGGGACGCGGTCGTCATCGCGACCAAGGTCCATGGGCGCATGCGCCAGGGCCCCAACGGGGGCGGTTTGGGTCGCAAGGCGATCATGCGGGAGATCGACCAGTCCTTGCGCAGGCTCGACACCGACCATGTCGACCTCTACCAGATTCATCGTTTCGATTACAGCGTTCCCATCGAAGAGACCCTCGAGGCGTTGCATGACGTCGTCAAGGCCGGCAAGGCGCTTCACATCGGAGCCTCATCGATGTTCGCGTGGCAGTTTGCCCAGATGCTCTACACGGCGCGCCGCAGGGGCTGGACCGAGTTCTCGACGATGCAGAACTACCTCAACCTGCTCTATCGTGAAGAGGAACGAGAGATGCTTCCACTGTGCGTCTCCGAAGGCGTCGGGGTGATGCCGTGGAGCCCGCTTGCCCGGGGCCGGCTCACCCGGGACTGGGATCAAACGACCGAGCGCACGGAATCCGATGTGTTCGGGAAGTCGCTCTTTGAAGAGACCTTGCAATCGGATCGCAAAGTCATCGAAGCGGTTGCAGCCGTCGCCGCGCAACGCAACGTGCCGCGGGCACAAATTGCATTGGCATGGGTATTGGGCAAATCGGCGGTGACCAGCCCCATCGTGGGAGCCTCGAAACCCCGTCATCTCGAGGACGCGGTTGCCGCTCTCGACCTCGTCTTGAGCAAGGAGGAGATTGAAAGCCTCGAGGCTGCCTACGTTCCTCACGCCATCGTCGGCTTCAAGTAAGGGGCCTCATTCCCTCCAGAAGTTCTCGTCACCCATTTGCGGTGACGTCCTGTCGCCTTGGAAACCCGCCTTTTGCGGGCGAACTTGAGAAGTTGCGGCTTCTGTCCGGCCGCGGAGCTGCCCATTGCGATCACGGCGTTGCTTCGGCGGTCGGGCCGCTCAGCAGGCTGCGCGCGCCGGTGCGGAAGCCCTCGGCGGCACGGCGCCGGCACTGCGCTGGCTGCGCAACCGCGTGTTCATGAAGTTGATGACGCGCTGGGTTGGGGGCCACTGTGCCTGCATGCCCGGCGCGATCAGCGGGCTCTCGCGGCCCTGGCCGCCCTCGCCCGCGGCTTTCCCGACGGCATCCGGCCGATCCTCGATGCCTGGCGGGCAGGTCGGTGCGATGAAGCCATTGCAGGCTACGAGCGCTGGCCTCCGCTCATCAACATCGAGAACCGTCAGTGTGGGCCGCTGGCTGCCAAGTCGCTGATGAAGGAGGGAGGCGTGATCGCCTGCGAAGCGCCTCGGCACCCCTTCCCTGCGATCCATCCCGCGGCGCGTGCGCTGCTGATCGAAACCGCCAGACGCCTCGATGCGCAAGTGCTGCGCTGGGCCGGATAGACCCAAAGTCCCGTGCCTCGCCTCGTGCACCTCTCGTGTCGCGGGGCCGACATTGTCATTTCGCTGGAAAGGCCGGTGCGGGGACCCGCAGTTGTGAAGGCGGCCGCTCGCCGGCGCCCACGCAGCGATTGCGAGAAGGACAGGTGTATTTGAAGAAGACGCGGATGTCTTCGTTGCGGGCAACTTTCGGCGTTTGAGCGGCGCGTACACGCTGACCCCGCTGGCACCGCCTTTGCATTGCATGCACACGCGGCAGACCGACTATTCCTCGCGCGACAGGTCGCCTCGCCAGAAGGAGACAAGCCGGATGTGCAAGCCATTCAAGTTATCGAACCTCAAGAAATCGTTCGTCAGCACCGGGGGCATTCAATGCCTTCGGAATACGGTACGGGTGCGCTCGGTCGCGGCCGACTCCCGAGTGCAACTGCAATCGATCAGCGCGCGCACCATGCGCACGGCATGCGGCACAGGCGGACGACATCACATGACCAATGGTGGTGTTCGATGGTCCGCTTCGCAGTCGAAGCGATCCGACTTGAGGGAGGGTCAATCAATGTAGACGATCCCCTGTAGTCCGAGTCGAAGTGCCCTAGTTCAACGTTCAATCAAATCACTCTCTTGAAAGTTCACCATGAAAGCCTTGATTTCCCTGTCCTGCATTTCCGTTCTTGCCCTCAGCGTTACCGCGTGCGCCTCCGGGAATGCGCCTGGGACAACAACCGCAGCCCTTTCGAAGGACCATTGCAAGGAACACATGTCGCAGTTTGTGCCGACCCAAAACAAGAACGATGCGACCCTGCGCAAGGACGCGGTCTGCGCGCAGATCCTGAAGGGCTAAAGGGCGACGTCTGCTTGTCGGCTCGCGGGATCGGCATGCTGAGAATACGAGCAGCGCCCGAGCAGCGCGACCGGTCAAGTGGCCGATCTGGCCTCCTTGCCGCTTGGCCGCCTCGCGCTTGTCTTCTGAATGAAACCGAGCCGCACTCGGCATCATGCGCTGCCGTTCGACGCAAACGCGACCGTAACGAGCGCCGCCTGAGGGGGTAAAACGCCAATAGCGAGTTGACAGGACCACGGTCACATTTCAATCTGTGTCCGTGGAGTGATCACTTGGAACTTCGTCAGCTTCGCTACTTCGTACGCACGATCGAACTGGGCGGAATCGGCCGTGCGGCGAGAGACCTCGGGGTCGTCCCGTCGGCCTTGAGCCAGCAACTGAGCCGGCTCGAGACCGAACTCAGTACCCGCCTCCTGCAACGCTCCGCCGGCGGCGTTTACGCCACCGAAGCAGGCATGGCTTTCTATCGCCAGGCCCAACTCGCGCTGCGGCATGTGGACGATGCCGTCCGCGACGCACAACAGGCACGTCTGTCCGGACACGTGAGCCTGGGGATGCCGCCATCGGCATCCGCGGTGCTCGCCCTGCCGTACCTGGACGCCATGCGCAAGACATATCCGGATGTTCAGTTGAAACTGGTTGAGAGCCTGTCGACGAATCTATGGGCGATGCTCGATGCCCGGAAGCTGGACTTGGCCATCCTCTTTGATTCGGGGGGCGCACGCCATGCTGGAGCCGTTCCGCTTGTCGAGGAGCGCCTGTATCTCATCGGCCTGGCGAGCATGCCGCAATTGCAGGGACTGGGCACTCGCGTCGAGATCAAGGACCTGGCCAACGTGCCGCTCGTGTTGGGTTCGCAAGGACTGCGAGGTTCCGTCGACGCGGCGTTCGAGCGGGCCGGATGCGTCCCGCAAATCGTGCTGGAAATCGATGGCCTCTCCGTCTTGCTGGACGCTGTACGCGCGGGCTTGGGCGCGACCATCCAACCGGGCTCATCCACGCTTCGATTGCCCCAGGACTCCGTGGCCCGCATTGAAATCGCGGACCCCGACGCTCGCCGCCTCCACATGCTCATCAGCCTCAAAGACGGCGAGCTGTCGCCAGCGGCGCTGGCCGCAAGGATCGTTTTGCGCAGCACGGCAAAGATGTTGATCCTCACGGGCAGGTGGCCCGGGGCCACCCTTCACGAAACGTGATGACGCCATCGCGCTGAGCTGGCTATCGGCGCGCTCAGGTTCTCCCTAGACTGGCCCGACAACCAGTCAGGAGACATCGTGAGACAGCTCATTCGCCTTCTTGCCGCGGCCTGCGCAGCCCTGGCATTTTCCGCAAGCGCGGCCGATTCCTATCCTTCCCAGCCCGTCCGACTGATCGTCGGCTACGCACCGGGCGGTTCCACTGATGTGTTCGCGCGGGCACTGGCTGCCAAGCTGACCGAGCGATGGAAAAAGGAAGTCATCGTTGACAACAAGCCGGGGGCCTCGGAAATCGTGGGCGCATCGGCAGTGGCTGGGGCCAAGCCCGACGGGTACACGCTCCTGGTATCGACCGATCAGGCGTTGCTCAGCAACCAGTTCCTGTTTACCAAGCTGGGCTACAGCCCCACCAAGAGCTTCGTGCCCGTCATCAGGGCCATGGATGCTCCCATGGTGCTCGTGGTGCGAGCAGGCAGCCCCTACCAGAACGTCGCCCAGTTGGTCGAAGCGGCGAAGAAGGATCCGGGGAAGATCAACTATTCATCCAACGGTCCCGGCGGACACATCCATCTGGCCCTCAACTGGCTTGGTGTGAAAGCCGGCGTCAAGTTCACGCACGTCCCCTACAAGGGCGGCGGTCCCGCCATCCAGGCAGTGCTCGCGAACGAAGTCGACATGACAACGGTTCCGCTGTCGGTCGCCGACGCGTTCCTGAAGGCCAATTCGCTTCGCGCGTTGGCAGTGACTTCGCCGAAGCGCATTCCGGCACTTGCGACAGTTCCTTCGCTGACCGAGTTGGGGTACGACGTGGATGTGCAGGCACTGAGCGCCATCGTTGCGCCCGCAGAGACGCCGCCGGCCATCGTCAACAAGATCGCGGATGACGTCCGCGCCATCGTCACCGACCCGGCCTTCGCGGCGCGGGAGATCGACAGGTATGGTTTCTTCGTCATTGGCGATGACCCGCGCCAGTTTGCCGACTACCTCACCAAGGCTGCAAGCGGCTATCGCGCCCGGATTACCGCTGCCAACGTGACGCTGGACTGAACCATTGGAGATTGAAATGAAAGATTTGCCGCGCCGCACCTGGCTCATCACTGGCGCCGACAAGGGCCTGGGCTTCTCCACCGCAAAGGCGGCCCTCGAGCAGGGCGACAACGTGATCGTGACCGTCCTGGCGCCCGATGGTGGCCATGGGCTGGCCGCGCAGTACCCGGACCGCCTGCGCTCCTTTCACCTCGACGCGCGCGATCAGACGCGCTTCGGGAGCTTTGTCGAAGAGGCAGAGAAGGCGTTCGGCCGCATCGATGTACTGGTGAACAACGCCGGCTTCGGCGTCATGGCGGTGGCGGAGGCTACGACGCCCGAGAAATACCGCCCGCTGTTCGAAGTCAACTTCTTCGGCCTCGTGGAGATGACGCGCGCCGTCCTCCCGATCATGCGTCGCCAGCGATCAGGGCACATCATCAACCTCTCGTCGAAGGCCGGTTTCATGGGTGTCACCGGCTTCTCCCTCTACTGCGCCTCGAAGTTTGCAGTGGAGGGTTTCTCTGAAGCGGTCGCTGCCGAAACGCGCCACCTCGGCATCCACGTGACCATCGTCGAGCCGGGCGGCTTTCGCAGTGATTTCGCGGGGCCGTCGCTGGTCACTGCAGTCAACGATGACGGTGACTACGCCTCCACGAACCAGCGCATCTCGAAATATGCGAGTGAACGGCATGGAAAACAGGAGAGCGATCCCGCGAAGTTCGGGCCGACCCTTTGCAAGCTCGTGAATGCTGAGAAGCCGCCGTTGAGGTTGCCGCTCGGCAAGGACTGCATCGACGCGCTGCGCGACAACATCCGCTCCGTGGCCGCCGAGTTCGACCACTGGGAAGAGCTGTCACTTTCGACGATGGTCGACGCCTGAGGACCGGGGAGCGCCAATGCCCGTCACCGCAACGAGAACGGCTTTCGCAACCATTCACGCACCCAGGCTGGACTGGCTGGCGCGCGCTGCGCCAGAGCCCGTACTCGAACCAGACCTCCCGATCGTCGATGCGCATCTGCACCTCTGGCAGCCGCCCAATGGCTATCGCTACTACCTCGAAGAGTATGCCCAGGACCTTGCGAACTGCGGCCACAACGTCGAAGCGTCTGTGTATGAAGAGTGCTTTCACATGTACAGGACCCATGGACCGGCGCACCTCAAATACGTCGGCGAGACTGAATTCGCCGTCGGCCAGGCGGCGATGGCAGCGAGCGGCAAGTACACCTCGTCGCGCGTGGCCGCGGGTATTGTTGGTCACGGAGACCTGATGCTTGGCGAGCGCCTCCGCGAGTTGCTCGAAGCCCATATCGATGCCGGCAACGGTCGCTTCCGGGGTGTTCGCCAGCTTGCAAAATGGGATGCCGATGCGGCAGTGAGGGGCAAGTACAGCGCGGCAGGCCCCCACCTCTATCTCGATCCCGAGTTCGGCAGGGGCATCGACGTGCTGAACTCGCTGGGTCTCTCGTTCGACGCGAGCATTTTTCATCCGCAGATTCCCGACGTGGCGGGCCTCGCGCGCGCACATCCCGACGCCAACATCGTCCTCGTTCACTGCGGGAGCCCCGTCGGGCATGGCCCCTATGCGGGCAGGGAGTCCGAAAACCACGCGGCCTGGCTCGCCAGCATGAAGAACCTGGCGAAGTGTCCGAACGTCTCCATCAAGATGGGGGGCATCCTGATCAACCTTGCGAATTTCGACTTCGCGACGGCAGAGGCTCCTCCAACCTCCGCACAGCTCGCCGATCTGTGGCGCCCTTACATCGAGCCGTGCATCGAGCTGTTTGGCGCGGAGCGCTGCATGGTGTCTTCGAACTTCCCTGTCGACAAGGCAGGCTTCGGCTACGCCACGGTCTGGAACATGTTCAAGCACATCACAGCCGGTGCCTCGGAAGACGAAAAGAAGATGATTTTCAGCGGTACGGCCAAGCGCGTGTATCGGCTGGATTGAGAGGGAGCGCCAACTGTTCTTCCCGATGTGCATCGCACACACAGCCATGTCCTCGCCGGAGACAGAGCCGGGCACTTTCCTGACGTTCCCTGTGTGGATCGGGCAGGCACAGGATTTGCGGACTCGAGTGCACAAGTTCTCCAGTGAGGAGACACCGGTTCGCGACGTGAACCCAGGCAGTTTCGACAAATTCCAATCACCCTTCTGGAGACAAACATCATGCAGAACAATTCGCTGAACCTCTGGTTGCGCCGAAGCCTTGTCGTGCTGGGCCTCGGCATTGCGGCAACCGCAGCCATGGCGGCTGATCCGTACCCCAGCAAGCCCGTTCGTATCGTGGTTCCTGCCGCCGCCGGCGGCGGCCTCGACATCGTCGCGCGACTGGTTGCCACGAAGATGGGAGAAAAGCTGGGGCAGGCCGTCATCGTCGACAACCAGGCTGGCGGCGATACGCTGGTCGGGACCCGCAATGTGAAGAACGCGCCGGCCGATGGCTACACGGTTCTGGCCCACGCGAACGGCTTCACGATCTTGCCGGAACTGAAGGAAGACCCCGGCTACGACCCTCTCAAGGACTTCACGGGCATCGGCCTCATGAGTCGTGCGCCCTTCGTGATGGAGGTCGCCTCCACCGATCCCAGCCGCGATTTGAAGGAATTCATCGCGCGCGCCAAGAAGGAGCACCTTTCGTTCGCATCTGGTGGCATCGGCGGCCCCCCGCACATGGCGGCCGTCATGTTCCTGAAGAACCAGGGCCTGGATCTGACACCGGTGCCTTACAAGGGCAACGGCGTGGCGCTGCCAGACGTCGCCACCGGCCGGGTCACGACGATCTTCGACACCTATGTCAGCAGCCTGCCCTTCTTGCAGAGCGGCAAGCTCAAGCCGTTGGCCGTGACCTCAACCAAGCGCATTGCTCCCCTTCCCAACACCCCCACCTTCATGGAACTGGGCATCGACTACAAGTACGACCTGTGGCTCGGACTGGTGGTGCGCTCCGGCACACCCAAGGAAGTCGTGCAGCGGCTGTCGGATGCCTTGCGCTTTGCACTGGAGGACAAGGATCTCAAGGCCCGCCTCATCAGCGAAGGCTCCGACCCTTCCTTCATCAAGCCGGAAGAGTTCAACGCCACCCTGGCCAAGGAAGTCACGGAGATGAAGCAGCTCGTCAAGGAGCTGCAGATTCCCAAGCAATGAACGTCGCCAGATCAATCCACATCACAACCGAGAACAAACAATGCAGCAACAGTCACCACGGACCTGGTTGATCACGGGCGCCGACAAGGGCTTGGGCTTTTCAACTGCCAAGGCAGCCCTCGAGCAAGGCGACCAGGTCGTCGTGACCGTTCTCGCGCCGGATGGAAGCCATGGGCTGCTGGCCCAGTACCCGGACCGCCTGCGCTCCTTTCACCTCGATGCGACCGACCACGCGCGCTTTCCGGAAGTGGTCGCGCAAGCCGCCGAGGCATTCGGGCGAATCGACGTCCTGGTCAACAACGCGGGCTACGGTCTGCTCGCGGTTGCCGAGGCCACGCCCGCGCTGAAATACCGCCCCATGTTCGAAGTCAACTTCTTCGGGCTCGCCGAGATGACGCATGCAGTCCTCCCGATCATGCGCCGCCAGCGTTCCGGCCACATCATCAACCTCTCGTCCAAGGCCGGCTTCGGCGCCAGTGCGGGCTTCGCCTTCTACAGCGCGTCCAAGTTCGCGGTGGAGGGGTATTCCGAAGCCCTGGCCAAGGAAGTCAGCCATCTTGGCATCCACGTGACCATCATCGAGCCCGGCGGCTTTCGCAGCGACTTTGCGGGCCCTTCCCTCGTCACCAACCAGATGGACTCCGAGGACTACGCACCGCTCAACCAGCAGATCGCGGAGTACGCACGTGAACGCCACGGCCGGCAGCAAAGCGATCCCGCCAAGTTCGGACCGGCCCTTTGCAGGCTGGTGGCCGCAGACAAGCCTCCGTTGCGGCTCCCTCTCGGCCAGGACAGTCTCGAAATGATCCGCGACGACATACGCGCCGTCGTCGTCGAACTGGACCAGTGGGAAGACCTCTCGCTGTCGACAAAAGTCGACGATTGAACCCATCGCATTCGCTTCTACCGCACCGTCACTCTCAACAGGATTCCCATGACCTCCACAGCTATCGCAGAAGCCCCCGCACCCGCCCTGACCCCGGAACACCGAAAGGCACTGGACTGGCTCAAGTCCGGCCCCAAGCGCCTGCTGATCGGCGGCAAGTGGGTCGACGCCCAATCCGGCAAGACATTCGCGACGGTCAACCCGTCCACCGAAGAGACGCTGGCCATGGTCGCGGAAGCCGACAGCGCGGACATCGACGCTGCCGTGGTTGCGGCCCGGCGCGCCTTCGAGTCATCGACATGGAGCGGGATCTCGCCGCACGAGCGAACCCGCCTCCTGCTGAGGATTGCCGACGCGGTCGAGCGCAACGCGAAGGAGTTGGCGGTCCTGGAAACCCTCGACATGGGTGCACCCTACGCAACCAACCTGGGTCGCGCGATGCAGGTCGCCGAGATCTTTCGCTACTACGCCGGCTGGCCTACCAAACTCTTTGGCACGACCAACCCCATGGACGCGTCGCGCTTCCAGTACATGCTGCGCGAGCCGATGGGTGTCTGCGCGTTGATCAACGCGTGGAACGTGCCCCTGGTGATGGCGGCCAACAAGATCGCGCCTGCCCTGGCTTTTGGCAACACGGCCATCCTCAAGCCCGCCGAGCAAGCACCACTGACGACCCTGCGGCTCGCAGAGCTGATCGAGGAAGTCGGGATCCCTCCGGGCGTGCTGAACATTGTCCCGGGCTTTGGCGCAACCGCCGGTGCGGCCATGTCGGCCCACATGGACATCGACAAGATCGCGTTCACCGGCTCCACGGCCGTAGGCCGCATGGTGTTGCAAGCATCCACGGGCAACCTGAAGAAGGTTTCGCTGGAGTTGGGCGGCAAGTCGCCCAACATCATCTTTCCCGACGCCGATCTCGACAGGGCGCTGGCTTCGGCCGTGGACACCTTCTGCAAGAACTCGGGGCAGATCTGCTCTGCGGGAACGCGGCTCTTCGTGCACGAAAGTCTGCACGACGAAGCGACCGAACGGGTCGCGCAGATCGCAGCAACCTACAAGGTGGGCTCGCCCTTCGATGCGGACACCAAGCTGGGCCCGCTGATTTCCCAGCGCCAGATGGAACGCGTGCTGTCGTACGTCGATGCCGGGCAGAGCGAAGGCGCGCGCTTGTCGCTGGGCGGTCAACGCCACGGTGACGTCGGCTATTTCGTGAAGCCGACGGTCTTCAGCAGTGTCTCGAACACCATGACCATTGCGCGCGAAGAGATCTTCGGGCCGGTGCTGTCGATCATTCCCTTCAAGGATGAGGACGACGCCGTGTTCAAGGGCAACGACACCGAATACGGCTTGGCCGCTGCAGTGTGGACGCGTGACGCAAGCCGCGCGCACCGGGTGGCCCGCGCACTGAAGGCCGGTCGGGTGTGGATCAACACCTATGCCGAAGGCGACCCCGTCATGTCCTTCGGCGGGTACAAGCAATCGGGATACGGTCGCGAACTGGGTGCCGAATCCATCGAGGCGTATACCCAGACCAAGTCGGTCTTGATGCGCTTGTGATCTTCAAATCGCCGAACTGTTTCGCATGCGGCGGAAGAGGCAGTGTCGGCGAAGCGCATGAGAGGGGGGCTCTGCGTGATCCGTGGCACGGGTTGTGCAGAGTGAAGCAATGAAATACACCCTACCCTTCGAATCGGCCATCGCGCCGTCGGCCCCATTGCTTCTCGGATTGGAATATCGCGCGCTCGCCGAGTTCGGCGTGTTCATGATGAGTCAGCCGCTTCAGTGGCTCCTGCCGCGGGGCGACAGCCATGCGGTGATCATCATTCCCGGTCTCGTTCAAAGCGGAGTGGCGGTCACGCCGTTGCGCAACGCGCTGCGCCGCCTCGGCTACGACGCACATACATGGGACCAGGGAAGGAACCTCGGATTCTCGAAAGCCGAGCTCCATTCCGTGCGTGAACAAGCAGAAGAGCTGGCCGGAAGCACCGGGAAGAAGGTCAGCATCATCGGATGGAGCCTCGGGGGCATCTACGCGCGCGAGCTTGCGTTTGAGATTCCGGATGTCCTTCGCCAGGTCATCACGCTCGCTGCCCCCTTCTCCGGTGATGCCACTACAAGCAACGTGCAGTGGCTCTATGACACGGTGACAAAGAGTCGAGCAGGCGAAATCGACGATGCGATGGCCATGCGGATCCGTGGTCAGTTGCCCGTGCCTTCGACCGCAATCTACTCACGCACGGACGGCTTCGTCGCCTGGCAGTCCTGCATCGACGAACACTTGTGCGATACGAACGAGAACATCGAGGTGTGCAGCAGTCATTCCGGGCTGGGCTTCAATGCGCAGGTGCTCTACGTCATCGCTGACCGGCTCGCGCAGCCGGACGGACGTTGGCGCAAGATGTCACGCGGCTAGCTTCAATCCGTCGTCACAAGCGTCCGAGTGCCTCGCGCGTAGTGCCTCCTTGCTTGCGATGCCGTCGTCGTACGGTGGCATAGACGACGCGCCCATGCCGATGGTGTGGCGATCACGCCAACGGGCGCCCAGTCACTTGGCCTCCCCGCCGCGCCGCCTCCCGGCTTGCTTGGATCTCAACTGTTCGTTGTCGAGTTCGTCCGATGCCAAGTCGGCTTCATCGCAGTAGAGCACCCATGCCACGGCAATGCCAATGAATGCGACAACGGCTGCAAGTCCCCATTCCCAGCCGCCTGGGGCGAACCGGTTCATCAACACCAGGGGCGTGCAGGAGGCCAGGAGCCACCCGGTACGTGTTTGCCAAGAGCGATCGAGCATGGACGCAATAGGCAAAGACCGTGCCCCGAGTCGGGCTCGGTGGGCTCGCATGGCAAGCGCCGGTACCATGCAGGGAATCGGGAGCGCCCTCCCGTCTCGAAAACTGCACTGGCCGATCCAATGACTCACCCGGCAATGCCGCGCGAAAACATCAACGACCTCCTTGCCTTCATCGCGGTGGCACGCGAACGCAGCTTCACTCGCGCGGCCGCGAAGCTCGGTGTCTCGCAATCCGCAATCAGCCATACGATTCGAGGTCTCGAAACGCGCATGGGCCTGAAGTTGCTGACGCGGACGACGCGCAGCGTAGCGCCCACCGATGCGGGCGAACGGCTGTTGCAGACGGTGGCCCCGCGCTTCGAGGAGATCGAGAACGAACTGCTCGCCCTCACGGAACTTCGCGAAAAGCCCGCCGGGACCATTCGGATCACCACCACGGACTTCGCCGCCGACACTGTCCTGTGGCCGCGGCTGTCGAAGGTGATCTCCGACTACCCGGACATCAAGATCGAGATGATCGTGGACTATGGGCTTGCCGACATCGTGGCGGATCGTTTCGACATCGGCGTCCGCTGGGGCAACCAGGTTGCCAAGGACATGTTCGCAGTGCGCATCGCGCCGGACGTCCGGTCGATGATTGTCGGCGCGCCGGCCTACTTTCAAAAGCACCTGGAGCCCAAGACGCCGCAGGACCTGCTGCGCCACAACTGCATCACATTGCGGCTGATGAACGGCGGGCTCTACGCCTGGGAACTCAAGAAGGGCAAGCGGGAACTGCAGGCACGCGTGGAGGGGCAACTGACCGTCAACGGCGTCTACCAGATGATCAACGCGGCGCTGGACGGCGCGGGCCTCGCCTTCATTCCCGAAGACCTGGCGCAGCCCTACCTCGATTCGGGCCGGTTGCGGTGGGTCCTGCAAGACTGGTCACCGACGTTTCCCGGCCTCCACATCTTCTATCCGAGCCGCAAGGAGTCTTCACGCGCGCTCTCGGTGGTTGTCGAGGCGCTTCGCTATCGGCCTTGAGTCGGCTTGACGGCAGCGCGGCTACCTCAGAGGGTCTGTCGCCCTTCGACCGGATAGCCGGGATCGGTGTAGCCCGGCGTGGACGCGTGCCCCGGTGGCACCAACGCATTGACGAATCGTTCATCGTCCGGTCCCAACTGCACATTCAAGGCCTCGACGTAGCTGTCCCAGTGCGCCTCCGTGCGCGGCCCGGCAATGGTCGCACTCACGGCCCGGTTTCTCAGCACCCAGGCCAATGCCAGGGCGATGGGGGTCGTGCCGAGTTCCTTTGCGTGGGCAGCGACAGCCTGGGCGATCTTCAACGATTCCGGTCGCCATTCGGTCTGCTGGATGCGCTTGTCACCGCGCCCTGCCCGGCTGTCCACCGGCGGCGGCGCATCCACCACGTACTTGCCGCTGAGCACGCCACGTGCGAGCGGACTGTATGACACAACGCCAAGCCCGTAGTGAAACGCTGCCGGCAACTGCTCCACTTCGGCCGTGCGATCCACCATGTTGTATAGAGGCTGGCTGGCGACTGGGCGAGGGATGCCCAATTCGTCTGCAAGCCGGACGACTTCGGCGATGCGCCACCCGCGGAAGTTGGAAAGGCCGAAGTAGCGCACCTTGCCGTCTCGAATCAGGTCGCCGATGGCACGCACGCTCTCCTCCAGTGGCGCGTCGACCACCGCACGATGGAAGTACAGCACGTCGATGTAGTCGGTGCCCAGCCGCTTGAGGCTCGCTTCGACCGTCTGCAAGATCCACTTGCGCGACTGGCCCTGCTCGTTCGGGCCTTGCGCGGTCTGCGTCGGGTAGCCGAACTTGGTCGCGATCACCCAGGAATCCCTGTTGCTCGCGACCGCGTGGCCGACGAACTCCTCGGAACGCCCTGCGTGATAGACATCGGCGGTGTCAATGAAGTTGACTCCGGCGTCGTGCGCCTTGTCGATGATCCGCCTGGACGTGGCCTCATCGGTTTCACCGCCGAATATCATCGCGCCGAGGCAGAGTGGCGACACTTTTAGGGCGCTACGGCCCAGGTAACGGTAGTCCATCAATATCCTTGCCGGCCCATGACGCGCCGAACAACCCGGACCGCGCCGGCCGTGGCCTCGGATTTGAGTACGGCAACAGGTTCGAATAAAGGGCCAGGCTTGCAAAGCCTTATGAGCAGTGTTCATGAATCGCCGGCACGAACAGCATGGCCTACCTCGGTCGTTCCCTCTGGCCCGCCGTTCTTCCGGCCTGATTGCCCCTCTCCAACCCGCCCGACAAAGGGGTCTTCATCATGTATTTGCGGAGGACACACCCAAGCAAACAGGCCTATCATGCATTGCATTAGGAGACACGACACTTGAGTTCACAAGACACCTCAACGGATGTGCAGCGCGGCGTGCTCGTTCTCGGCGCCGATGGGAAGCAACAGACCGCAAGCGGCATCGCGACGCAGCGCGAACTGGCTACCAGCATCATCAACGGCTGGCAGGAGGCACGCCGCCGAAGCAAGCGCCTGTTCGCAGTCGACGGACCGAACGAGTCTGCGGTGGTGGTCGTGGCCCTGCCGACGCCGGACGAGACCGTGCTCGTGGCCGTGCAGCGCGAAAGCCGTGACGCGCTCTTCGAATTTGTCGGCTCGGTCGACTTCGCCGGCGACATCCTGGCCCACTTCCTCACCAATCCCTTCGAAGCGCTCAGCGTTGTGGATCGCGACAGCAACGTGAGATACATGAGTCCCGTTCATGAGAAGTTTTTTGGGCTCCGGCCCGGCGGTGGCGTGGGCCGCCACGTCACCGAAGTGATCGAGAACTCGCGGCTTCACCATGTGGTCGAATCCGGTAAATCCGAGGTGGGACTTCTGCATCAGATGCGGGGGGTCACGCGCGTGGTCATGCGGCACCCCATCCGCAGCATGCAGGGCGAAGTCGTCGGCGCCATCGGGCAGATCATGTTCAAGGGCCCGGAGCAACTGCAAGCGCTGTCCTCCGAACTCACCAAGCTCAAGTCCGAGGTGGCCTACTACCGCCGAGAGTTGAACGACTTGCGCAATCGCAGCTACGGGCTGGACCAGATCATCGGAGAGAGCGCTGCCATGCAGCGCCTGAAGCAGCAGATCATCAAGGTTGCGCCGCTGGACATTCCCGTGCTGCTGACCGGCGAAAGCGGCACCGGCAAGGAACTGGCCGCTCACGCCATCCACAAGCTGAGTCCGCGACGCGATGGAACCATGGTCATGGTGAATGCAGCCGCACTGCCGTCCACCCTGGTCGAAAGCGAGCTGTTCGGCTATGAAGCCGGGTCCTTCACCGGCGCGGAGCGCAAGGGTCGCAAGGGAAAGATCGAGCAGGCGCATGGCGGAACCCTGTTCTTCGACGAAGCTGGCGACATGCCTTCCGACGTGCAGGTGAAACTGCTGCGCGTCTTGCAAGATGGCTCGTTCCAGCGCGTGGGCAGCAACGACGTGCGTACCTCGAACTTCCGCCTCATCAGCGCGAGCAACCGCAACTTCGAGGCCATGATCGCGGAAGGCACCTTCCGGCTGGATCTGTTCTACCGGATGGGTGCGGTCACGATCCGCCTGCCGTCGCTGCGCGAACGTCTCGATGACATCCCGATGCTCGCCGAGCTGGCGCTGAACCAGTTTGCAGAGCGGCACGGCCATCGGCCAAAACGACTGTCGGTCGAGGCCCTCGAGTTCCTCAAGAGCCAGCGCTGGCCGGGCAACGTTCGCCAATTGATGCATGCCGTCGAGCGGTCGGCGATATTTTGCGAATCGGAGGTGATCGGTCCTGCCGACTTCGGCATGGTGGATTCCGAGCCCGGCATGTTCGAGGAATCCCCGGTAGTCGCACCCGCCGATGGCGCGGTGGCAGCCCCTGCGGAAGTCCGGATGATCGAACCCATGCGTGTCAGCAACGCCGTCGAGCAGGTCGAGGAGCAACTGATCCGCCAAGCCATGACCAAGTACCACGGCAACAAGAAGCGTGTCGCGGTCGAGCTCGGTATCTCGCGGTCCTACCTGTACAAGCGGCTGGCCCAGATGCTGGTCGTCCCTGGTTCGGATACCTGAGCCGGTCGGGGGGCCATCGCCCACCAAGATGGCTGGGGCCTGCCAAGGCACCCAACCGCGCCAGCGGCTGCGCCTCGGCCTCGCGGGGGGCTCTACATCTCCTTCGTCCTTCGCATGCCCTTGCAGGCGGCAGACAGCGTTCCCGCCGTGGACACCTCTGTCCTCGACCGATACACGCGGGACGCCGGCCCAAGGGTGTCCTCTGCGAGCGCTTCCTCTTGCATGCTCTGTACCAACGGCTGGCACGACCGTTGCGTTGTGAGGGCATAGGCGTTCCCCCTGCTCGGGCAAGGCGCCAAGGATTTCAAGGCCGCCAACGCCTCGAGAGGAGTGAGACAGCCCCATGTGCAACTTGTATTCGAAACCGATGCGACGGACCCTGCCGTGAGCTCGATCCGTCGCGTCCATGAACTTGCGTGTCAGCCCGCTCATCAGCGTGCGATGGCGCCATGCGCGTGGGCAATCTCGGCCATTCGCCATCGCGAGCTGGGTCGAGCATGACGATCAAGATCGATACCCTCATGCCGTTCGCGCACCCGGTGTACATCCGGTGTGTCGTGGACTGCCTGAACAGTCTCGGCATCCGGCCGCTGACTGTGCTCGCGAATGCCGGGCTGAGTTGGCAGGACCTCTGCGACGGGCATCACATGGTCGAGTTCCACGTGTTCCGCCAGTTTGTCGAACACGCCATCCGCGCCAGCGGCGAGCCCGGGCTGGGCCTGATTGCCGGGCTGATGCTTCAGCCTTATCACACCCCAGTCGGCGTCGGCGCCGTGACCGCCGCCACACTGGGACAAAGCCTGCAGTTCACGACGCGAAACGCGCCCCTGATCTTCCGAAGTCTTGAGTTCGAATTGGAGAACGGGCCCCGATGGAGCACCGTTCGGGTCAAGCCCATTCGGCCGCTCTGCGAGACGCGTGTTTTCGTCACGCAGTCCATCGTCGGAATCTTCTGCCGCCTGCTTGAGGCCATCCTTGGAAGGCACGCCGATGAACTCAGCATCGGACTTCCCTACGCACGGCCTCCAGGCAATGACGATCCCTGCCTTCGTCATGTCCGCTACGTCGAGTTCGACCACCAGTACCTGACGTTCAGATTGCCCGTCGCATTGCTCGATACGCCGTCGGTTTCGGCCAATCGGGATGCGTTTGAACGCGCCACGCAATCGTGTCAGAAGATGGGATTGGAACTGAGTCAAGGCGGTTTCGTGGAGCGTGTGAGACGCGCGCTACTGGAAGGCTTGAACACCAATCCGGAACTCGCAAAAGTGGCCACCGATCTCGGCGTTCCGACACGCACGCTGGCGCGCCGACTCGCGGAGGCTGGCGTGACTTATTCCAACCTGAAGGACGACCTTCGAAAGACCCATGCTGCCTGGTACCTCCAGCACACGGAGCTCTCTATCGAGGCCATCGCTTCGCAGTTGGGCTACACCGACACGGCCATCTTCAGTCGCAAGTTCAAGTGCTGGTTCCGCATGCCGCCCAGCAAGATGCGACAGACCTTGCGGATGAGCGCGTACTGAGTCCAGACAGGTAGCGCTGCCGCTACCACTGCACCCGGGAGCGCTGGCCGTCAGCGCCGCGCGTATCTCCAACACCCTTCTGTGCCTCCACGCAGCAGGCCGCCTTCGGCTCGATCAGCCACGCCGACGCGGCGAACGAAGTTCGCTTCATCACCACTCAGGATCAGGAAGAACGACTGACCGACCACTTCGAGCACGCCCTTGGGCGTCGTAGATGGGTCGCGGTCGCGCAGTCAATTCGGTCACCGTCGAAACATGAAATGCATCGTTGTTCTCCGACGTGCATAGCGCCATTCCCGCCGACATCCTTGCGCGATGTCTCGCCTCGACAACGCGTCCTAGAAAACTTTTGGTTGGTCTTGCAGTGCTGCTGGCCGACTTTGCATGAATGAGCCTGAACCGAAGCGACGTCACTGATGCAATGAACTTGACTTCCCTTTAGGAGGTATGGCTCGGGGCTCGATGAAGGCACGAACGTGTCCACACAACGACCTCTTGCATCGCAACCCTGTTATTGAATCAATGGAGATCCTTGCAATGAAGAAATCGCTCGTTTCGCTGGCGGCGCTGGCTGTTGCCAGCACAGCCTCAGCCCAGTCATACGTCATGTTGTCCGGTGTGGTCGACGTCGGCGTGAGTAGCTATCAGAACACCTCGGAGACGCCCCTCGGCGTCACGGCCAAGACCAGCAAGACAGCTGTCACGCAGGGCGCGTGGGGTGCCAGCCGCCTGGTATTCAAGGGGCAGGAAGACCTGGGTGGCGGCCTGGGTGCCGCCTTCTTCCTTGATGCAGCGATCTTCCCCGACGACGGCACTGTCGGTGGCAACACCAACAACACAGGACCAGCCAACGCGGGCTACTTCAATCGCCGCTCGACGGTCAGTCTTTTGTCGCCCTGGGGTGAAATCCGGCTCGGTCGCGACTACACGCCTGAGTTCTGGAATGACAACATCTTCGACCCGTTCCTCACCAGCGGCGTCGGTACCAACCTGATCTCGACGGCAAACGGCTACAGCAACAACGGCGCGGCCGTGAACGGCTTCCAGGCCAACAACATGTACGTGCGTGCGAGCAACTCGGTCGGCTACTTCCTGCCGGCCGTGCTCGGTGGCTTCTATGGCCAGGTCATGTATGCGTTCAACGAGCAGGTGAAGTACGACCCGGGCACCCTCACGCCGAATGCTCCCAACAATTCCCGCGCAGGCGGCTATGTCGGCGGGCGGTTCGGCTACGCCAAGGACAAGATCGACATTGCCGCGTCCTACTCGCGCGCCACGCTCGCAGACAACTACTACGCGGGCCGCACGACGAAGCTCGACACGTTCAACATGGGCGCGTCGTACGACTTCGATGTCGTGAAGATCATGGGCGAGTACTCGAGGGCCGAGCTCAAGACGACGATCACCGGCGTCGTGCCACTCGTCAACCCCTCGCCGACCGGCACGGGGTTCCTGGTCGGCTTCACCTTGCCGATCGGCCCGGGCCTGATCCGCGGCTCCTACGCCCAACTGAAGATCGACCCGGATCGGCCAGCGCTGCTCACCGGCAATCCCAAAGCAGAGAAGTTTGCGCTTGGCTATGTGTACAACCTGTCCAAGCGCACAGCGCTCTACACCACGTACGCGCAGATCAACAACAAGAACGGCTACGACCTCGGCATCGGCAACAGCCCGGCCTACGTGACGAGCGGCACTTTCCAGGCCAAGACCTCACGCGGCTTCGACCTCGGCATGCGCCATTTCTTCTGACGTTGACGTAGCGTCATCACGACCGCAAGGACCCTGAGGGCCACCCGATGAAGATCGGGTGGCCCTGCCCCCATCATGAAGTGGAGGAGCGCATATGCACGAGTGCCCCCTGTCGAGTCATCCCGCGGCGAGGATGATCGATCTGAACGACCTTCGCGTCTTCGCGTACGTCGCGTCGCTGAACAGCTTCTCCCTGGCGGCCGATGCGTTGAACATCCACAAGTCAAGCGTCAGCCGCAGCATTGCGCGACTTGAGTTCCTGCTTGACGCAAGTCTGCTTGCCCGGACCACGCGCAAAATCGAGTTGACACAGCGCGGTATCGCGCTGAAAGCTCATTGCATGGCGGTCCTCGCCCGGATCAATGAAGCAATTGGCATCGCTGGCGGCTTCGATGCGGCAACGCGTGTGCCCGCTGCGGTGCTGATCGAATCGGACATCGCGTTGGTACACCGCGTCCGGATGCCACGGCCCGCGCGCTACCTGCCGCATCGCTCGACGATGGCGACCTGACCGGCGCATCGAGGCTGCAGCCCGAACTGCGCGGCTGCAAGGCGCACCGTGTATTTCAAGTAATCACTTTGCTGTCGTTCATGCGGACATCCTCACGCCCACGTGGCACCGTACCGAACATCTCAATCGCATTTCTCCTCGCAGTCGTATGTGAGAGCTTTTGTCGAAGCCACTGGCATACGTCTTGCCTTTGACCATGCATCCGAGCTTGGTCTGCAAGCCGGACAACGTTGCGCGCAGGAGGCTGCGCGCGTCTGAAGATATTTTTGGAGCAGGAACTTGAACCAGGATTTGCGCAAGGTCGGTGTGGTCGGAGCGGGGGCCATGGGACGCGGCATCGCTCAGGTCTGCGCCGCCGCAGGCTGCAGCGTCCAGCTTGTGGACAGCGCCACCGACGCACTGGCGCGCGCCATCGATTCGGTCCGCGACGATCTGTCGCAAGCGGTGGCCAAGGGCCGACTTTCGCAAGCAGACGCCGACGCGA
Source organism: Variovorax rhizosphaerae (assembly GCF_037889975.1). Taxonomy (NCBI): domain Bacteria; kingdom Pseudomonadati; phylum Pseudomonadota; class Betaproteobacteria; order Burkholderiales; family Comamonadaceae; genus Variovorax; species Variovorax rhizosphaerae. The sequence goes on along the minus strand of NZ_JBBKZT010000020.1, from coordinate 56,497 downwards.
CGCTTTCGCGCATCGAACCTGTTTCCGAGCTCAAGCAGTTGAGTGGTTGCGAACTCGTGGTCGAAGCGATCGTCGAGAAGCTTGAAGTCAAGCAGGCGCTCTTCAAGGAACTCGAAGCGATCGTTCCGGCGGATTGCATTCTCGCCACCAACACGTCTTCGCTCAGCGTGACGGCACTCGCTGCCGCATGCGCATCGCCCGAGCGCGTGGCGGGGTGGCACTTCTTCAACCCCGTCACGCGCATGCGTGTAGTGGAGGTGATCCAGGCACCCCGTACGGCGCTCGAAGCCGTGCAGGCTCTCGTCTCGCTTTCCAAGCGGATCGGCCATCGGGCGGTCGTGACCTCGGACTCGCCCGGCTTCGTCGTCAATCACGCGGGTCGCGCGTTCGTCACGGAAGGACTGAAGCTCTTGGCCGAGCGCACCGCCGAGCATCAGGTGCTGGACGGCATCCTGCGCACGTGCGCAGGCTTCCGCATGGGTCCGTTCGAACTGCTCGACCTGACCGGCCTGGACGTCTCCGTGCCGGTGATGGAATCGATCCACGGACAGTACTACGGTGACGACCGCTATCGCCCCGTCACCCTCGCGCGCACTCGCCTGCTCGCAGGCTTGCTGGGCCGAAAGACCCGCCAGGGCTTTTACAGCTACGAAGGCAAGCCGGCAGCCCCGCCCTCTTCCCCGCCGGCAGGTCTGAGCGACGACAAGGCTTCCCCAGAGGTGTCCATGTGGTGGCCCGTGGACGGCCCTGCGGCCCTGCCTTCTTCGATCACGGCATTGCTGCCCGTCGAACGCAGGGTTGCGCAAGCGCATGAGGCCGACGTCCTTCTGCTAGCCCCCCTCGACACCGATCTCTCGTCCGCGGTGGCGGAACTTCGCCTCGACGCGTCGAAGGTCATCGCGATCGACCCGGTTTTCGGCAGCGCGAACGGCGTCACGCTCATGTCTTGCCCTGCAACCTCGGCGGCGACCGTCGATGCCGCACAGCGCGTGTTCGCTGCGCGCTCCATCCCCAGCTTCGTCATCGCCGATTCGCCCGGCTATGTCGCGCCACGCGTCGTGGCCTGCATCGTCAATCTCGCCTGTGAGATGGCCCAGCAAGGCATCGCAGCGCCCGATGACATCGACGCAGCCGTGCGGCTGGGCCTGGGCTACCCCTTTGGTCCACTCGAGTGGGGTGATCGCCTGGGCGCGGATCGCGTCCTTCAGATCCTGAAGGGCCTTCACGCCACCTTCGAGGACCCGCGGTATCGCCCCTCGCCCTGGTTGGTGCGCCGCGCCCGCCTGTCCTTGCCGTTGTCGGCGCCGGATCGCCTGGCCTGACTCTCGCATCGCGTGCGGCCCCTCTCTCAACATTCAAACTTCCAATGACTCGACAAGCCTTCATCTGTGACGCCATCCGCACCCCCTTCGGCCGCTATGGCGGCGCGCTCAGCAACGTGCGTGCCGACGACCTCGGCGCGGTTCCGATCAAGGCGCTCATGGCGCGCAATCCGAACGTCGACTGGCAAGCCGTCAGCGACGTGATCTACGGCTGCGCCAACCAGGCCGGCGAGGACAACCGGAACGTCGCGCGCATGTCGGCGCTGCTCGCGGGCCTGCCGCTGGAAGTGGGCGGAACCACCATCAACCGCCTGTGCGGCTCCAGCCTGGACACGCTGGGCACGGCGGCACGCGCCATCAAGTCCGGCGAGGCCGGCCTGATGATCGCCGGCGGCGTGGAAAGCATGAGCCGCGCGCCCTTCGTGATGCCCAAGGCCGAGTCGGCTTTCGGCCGCGCCAACGCGGTGTACGACACCACCATCGGCTGGCGCTTCGTCAACAAGAAGATGAAGGAAGCCTACGGCGTCGACTCGATGCCCGAGACGGCCGAGAACGTCGCCACCGACTACAAGATCGAGCGCGAGGCGCAGGACCGCATGGCGCTGGCCTCGCAGCAGCGCGCCGTGGCTTCGCAGAAGTCCGGCTTCTTCGATGCCGAGATCACGCCCGTGAGCGTGGCCCAGAAGAAGGGCGATCCGATCATCGTCAGCAAGGACGAGCATCCGCGCGACACCACGATGGAAGCGCTGGCCAAGCTCAAGGGCGTGGTGCGGCCCGACGGCACGGTGACCGCCGGCAATGCCAGCGGCGTGAACGACGGCGCCTGCGCGATCCTGCTGGCCGACGAAGCCAGCGCCGCCAAGTACGGCCTCACGCCGCGCGCCCGCGTGGTCGGCATGGCCACGGCCGGCGTCGCGCCGCGCATCATGGGCATCGGCCCGGCCCCGGCCTCGCAGAAGGTGCTGGCGCTGACCGGCCTCACGCTGGACCAGATCGACGTCATCGAACTCAACGAAGCCTTTGCCGCGCAAGGTCTCGCGGTGCTGCGTATGCTGGGCCTGAAGGACGACGATGCCCGCGTCAACATCAACGGCGGCGCCATCGCGCTGGGCCACCCGCTGGGCGCAAGCGGCGCGCGACTGGCGACCACCGCGGTCAACCAACTGCACAAGCAGGGCGGCCGCTACGCGCTGTGCACGATGTGCATCGGCGTGGGCCAGGGAATCGCGGTGATCCTCGAACGGGTGTGATCGCGCGCAGGCGGCTGGCCGCCGCGAACGCGACCCTCGCGGGTCTCCAACAGACCCCCACTCTCCCCCTTACAACCAGGAGTCTGCAATGCAGATAGGTGTTCCCGCCGAAAGTATGGCGGGCGAAACCCGCGTGGCTGTCACGCCCGAAACGGCGAAAAAACTCACAGCGCAGGGCCATACGGTCCGCGTGCAATCCGGCGCCGGCGTTGCCGCCAGCGTCACTGACGCCGCCTACCAGGCGGCCGGCGCAGAGATCACCGATGCCGATGGCGCCTTCGCCGCCGACATCGTGCTCAAGGTGCGCAGCCCCTCTGACGCCGAAGCCGCGCGCATGAAGCCCGGCACCGTCGTCATCGGCATGCTCAACCCCTTCGACGCCCCCGGCCTGCAACGCCTGGCCAGCGCCGGGCTCACCAGCTTCGCGCTGGAGGCCGCACCCCGCACCACGCGCGCCCAGAGCATGGACGTGCTCTCCTCCCAAGCCAACATCGCCGGCTACAAGGCCGTGATGATCGCGGCGGACCGTTATCAACGCTTCTTCCCGATGCTGATGACGGCGGCCGGCACCGTGAAGGCCGCCCGCGTGGTGATTCTCGGCGTCGGTGTGGCAGGCCTGCAGGCCATTGCCACCGCCAAGCGCCTGGGCGCGGTCATCGAGGCCAGCGACGTGCGCCCCAGCGTCAAGGAACAGATCGAATCGCTGGGCGCCAAGTTCATCGAGGTCTCCTACGACACGGATGAAGAGAAGGAGGCCGCGGTCGGCGTCGGAGGCTATGCCAAGCCGATGCCGCCGAGCTGGCTGGCGCGCCAGCAGGTCGAGGTGGCCAAGCGCGTGGCGCTGGCGGACATCGTGATCAGCACCGCGCTGATCCCGGGCCGCGCCGCACCGACGCTGATTTCCGAGGACATGGTCAAGTCGATGAAGGCCGGCTCGGTCATTGTCGACATCGCCGCAGGCAAGGGCCCGGACGGCATCGGCGGCAACTGCCCGCTTTCCGAAGCCGACAAGACCGTGATCAAGCATGGCGTGACACTCGTGGGCGAAACCAACCTCGCCGCGCTCGTGGCGGCCGACGCCTCGGCCCTCTACGCGCGCAACGTGCTCGACTTCCTCAAGCTGGTCATCACCAAGGAAGGCACGCTCAAGATCGACCTCGAGGACGACATCGTCGCCGCCTGCCGCATGACGCAGGACGGCCAGGTCACCCGCACATAACGAGGAGGAAGAAGCCATGGATCCCGTCTCCCACACAGTCATCAACCTGATCATCTTCGTGCTGGCCATCTACGTGGGCTACCACGTGGTCTGGACCGTCACGCCCGCACTGCACACGCCGCTGATGGCCGTGACCAATGCCATCTCCGCGATCGTCATCGTCGGCGCCATGCTGGCGGCCGCGATGACCAGCTCCGTCTTCGGCAAGACCATGGGCGTGCTGGCCGTGGCGCTGGCCGCGGTGAACGTCTTCGGCGGCTTCCTCGTCACGCGGCGAATGCTGGAGATGTTCAAGAAGAAAGAGAAGAAGGCGCCTGCGGCGAAGGAGGCGGCCAAATGAGCATGAATGTCGTCACGCTGCTGTACCTCGTCGCCAGCATCTGCTTCATCCAGGCCTTGAAGGGCCTGTCGCATCCCACGACGTCGATCCGCGGCAACATGTTCGGCATGGTCGGCATGGCCATCGCCATCCTGACCACGGCCGCGCTGATCCTGCAGCTCTCCGCGGGCAACCTCGGCGGCATGGCCTGGGTGCTGCTGGGCCTGGTGGCCGGCGGCGGCTACGGCGCGTACCGCGCCAAGACCGTCGAGATGACGGCCATGCCCGAACTGGTCGCGTTCTTCCACAGCATGATCGGTATGGCGGCGGTGTTCATCGCCGTTGCCGCGGTGGTCGAGCCCTGGGCCTTCGGCATCACGCCACTGCCGGTGCAGGCCGCGGGCACGGTCAACACGCCCGAAGGCGCGATGATCGTCGACGGCTTCCTGCGCTTCGCGATTCCCGCGGGCAACCGACTGGAACTGTTCCTGGGTGCGGCCATCGGCGCGATCACCTTCAGCGGCTCGGTCATCGCCTTCGGCAAGCTGTCGGGCAAGTACAAGTTCCGCCTGTTCCAGGGCGCGCCGGTGCAGTTCAAGGGCCAGCACATGGTCAACCTGGTGCTGGGCCTGATCACGATCGGCCTGGGGCTGGTGTTCGTCTTCACCGAAAGCTGGCTGGCCTTCTTCCTGATGGTGCTGCTGTCCTTCGTGATGGGCGTGCTGATCATCATCCCGATCGGCGGCGCGGACATGCCGGTGGTGGTGTCGATGCTCAACAGCTACTCGGGCTGGGCGGCGGCGGGCATCGGCTTCTCGCTGAACAACGCGATGCTGATCGTGGCCGGTTCGCTGGTGGGCTCCTCGGGTGCGATCCTGAGCTACATCATGTGCAAGGCGATGAATCGCTCCTTCTTCAGCGTGATTCTGGGTGGCTTCGGCGGCGAGGCGGTCGCCGCGACCAGCGGCGCCAAGGAGCAGCGCCCGGTCAAGAGCGGCAGCGCCGACGACGCGGCCTACATGCTGTCCAACGCCGAGACCGTGATCATCGTGCCGGGCTACGGCCTTGCGGTGGCGCGGGCGCAGCATGCGGTCAACGAACTGGCCGAGAAGCTGATCCACAAGGGTGTGACGGTGAAGTACGCGATTCATCCGGTGGCGGGTCGCATGCCGGGCCACATGAACGTGCTGCTGGCCGAGGCCGAGGTGCCCTACGACCAGGTCTTCGAGATGGAAGACATCAACGGCGAGTTCGCGCAGGCCGACGTGGCCATCATCCTGGGCGCCAACGACGTGGTGAACCCAGCCGCGCTCACCAAGGGCACGCCGATCTACGGCATGCCGATCCTGGAGGCCTACAAGGCCAAGACGGTGATCGTGAACAAGCGCTCCATGGCCGCCGGTTACGCCGGCCTGGACAACGAGCTGTTCTACATGGACAAGACCATGATGGTCTTCGGCGACGCCAAGAAGGTGGTCGAGGACATGGGCAAGGCGATCGAATGACCCATGGGCGCGCGCGGGGCGCGTGTCCCCTGCCCTCAGCAAGGACACGCCAGCCTTCGATGTTTGCACTGCGCACAACTCGCAGGGTGAAAGACACGGGAAAGGCCGCGCTTTGCGCGGCACGCGCCTTGCCTGCATCACCGTGCACGCATCCTTGAACCCTGTCGGCGGCGGCCGAGGACAAACGCTATTCAACCAGTCAGGAGACACCATGCATTCGATCGTCGCGAAGTCCTCGCACTCCGCCACTCGCAGGCTACTGCTTGCGTCCGTGCTGGCAGCGTTGCTGCCCACCGCGGCACTCGCCCAGGATTTTTCCGCGAAGCCCATCCGCCTCATGGTCGGCGCCCCGCCCGGTGGTGCCCTCGACCTGGTGGCCCGGCTCATCAGCCCCGGGCTCTCCGAGCTGCTCAAGACGCCCGTGCTGGTGGAGAACAAGGCCGGTGCCAGCGGGTTGATCAACGACGACTATGTCGCCAAGTCGCCTCCCGACGGGTTCACGCTGCTGATCGGCGCGGGGACGCCGGTCGTCGTCGCTCCGCTGACCAACCAGGCGAAGTTCAACCCGGTCACCGACCTGGTGGGCATCAACCGGGTCGGCCTCACGGCCCAGACCATCGCCGTGAATCCATCCAGTGGCATGAAGACGTTGAAGGACCTGGTCGAACGCGCACGCAAGGGACCGGTCACGCTGGCGTCCAACGGCAATGGCGGCTTTCCCCACCTGACCATCGAACTGCTGGCACAGGCCTCCAGGGCCAACATCGTCCATGTCCCCTACAAGGGCGCTGGGCCAGCCATCAACGATGCACTCGCAGGGCATGTGGACGGCATCGTGATGGATGTTTCGGCTCTGTACCCCTACATCCAGCAGGACAAGCTCGTCTCACTGGCCGTGACCAGCGACAAGCACGACCAGTTCCTGCCGAACGTTCCGACGGTGAACGAGTTCCTGCCGGGGTTCGCCGTGATGAACTGGCAGGGCTTGTTCGCCCCGGCCAAGACGCCCAAGCCTGCGATCGAGGCGATCAACGCGGCCTTCGTGAAGGTGCTGGCTCGCGAGGAGGTGCGAGCCATGCTGTTGAAGAACGCGATCGTTCCGGCACCGATGGCGACGCCGGAGTCCTTCCATCAGTTCGTTGCCGGCGAGTACGACCGCTGGGGCAAGCTCGTCAAGGACAAGAACATCGTCGTCAAGGAATGACGCGCTGCCGGGCGCCCGGCGGGCCCGGAAACACGCCATTTCGTCCCGACGGGTCGCTCAGCCGGGACGTTTCTCGAAAACGGTCTTCACGATCGGCATCGCCGTGAACACATTGGGCCAGCCTCCGTAAAACGCCAGGTGCGTCAGCACCTCCGAGGCCTGCGGCTTCGTCAGGCCGTTGTCCATGGCCCGGTTCAGGTGGGCGCCCAGTTGTGCAACCTGGCCCGTCGCGATCAATGCACTGATCGTGACCAGGCTCCGGTCCCGCGGCGCCAGAGCCGGCCGCAGCCAGAGATCCTGGAACAAGACCTCGCCCGTGTACTTCACGACGCCGCGCGAGACCGAGCCGAAGTTCTCTTCCACCGACGTTGCACGCTGCGCTTCGGATGCGACATCGATCGGAAGCAGTTGCGGAGAGACCGCGGGCAGCTGGTCGATGCCGATCCTGCGCTTCGCATAGATCGGCCTGGTGATGGCCACGGCCTGCAGCGCGTTGGGCCAGCCCGAGTAGAACGCGAGATGCGTGATCAGTTCGGACAGCTCGCTCGGCTTCACGCCATTGTCCAGCGCCCGGTTGATCTGCGCGGGCATCTCGATCACCTGGTTGCGCGCGATCATCGCGGCCACGGTGACGATGCTCCGGTCTCTTGCCGACAGGTCCGGCCGCCGCCAGATCTCGCCCTCAAGCACGACGGTCGCGTATTTGTCCATTGCAGGCGCCACGCTGCGCACATCGGCGGAAGTCACGGTCGATGGCGACGAGGCATTGCCTTGGGCGTGTCCGAGGGAAGAAGCCAACAGCGAGAGCGAAGCGGTGGCGATCGACAGGATCTTCATGGTGTACCCCTTCGGTGACATGGCTTCAGTTCGCATACTGCTCATCGCTGACCTTTTCCATCCATTCGACGTTCTTGCCGTTCAGCGACTCCGTCACGGCAATGTGGGTCAGTCCATTTGCGGACGTCGCGCCGTGCCAGTGCTTGACGCCAGGGGGTGTCCAGATCACATCACCCGGCCGGATCTCCTGCTTTGGACCGCCCTCCTGCTGGACCCAACCGGCGCCCGCAGTCACGATCAGACCTTGGCCAAGCGGATGGGTGTGCCAGGCGGAGCGCGCGCCCGGCTCGAAGGTGACATAGGCCGCGGATGTCCGACCCGGGTCGCGCGGTGCGATCAGCGGGTCGACGCGCACGGCGCCTGTGAAGTTGGCGGCCGGGCCTTTGGCCGAAGGCTGCGAGCCTGCCCGCTGCACGACCATGGCGCGCGACGCGTCCGTGGCAGAGGGGCCGGTTGCAGCCGGCGGAGTCTGCGCTTGCGCCTCTACGGCCACGGCCAGCAGTGCGTATGTTGCGAAGGCGGAGGTGAACTTCATGAGAATCCTTGCAGTCTGAGAATCGTGAAATGCCACGCGGCCGGCTGGTGGAAACCAGCGCAGGGCGGTGCGGGATGTCGAGATGTGCAAGCAAGCGGATTGACTCCGGAGATCCGCGCGGGGAAGCTGCATGGCCTCCGACAACGCAAGCCTGCCGGATCTGCTGAGTTGGCGTTGTTGTGAAGATCCGGTACCGACCGGTCTAATCTACCGGGCCGGGTCGCTGCCTACTAGACGCCCCGGTCCGCAAGAGCCTATGAATGCGATTCATCAGTCGCGGCGCGCCGGGCTCTAGCGGGCGCCGCCGGCGCTCAAGCCTCCCTGGGCCGGCGTTTGTACATCAGCGTCGCCTTCATCTCCTGAACCACCGACCCGTCCTGCTTCACGCACTTGCGCAGGAAGGTGACGACGCCGCGATCCGGCTTGCTCGACTCCTTCTTCTCCAGCACCTGCGACTGCATGCGAATGGTGTCGCCGTGCTTGACCGGGTTGAGCATGCGCCAGTTGTCAATCTGGAGCAGCGCGAGCAGCGTGCCGTCGTTGATGCCGCTTGCATAGGTCAGGCCGCCCATGATCCCGTAGATCAGCGGGCCATGTGCGATCGGCTCGCCGAAAGGCGTGGTCTTGCAGTACTCGAAGTTCGTGTGGACCTCGTTGAAGTCGCCGGTCAGGCAGGCGAAGTTCACGATGTCCGTCGAGGTGATCGTGCGTGCGGGCGTGACGAACTCGCTGCCCACTTCGAAGTCTTCGAAGTAGCGGCCGCGCGGTCGGATTTCGATGGTCATGGTGTTTCCTTTTTGTGTCTCTTGGATGGGTGGTCGGACTCAGCCCTTGGCGTTGGCCAGGATCACGGTGCAGTGCGACGACAGGATGCCGCCCTCGTTGTGCACGATCGCGACTTCGGCATCCTGGACCTGCCGCTCGCCGAGACCGCCGCGCAGCTGGCGCACGGCCTCCACGATGCCGAACAGCCCGCCTGCCGCGCCGGCATGCGCGTGCGAAAGCATCCCGCCATGGGTGTTCACTGGAAGCTTGCCGCCGATGCGGGCATGGCCCTCGGCGAAGAAAGCGCCGCCCTCGCCGGGCTTGCAGAAGCCGAGTTCCTCGAGCTCGATGATCGGCACGATTGTGAAGCAGTCATACAGCTCCGCAACGTCGATGTCCTGCGGCCCCAGTCCGGCCATCTGGTAGGCCACGCGGCCGGATTCGACGGCGCCGAACTCGGTCAGGCTCGGCGCGCACATCAGGTGCTCGTGCGTGTGGAATTCGCCTATGCCTTGCAGGTAGACGGGCTTCGCCTTCAAGTCCGCGGCGCGTTCGGCCGAGGTCACGATGAAGGCGCCGCCTGCATCCGAGATCAGGCAGCAGTCCAGCATGCCGAGGGGATCGGCGATCGGCTTGGCATCGAGCACCTCCTGCAGCGACAGCGGCTTCTTCATGTGCGCGTTGGGATGCAGCAGCGCGTGGGCGCGCGTGTTGACCGCCACCTGCGCCATCTGCTCGCGCGTGGTGCCATACACGTGCATGTGGCGGTTGGCGATCATCGCGTAGAAGCCCGGGATCGATGCGCCATAAGGCTGTTCGAAGTACGGGTGGCCCACCGCCATGAGGGCGGCCACGGCCGCGTCGCGGCTTTGGCCGGTCGCGCGGTTCTCGCCGGCGCAGACCAGGATGGTCTCGGCCTGCCCGGCTGCGATGGCTTCGGCCGCATGCTTGAGCATCACCGCCGGGCTTGCGCCGCCACAGATGAGCGACGCATTGAAGCGCGGCTTGATGCCGAGGTATTCGCAGATCACCGAGCCGAGCATGAAATAGGGCTCGGTGAACGAGTAGGCCGTCAGCACGCCGTCGATGTCGGAGACCTTCAGGCCCGACTCATCCAGTGCCCGTTTCGCTGCCTGCGCATTCAGGCCCAGGCCCGTCATGTTCGGCACACGGCCGATGTCGGACTCCCCCACCCCGACGATCGCGACCTTGTTCTTCAAGGATGCAGGTGCTTTCATGGCTTCGCCTCCCCGGCGGTGGTGGCGCGCCTGAACTGCGGCAGCATCGCGCCCTCCCCGCGCTCCTCGAACTCGACCGACACAGGGTCGCCGATGCGCACGGAAAGCGCGTCCTCACCCACGATGTTCGTCACCATGCGCGGGCCCTCGTCGAGGTCGATCAACGCGACCACGTAGGGCACGCGCGTGGCGAAGTTGGCCAGCGGCGCCCGTCGCACGACCGTGAAGCTGTGGACCGTGCCAGTCCCCTTGCTGTCGACCCATTCGAGGTCATCCGACCAGCAGACCGGGCACAGGTGCCGCGGCATGAAGTGGAATTGCGAGCAGGCCTTGCACTTGCGGATCACGAGCCTGCGCTCGCGCGCGGCGTTCCAGTACACGGTCGAATCGGCGTTGGCTACCGGTGTGGGCAGCGAAGTCATGTCCATCGTTTCAATCTCCATTTTGTTGGGGCGTCCTGGCAGGACCAGGACTTGAGCGTGCGACCGAGCCCGACGCTTTCTCGATCACGAGCGTCTGGGTCGAAACCGGTCGAGCGGTGGTCTCATCGTTCGCGGCCGCAAGAGGCTTGCCGCAATCAGGCAAGGGTGGTGCAAGCAGCTCGCCACGCACGGCACGAAGCTCCCACAGGCATGCACGCAGGAAGGCCATGATCTATGCCTCACTTTCAGCAACTGACACGAGGGTCGGGGTCATGCGATGGATTCCGCAATCTGTGTGCCATGTCCGTTGAAGCCCCGACACGCTCACGGCCCAGCCGGATGAACACATGGAGTGATTCCACCGATGCTCGCCCATGTCCTTCGCGAAGACAGATCGCCGACTGCAAAGCCGCTCGTGCACGCCACGAAGACATCTCGAAGCCATGACGCAAGGCCTTCTCGCCATTACTCGACCGCCTGTTCAAGACCGGCATTGGCTTCTCCGAGCGCCGGATACCCATGCGACGGATCCATCTGCCGGAGGGACGGCGCCAACGGCAGCGGCAGGGCCGGAATCTCGGTGCCGTCCGCTGCGGCCAGGCGCGCCGAAAAGACGCCGCGATGACGAAAGTGCGGGGCCTCGACGGCCTCCTGCAGCGACTTCACGATGGAGACGCAGGCATCGACGCCTTCGAAGCGGCGCATCCATTCGTCAGCCGTCTGCGTCGCGATGATGGCTGCGATCGCCGTGCGCACGCCAACTGGATCCGCCGCGTCGGAACGCAGATGCGGCGCCTCCAGCACGCGAAGGAAGTTATCCCAGAATTTCTGCTCGAGCGGGGCACATGCGAGGAAGCGATCGTCTTGCGTCCGGTACACCTGGTAGCGCGGCGTGCCCCCGGTCACAAGGTCGCCGCCCGGCGTGGGCCATTCGCCGGCCGCGAAGCCATTGCCCAGCCCCCAGTACATGAAGGTGAACAGGTTGTCGGCCATGGCGACGTCGATGAACCGGCCCTGCCCGTCCGTATCACGCGCCCTCAGGGCCAGCAGGATGTTCATCATCGCCGGATAGGCGCCGCCCGAGAGATCAGCGGAAAGCGTGTTGGGAACACCAGGTGATCCATCTGCACCGGCTGTCAAGCCCAGCAAGCCCGTCTCCGCCTGGTAGTTCAGATCGTGCGCCGCCACATTGGCAAGCGGCCCGTCCTGCCCCCAGCCGGTGATCGCGCAGTAGATGAGCCGCGGATTCACGGCACGCATCGACGCATAGCCCAAGCCCAAACGGTCCATCACACCCGGCCTGAACTGCTCGATGAGGACATCCGCGGTGCGCACAACTTCGATCGCCTGGTCGCGTGCGCCCGGGTCCTTGAGGTCCAGCGTCAAGGAGCGCTTGCCCTGGTTCAACAGTGCGAAGTTCACGGCGTCATCGCCGAGCTTGGGCGTGTACGAGCGCATCTCGTCACCGCTGCCAGGCCGCTCGATCTTGATGACTTCCGCGCCGGCTTGTGCGAGCAGCAGGCTGCACATCGGCCCCGGCAGCAAGGTGCTGAAATCGACGACGCGAATGCCCGCCAGTGGAGCTCGAGCCGCACTGTGGCCTGTCTGTGTGTGTTGCGTATTCATGCCGACGAAACCGCAAGCTCCATGCCATTCTTGCTGTTGCACATGGTCAGAAGAACTAACCGTCAGCACCAGAAATTCCAACTCGACTCGACGCGGCCAGATCCCGAGAATTTGACGCCATACCCGCCGTCAACTTCCAAGCCCCCAATGCCAACTGCCAGCTTCGCGACACGCCCTCTCGAGGGCATCCAGGTGGTCGAACTTGCCCACCTCATTGCAGGGCCTTACTGCGGCCAGATGCTTGCCGACGAAGGCGCCAGCGTCATCAAGATCGAGCCACCCGGTGGCGAGCTCACCCGGCATCGGCCACCTGCGCGCCAGGCAGAGGATGGGGAAGTCACGGCGTACTACGCCTCGCTCAACCGCGGCAAAAGCAGCGTCGTGCTCGACCTCAAGAACCCCGAAGCGGCCGAGGTGCTGGATCGACTTCTCAAGAAGGCCGACGTGTTCGTGACGAACATGCGCAGTTCGGCGCTGGAGCGCCTCGGAATTCATCCCCATGCACTGCACGCGCGCTATCCGCGCCTCGTGATCGCCTGCATCTCCGGCTTCGGCCTCGAGAACTCCGGCGAGTACGCCGATCGCGCGGGCCTCGCGATGGTCGCCGAAGCCATGGCGGGTGCGACCGGCCTGACGCGCGATCACAGCGGCAATGCCGTGTGGTGCGGATTCGCGCTCGGCGACATCATGGCCGCGGTGTCCGCCCATGCGGGCATCCTGCTCGCGCTGCGCAACCAGGAGCGCCACGGGGTCGGCAAGGTCATCGACGTGGCCCTGGTCGAATGCATGCTTCCGATGGTGTCGGTCGCGTTGAGCCGCGCCCAGGTCGAAGAAGAGGCCGTCTCCGACTTCGCGGGCTCCAACAACTTCCACGGCGTGCCGTATGGCGCCTTTCCCGCCGCCGATGGCGCAGTGAACATCGGCTGCAACCGCGACGACTTCTGGCGCCGCCTCTGCGCCGCGATGGGCCGGCCCGAGCTGGGATCCGATCCGCGCTATGCCACCTACAACGATCGCATGCGTTGCCAGCAAGAGGTGCATGCCATCACCGAAGCCTTTACCCGTGCACATACGCGCGCCGAGATCACTGCCAAGCTGGTCGAGTTCGATGTGCCGGTGGCCGGCATCCTGAGCATGGAGGAAGTGGTGGACGATCAGTACCTGCAACAACGCGGCGCCCTGCGCACCGTGGAGGACGGATTCGGAGGCACCTTCACGCTGCCTGCCAATGCCGCCTGGCTCGACGACGGCAACCCGGTGTCGCGCGTGCCCCGCCTGGGCGAACAACGCGATGCAGTGCTGACACAGGTGCTCGGCCTGGGTGCCGCGGACATTGCGCGCATGGAACAGGCCGGTGCCTTCGGTGCGGGCAAGAACGCCGTGCCGCGAGATGCCAAGCGGCCGGCACCGGCGGCAGTGCCGTCCGCCTGAACTTCGCGCGCCCGTCGGACGCATTCGAAACAGACAAGGAAGCAGATCGGCAACGACATCTGCATCCACCGCCGGCCGCTTCGGCCGGCCATGACACCCAGAACATCGAACAGGAGAACCCGATGGACCCCGCAAATTCCGAGGAGATCGAGGCCGTGCGCGACATGGTCAATCGCTTCATGCAAACCGAAGTGAATCCGGTCATGGACGGCTACGAGCAGCGCGGCGAATTCCCGCGCGAAGTGATCGGCAAGGCCGGCGCCGCGGGCCTCTATGGCGCCGTGTTTCCCGAGTCGGTGGGCGGCAGCGACATGGGCTACCTGGCCGCGGTCGTGATCCAGGAAGAAATGGCGCGCAACGACGTGCGCTTCTCCTCCTGCAACAACCAGCAGGGGTCGACCTGCCCGAGCACCATCTACTTCGGCGGCACCGCGGAGCAGGTGCAGAAGTACGTTCCGAACCTGCTCGCAGGCAAGACGATCGGGATGATGTCGCTCACGGAATCGGGCGGCGGCTCCGACGCAGAAGGGAACCTCAAGACCTTCGCCCGGCGCGAAGGCGATGTCTACCGCATCACCGGCCAGAAAATGTGGGCATCGATGGCCAATGAGACCGACGTCGGAATCCTGCTGGCCCGTACCGACCGCAACGCGGGCGCCAAGGGCGTCACGGCATTCATCGTCCAGCCGAAAAAATACCCGGGCTGGAAGGCCGAGCCGATCGCCATGCTCGGCCTGTCGAACGCGCTGCGCACCAACGTCCTGTACCTGGACGACTTCGTGGTGCCCGTGGAGGACCGGCTCGGCGAGGAAGGCGACGGCTTCAAGATCATCATGCGCACGCTGCAGGCCGGCCGCGTGACCGTGGCCGGCAAGGCACTCGGCGTCGCGCGCGCCTGCTTCGAGGACGCGGTGCGTTATGCCAACGATCGCATGCTGCGCGGACAACCGATCGGCCGCCTGCAGATGATCCAGTCGGACATCGCCGAGATGGCCGTGGCCATCGAGGCGAGCCGTGCGCTCGTGTACAAGGCGGCACAGATGATGGATGCCAGCCAGCCGTCGAATCGCATCGCCGCGATGGCCAAGTACCACGCTTCCCAGACAGCCAAGATGTGCGCCGACAAGGCGCAGCAGATCTTCGGCGGCTATGGCCTGGCGCGCGAATACCGCGTCTCCTGGCTCAAGTCCTATGCTGACCTGTTCTTCACGGGCGAAGGCTCCGCCAATGTGCAGAAGATCATGATTGCCGAGGACGCGCTGGGCTACAAGGTTGCGGACCGCCACCATGGCAAGACCGGGCTGCGCGACATCCGCAAGGACGACGTGGCCGCTGAAGCAGTGCGCTAAGGGCACGCAGCGCCATGTCGGAACTGCTCAGGTTCGAGATCGATCGCGGCGTCGCCACGATCACGCTGAACCGCCCGGAAAAGCTCAACGCCTTCACCGACGAGATGCTGGACCGTTGGGTCGAGGCGCTGGAGGCGTGCCGTGTCGACGCTGAAGTGCGCGTGATCGTGATCACGGGCACGGGCCGCGCTTTCACAACGGGCGGCGACGTTGACAGCTTCGGCGCCAGCGCGGCGCTGACGCCCGCTCTCATCAAGCAGCGACTGGTCCAGGGCATCCAGCGCCTGCCGCGCAAGATGGCCGAGATCGACAAGCCCATCATCGCCGCGCTCAACGGCTTTGCCACCGGTGGCGGCCTCGACATCGCGCTGGCCTGCGACATCCGCTTCGCGGCCGAGAGCGCCAGGATGGCCGAGACCTACGCACGCATGGGACTGATCCCGGGCGGCGGCGGCGCCTACCTGCTGCCGCGCATCGTGGGCATGGCGAAGGCGCTGGAGATGCTGTGGAGCTGCGACTGGGTGGACGCCCGCGAGGCCGAGCGCATCGGCCTCGTCAACCAGGTCTTTCCGGACGCTGAACTCATGGAACGCACCCACGCGTTCGCGCGCAAGGTGGCCGAAGCCGCGCCGATCTCGGTGCAACTGATCAAGCGCGTGGCACGGCTCAGCCTCGGTCAGGACCTAGACACGGCGCTCGACATTGCCGCCTCCAACCTGCCGATCGCACGCACGAGCGAGGACCACCTGGAAGCCGTGCGCGCCTTCAAGGAAAAGCGCAAACCGCTTTTCCAGGGTCGCTGAGACCGAACCGCAAATGGATCATCCTTGCGCGATGGCCGACCCGACGAAGACTACCGTCGATTCACAGGGATCCGGCCAGCTCCTCGACGACGCCGATCATGCGATCGAGGACCGGGTCGCGCTTGCCCTTCACCCAGCCGAACACGAAATTGGTCACGTAGTCGACGTCCTGCAAGGGAATGATCGCGAGGCTCGGCGGATAGCTGAAGCCCCGCCCCATCACCGCCAGGCCGATGCCGATGCCCACGGACACCAGGTTGAGCTGCGAAGCCACCGAACTGACTTCCTGCACGATCCGAGGTTCGAATCCCGCTTCCTTGCACAGCGTGAACATCGGCCCGTATCCCGGGCTGCTGCTCGACCTCGGCACCACGACGAAGGGCTCATGTGCCAGTTCGCCCAGCGCGACACGCTTGCGCTTCGCCAGCGCATGGTCCTTCGGCACCACGACACCCAGGCCGCCGGACTGGATCGGGATCCAGTCGAGCACCGCCTCGTCCTGCGCCATCACACCGCCATCGCGCTTGCTGTACATGGGCGCGGATCCCGGCCCGAAGTGCATGAAGCCCGCGTGAATCCTGCCTTCGGCCAAGGCCCTCGGCTGCGCCATGGTCGACAGCTCGATCAGCGACAGCGCAACGTCCGGACAGGTCTCATGAAATCTCTTGACTGCGGCACGGAAGAGCCCGTGCAGCAGCGTCAAACCGCCATACCCGATGTTGAGTGCGCCGATCTTGCCTTCGCCGACGCGCTTGGCCAGGGACAGCGACTCGTGCAGGTCGTCCATGACCGTCTGCAGCCTCGGCAAAAGGGCCCGGCCCGCGGCCGTCAACCTGACCTGATGGGCCAGGCGCTCGAACAGCGCAGTGCCGAGCTCGCTCTCGAGGTCGGCAATGATCTGAGAAACCGCGGGACGCGTGACGTGCAGCCGATCGGCAGCACGGCCGAAGTGCTGTTCCTCCGCAGCGGCCATGAAGTAGCGCAAATGTCGAAGTTCCATGCTGGCGAGAGGATCCGTTCGGGTCTGATTGAAGAAGCGCACGGAGCATACCGCCGGCTTCGTGCGTTGCGCATGGCCTGCAACCCGATGCGAGCCATCGGGCCACCTCATTCCTCCTGACCGCAAACACCCACCATGCCTTTCCAGCACATTGCAGCCGAACTTCGCGTCTACAGCGGCCCGGACAGCCTTGCAGCGCTCGCCCGGGAACTCCAGCGCGCCCAATGCCGTCGTGCCGTCGTCATCAGTGGCCGATCGGTTGCCGACTGCGAAGGCATGAAACGCCTGCGTGAGGCGCTCGGACCCCTGCTGGCAAGCGAATTCCACGGCGTGCGCTCCAACAGCCCGGTGCCGGCGATCGAAGCTGCGGCGCAAGCGTTGGCGGCAGTTGATGCCGACGCGGTGATTGCCGTCGGCGGTGGGTCGGCCGTGGTGACGGCTCGCGCGGCAGCCATTCTCCTTGCCGAGCAGCAGCCTGCCCGCGCGCTCTGCACCCGCCGGCTGGCGGACGGCACGTTCGAGAGTCCCCGCCTGGCCGCCCCCAAGCTGCCGCAGTTCGGCGTGCTCACCACGCCCAGCACTGCCTTCGTCAAGGCGGGCAGCGCGGTGCTCGACCCCGACAGCGGCGAGCGCCTCGCCCTGTTCGACCCCAAGACGCGTGCCAGGGCCCTGTTCCTGCACCCCGACTTCCTCGGTTCCGCGCCTGCCATCCTGGTGAAGAGTGCCGCCCTGAACACGCTGTCGACCGCCGTCGAGGCGCTCGAGTCGCCGCGATGCGATCCGATCTCGGAAGCGATGCTGCGGCAGGCGCTGCGCCTGACGGTCGCGCATCTCGATCAGCTGTCGACGGACGATACGGCGGTGCGTGAGCAACTCGCGACCGCGGCCCTGCTCTGCGGCCGCGGCACCGAGCAGGCCGGCGGCGGGCTCGCCTCGGTGCTCGCCCACGCGATCGGCCATCGCACCCACGTCGCCAATGGCCTCGTGAACGCCATCGTGCTGCCACATACGATCCGCTTCAATGCGCCCGCCACGGGCCACGCCGTGACCCGCATCGTCGAAAGCCTGCCGCCCGGACCGACCGACCCTGCCGGCGCGCACGCCTTGCCCGCGCTCGCTGCCCAGTGCCTCGAGTCGTTGTTCGCGCGTCTCGGACTTGCTTCGCGGCTGCGCGACATCGGCGTTGCGGAGGCGGATCTCACGCAGATCGCGGACGCCGCGATGGCCGACTGGTTCATCGGGCGTGGCGCAAGGAGAGTGCAATCGCATGGCGAGCTGCTGACGCTGCTCGAAGCCGCCTGGTAGGTGCCTGGTAGGCGCCGAAGTCAACGACAACCGAGACGAGAGACATGATTCAAAGAAAGCATTTAATCCAGGCCGCCCTGCTGTCCCTGACCCTGGGGATGACGGGGCAGGCGTGCGCGCAGGGCGCCTTTCCCTCGAAGCCGCTGCGCATCATCGTCACCTTTGGTGCCGGCGGCTCCGGCGACCTGCTCGCGCGTGCGCTGGGGCAGGAACTGGGCGAGATCCTGGGCCAGCCCGTGATCGTGGAGAACCGCGCAGGCGGCAACGCGATTCCAGGCACGGAGTACGCGGCCAAGGCCCCCGCGGACGGCTACACGATCCTGGAGTATTCGAGCACGCTGGCCGTCAACATGGCGCTGCAGCCGGGTCTTCCCTACGACCTGTTCCGCGACTTCACGCCGGTCGCGTACACCTTCGAAGCGCCCCTGGTCCTGCTGACGCCGGCCACCGGGCCCTACCAGAAGGTCAGCGAACTGGTCGCCTTCGCCAAGGCGAACTCCAAGGGCGTCTCGTTCGGCCATGGCGGCGTGGGATCGATGAGCCACCTCTCGGGCGAGCTGTTCAAGCGCTCCATGGGCATCGACGCGGTCAGCGTCGCCTACAAGGGCAACGCTCCGGCGATGACCGACCTGATCGGCGGCCGGCTCGACTACTACTTCGCCACCGTCAGCGACGTCCTCCCCAACATCAAGGCCGGGCGCCTGCACGCGCTGGCGGTCACGTCGACGCAGCGCGATCCGACGCTGCCCAGCGTGCCGACGATGGTCGAGCTCGGCTACAAGGACTTCACGCCGACCACAAGCTGGGGCTTCCTGGTCCCGAAGAACACGCCGCCTGTGATCGTCAGGCAACTGCAGGACGGCATCGCCAAGGCATTGGGTCGGCCGGCCATGCAGGAACGCCTTGCGGCCGTCGGCGCCAACTCCAGGGGCGCAGGGGGGCCGGATGTGCTCACGGCCCGAATGAAGTCAGAGATCGCGCGCTGGGAGCCCGTGATCAAGGCCGCGCACATCAAGCCCGAGTGAGCCCGCGGCAGGGATCGCAGGACCTGCAGCCTGACGGCTCTGGCCAGCCCCGGTGTACCAGCGCGGCAGGTACTCTCGCGCGAGTTCGCCGTCCGAGCGCCAAGCCTGGCAGCCGTCGAGCTTGAGCGGCGGCTTGTCGCTGGGCATGTCCGCCTCGCTCTTGCCCTGGACCAGTGCTTGCACCGCCAGGGTCGGCAGCAGCGTGACCAGTTCGGCCAGATGGGTGCAGCGCACACGCGGCGCCAGTCGCTCGGCCACGGCTCGGCGGAAGCCCTTGAGCAGGTTGCACCCCACCAGCGACTGCATCGCGTGCGTGGCTTCCGGGCAGATCGCCTGGAACGGCGTTCGCGCCATCGTCGCGTCGACGTGAACCACCTCGAAGGCGCTGTTGACCGTCAGGCGCACGGCCATCAGGTGGATCGGCACCCCCGCGTCGAAATGACGCGTCGGCGTTGCAAAGGGCTCGGGCTTGACGTCCTCGATCATCGCTTCCATGTCGAACAGGCCGTCCTCGCGCGCGAAGGCCTGCAACTTGATCTCGCGCTGATGCAACTGGCGGCGTGGCGACGCAGGCGGAGGAAGGAAGTGGGATATGGCAACCATGGGCTCCTCGCAATCATTCTTCTGCCGATCGGCCTCAACGGCCCTGGCGCGCCTTCGCGACCTGGGCGCGCCGCGCCGGTGCGTAGGCTTCCTGTCCCAGCGCCACGTAGAGCGCCTGCGTGACATCGTGGTGCTCCGCCAAGCCCGTGCGCTCCATCAGCGAGATCGGGCCTTCGGGGTAGCCCAGGCCCAGGCACAGGGTCTTGTCCATGTCCTCGGCACTGGCGAGCTTTTCGTCGAGCCGGCGCAGCGCCGCGTTGAGGTACGGACGGATCAGCCGGTCAACGATGCGGCCGGGGAAATCCCCGCACACCGCGACCTTCAGCCCTGCGGCCTCGAAGGCCGAGCGCGCCGCAGCGACCGCACTGTCGCGGGTCTGGGGCTGGCGAACCAGTTCGACCAGCGCCGTCGGATCGGCGCGGCCCAACCGGAAGCGGGCGAACCCGACCACGTTGGAGCCCTCGCGCCCGCCCGATTCGCCGGTGTGGTCACCGAGGCATTCTTGGCCGAGTTCGACGGCGACGAAGGGGCAAGCCGCGAGTTCGCCGGCCTGCGCCAGTGCGGCGCCAGCGTCCTCGCCGATGAAGACGCGGGCCGCGCCCTGTTCGTCAGCCTTCTCCTGGAAGGCATGCGGTGCGGGGAACGAGCGGCTCTCTCCCGCCTGGATGATTCTGTAGGTGGTCATGCGTTCAAGCTCCGAACATCTTGCTGTCTGCGTAGTGGTGGAAACCACGTCCGCTCTTCTTGCCCAGCCATCCGGTGGCAATCATCCGCTTCACCAGCGGCGGGCAGGCCGCGCGCGGCTCGTTGGTGACGCCGTGCATGGCTTCGCACAGCAGCTTCTGGGTGTCCATGCCGACGAGGTCGAGCAGTTCCATCGGGCCCATCGCATAGCCCATCGCAGTCTTGATGGCCAGGTCGATGTCGGCGGGCTCGGCCACGCCCTGCTCGACGAGGCGGATCGCGTCGTTGTTGAACGGGATCAGGAAGTAGTTGAGCACGAAGCCCGGCGTGTCCTGCGTGCGCACCGGCTTCTGGCCGAGCGCCTCGGCCACCGCCCAGGCACGCTTGAAGGTGTCTTCGGTCGTGGCAAGGCCGGGCGACATCTCGATCAGCTTCATGAGCTGCGCCGGCAGGCAGAAATGCATGCCGACGAAGCGGTCGGGCCGACCCGAGCCACCTGCGATCTCGGTGATGCTGATGGTGGAGGTGTTACTCGCGAAGATCGTGTGCGGCGGGCAGATCTTGTCGAGCTTGCCGTACAGGTCGTGCTTGACCGGCAGGCTTTCGAACACCGCTTCGATCACGAGGTCGCAGTCGGCGAAGTCCGCGAGGTCGGTGCTGCCGTGCCACTGCTCCATGATCTGGGGCAGCTTCTCGGCCGCGAGCTTGCCGCGCTCCACGCTCTTGCGCAGGAACGCCTCGGTCTGGCCGCGGGCACGGTCGATCGACTGCTGGTTGACGTCGAACACGCGGGTGCGAAAGCCCGCACGCGCGCAGACGATGGCGATGCCCGCACCCATGGTGCCTGCGCCGGCCACGCCGATGGTCTTGATCTCACTCATGAACTCTCCTTGAATGTTTCAGCGCTGCAGGAAGCTGCGGCCGATGAGCTGGCGATGAACCTGGTTAGTTCCCTCCCAGATCTGGGTGATCTTGGCGTCGCGCATCAGGCGCTCGACGCGGAAATCCTTGCAGTAGCCGTAGCCACCGAGCAACTGGACGGCATCCGTGGTGACGCGCATCGCGAGGTCGCTGGCCCGCATCTTGAGCAGCGAGGCCTCCATGCCGAAGTCGGTCGCGCCCGCGTCAACCCAGCCGGCGACCTGCCAGAGCCAGCCTTCGACCAGTGCCATCTCGGCAGCCAGGTCGGCCACCATGAACTGGATGCCCTGGAACTCGAGGATCTTGCGGCCCGACTGCTTGCGCTCGTTGATGTAGGCGATCGCATCGTCGAAGGCGCCCCGGGCGATGCCCAGCGCATGCGCCGCGACGCTCGGGCGCGACTTGTTCAGCGAGGCGAACAGGATCTTGAGACCGTCGCCGGGTTGGCCAAGCAGGTTGGCGCGCGGGACGCGGCAGTTGTCGAAGGCCAGCGTGGCGGTGCTCGATGCACGGGTGCCCATCTTGTCCTCGAGGCGCACGACCGAGAGGCCCGGCGTGCCCTTCTCGAGCACCAGCACCGAGATGCTTTCCTTGGCGCCGGCAATGCCTTCCCACTTCCCGAACAGCAGGTAGAGGTCGGCCACGTCGCCGTTCGTGATGAAGGTCTTGCCGCCGTTGATCACGATCTCGTCGCCCTCCTCGCGGAACGAGGTGCGCATCCCGGTGGCGTCCGAGCCGGCGCCCGGCTCGGTGATGGCCAGTGCGCCCAGTCCGCCTTCGGCGATGCGCGGCAGCAGGCGCTGCTTCTGCTCCTCCGTGCCCCAGTCGATCAGCGGCTTCATGCCGTGGTAGTTGGTGGCCCAGACGATGCCCGTAGCGGCGCAGGCCTGGCTGATTTCACGGGCGCAGGCGAGGTAGGCGGTGTACGACATCTGCGCACCGCCATAGGCCTCGGGGATGAACATCGCGTTCAGGCCGAGCGCGTTGATGGCGTTGACATTCTCCCAGGGGAATTCCGCCGTGCGGTCGTAGTGCTCCGCGCGCGGCGCGATCTGATCGCGCGCCAGCGCGCGCACGCTCTCGAGCAGCATGCGCTCCTCATCGTTGAGCGTGATGCGATTGTCCAGTCGTTGCAGCATGTTCATGTTTTGTGCCTCTCAGTGCGCAATGCCTTGCCCACCATCCACATAGATCGTTTCGCCGGTGAGGAAGCCACCGGCGGGTGAGAAAAGCGTTGCGACCAGCGCGCCGACATCGGCTGCGGTGCCCGGTTGCCGCCCCGGGATGCGCTTGTCGAGGTAGGCCCGCAGTGGCCCGCCCGGCGCCATGGCGTCAGCGTTGAGGTCGGTCTGGATGTAGCCCGGAGCCACGTCGATGACCTTGATGCCCTTGCTGGCCCACTCGACGGCCAGCACGCGCGTGATCGCACCGACGGCGGCCTTGCTCGCGCAATAGGCCAGGTTGCGCTTGACGCCGAGCTTGTCGAAGAACGACCCGATGTTGACGATGACGCCACCGCCGGCCGCGACCAGCTGGGGGTAGACCGCCTGGCAGGCCGTCACCACCGATGTCGCGTTGGCGTCCATCATCTGGTTCCAGGTGTCCAGCGTCAGTTCGGCGGACGGCGCCTCGACATGGACGCCCGCGTTGTTCACGAGGCCCGTCACACGCCAGCCGTCGTCGGCGAGTTGGCGGCAGGCCTTGGCGACGTCGCCCGCCTGCGTGACGTCGGCCTTGAGGCCGATCCAGCGCGCGGCAAGCACCTCGTTCACGCCAGGCACTGCCGGCAAGGCACCCGAGCGCGAGAGGCAGGCCACATGGCGACCCTGCTGCGCCAGTGCGACGGCAATCGCGGCGCCAATGCCGCGGCTCGCGCCGGTCACCACGACGCAGTCACGGGAAGGATTGGGGTTCGAATCACTCATCGCGGAATTCCGCCTTTCTTTTTTCCACGAAGGCCTGCATGCCCTCTTCCGCGTCGCGCGTCCGGTAGGCGAGCGTCGACAGGTCGGCTTCCATGCGCAGACCTTCGTGCAGGGGCACGTCCATCGCACGTTGCACCGCTTCGCGGGCGAACTGAAGCGCGCGCAGGCCATGGCCACTGAACTCGCGCACATAGGCCTTTGCCGCGGCCATGCCGGGCGCTTGCACGATGCGGTTGACAAGGCCGATCGCCAGCGCCTCCTCGGCCGCGACCGTGCGGCCGGTCATGACCAGCTCGACCGCGCGTGCCACACCGACGAGGCGCGGCAGGCGCTGGGTGCCGCCATAGCCAGGGATCAGGCCGAGCTTGACTTCGGGAAGCCCGAACTTGGCGTTCGGCAATGCCAAGCGAAGCGTGCAGGCCATCGCCAGTTCACAGCCACCACCGAAGGCGAATCCGTTGACCAGGGCCACGGAAGGAATCGGCAGCCGGTCGAGTTGCGCGAACACGGCCTGGCCGAGTTCCGCGCCTTCGCGCTGGGCCGCGAGCTTGCGTTGCTGCAACTCCTTGATGTCGGCGCCGGCGCAGAAGGACTTCTCGCCCTCGCCGGTGACGATGAGCGCGCGCGCATCGGTCTTGGCCGCTTGCCGGATGCATTCGCCGATCTGGCCGATCAGCTCGAAGCTCAGTGCATTCAGGGCCGACGGGCGCCGGATGGTGAGGACGGCGAATTCCTCGTCACGGGTGAGTTCGATCATTGCGCCACCGCCTGGTACCGGACTGCCTGGGGTTGCAGGCGACCGCTTTTGACCCATTCCATCAGCTCGCGCTTGAGGATCTTGCCGCTCGCGGTCATCGGGAATTCGGAGACCACCGCGAAGTATTCGGGCATGTCGAACTTGGACAGGCCCTCACGCGCCAAGTGCTGCAGGATCTCGCCGGGCTCGGGTGCCTCGCCGTGACAGATCAGCGCCAAGCACACTTTCTCGCCGAGACGTTCATCCGCGACGCCGAAGGCCGCGGCCTTCCTGACCGAACGGTGGCGATGGGCGTACTCCTCGATGTGCGCCGGATGGATGTTGTGGCCACCGCGAATGATCAAGTCCTTCGCGCGCCCGACGATCTGCAGATTGCCCGCCGCGTCGAGGCGTCCAAGGTCGCCGCTCATGAACCAGCCGCTGCTGTTGAACGATGACTCGGTGGCCTTCTGGTTGTTGAAGTAGCCCAGCATCAGCACGCCGCCCCGGCCGCCGATTTCTCCGACCTCGCCGCGCGGGGCTTCCAGGTCGGTGTTCTCCTGCCGCCAGATCCGCACGTCGTAGCCCACGCAGGCCTTGCCGCAGGTGGTCGTGATGATCTCGACCGGGTCGTTGGGCTTGGTGTACTGGTGCGAGCCACACTCGGTCATGCCGTAGACGTTCTGCGGCGTGGCGCCGAGCGAGAGCAGCCGGCGTGCCGTCTCGGTCGGGATCGGGGCGCCGGCCATGTAGAACACCTTGACCGCGCCGAGGCGCTTCAAGCCGCGCTTGTCAATTTCATGGAGCAGGTCGATCGCATGCGTGGGCACGCCCATCACGTAGGTTGCCTTGGTGGTCTCGATCCAGTCCAGCGCCATCACGCCCGCGAGCGGGTCGTGCAAGACCAGCTCGCAGCCCGCCACCAGCACCTGCTCGAGCGCCACCGTGCCGATATGGTGGCTCATCGGACTCAGCGTGACCAGCACCGTGCTGTGGTCCTGTTTCCAATCGGCGACCATCGCGCGGCCGTTGGCCAGCAGCGTGTTGTCGCTGTGCATCACGCCCTTGGGCGTCCCGGTAGTTCCGCTCGTGAAGGCGAGGTAGACGACCTGGTCCGAGTGCGTGCTGGCGAGCGGCACGTCGCTGCGCGGATGCGATGCGGGCAAGGGCATCGGATGCGTTTCCGGTGGCAATTCCGCATCCGGCGTCCGCAGACCGGGCAGCGCATAGATCCGCTTCATATGAGACAGTTCGGCGGCCCTGGCAAAGATGTCCGCGGTCGCCGCGTCGGCGCCCCATCCGGGCTGCGCGACCAGCGCACGGCACTCGATGCGCGACAGCAGCGTCACGATCTCGGCCACCGTGTAGTTCTGGTGCAGCGAAGGGTTGCACACGTAGCCGTTGCGCGAGCAGGCCAGCAGCACGACCACCGTCTCCAGCCGGTTGGGCAGCCAGACCGACACCCGGTCGCCAGCGCGCAGGCCGGCCTGATGGAGATCAGTCGCGACGGCGTCGACCCAGGCGACCAGCGCGCTCCAAGTGAGCCGTCTTGCGCTGTCACGCAGCGCGTAGGCGTTGCCGCGCTCGGTCGCGTGCCGATGCGCCAGCGAATACATCGTGTCCGTCTGCCAGACGCCTTCGAGATAGCGCTCCCTGGCAGCGGAAGGATCGTGCAGTGTGAGTAGGTGCGACATCGAAGGCCCCGCTACTGGTTCAGTGGCCGAACTTCGAGGCGTCGGGCGCGCGGCGTTCCGCGAACGATGCCGCCAGTTCCGCGTGCTCGTCGGTCTCCAGGTAGGGGCGCAGCAACAGGTCGTGCGCCATGCGCGACAGTCCACCCACGCCACCATGACGAGCGTTGAAGGCGCTCTTCACCGCCGCCAGGGCGAACGAGCCACGATCGGCGATTTCCAGCGCGATCTTGCGGGTGAACTCGTGCAGCTCGGCATCCGGCACGACGTGGTTGATGAGACCCCAATCGAGCGCCTGGCGGGCGGTGAGCTTGGGATTGCGGTACCACATCTCCTTCGCGCGCTTCTTGCCGACAAGGTCTTCCAGGTACCAGGTGCCGTAGCCGGCATCGAAGCTGCCCATCATCGGACCGACCTGACGAAAGGCCGCGCTTTCCTTGGCGATCGTGATGTCGCAGACCATCTGGAGCACATTGCCGCCGCCGACCGCGAAGCCGTTGACGCAGGCGATCACCGGCTTCTGCAGGCGATCGATGGCCTCGTACATCTCCAGCGTCGGCAGAACGCCCGCATACAGCATGGAGTCCTCCATGCCTTCCTTGCGCCCGCCAATGCAGAAGAACTTGTCGCCGGCGCCGGTCAGCACGATCACGCGGGTGCGCGTCTCGCGGCGGATCGCGTTGATGCAATCACGGATCTCGTGGCACATCAGCGGGGTGAACATGTTGCCGTCTTGCGGCCGGTTGATCGTGATGGTGCCGATGGGGCCGTCTTCGGTGTAGGTGATCTCTTGGAATTGCATGGGGTAGTCCTCTCAAATGATGCGCTGGGCGCGGAGTTGCTCGATCTGCGTGGCATCGCAATCGAGCCATGTGCGCAAGACGTCGTCGGTATGGGCGCCGAGCTTGGGTGGCGGTGAGCCGGTGCCTTCGGTGCGGCCGTCGAACCGGATGCCGAGGCCGACATTCGGAATCGCTCCGTCGGGGCCTTCCGTGCGGTACATGAAGCCGGCGTCGTGCAACGCGCGGTCTTGCGCGAGTTCATCGAGCCGTTGGATAGGTCCCGCTGGCACGCGCGCCTTGGCCAGCAGCGCGAGCCAGTGAGCGCGCGGCTGGGTGAGCAGCAGGTCACCGATGATCTGCACGATCTCGTCGCGCTTGGCACGACGCTGTGCGTTGCTCGCATACGCTGGGTCGGCACCGACCTCGGGCTGCTCCACCGCCTGCCAGAAGCGCTTCCAGATGCCGTCGTTGCCGAGGCCAAGCGTCATGGGGCCGTCAGCGGTATCGAAGACCTGGTAGATGGCGATCACGCTGTCGCGACCACCCGACCTGCGAAGCAGCTCGCCGGAACCGAGGTACGGCATCAAGCGGGGCGACATGAAGCGCGACATGCTTTCGACCATCGAGACGTCGATCTCGCAGCCGGTGCCTTCACGTTCGCGCCGCAGCAAGGCCGCCAGCACGGCCATCGCGGCGTCGTTGCCGGCCAGCAGGTCGGCGGCCGGCGTGCCGACCTTCTGCGGCCCCACCTCGGCTTCGCCGGTCATGTCCATGACGCCCGAATAGCCCTCGGCGATCAGGTCGTAGCAAGGCAGGTCCGCACGATCACCGTTGACGCCGAAACCCGTCAGCGAAAGGTGGATTAGGCGTGGGTTGAGCGCGCGCAGCGTCGCCGCGTCAACGCCGAGCTTGCGCTGTGCGCGGGCGACCAGGTTGAGCAGGATCACGTCGCACTGGCCCACCATGCGGCGCAGCACCTCCTGGCCTTCGGGGGCGGTGATGTCGAGCGTGACGCTCTGCTTGCCGCGGTTGACGCTCATGAACCAGAGCGACTCGCCATGCAGGAAGGGCGGGCCCCATGCGCGCGCGTCGTCGCCGGTCGTGGGCTTCTCGATCTTCACGACCGTGGCGCCCATGTCGGCTAGCAACTGGCCGGCCGACGGTCCGGCAATCGACGTGGTGAGATCAAGGACCTTCACTCCCGTCAGCAGATCAAGCGCAGGCGCTGATCGCAACGGAAGATCGTGCAGCGGTAGGGAGGTTGTGGTGGTAGACATTGCATGACTTTTTGCAAGGCGTGTGCCACGTCGCCCAGACACCTAAAACGCACGCAAATCTGGAGAAACAACGCGTTCGGAAGCGTTTCGCGAGCTTGGGATGGCTGCACTGTCTTCGCCACGGACAGGACATGCAGCCCGGTGAAAAGCGCGTGACTTCAATGGAGACACCACGGGCACCACCACCTGTTGCCCTTCCTGCCGTCTGTCACGAGCTCGTTTCGCCGCGCATCGCAACGATTCGTTGGGCATGCAGCGCCACTCGCTCGCGCGGCATGGGACTTGCACCTCCAGCGCCTTACGCCATATATAAAAGGATTCGCGCATGCACGCCGTTCAGGTCTTGAAGCCGGGGCCGCCCGAAACACTGGTCATCGATGAACTGCCCGACCTCCAACCAGGTGCGGGCGAGGTGCTCATCGACATCCAAGCCGCGGCCGTTAACTACCCCGACCTCCTTGTCATCACGGGCCGCTACCAGTCGTCGCCGGCGCTTCCCTTCACGCCTGGCAAGGAAGCGGCGGGCATCGTTCGCGCCATCGGGCCGGGGGTGACTCGCGTGCAAGTCGGCGCTCGCGTGCTCGCCCATCTCGACCACGGCGGCTTTGCGACGCAATGCATCGCGCCCGAAGCCCATTGCTTTCCGTTGCCCGAGGCCATGGGCTTTGTCGACGCCGTGGGGCTGGGCTTGGCGGCCCAGACCGCGTG
This sequence comes from Variovorax rhizosphaerae, assembly GCF_037889975.1. Lineage (NCBI taxonomy): Bacteria > Pseudomonadati > Pseudomonadota > Betaproteobacteria > Burkholderiales > Comamonadaceae > Variovorax > Variovorax rhizosphaerae. The sequence goes on along the minus strand of NZ_JBBKZT010000020.1, from coordinate 28,015 downwards.
GTTCGCATTGTTCGAGCGCGGGCATCTGCAAGGTGGCGAAACAGTCCTCATCACCGGCGCCAGCGGCGCCGTCGGCCAGGCCGCCGCCCAGATCGCCCATGGGCACGGTTGCACGGTACTGGCGGCAGCCAGCAACCTCCCGCGCGCCCAAGGCCTCCTTGAAGGAACGCCTTGCCACTTCGTCGACCTCGGCGTGCCGAACCTGCGCGACGGCCTGCGCCAACAGGTGCACGCAACGACCCACGGCAAGGGAGCGGACGTCGTCATCGATACCCTGGGTGGGGATGTTTTCGATGCCTCATTGCGCGCATTGGCATGGTGCGGGCGCATCGTCACGGTCGGCTTCGCCGCGGGAAGGATTCCCGAAGTCAAGGCGAACTACCTGCTGGTCAAGAACATTGCCGCATCCGGCCTGCAGTGGACCGACTACCTCGAGCGTCAACCGCAACGCGTTGCGCAGGCTCACGACGATCTGACCGCGCTCTGGACGCGTGGTGTTCTGCGGCCGCAGGTCATGCACACCTTCGCATTGCGCGACATCGCGCAGGCGTTGACCCTGATCGACATGCGGCGCGCCGAGGGTCGCCTCGTGCTGACCATGGCTTGAATTCAACCCGCCCAAAGGCACACTCATGACCCCCGACTCCCGCATGTCCCGCCGTTCACTGCTCGCCGCCTGCGGCGCCGGTGCCACCACCAGCTTGGCGGCCTGTGCGGTCGGTCGCCCGACACCCAACTGGGATCGTCTCGACAGCCTGCTCGCCGAGGCTGTCGCGGCCAAGGACGCCCCTTTCCTCGTCGCGGCCGTGAGCGATCGCAACAAGGTCGTATGGCAAGGTGCGGCCGGTCGGGCCAGTCCGAACCTCAAGGCCAACCAGGACGTGGTCCTGCATCTCTATTCGGCGACCAAGGCCATCGGCAGCCTCGCTTGCCTGATCCTGGTCGATCGCGGCAAGCTGAGTCTCGACACGCGCGTCGTCGATGTCCTGCCGGAGTTCCGGTCGGTCCAGGTGCTGGTGTCGATGGGCCCCACCGGACCCGTGTATCGCGCACCGAGTACCCCCGTCACGCTGCGCCATCTGCTCACCCATACCTCGGGCCTCGCCTACAGTCCCTGGGATGCCAAGGAAAGCGCCTGGGAGGCTTTCTCGAAGACGCCGCCGCCGAACGTCGGCACGCTGCAGGGTTTCACCCATCCATTGATGTTCGACCCGGGAACGGACTGGACGTACGGCGTCGGCATCGACTGGGCGGGCTTCATGGTCGAGAAGGTGGACGGCCGCACGATCGACCGCTTCGTGCGCGAGGAGATCTTCGAGCCACTGCAGATGAACGACACCATGTTCGAGACGGACACCGTCGCCCGTCGCCTTCCCGCCGTCAAGCAGCGCGCGGCAGACGGCGGCTTCACCGACGCGCCTTTCATGGTCCCGCCTCCGCGCCCCCAGCGCTACGGCATGGGGCAGGCCTGCCATGGCACCGCGGCCGACTATCTGAAGTTCACGCGTCTCGTACTGAACGATGGCATGGCGAATGGACGCCGTATCCTTTCGGCGAACACCATGTCGTTCATGAAGCAGAACCAGATCGGCCCCATGCGGCTGCCGTTCCCGAAGAAATCTTCCGAGCCCGTCATCAGTGCCGACCTGGACCTCTTTCCTGGCCTGAACATTCCGCTGACTCACACCGCCGGCTTCGTGCGCAATGAAGCGGATGTGCCGGGCATGCGGCGTGCGGGCTCCCTCACCTGGGCGGGCATTCTCAACACCCACTACTGGATCGACCCTTCCTCAGGCATCGCGGCGTTCTTCTCGAGCCAGCACATTCCCTTCATCGAGCCCCGCTTTCAGAAGATCCATGCGGCGTTCGAGAAAGCGGTCTACCGCGAGATGCGTCTTGCCTGAGCCACACAGTCCATTGAAGCCCGGGCCCTGCTACGAAGACTACGGGCCCGGCTGGGGCCATGTCACCGGGCCGTTGCGGATCGGGCTCGCAGAGACTCATTGCTTCCTTGCGCTCTACACCCTCGGAACGACTCTGCACGATGCCGAGGAACCGAGCCGCGACGGCGATCGGTTGATGGTGCCGGAATCGATGGTCCTGCAGTTGGCGGAGCGCATGGTGTCCGAGTCTGGCGTCACCCATGAGCGCATGCTCTACCTGATGCAGATCAGCGCGAAGTTCAAACAACCCGTGCAAGCGGGCGATACGCTCGTGAATCGCATGCACTTCAAGTCGAAACAGCTAGCGCTTCAACCGGGTCGCGGGGTGGTGGTGACCGGGCACCACGTGATCACCGATCAAGGCCATCTCGCCCTCGAATACGAAGCCGTCCGCATGATCCGGTGCCGCAACGCGATCGATCCCGCAACGGAACCGACCGCCTGAGCGGCACACTTATTCGGCCACGTACTTGAGCCAGCGACCACCGTCGACGATGAGGTTGTCGCCGGTGACGTAGGAGGCCAGGTCCGAGGCCAGGTAGACGGCCGCATTCGCAATGTCGACCTTGCGACCGAAGATGCCCAGCGCCGTCTTCTTGGCTTCCAGGTCGCCCTTGCCGCCGTCGATGTACATGCGCTTCGTGCCTTCGGTGTCTCCGATGGGGCCGGGCGAAATGGTGTTCACGCGGATGTTGTCGCCGCCCCACTCCACCGCCAGCGTGCGCGACAGCGAAAGGATGCCGCCCTTGGCCGAGGCCGCATGCGCCGCGGCGGGCCAGCCGGAAACGCCCAGCATCGTGATGATGCTGATGACCGAGCCGCCATGGCGGGAGGCCTTGAGGTGCGGGTAGGCCGCATGGCAGCAATAGAAGGTGCCGTTGAGGTCGATGTCGATGACCGTTTTCCAGCCGTTGGGCGACAGCTCGGCGGTAGGACAGACGAAGTTGCCCGCCGCGTTGTTGATCATGATGTCGAGCGCGCCGAAGCGCTCCACGGTCGCCTCGACTGCCTGCTTGACCTCGTCGTAATTGCGTACGTCGCACTTCATCGCGGCGGCCTTGCCGCCTTCGTCCGAAATGGACTTGGCAGCGGCCTGGACGCGCTCTTCGTTGCGGCCCACCAGCATGACGGAGGCGCCAAGGCGGGCGTACGCGGTGGCAATCTCGAGGCCGATCCCGGTGCCGCCGCCGGTAATCAAGGCGACGCGGCCCTGCAAGGTGTCGTTCGTGAACATTCTGTGTTCTCCTGTGTTTCGTGTGTTTCGGATCCGGTGGTGTGGCTTGTCCGCAAATCGTGTGCCAATGGCTTCGTGGCTCCGCGCGCCGGGCAAAAGCAGTCTCCGGGCAGCGCGTCGTGTCTTTTGAACACACGCAGTGTTTGCAAGCGCACACCGAGTGCTTTCAGTGAGAACACTCGAAGGCAAGTCAAAGGCCGCCCACGGGCCGTGGAAGGGGGATTCCCGCGTGGCACGCAGTTTGCGGACAGGCACTCATCGCTGCAGTTGAGCGCAGCGCAAAAGGCAAAAAATGAGCGAACTTGTAGTGAAGACCGAGATGGACCAATCCGTTCTGAAGGTGCGCCTGTGCAGCCCGGAGAACCGCAATTCCCTGACGGCCGAGTTGCGCCAGCAACTGGGCCAGGCGATGGAGCTCGCCGAGAACGACCGCAACGTGCGCGCCGTTCTCCTCACGGCAGAGGGCCCCACCTTCTGCTCGGGCGGCGACTTCAAGATGCTGAAGACGCAGTGCGATCCGTGGCCAGTGCACCGGCGCTTTCGCAACCTGAGCCGCTGGCTCATGCCGCTGATCACGCTGGACAAGCCCGTGGTGGTCGGCATGCGTGGCTACGCCGTCGGAGGCGGCATGGGCCTGGCCCTCACGGGCGACGTCGTGATCGCCGGCGAGAGCGCGAAGCTGATGTCCGGCTTCTTCCGCCTCGGCACGATCCCCGACATCGGCATGATGTACCACCTGCCGAGGCTCATCGGCATGGCGCGCGCGAAGAACTTCCTGTTCAGCGGCGCGACCCTTTCGGCCCAGGAAGCACTCGACCTCGGCCTCGTGGCCAAAGTGGTCCCGGACGATCAGCTCGAGGCCGTCGCCCTGGCCGAAGCCCACCGCCTGACGCAGGGCCCCGCCGAGGTGATGGGCCTGGCGAAGTCCCTGATGGCGCGCAGCTTCGAGACCTCGCTGAACGACATGTTCGCCTTCGAAGGCCTGGGCCAGGCACTGGCGATGTCGAATCCTGAATTCCGCGAAGGCCTGAACGCTGCGATCGAAGGCCGCCGCGCCGACTTCGCCGGCGCCGCAGCCGGAACCTCCAAACCCGCTGACAGCAGCGACGCGCCGCAGGCGCGTGTGGCCTGACGTCCACGGAACCAACACGCGGTTGCACACGCCAAACAGTTGAAGATCTGGAGACTCCCCATGAAAACGCTTCTCAAGCACAGCCTCGCCATCGCCGCCCTGGCGCTGCTTGGCACGGCCCCTGCCCTCGCGGCCGACACCTTCCCCACCAAGCCCGTCCGCTTCATCGTGAGCTCGGCGGCCGGCGGATTCCTCGACGTCAATGTGCGCCTCGTCGCACGCTACATGAGCGACAAGCTCGGCCAGCAGGTCATCGTCGAAAATCGCCCCGGCGCCGGCGGCTTGCTGGCCTTCCGCACGGTAAAGGCAGCACCCGCCGATGGCTACACCTTGCTCGCCGCAGGCAACACGGTCGCGATCCAGCAGGCCGTGAACCATGAGCCCGGCTACGACCTCGCGAAGGACTTCACGGGTGTGGGTCCGATGACGCGCACTCCATTCCTGCTGCTGACCTCGCCAAGCCAGCCCGACAAGACGCTGCCCGCGATGATCACGCGCGCCAAGGCCAATCCCGGCAAGCTCGACTACGCATCCGCCGGCAACGGCAGCACGACGCACCTTGTCGCGGCCTACTTCGCGCAGAAGGCGGGCGTGGACCTGACGCACGTTCCCTACAAGGGCAATTCGGCAGCCTGGCCTGATGTGGTCTCAGGCCGCGTGGGCATGATCTTCGAGCCTTGGGGCACGTCCTCCGCGATGATCCGCGAAGGCCGCATGAAAGCGCTCGGCGTGACGTCGACCAAGCGCCTGGAGGTGCTGCCCGATGTACCGACCATTGCCGAGCAAGGCGTGGGCGGATACAGCTTCTACTTCTGGGTCGGCCTCATGGCACCCGCCGGAACCCCGAAGGACGTGGTCCAGAAGTTGAACGAGGCCCTGCGCGCCGCGGTCTCCACCACCGAAGTCAAGAACAAATTCCGCGACGACGGCGCGGAGGCCATGCAGATGTCGCCAGACGAGTTCACGCACTTCCTCAAGGACGAGGCCGCCGGCATGGGCAAGCTGGTCGCAGACCTTCGCCTGCCCAAGGAATAAGCCCCACCGAAGCCATCGCCCCAAGCGATGGCCCTCGAACCCGAGCAACAACGAGAACACACATGCTGGATCATTTGAGCGGCGAGAGCCGACTGTTTCCCATCTTCGGCGACCCGATCCGATACGTTCAATCGCCCAAGCGATTGACGACCGGCTTCGCTGCGCGCGGCCACAACGGCATCTGCTTTCCCATGCAGGTGGCGGACGCCGACCTGGAGGTCGCGATGCGCGCCTTCACGCACACGCCCAACGTCGATGGCCTGCTGGTCACGATGCCGCACAAGTTCACCGCCTTCGCCTACTGCGCGACAGCTTCCGAGACCGCCAGGATGCTCGGCGTCGTGAGCGTGATTCGTCGCAACGCGGATGGCACCTGGCACGGTGACATGCTCGACGGCCTCGCCTTCGTCAAGGCGCAGAAGGATGCCGGTGCCAAGCCCGATGGGGCACGCGTGCTTCTGCTGGGCGCCGGCGGCGCGGGCAGCGCCATCGCCATCGCGCTGCTCGACGCCGGTGTGCGCGAGCTGATCATTCACGACACCTCCGAGGCACGCACCAACAAGCTGCTCGAACTGGTCTCCGAACTCGGTCGGGGCCGCGTCTCGGCAGGGCCGGCAGATCCGACCGGCTGCGACATGGTCTGCAACGCGACGCCCATGGGGATGGCCGATGGCGATCCGCTGCCGGTGGCCGCGCACCTGCTCGCCGGCACAATGTTCGTCGGCGACGTCATCGCCGGACACGGCGTGACGCCCTTCCTCGCTGCAGCGCAAGCGGTGGGCTGTAAGACGGCCGATGGTGACCAGATGGTCGAGGCCGTACAGGACATCATGCTGGACTTCATGCTCCACAAGAACTGACCCCACCCCTCCCAACGCAACAAGCGCGTCTTGCCTGGCAGGACGCGCTTTTTGCGTGGGGGATGCCACATGAAGCGCCAGCGGCAAACGGTGCGGCCAGCGCCTTGGCGGCTCACTCGAGACGAATGCCCGCCTGCTTGATCACCTTGTCCCAGCGCGAGGCATCGGCCTGCAGGAACTGCGTCAGTGCCTCGGGCGTGCCGGGATCGAGGTCGAGGCCCAGGTCGAGCAGCTTGGCTTGCACGGCCGGCGTCTTCATCGCTTCGGTGATGGCCGCGTTGAGCTTGGCCACCACCGCCGGCGGTGTGCCGGTGGGCGCCAGGAAGGCATACCACGGCCGCACGTCGAAGGCGGGGAAGCCGCTCTCGGCCGCGGTCGGCACGTTGGGCAGCAGGCGCGAGCGCTTGGGCGTCGTGACCGCGAGGGCTCGCAGTTCCCCGGAGTCGATGTGAGCCTTGGCAAACGCGAGCCCAAGCGGTGCCATCGCGATGTCACCGGCGCGCAGCGCGGCATACGACTCGGAGTCGCTCTTGTAGGGAATGTGCGTGAGATTGATCTGTGCCGCCTGCTTGAGCATCTCCGCCGTGAGGTGGATCGAGGTGCCGATGCCCGCGGACCCGTAGTTGACCTGCCCCTGCTTCGTCTTCGCATAGGCCACGAAATCGGCCAGCGTCTTGTAGGGCGACGAGGCGGAGACCGCCACCACATTGGGAATCACACCCACCAGCACGATGGGCGCGAAGCTCTTGATCGGATCCCAGGGCAGCTTTGCGTAGAGGCTGGGGTTCGCCGTATGCGACTGGCTGGCGATCAGCAGCGTGTAGCCGTCGGCCGGCGCGCGCGCCACCATGGTGGTGCCGATCGATCCGGCGGCGCCCACGCGGTTGTCGATGATGACCGGCTGGCCCAACGACTCGCGCAACCGGTCGGAGATGATGCGGGCGACCACGTCGGCCCCGCCGCCAGCCGGAAAGGGTGCCACGATCGTGATCGGACGCGAGGGATAGGGTGGCGTCTGCGCCTCGGCCGATGCGACGCCGGCCAGCGCGAGCAGCGACAGCGAAAGCACCTGTCTGCGGTTTGTCATGTGTCTCCTCTCGAGCCGACGCCTATGCGGCCACCTTGGCTGCCGCACCGAAGGCGCCGGCCTGGGCCAGTTCCTCGATGCGCGCGCTGTCGTGGCCGAGCCACTGGGCCAGCACCTGGTCCGTGTGCTCCCCGACGCGCGGCGCAAGCACCGGGTCTGCCAGCGGGGTGCTGGAGTAGCGGATCGGCAGCGCCACGTTCGGCACCCAGCCGAGTTCGGGATGGGCCACGCGCGTGACGATCTCGCGCTCGCGCGCCTCGGGCGAGCGGATCGCCTCGCCGACCGTGCGCAATTCGCCGCAGGGGACGCCGGCCGCGCGCATGCGCGCCTGCCAATGGGCCCACGGCTGCTTCTCGAAGGCCTCCTGCAGCAGCGCGAAGAGCGTCTCGCGCTTGGCCACGCGGTCCTTGTTGGTCGCATAGGCCGGATCTGCCGCCACTTCCGGCAACTCGACCACCTGCGTCATGAGTCGCTGGAAGATCTGTGTGTTGCCGCAGTTGATGAAGAAGGAATGGTCGGTCGACTTGAACACGCCCGAGGGGCAGGTGTCCGGGCTGGTGTTGCCGGGCCGGCGCGGCTCGTTGCCCGTGAAGATCTGCTGCAGCGGCGCGTAGCCGGTCATGAGGAAGGCGTTGTCGAACAGCGCGACCTCGATCGACTGGCCCTTGCCGGTCCGTCCACGCGCCACCAGGGCGCCCAGGATCGCGTTGCAGGCCATCATGGCCGTGCTGATGTCCATCACCGGCGCCAGGGCACGCACGCCTTCGCGATCGGTGTAGCCGTTCATCGAGACGAAGCCGCTTTCAGCCTGGGCGATCGGGTCGAAGCCTGATCGATCGGCAAAGGCGCCCTTGCGCCCGTACGCGGAGACCGAACAGAAGATCAGCTTGGGGTTGCTTTCGCGTAGCGTGTCGTAGCCGAGGCCCAGGCGCTCGATGACGCCGGTGGAGAAGTTCTCGACGACGACGTCGGCCTTCGCCACGAGCTCGCGCGCCAGCGCGACACCCTCGGGTGACTTGAGGTCCAGCGCGATGCTTCGCTTGTTGCGGTTGGTCCAGATGAACGGGGCGCCGCCGCCAAACTCCGCCACCATCGGCGGATACTGCCGGAAGTCATCGCCCTTTCCCGGCGACTCGACCTTGACGACCTCCGCGCCCATGTCGGCCAGGATCATCGTGGCAAAGGGGCCGGCGATGAAGTGCGTGAAGTCGACCACGCGGATGCCCTGCAGTGCCAGTTCGGCTCCGGCGGGACGCGGGCGATATTCGGGAAAGTCGGTTTCAAGTTGGCTGGTCATGGTGTGTCGTCGGGTAAGTGGTCGGCAGATCGGGCTGAAAGCGCAAGTCGTGTGCCAGTGGCGCCATTGGCCTTCCCGGGCGCATTCAAGCCCCTGGAGGCCCTTTCGCCGGCCTCCGGGGGCCATTCCCGCGTCCTTTTGGCTGCCTTGTTGTGTTCGACGCGGACAGTTGTCTTTGCCTGTCGTCATCGTGCACACGCGGGCCGTTGCGTCAGGCCTTCTTCCGGAAGGCCGCGTAGAGGTTGACGTAGCCGTGCTCGATGCGCTCCTTGGCGCGCTTGACTGCTGCCTCGCGCGACATCGGGATGAAGCCATGACCCTCGACGAGCCGCTGCATGAAGGCCGCGCGCGCCGTCACGGCGATCGCATCGTGCAACGCCTGCTCGTCCCAGCCCGCCGCAAACACCGCGTCGGCGTCAGCCTGGGTCATGTCGGAAGGGGTGAGCGTGAGCTTGCGCACGAAGGCCAGCAGCGGCTTGAGGCGCGCGTCGGCGATGTCGGCATCGGGGTTCTCGAGCAGGCGCTCGATCAGGCCGTTCTCGATACCCCATGCGTAGGCCACTTCGGAGTGCGCCACATGGACGAACTTGCAGCCCGCCACGGCCGCCGCGTAGCCGAGGATCAACTCGCGTTCGCCTTGGCTCAGCGGTGACGGCCCGTTCATCATGGTCTGGCTCATGGTGGACCAGGGGCCATACAGCTCTGGATTCTTGGTGAATACCGCGGGAGGTCCGGCGTTCTCGGGGAGGGATTTGAAGAATGGCATGGTCTTGTACTCGTGCGTAATGGGTGAAGGTGAAGCGCCGCAATCAGCCGCGCTCGGTGAATAGCCAGTCGAATTTCTCGCGGTAGGCCTGCTCGAATGCGCTCAGCTCGGCCTCCTGGCGCAGCGTGAGTCCTACGTCGTCCAGGCCTTCGAGCAGGCAGCGCTTGCGGAACGCATCGATGCGGAAGGCATAGGTGGCGCGATCGGGGCCGGTCACGAGCTGGGCAGGCAGATCGATGCGCAGCTTCGTGCCCGGCCGTTCGTGCAATTGCTGGCGCAGCCTGTTGCAGATCGCGATGTCGAGTTGCACCGGCAGCAGGCCGCTCTTGAGCGCGTTGACATTGAAGATGTCACCGAAGTCCGAGGCGATCACGCATCGGATGCCGTAGTCGAGCAGGCCCCAGGGCGCCTGCTCGCGGCTCGAGCCACCGCCGAAGTTGCGGTCGGCGACAAGGATTCGCGCCTGCCGATACGGCGGCTGGTTGAGGATGAAATCCGGGTTCTCGCTGCCATCCTCGCGAAAGCGCAGATCACGGAACAGGAACTGGTCGTACCCCTCCTTGCGCGGCCGTCGCATGTAGCGCGCAGGCAGGATCTGGTCGGTATCGACATCCGACTTGTCGAGCGGAACCGCCACGTCTTCGAGAACGACAAAGGGATCCATCTCAGCTCTCCAGCTTTCTCACGTCGGTGATGCGGCCGGTAAGCGCCGCCGCCGCCGCCATGGCCGGGCTGGCCAGGTGCGTCCGGCTTCCCGCGCCCTGCCGCCCGACGAAGTTGCGGTTCGAGGTCGAGATGCAGCGCTTGCCCGGCCCGACCGTGTCGCCGTTCATGGCGACACACATCGAGCAGCCCGCTTCGCCCCACCTGAAGCCCGCGTCCAGAAAGATGCGATCGAGTCCTTCCGCCTCGGCCGCAAGCTTGACCTGCGTCGACCCTGGCACCACGAGCGAGGGCACCACTACATATCGCCCCTTGACGATGCTCGACGCCGCCCGCAGGTCCTCGATGCGCGCGTTGGCGCAGGAGCCGATGAAGACCTGGTCGACCTGGATGTCGGTCAATGCCATGCCTGGCTCGAGACCCATGTAGTCGAGTGCTCGCAGCATGGAGGCGCGGCGCTCGGCATCCGGTTCAAGCTTCGGATCGGGCACGTGTCCATCAACCGGCAATCCGTCGCTCGGGCTGTTGCCCCAGGTGACCATCGGCGCGAGCGCGGTGGCGTCCAGGGTGATTTCCTTGTCGAACACAGCGTCGCTGTCCGACGGCAGCGTGCGCCAGTAGGCCAGCGCCTTGTCCCAGGCGGCGCCCTGCGGGGCGAACGGCCGTCCCTTCAGGTAGGCGTAGGTCGTCTCGTCGGGCGCGACCATGCCGGCGCGGGCGCCCGCCTCGATCGCCATGTTGCACAGCGTCAGCCGCTCCTCGATCGACATCGCACGCACGGTCGAGCCGGCGTACTCGATCACGTGCCCCGTCGCGCCGTTGGCGCCGAGGCGCGCGGTGATGGCGAGCGTCACGTCCTTGGCGGTGACACCGGCGGGCATCGCACCCTCCACCGTGATGCGCATCGTCCTGGCCCGGCGCTGCCAGGTCGCCTGCGTGGCCAGCACATGCAGGATGTCACTGGCGCCCATGCCGAACGCCAGTGCGCCCAGCGCGCCATGCGTGGAGGTGTGGGAGTCACCGCACACCAGCACCATGCCGGGCTGGGTGATGCCCTGCTCGGGGCCGACCACGTGCGCAATGCCTTGCCGCGGATCGTCCAGCGCGAAGTGCACGATGCCGTACTTGCGGGTGTTCTGCGCCAGCTGCTCGACGACGCGACGCTGGTCGGGATCGGTGATCGAAGCGAGATCGTGGCTGCGGGAAGACACGCCGTGATCCGGCGAGGCGAACACCTGATCCGGACGGCGCACACTCAGGCCGCGCTCCTGCAGGAAGGCGAACGCATGATTGGAACCATCGTGGGCCAAGTGTCGCGCCACGTGCAGCAGCGTTTGCCCGCCCTCACCTTCGAGGATGACATGGGCATCCCAGATCTTTTGGTAGAGGGTCTTGGGCATGGTGGGCGGATGTTCAGCCACCAACTAGGATTCGCTGGCCTCGCGCTGGCGAACTTCGCGCAGCGTCTCGGTCATGCCCGCAGGGACCACGAACGAATTGATCGAGAACCCTCCGCAGCAATTGATCGCCTGCCCCGTGATGAACGACGCTGCCGGCGAGGCCAAAAACACCGCCAAGTCCGCCATTTCACTCGGGAAGCCGAGGCGGCCCAGAGGAATCGTTCGTTGCCGATCCGCCAGCACCTCCGGCTTGATCATCTTGCGCGCCAACGGCGAATCGATGGTGCCCGGGATCACGACGTTGACCCGGATGTTGTCCACTGCCCACTCCAGGGCCATCTGGCGGCTCAGCGTGATCAGGGCGCCCTTCGTCGGCCCGTAGGCCGACTTGCGCGCATAGCCCACCACACCGGCCAGCGAGGCCACGTGGACGATCGCCGGTGCCGGGCTCTTGCGCAGGTACGGCAGGCACGCCCGTGCCAGCAGCAGCGGGCCATGGACATTGGTCTGGAAGGCATTGGCCCAGTCCGCCATGTCGACGTCCTCGAGCAGTGCGTTCTGGCTCCAGGTCGCCGCATTGATCAGCACGTCCAGGCGCCCGTAGGCGTCGACCGTCGCCTTCACGGCCCGCTCGATGTCCTGCGGGTTCGACACGTCCATCGCGATCGCGATGGCCTTGCCGCCGTTCGCCACCACTTCGGCGGCCACCCGCTCGGCATGCTCGCTGCGCAGGTCGGCCACCATCACAAGCCCGCCATTGGCGGCAAAGGTCCGGGCGGTCGCCGCACCCATGCCGCTGCCGCCGCCGACGATGAGCGCGGCGAAGCCCTCGATCGTCGACCGTCGCATCCAGTCCAGCGGTCGGTTGTCGACCGGGGCTTCGGATTGGGTGGTCTCTGTCATGTCGTCACTCCTGTTGCTTGAATGTTCACGTGGCATCACCAAAGGTTGATGCTTACTCGGCAGGGATGTCGAGCTTCACCTGGGCACCCACCTTGCCATCCTGGATGTAGTTGAAGCCGACCGGGAAGGAAAATTCCTGGTTGATGCCGTATTGCCCCTTGCCGCGCCAGCCGGCCTTGCCAAGGTAGCGCGAATCGGGGGTCAGCTTGCGCAGTTCGACGGCAATCTTCTCCCCGTCCTGGTCGGTCCCCGCGAGCGAGATGGCCTTGAGCATGGTCTCGGCGGCCAGTTGCGCGTTGAAGACGAGCGCGTTGTCGGGGACCGGCGCCTTCATGAGCCGCTCGAAATCGGCCGTCAGCTTCTTGATGGCCGGATTCTCGGTGGGAACGTGGTCGAACCAGTAGAAATTCTTGACCTTCTCGATGCCGCCAGAATTCTTGATGACGACGTCACCGCCCGCGCCGAGTCGCGCAAACACGCCCGGGTACCCTGCTTCCAGCAACTGCTTGATCAGGATGCCGGCCTCGCCAGGCGGCATCGTCGTCACATCCACGGCGTCGACGTTCATGTTCATGATCCGGGTGGCAATCGGGCCGAAGTTGGTCGTGCCGCGCTGGTACCACTCGGTGCCGGTCTTCACGCCGGTGTCGTTGTAGATCTTCGCGAGCTGGGTGCCCGCGTCGGTGCCGCCCTGGTCATTGGGGCCGAGCACGACCGCCGACTTCAGCTTGAAGCGTTCCTTGGCCGTCTTCGCCACCAGGGGCCCCCAGGCGGGAGGCGACTGGATCTTGTGGAAGGCCAGCGGGAAGTCGGGTCCGATGACGTCCTTGGCAAAGCCCGTCGCGAAGTTGACCTGGTTGTTGCGCTTGCTCACCGGCTTGAAGCCGGTGATCTCGGTGGACAGCACGGGACCATTGATCGCAAAGACCTTCTCGCTGGCGAAGTAGTTCGATGCAGCCGCGCCGCCGGCCACGGTCGACAGGCCGTCGACCGCGACGACCTTCACCTTGCACTTGCGATTGCCCACCTGGACGCCGCCGTTGGCATTGACATAGGCGGCTTCGAACTCGACGCCTGCCTTCTCGGACAAGCCCCAGCTCGCGCCACCGCCGGTCATCGGGCCCACGGTACCGAGCTTGATCTCGCAATCCTGCGCGAATGCGGGCAGGCCGGTCAGGCACAGGCCCATCAGCAGGACGGGTGCGGCCGCGGTTCGTGCCTTGTTCAGAAAATTCAATGTCATCTGCGTGTCTCCATGTCGTGTTGTCGATCAACCATGCATCAGCAAATGCAGTGCCAGTTGTCAGACCCACGGCTTGCCCAGTGAAAGCATGTCTGCGCACGCCAGCGCGTGCCTTCGGCGACGCCATCCGGGCACCTGGCGGGACACTTTTGTCTTCAATGAAGACACGCCGGCGCGCCAAACACAGGGTGCGCCGATGGCACGGGTGTTGCAGATTGGTCGACCGCAACAAGACAAATGACGGAGACCAGACCATGAAACCCAGCCTCTTTGCCACAGTCCCAGGCAGTCCATGCCTTGATTGCGGAACCTCCGATTCGTCGCGGCACGCCGAGGCATCCCGCGCGCCCACCACCTCCAACCTCTAGGCGAAAACCCTCATGGAAAGCATCGTCTCCACCGGCGTGATCGGCGTGACCCTGGGCACGCAGTACGCGCTCATCAGCATCGGCTTCACGCTCATCTTCGGCATCATGGGCGTCGTCAACTTCGCGCACGGCGGCTTCTACGTCCTGGGCGGCTACTTCGCCTTCTCGTTGTCGCATTCGCTTGGCATGCCCTATGTGCCCGCCGTGCTGCTTGCGACACTCGCGACCGGTGTGCTCGGCTACGTGATCGAGACACTGTTCGTCGAGAAGTACGTGGTCGATCACCTGGCCACGATGCTGATCACGCTCGGCATCTATCAGATCATGACCACCGGCATCACGATGGCCTATGGCGCGGAGCCGGTCGACTTCAAGTTTCCGATCTCGGGCTCGCTGCGCGGTGGTGGCTACTACGTGCCCTATGCCAACCTGATCGTGTTCGCGGTGTGCGCCGCGGCGATCTCGGCGGTCTACTACCTCGTGTTCAAGACGCGCTACGGCATCGCGCTGCGTGCCATGGCCGATGACGGCCCGGTGGCCAAGGCGCAGGGCATCACGCCGGCCCGGATGTTCCCGATGGCCTTCGCGATCGCCACGGCGCTGGCAGGCCTCACGGGTGCACTGGTCACGCCGATGCTCTCGCTCGAACCCACCAGCGGCGAAGGCGTGCTCGGCAAGGCCTTCGTGATCGTCATCCTGGGCGGCCTCGGCAGCGTCTCAGGCGCCGTGCTGGCCGCTTTCATCGTCGGCCTGGTCGAAGCCTATACCAGCGTCTACTTCGGCGGCTCGCTCGGCGCGCTCGCACTCTTCATCCTTGTGATGCTGATCCTGCTGGTTCGCCCGCAGGGTTTGCTCGGCACCGTTGCACGGAAGGCCTGACATGACCTCGAATCGTCGCCGCGACTTCAAGCTCGACCTCTGCGGCCTGGCGCTGCTGCTTCCACTGCTCGTCGTGCCGCTGGTCACGAACGAGCCCTTCTACAACTCGCTTGCCTACCAGGCGGCCATCGGCGTGAGTGCCGCCATGGCGGTCTACGTGATGCTGCGCATGGGGCTCCTGTCGTTCACCGTGCCCGCCTTCATGGCCATTGGCGGCTATGCGGCCGCGATGTTCGCCAAGGCGGGAATGAGCGAACTGCTCCTGCTCATGGGTGTCGCCTTCATCGTTCCCGCGTTGTTCGCGATACCGCTGGGCGCACTGGTGCTGCGCCTCAAGGGCATCTACTTCATCTTCGTCACCTTCCTGTTCAACGAGATCCTGCAACTCGTGCTCTTCGAGACGCCGACATTGACAGGTGGCTCGGACGGGATTCCCGCGGTGCCCGCAGCCACGCTTTTCGGCATGAGCCTGGGCTCGCCCTCGATGCTCGTGGTCGTGACGGTCTCGGTCTGCATCGTGGCAACGATCTGCACCCTGGCGGTAACCCAGCGCTTCCGGGCCGAATTCACCTCCATCGAAGAGAACGAGACGCTGGCGGAGAGCCTTGGCGTCGCGGTGTGGAAGTACCGGACGATCGGCTTCGTCGCGTCGGCGGGTGTGTCCGGTCTCGCCGGATTCGCGCTCGTGAACATGCTGGCCACCGCGCATCCGAGTTCATTCGCTTCGTGGTCGGTCAACAACTACATCGCCTACGCCTTCGTCGGCGGTCGCGGCACCATGCTCGGCATGGTCGTCGGCAGCTACCTGCTCATCTTCATGACGAACATCTTCAGTAGCTACGCCAACCTCTCCGCGGGGCTCTATGGCGTGTTGCTGCTGGTCGTGATGATGGGCGCGCCGAACGGGATCGTCGGCCTGTTCCTGAAATTCAGCGAGCGTCGGAAGACGCGGATTCAACCCACGATCACGCCGGTCGTCAAGGAGGGCCGCGCATGAGCTCGGTACTCGCCCCCTCCCCCGTCGCGACGCACACCGCACGCCAAGGGGTACAAAAGCTGCGCCTGGACGGCGTGACCAAGCAGTTCGGCGGACTGAAGGTCTTCGACAACATCTCGTTCGAAGTCGAGCAAGGCGGCGTGCTGGGCGTGATCGGCCCGAACGGCGCCGGCAAGACCACGTTGATCAACGTGATCTGCGGCATGCTGGCGCCGACCGCGGGGCGCATCTACCTCGGCGATCGCGACATCACAGCCATGCCGTTCCATGCGCTGGCGCGCCTTGGCGTCGCGCGCAGCTTCCAACAGACGAACACCTTCCGCAGCGTCAGCGTCGAGGAGAACCTGTTTCGCGCACAGCGTTTCGGGGCGGTTCACGGCGGCGGGGATCTCGGGATCGACGCGCTCCTCGACGAATTCGGCCTGTCGTCGCATCTGGACGAGCCGAGCGACAAGCTGCCCTATGGCCTGCAGAAGATGCTGGGGTTGGTCATGGTGCTGTCCGCCCGCCCGCGCTTTCTTCTGTTGGACGAACCCGCCGCGGGCCTGGAGCGACGCGAACGCACGCAGGTGGATCGCTTCATCGAGCATGCGCGTACGAAGCTCGGCTGCGGCGTGCTGATCGTCGAACATGACATGGATCTCGTGAAGCGGCTGTGCCCGCGCATCCTGGTGCTGGAGGCCGGCCGGCTGCTGGCCGAGGGGCCGCCGGCCGAAGTCCTGTCCCGTCGCGAAGTCATCGATGCCTATCTGGGCGCCAGCGAGGATTGAACATGCTCACCATCGAAAATCTCAGCGTCCGCTACGGCGGCATCGAAGCCCTGAACAAGGTCTCCATCGAGGTTCGGCAGGGGGAATCCGTGCTGCTCGTCGGTTCGAACGGCGCCGGCAAGTCCAGCCTGATCAATGCGGTGATCGGGCTTGTGCCGGCCGCTTCGGGCCGCATCGTGTTCGACGGCAAGGATCTCGCGGGGACGTCCTGCCCGGTGCGCGCGCGGCTGGGCATCGGCTACTCGCCCGAAGGCCGTCGCGTGTTCCGGTCGCTGACGGTGACCGAGAACGTGCTCTCCGGCACCCTGGGGACGCCAATGGCGGAGGCGAAGGCCAACCTCGAATGGATCCAGGACACCTTTCCATTGCTGCGCGAGCGCGCCAACCAACCGGCCAACCAGTTGAGCGGCGGCCAGCAGCAGATCGTCGCCATCGCGCGTGCGGTCAGCACCATGCCCAAACTGCTGCTCCTCGACGAGCCCTTCCTCGGCCTGGCACCCGTGTGGATTGGCCACATCAGCGACGCCATCCGTGAACTGCAGCGCCGCGGTACCACCATCCTCATGACCGAGCAGATGGCCCGCCCCGCGCTCAAGCTGGTCGACCGCGCCTACGTGATCCGCGGCGGCGAAGTGCGCCGCAGCGGCACCGTGGACGAGATCCGCGATGTTGCGCTGGCGGAGGAATATCTCTGAGAACGGTCGCCCCGCGCGCCCGGCAGAATCCGCCGATGCCCTGCGCGCCCCCGAGTCCATGAAGACCGCCCCAAGTACCCACCCTCAACTGTTCGCGGGCCGCGACGAACCGATCCTCGATCCGGACCTCGCGATCATCGACGCGCACCACCACCTGTACGACCGACCGACGCAACGCTACCTGCTCGACGACTACCTGGAGGATGCCCAGGCAGGCCATCGCATCGTGGCGAGCGTGTATATCGAGACGATGGCCTTCGCGCGCGTTGACGGGCCGGACGTGCTTCGCCCCCTCGGCGAGATCGAGTTCGCGAACGGCGTCGGCGCCATGTGCGCGAGCGGACGTTACGGCGACATCCGCGTCTGCGCCGCCATCGTCGGCCATGCCGACCTGCGGCTCGGGGATGCGGTCGCGGAGTTGCTCGATCGCGCAATGCAGGCCGCCCCCGAGCGCTTCCGCGGCGTTCGGCAGGTGGCCATCGAAGACCCGACCGACGCGCCCTACCGGTTCATCCCGGTGCGTCCACCCAGCGGCGTGATGCGAAGCCCCGGCTTCCGCCCGGCCTTCAGGCACCTGGTCGAGCGGGAGCTGAGCTTCGATGCGGCCGTGTTCCATCATCAGCTGCGAGACGTGATCGATCTTGCCGATGCCTTTCCCGATGCGGCGATCGTGCTCAATCATTGTGGTCATGCCATGGCGATGGACATGGGTGAAGAAGAAGCGGCGGAGGTCTTCCGGCAGCATCGCGCACTGATGTTCGAGCTCGCGCGTCGGCCCCGCGTGCAGTGCAAGGTCGGTGGCCTGGGCATGCCCTTCTGGGGTTTTCGGCTCGAGGAACGCCAGGACCTGATCGGCTACCAGGAACTCGCCACGCTCTGGCGTCCCTTTGTCGAGACCGCGATCGAGGCGTTCGGCGTCGAGCGCTGCATGATGGAAAGCAACTACCCACCGGACGCCCGTTCCGCCGGATTCGTGCCGGCCTGGAATGCGTTGAAGCACATCGTGCGCGGCGCTTCCCCGGATGACAAGGCGGCCCTCTTCCATGGCACGGCGGCACGGGTCTATCGCATCGAGTTGCCATCGAGCGTGACGTGACCGCTTGGCCTTTCCATGTCGTCCCAGAGGACACGACTGTCTACCAATCGGTCGAGGCTGTGCGCATCGTGCGCAACTGCGGGATCGCCTCGCCGATGCTTCACAGGCAAACCGCACGGGCGCGCTTATTGCACTGAAGACATCCATTGATACGCTGACGACCAGACACCAAGCGAGGCAGATTTGCAGAACTTTGACTACATCATCGTCGGGGCCGGTTCCGCCGGCTGCGCGGTGGCACGACGCCTTTCCGACGACCCCGCAACAAGGGTCCTCCTGCTCGAAGCCGGACCACCGGCCAACGAATTCTGGATCCGCACCCCGGCGGGGATGGCGAAGCTTTTCAAGAACAAGCGCTACAACTGGGGCTACTTCACCGAGCCCGTGCCGACCCTGAACGACCGCCGCGTCTACTTTCCGCGCGGCAAGGCGCTGGGCGGCAGCGGCGCCATCAACGGCATGGTGTACGTGCGCGGCAATTCGCGCGACTTCGATCACTGGCGCGACCTGGGCAACCCGGGCTGGGGCTGGAACGATGTGCTGCCCTACTTCAAGCGCCTGGAGAACTACGGTTCCCTCTCCAACTCCATGCTTGGCAACGACGGTCCGGTGTCCGTCACCGAACCCGCCGTCAAGCATCCGACCGCGGTCGACTTCATCGAGGCCGCGCGACGCATCGGCGTGCCGCACGTCGAGATGCCGAACGGCACCGAACCGGAATCCGTCGGCTTCCTCCCGGCAAGCATCCGCAACGGCATCCGACAGTCGGCCTACGAGGCCTACATCGCGCCGGTGCGCAACCGGCCCAACCTCGTCGTCGAATCTCGCGTGCACGTCCGCCGCGTGATCCTGGACAAGGGCGAGGCCGTCGGCGTCGAGGTCCTGCAAGGCAGCCAGGTGCGCACCTTCGGCGCCACACGCGAAGTCATCGTCTCGGCCGGTGCGCTCAATTCACCACAGGTGCTGATGCTCTCGGGCATCGGCGATGGCGAAGCGCTGCATGCCCATGCCATCGAGACGAAGGTGGACCTGCCCGGCGTCGGCCGCAACCTTCAGGATCATTTCGTGGCCCGGGTGCAGGCGCGATCGACACCAGAGAGCTCCTACAACAGCGCACTGGCCGGCTGGCGCAAGTACGCCGAGGGCGTTCGCTACGTGGCGACGAAGGGCGGCTACCTCGCCCTCGCCTCGTCGATGGCCGCAGCCTTCGTGAAGAGTTCGCCCGAGATCGAATACTCCGACCTCGAGATCAGCTTCCGGCCGATGACGTTCACGCACTATCCGAACGGCAAGGTCGAGATCGACGGCATCGACGCCATCAGCGCGTCGGTCTACAACACGCGCCCGGCCTCGCGCGGCGAAGTGCGGCTGCGCTCGCGCGATCCGCTGGAGCCGCCGGCCTTCGTGCCCAACTTCCTCGCGGACCCTGCGGACGTGCGGGCAATGATCTCGGGCCTGCGCATGATCCGCTCGATCCTCGCCTCCCAGCCACTTGCTGCGCGTGTGATCGAGGAGCTGACACCGGGCGCCGCCGCGGTGACCGACGAGCAGCTCCTGGACTACCTGCGGCG
Organism: Variovorax rhizosphaerae; assembly: GCF_037889975.1. Classification (NCBI taxonomy): domain Bacteria; kingdom Pseudomonadati; phylum Pseudomonadota; class Betaproteobacteria; order Burkholderiales; family Comamonadaceae; genus Variovorax; species Variovorax rhizosphaerae. The sequence goes on along the minus strand of NZ_JBBKZT010000020.1, from coordinate 8,076 downwards.
CGAAGGCAACTGCGCCTTCCATCCGGCCGGCTCCTGCAAGATGGGCAATGACGACATGGCAGTGGTGGATGAACGGCTGCGCGTGCGCGGCGTGGGCCGGTTGCGCGTTGCGGACGCGTCGATCATGCCAACCGTCACCGCGGGCAACACCAATGCGCCGTCCATCATGATCGGGGAAAAGGCCGCCGATCTGATCCTGGCCGACGCGAAGGCGCGTTAGGTGCTGAGAGAGACTCCGAACCGGAGTCTCAGCGCATCACGAAGCCGCCGTCCACCGAGATCGACTGGCCGGTCACGTAGCTCGACGCTTCGCTGCAGAGGAACAGCACCATGTCCGCGATTTCCTCGGGACGGCCGTAGCGCGCCATCGGCACGCTCTTGAGCATCGCATCGAGCGCGTCGGCCTGGCCGGAGGCGGCCATCTGTTCGGCCATCGACGTCCAGATCAATCCCGGGCAGATCGCGTTGATGCGGATGCCTCGTGCGGCGTATTCGAGCGCCCCGCTCTTCGTCAGGCCCAGCACGCCGTGCTTGGCGGCGTGGTAGGTGCCGCGCTCCGCGCCGCCCACGAGTCCTCCGAGCGAGGAGCAATTGACGATGGCGCCGCTGCCCTGCTTGCGCATCTGCTGCAGTTCGAACTTCATGCAGCTCCAGACGCCGCGCAGATTGACGGACGTCACGCGGTCGAAGTCCTCTCGCGTCGCGTCGGCCGTCTCGGCCAATGCGTTCTGGACGCCCGCGTTGTTGTACGCCGCATCGAGCCGACCGAAGCGCGCCACCGTCTGCGCCACCAAGTCTTCGACCGCGGCATCGTCCGATACGTCGCACCGCAGGCCGAGGGCCTTGTGGCCCTCGCTCGTCAACTGCGCGGCCGCCGCATGCACCGAAGCCTCGTCCCAGTCCGCGAGCACCACGGCTGCACCCGATGCGGCGAATGCGCGCGCGGTTGCAAGCCCCAGGCCGGATCCGGCGCCGGTCACCAGCGCCACCTTGTTCTCAAATGAAATGTTCACCATGTATCTCCACGCCGAAAGCGGCGAATGAGGAACTGTAGGTCTTGTTCATCCGTGGAAAAAGGCGCTATTGCGCAAGGACCCAGAAGCCGGATTCATCAATGCGCCCCCGCTTGCGACCCTGTGCCGGCATGCTCACTTCGGCAGCGCATAGGCGACGATCCTGGTGCTGAGGCGAGTCTTCAGCGCGGCCCGCCCACCGGCGGCGATGACGACGAACTGCCGTCCGCTGGCCGGCGATCGATAGCTCATCGGTGTCGCCATCCCGGCCCCCGGCAGGTCCGCCTGCCAGAGCACCTCTCCGGTTGCGGTGTCGAACGCGCGGAACATGCTGTCCACGCTGGCCCCGATGAAGGTCAGGCCACCGCGCGTGGTCACCGTGCCCCCGCTGTTCGGCACCCCCATCGTGAAAGGCAGGTGCGTGCGCAGGCCCAGCGGTCCGCTGTCCCGGCCGGTGCCGAGCGGCTTGCTCCAGATGGCCTGGCCGCTCTGCAGGTCCACCGCCGTGATCAAGCCCCAGGGCGGCGCACTGCACGGTACACCGAGCGGGGACAGGAACTGCGCGTTCCTCGCGGCGTAGGGCGTGTTCTCCTGCGGCGCTGCGGGTGCGCCCTGCCCCCTGGTGCCGTCGAAGCGCTGCAGGCCACGCCTCTCGGCCTCTTGGCGCGAAAAGACCTCGACGATGCTCGGCAAGCGCATCCAGTTGACCATCATGATGCCGCGGTCCACATCGATCGACACGCTGCCCCAGTTGATGCCGCCTGAATAGCCAGGATCGAAGATCGTCGTGCGATCCAGCGACACCGGCGTCAGGGTGCCGTCGTAGTTGGCCCGTTTGAAGAGGATGCGGCACGCCAGCTGGTCGAACGGCGTCAGGCCCCACATGTCGGCCTCGCGCAGCCGGGCGCCACGAAACGAAGGCATGCCGGTCGAGAACGGTTGGGTGGGGGACAGCCGCTCGCCGGGCAATGCGCCTTCGCGCGGCACCGGGCGCTCGTCGACGGTCTTGATCGGCTCGCCGGTCTCGCGGTCGATCACGAAGATCTCGCCGCGCTTGGTCGGCTGGATCAGCGCGCGGCGCACGCCCGTGGAAGTCGGCAGGTCGACCAGCGTCGGCTGCGAGGGCACGTCGTAGTCCCAGATGTCATGGTGCAGCGTCTGGAAGCGCCAGCGGCGCTGGCCGGTGTCGGCATCGAGCGCAATCACCGAACTGGCGACATCGTCGTCGAAGGGCCGCCGTTGCGCGCCGTAGAAGTCCGGCGTGGCATTGCCCATCGGCAGGTAGACCAGGCCCAGCGCCTCGTCGGCGCTGATGGGCGCCCAACTGTTCGGTGTAGCCGCGGTGTAGCTCTCGCCGGGCGGCGGGGCACCACGGCGCTCCGGCCGGCCAGCGTCGAAGGCCCAGGCCAACTGGCCGGTCACGGCGTCGAAGGCACGAACGACGCCCGAGGGCTCGCCCCAGTACTGCCCGTCCATGATGGCCCCGCCGAACACCACCTTGCCGCGCACGACCTGCGGCGCCGAACTCACGTAGTGGTAGCCGGCAGGCACATCGCCGAGCCCTTCCAGCAGCTTGACCCGGCCACCTTCGCCAAAGCCGGCACAGGGCTGGCCCGTGGCGGCATCGAGCGCAAACAGTTCCGGCGTCTGGCTGGTCGCCAGGATGCGCTCGGCGCACGCGCCCTTCGCCTGCGGCACCCGGTAGTACGACACGCCGCGACACGGTTTGCCCGACGGCAGGCCCTCCATGACATAGCGCCATCGTTCGCGACCGGTCTCCGCATCGAGTGCGATCACCGCGTTGTGCCCGTTGCAGACATAGAGGGCGTCGCCGATGTTGATCGGCGTGGTCTGCAAACTGCCACGCACGCCTTCAAAGGGGCCGACATCGGCCTCCCAGGCCACCTCGAGCTTGTCGACGTTCTGCGTCGTGACCTCGGTGAGCGGGCTGAACCGTGTGCCGCCCTGATCGTTGCCGTAGTGCTTCCAGTCGGTGTCCGTCGCCTGCGCCAAAGGTTGCGCAAGTCGCCGGGGCGCGGCGGTCGCGCCGCGTTCCCACAGCGGATCGATAGGCAGCTCCGGGCCCAGGTTTTGCAGGCCGAGGCCGACAAGCGGCGCAAGGATCAGCGCGCCGGCGAGCACACGCGCGTTGGTCCAACGCCGTGATGGTGTCGAGTGGCGCCGGGGAATTCGCAGCGACGGGAGCAACATCGGCAGGCCCAGCACGACCGGGGCTGCAAGCCGCGCCACGAGCCCCCAGGCATCGAAACGAACCTCGTAGATGGCCCAGGTCAGCGTTGCGATGAGCATGGCGCCGTAGAGCCAGGGCGCGAGTCCATTGCGGCGCCAGACCAGGAGGCCGCTGATGCCGAACACGAGGCCGGCCAGCAGGTAGTAGAGCGACCCGCCGTCGCTGACGAGCATGGCCCCTGCGCCCGCAAGCGCCACGCCGACGATGATCAGCAGCGTCGCGTAGCCACGCTTCAGCCAGCGCATTGCGGTCGGTTCGTCGTCATTCGAAAGGGTGTTCATTGCCATCGGGTGTTGGGACTCTGAAAAAAGATGCGGATCGATGACGGTCCATCCAACCGATCCGCGGTGAAGGTGAGGAAGGTCTGCGCAGGAGCGCCGTGCTCGCACGTCGCGCGCAATCCTCCGGCGAGCATGACCTCCATTGGAGACGCAGGGACGAAGCGGAAAAAGCCCCCGGGGCCGCATGCCCCCATGATGAGAGCTCATGAATGCCGCCGCGCAAGTCGGGCGCAGTGACCAGCCTTCAGCGACGGGGCGACAGCCTCAGCAGCCGGTCCTCGGAAGGACCTTCGGCACGGGGCGAGCGATTCGTCGTGATCACGTAGAGATCCCGCCCCGCCGGCAGCACGTCGCGAATGCGATCGTTCGAACTGAACAGCGGCTTCAGTGACTTGCTCGCGTCATCCGCGATGTAGACCCCACGCGCACCCAGCGCCGCGACGAGCAGGTCGTTTCCTGCAAAGGCGGCACCCGATGGCGCCCAGGTGTCGCTGCCCGATTCGAGCCATGCGGCTTCCATGCCTGTGCGCTTCGCGCTGCCCTCGACCAATGGCCAACCGTAGTTGGCACCTGGCTTGACGATGTTGATTTCGTCATGACCCGACTGGCCATGCTCGACCACGAACAGCACGCCTTGCGCATTCCAGGCCAGGCCTTGCGGATTGCGATGGCCGTAGGAATACACAAGGGAGCCCGGGAACGGATTGTCCTTCGGCACCTGGCCATCGAGCGTCATGCGCAAGACCTTGCCCGCCATGCTGCGCAGGTCCTGCGGTCGCTCGCGGCTCTCGGTCCAGCCGGTCGTGACGTAGAGCAGGCCGTCGGGCCCGATGACCACCCGGCCGCCGTTGTAGAGGCGGTGGCCGGGGATGCCCGCAAGCAGCACACGTGTCTCTCGCCACGCGTTGCCGTCGAAGCGCGCCTCGATCACCTTGTTGGCGAGACCTGCATCAGAGCGGTACGAGTGGTACACGTAGGCGACGCCGCTCTGCCGGAAGTCCTTGGCAAGGGCCATGCCGAGCAGGCCTGCGCCGCCCTCCCGCGCAACCGGATCCGAGGTCTTGAGCGCGTGCCGTGTGAGCCGGCCGTTCTCGATCGTGACGATGTTGCCGGCAGCTTCAGTGATCAGCAGTTGCTTGCCCGATCGCTCGATGTCCCACGGATAGACGAGACCCTTCGCAACGACCTCCACAGACCAGTCCGGGGTGGTCATCCGTTGCAGCGGCCTGTCGCTGCCTAGAACCTGTGCAACCGCGGCGACAGGCAGGCAGGCGGCAATCGCACAGAGCCACCCGACGAGGTACAGCCGCGTCCCCTTGCCCATTGCCTTGTGCCCTGCTCTTGACATGGCGCGCCGCGGGCAATGCCCTACAGGTTCCTGCCGAAGAACTCGGCCAGCTTTGCCACCGCCGGCGTCACGTACTGCGGCTTGTCATACAGATCGAAGTGCGAGGCGCCCGGGATCACCATCAGCTCCTTGGGCTGCTTCGCGTTGTCAAACGCATCCTGGCTGAACTTGAGCGTCTCGGCCTTGCTGCCTGCGATCAGCAGCAGCGGCCGGGGCGAAATCGCGTCCATTTGCGAGAACGGGAAGTACGCCATGTGCAAGCCAGGGCTCGTCACCACATAACGGTTGCGCGCGCCCGGATGCGCGCCCCGCGGCGTCAGGTAGTAGTCGTAGGCTTCGCGAAAGAAGCCCGGTGTGGCATCGGTCCACTTGTCGCGTCCCGGAATGAGTTGCTCGACCAGGACGGGTTCGCCACCGGCCTCCTTGTTGAGTTGGCGGTCGACGCTGGCGAGGAGGTCGAGGCGATCCTGCGCTGAGACCGGAACGCCTTCGATGCCTTCCCTCGTTGCGGCGCCGATGTCGTAGCTCACGACACCCGCGACCGCCTTTACGCGAAGGTCGGTCTGCACCTCGTCGAGCGTGTAGCCGCCACCGGCGCAGATGCCCAGCGCGCCGATGCGCTTGGGATCCACCTGGGGTAGATTGCTGAGATACCCGATCGCGCTGCGGATGTCCTGGACACGGTCCGCGGGGTTCTCCAGGTCGCGCGGCTCTCCCCCGCTCTCTCCGTAGTGGGAGGCGTCAAACGCCAAGGTCACGAAGCCCTTCTCAGCCAGCTTCTGCGCGTACAGGCCGGCGGTCTGCTCCTTCACGCCGCCCCATGGATGGGTCACGACCACCGCGGGGTACTTCCTGTTCCGATCGTAGTTGGGCGGGGTGTAGAGATGGCCCACCATCGTGATCGCGCGGTTCTTGAACGAGACCTTCACGGCGCCCACGGTGTTCGCGCCCTCCGCCACGCTGCGGGCGCCGGCTTCAGGCGCTGCTGAAGCGAGGGAGAGCAGGATGGCCGCCGAGGCGGCGGTGCGTTTCACAATCGACATATCACTGAGCCTCCGAAGTTGATGCGAATCGAAGTGGCTCCGCGGCCTGATACAGGTGGATGAAGCCAGCAACGTCTGTTCAGTGAAATTTAGGCGCTCGCGCCTTCCAGGACTAGATGCCCCATTCCGCATGCACCTATGACCTCCATGCATCAGTCGACGCGCGCGCCATCGAACGACAGGCCCCGTCTCGGCCACGGGCTTCAGGACAGCATGCGATGGCTTCTGTTCGGGCCCTGCCTCCTCAGGGGTCTCTTCACGGACCTTCCCGCCAGAGGCGCGTTCTCAGCCAGGAGGTCCTGCACCGAGCGCAGGTGCAAACGAAGCAGGTGCAGTTCGGACTCGTAGGCGCGCGGAAGTCGAAGCTTGCCGATCTCGGCGTCCGCCTCGGCAACCCTGCTGCTGAGCTCTTCCCATTGCACATCGTCGTGACGCAGCCTCACATCCCGCTCGAGATCCGTGAGTCCTCGATGCCAGCGACCCACCGGCCGAAGATGCAGCCACTTGTAGATCCTCGGCGCGACGCCCAGCAACGGAATCAGGGTCGCAAGAATCGGGATCACGAAGAAGCCGATCCGGTTGAGCAGCGACGATAGCCAGAACGACGTGTACTGCTGCCAGAGGCTCGGCCCGCTTCGATAGAAGGCCTCCGCCGTCGGCGAGAGCGGCAGGTCGCCGGACTGCTCGGCCGGAAACTCGCCCAGGCGATTGAAGGGCCCCGGCCCACCATGCACCTCGCGCATCGCACGCAGCAGCAGGTATTGCAGCGCGGGATGAAGGTCGTTGCGAACCAGCAGGCGGTTGTGCAGGGCCAGCATGTCCACGTCGGCACTCGGAATGTCGCGGCTCAGGCTGATGAGGCCTCGCGACAGGACGACGTGCTTCAGGCCCGGTACCGTCTTGGCAACGGCATCGGCCTGGGCGGCGTTCATCAGTTGAAGGTCGGCGGCGTCCAGCGCGCTCCGAACCACCGGATCATCGATCTGCGCCGGGATCATCGCCACGTCGAGCGTTCCGGCTTTCAATGCCTGCAAGGCGTCGCTGTAGTCGAGGTCCGCAAGGTGGATGGAGTCGTCCCACGCGCCCGTGGCACGCAACACATCGAGCATCAGCGCGCGCAGGGCCGACCCGGGCAGGCCGATGGCAATTCGCTTTCCCCGGAGCTGGGCAAGGCGCTCCAACGGCTCGGCCCCCTTGAAGAAGATGAAGATCGGCGTGTCGGAGATGCCTCCGAGCGATTGCAGGATGGCTGCATCGCCCGGTTGCGTGAAGCTGAAGTTCGTCAAGGCTGCCTGGACGCCCGACGTGCTGTCGCGCAACGCAACGAAGTGCTGTATCGCACTCGGATAGTTCCGAACCTTCAGGTCGACACCATCGCGCGCGAGGATGGCAGCGTACTTCCTGGCGTAGACGTCGTAGGTGGTCCCGGGAATGCCGGCCGCAATGGTGAACTGGCGCGGAGGCAAGGGGTCCACCAGGCGATAGACGATGCACAGCACGCCGACCACGACGATCGCCCACAGTATCGAAATGGCCGAGGGCTTCCAGGGCAAGTGCCGCATCTGCTTTACCTTCGGGGTTGGCGTGCGAAGTCGACGACATGGACGACCGCACTATTCACTCGCTGCAGCCGATCGCGCCCGCTCAAGGCAGTCTATCTGCAGAGGCGCCCGCAGTTCCTCTCGCCAGTGGGAAGGGCCTATGACCCAATCTCATCAGCGTGGACATGAGGCTGACTGGAAGCGGACTCGTAGCCAGCATCTGCGTAGTGGTAGTCCCGAACAACGCGCGATCATCGATCGGCGGCGAACGACATTCATACCGCACGCGCAATTGAAGCATGCCTGCCGACGGGCAAGCCGAATATCGTTGCTCATCCCAAGCAAGCAATCACCGCACGGCTTGGTGCAAACAACCTATCGCAACTCCAGGAGCCAACGCCATGACGACATCTCATCTCAAGCGGCGCGCCGCATTGTTCGCCCTCTCCGCCATGACCTTGGCCGCCTGGGGCCCGGCAGCCCAGGCACAGGACGCCGCCAAGTGGCCGACGCGCACCGTCCGCCTGGTCACGCCCTATCCGACGGGCGGCGCACCGGACACGATTGCCCGCGTGGTGGCCGAGAAGCTCTCGCGCAAG
>NZ_JBBKZT010000019.1:0-148370 GCF_037889975.1 Variovorax rhizosphaerae | reverse complement strand
ATGCGCGCGTGAAGGTGCCGATGCCCGCGCCCGCGAGGCCGAGGGACATCAACGCATGCAACGCGTTGCGGCGGCCGGGCAATGCGCCGGACTTGCGAAGGGAAGACATGGTGACTCCTTGATGAATGGTCTGGATGGACGACGAAACGGTGGCGGGCGCTTCAGGCCGGGAGGGGCGCCGCATCGAGCAAGGCCAGGGCTTCGGCCCGCGTGGGCATCGACGGGGCGGTACCCGGACGCGTCACCGAGATCCCCGCGACCGCACTCGCAAAGCGCAAGGCCTCGAGCGTGGTCATGCGCTCTGCCAGCGCGACGGTGAAGGCGCCATTGAACGCGTCGCCTGCACCGGATGTGTCGACGACCGCGCCTGCCTGGAAGCAAGGCACGTGGATGGATTGGGTGGCATCGTGGAGCAGCACGCCCTGCGAACCCAGCGTGATCACTGCGCATCCCACACCGCGGTCCAGCAGTCGCTGTGCTGCGACCCGCGCATCGTCGATGTTCTTGATCGCAACCCCCGTCAACGCTTCGGCCTCGGATTCATTGGGCGTGATGTAGTCGCAAAGGCCATAGACCTCATCGCCAAGGTCTTCGGCAGGCGCCGGTGCCGGATTGAGCACCGTCATGACGCCATGCCGGCGCGCCGCGCGCAAGCCGGCCTGCATGGCTTCGACGGGTTGTTCGAGTTGCGCGATGAACACCGCGGCATCGGCCAGCGCGTCGTCTGCAGCGTCGATGTCCTTGGCTGAAAGACCATTGGCCGCGCCGCCGGTCACGATGATCGCGTTGTCGCCAGTTTGCTGAGATACGAAGATGAAGGCAGCGCCGGTGGATTCACCGGCCATCACCCGTGCATGCCGGGTGTCGATGCCGACGCTGCGCCACGTGTCCAGGGCGAGCTGGCCGAAGGCATCGTCGCCGATGCGGGTCAGGAGGTGAACGGCACCCCCCACGCGTGCCGCGGCGACCGCCTGGTTCGACCCCTTGCCGCCGGCGCCGAGATTGAATCGCTGCCCGAGCAGGGTTTCGCCCATGCGCGGCATGCGCTCGGCGCGAAAGGCGAGATCGGCTGCAAAGATGCCCAGGACGACGATGCCCTTGCGATTTGCTTGGGCGCTTGAATTGGATGACATGCTCGACTCCATGAGGATTCAGTAACTCGTTGCGGACGCATGCTGTGCGCCCAACCCGGCTTCAAACAACAACTCTTGCCGCAGGCTTGACGCGCCGAAGCGAAAGTTGGCCGGCTGCACCCAGTCGGCGCCCATGAGGCGCCGTGCCAGGTCCAGGTAGGCGCTGGCTTCTGTTGCGGTCCGGATGCCACCGGCAGCCTTGAAACCAACGGTCCGGCCACTCTCGCGGATGGCCCGCAGCATGATCTCTGCCGCCTCGAGCGTGGCGTTGACCGCGACCTTGCCGGTGGACGTCTTGAGGAAGTGCGCGCCGCCTTCGATGGCGAGTTCGCTCGCCCGGCGAATCAATGCGGGCGTCCCGAGGCAGCCCGATTCGATGATGACCTTCAGGATGCGGTCGCCCACTGCCGCCCGGCATGCAGCGACCAGATCCCGCCCGGCCGTCTCGTTGCCGGACTGGAGCGCACGCCACGGCAACACCACGTCCACCTCGTCGGCGCCGGCCGCCACGGCTGCGGCGACCTCGCGCGCTGCGCCGTCGGCATCGTCCTCGCCATGTGGAAAGTTGGCCACCGTGGCGACGCGCACCCCTGGAGACAGCACGGCAAGTTCCGCCTTGGCTGTGGCAACGAAGCGCGGAAAGACGCACAACGCCGCCACCGTCCCCAGCGGCGTGACCGCATCGCGTGCCAGTTGGCGGATGTCGGCAACGGTGTCGGCGTCGTTCAACGAAGTCAGGTCGATGAGGCCCAGCGCAAACGCGAATTCAGAAGGGTTTCTCATGATGAATGATCTCATTGTGACATTGAATGTTAGAAATATAACAAACAAGACGCAAAAGATCAAGCGCTTTCCTGGATCGCGCCCGGCAAGGTTCAGTGTGTGGGCTTGAGTCCGGCCTCGGAGATGAGGGCGTCGAAATCGGCGACTTGCGCAAAGAGGGCGGGGCGCAAGCGGTCGAACTTGCTCTCGTCGACCACGAGGTAGCTTGCACTGGCAATGTGCATGGCCTGCTGCTTGACCGGCACCTCATGCATGCTGGAGCAGCTGACGCCCCGCCGCATGTCGACGCCACCCGCGGAGATGAAGGCCTTCGATATTCCGAAGCTGGTGAGCGCCTGCGCGGTCCCGGGACCCCCGAACGATGCAGACACCGGATGGAACAGGCCGCCCAGCACGAACAGGCGGCAGGCCGGTTTGGTGGCGAGCAGGTTGGCGATGCTCAGCGAGTAGCAGACGACCGACACGGGAAGGTCGTCCGGAATCATCCGCGCCAGATGTTCGAGCGTGGTGCCGCAATCGATGAAGACCGTGTCGTCCGCATCGATCAGCTTCAGCGCATGCTCACAGGCGGCCGCCTTCGCCGCCGCGTGGCTGCCTTCCTCCTGGGTGAGCACATAGTCGGCGCCGGAGCCGACGGAGGCGCTTCGAACGATGTGGCCGCCCAGGTACGTGAAGGCATCGGCGTGGCTGGCGACGAGCCGACGCACCGTCATCTCCGACACGTCGAGCAGCGCGGCGGCGTCGCGCAGATGAAGAACGCCTCGCGCCGCCAGGGCCTCGTCGAGCTGCTGGACTCGGGCTTCGCGCGGACTGGACGGCGTATGGGAGCGAGTTGGCATGGATGTCAGGATCTTAACATTCACGCGATGCGCCCGCCTGTCGAAGCGCTGGCCCGACGGCATCTGTTCGGCGGTGCGCATCCCCAGCCCCATCTCGAAGGCGCCAGTCAGCTCCGGTACGCGGACATGAGCTTCGCCACGGCCGGGTGATCGCAGGAGACGGGTCCGACGTCGGCGGCGCCCCCGGGCGAGCCGAGGCCGCTGACTTCCGGAGAAAAGAACTCGCGGTTGATCGCGAGGAACATGGCCTGCGACGCCGGCAAGCGCACGTCCTCGTGGATGGCTTCGGCAGGACAGAAGGACAGGCACACCCCGCAGTCGATGCATTCATCGGGATGGATGTAGAAGGTCCGCGATCCCTCGTAGATGCAATCGACCGGGCAGCACTGCGTGCAGGCGCCGTCCTTGCAATCGATGCAGGCGGAAGTGATGACGTGTGCCATGTTGCGTCCCCCGGGTCCTATGCGGCCTCTGCCAGCCGGAGATCGGGCGCGGCCGCGATGGCGGGCACGTCGGGATTGCGGCCTTCGCGGTCGCCGGGGTCGGCGCCCTGGGCGCGCAAGGTGCGCTGGACCGCACCCACATCGACATGGCGCACCGTGACGCCGGCATCGATCGCGAGCGCCGCGGCCGTGCCGGCGGCCTCGCCCATCGCCATGCAGGGCGGGATCTCCCGCGAGATCTTCTGCGCGGCCGAGGTCGCCGAGTAGTGGCGGCCGGCCACCAGCAGGTTGTCGATGTTGCGCGGCAGCAGGGCGCGGTACGGGTAGTAGTAGTCCCGGCCGCGCGCCACGCTGTCGGCGAAGCGGGTGCGCTGCACCACGTCATCCTTGCTCATCACGTACTCGCCCTCGAGCAGGCGCGTCTGGCGCACGCCGGTCTGCGGTGCCACGTCGATCACGTAGCACTTGGAGAAGCCGGGCAGGCGGCTGCGGATGAAGTCCACCGTGCGATGGATCGCCTTGCGGCCCTCGACCTCGGCGCGGGTGAGGTCCTCCACGCGCGTCCCGTCCAGGCCCGGCATGTGCGGGCAGTTGCACCACACCACGCCGGGCAGCGGCGTCTTGAGCCACCAGTAGGCCCAGCTGCCGCCCAGCACGCGCTTGATCTCGCGGTCCAGTGCGTCGAAGGCCGCCGGCTCCTCGGTCTCAAAGCGCTCTGCCTCGTCGGTGTCCACGCCACCGAGGCGGAACACCGTGGTCACGATGTAGTTGCCGCCCGCGTGCGGGGCGCTGGCCGAGGCGGCCACGTCGAGGTCGCCGGTGGCGTCGATGACCACGTCGCCGAGGATGGCCTCGCGGCCGTTCTTGGTGTCGCACACCACGCCCTTGACCTTGCCGTCCTCGACCAGGGTGCGCGAGAACCAGGAATGCAGGCGCAGGTCGATGTCGTGCTTGTGCACCATGTCGAGCGAGACGCGCTTCCATGCATCGGGATCGAAGGCGGCGGCGAAGCAGATGGGCTTCTCGCGGCTGTGGAAGTCGAAGGTGCCCCAGCGCCTCCAGCGCGCCACCGTGTCGGGGTCATTGCCCCACTCGTGCTGGCGCGGGAAGTGCGCCAGGCCGAGCGAGCCCATGCGCTCGATCATCTCGAGGCACACGCCGCGCACCGAGATCTCCTGCTGGTGGCTGTCCCACATGTCGTCGAGTACCAGCACCATGCCGCCCGAGGCCAGGCCGCCCAGGTGGTTGTAGCGTTCCAGCAAGCTCACGCGGGCGCCGTTGCGCGCCGCGGCGAATGCCGCCGAAAGGCCCGCCGGGCCACCACCCACGACGACCACGTCGGACTTCGCGGCGATCCGCACGTCGCGCGCTTCCTCGCGCAGCCAATCGTTCAACTTGCTCATTGCTTTCATGCCTTTCAGAAATCGATCCGTGCGATCGCGATGCCGTTTTCTCCGGCCACCGAGTAGAGGAGGAAGACTCGGCCGTCTTCCTCGAACAGGGCCGGATCGCGCAGTTCGCGAACCGGCTCGAACACCGCGCCTCGTACCGAGGCCTTCAGGGGCAGTCCGGCGCCCTCATGAGTCGTCGCAGGCTCCAGCACGGTGTTGGCCGGCGTCGGCCGCCACTGCTTCCAGTCGGCACGCAGGTCGATCGTCGAGTGCAGGATCCGCTCGGGCTCGTGCCCGACTTCCGTGTGGAACACGTGCAGCAAGTCGCCCCGGACCAGCACGGCGCAGTGACGGAAATCGGGGCCGAAGCAGATGGGCCCCACTTCAAAGCCGCTGAAGCCATCGCGCGAGCGGTAGAACACGCCCGGCATGGCCAGCGAGTAGGTCCAGCCGCCATGGGAGAACACGCGGAAGTAGGACGAACCGAGCGGCTCGGGACGCGCCGTGAAGGCCAGCCCGTCCGACGAAGTGGCGAGCTTGGTGCGCTGGTTGCCGACCCACCAGCTCGCTTCGCCGAAGAGCTTCTCGTGCCCGTCCGTCGCGTTGCGGTCGGCGAAGGCGATGCCGTGGAAGTACATCCGGATCGACCGGGTCGACTCGTCGACGTGCACGTCCGGAGATGCGACGTGGTCCAGGCAGGTCGATTCGTCGAGGCGCAGCACCCCCGGCGCGTGGAGGGTCCACGGCCCTTCGAGGTGGTCCGCGTAGGCGAGCCGGATGTGCCCGCCGCGGTGATGCGCGAAGTACAGGTAGTAGCGCCCCAGCGGGGCCTTCACCCACGAAGGAACCCGTATCAGCGAAGGCCCGTTGATGTTGTTCCCGAGGCTCTCGTGCAACTCGGGCGTGATGATGGGCTTGGCGCCCAGCCGTGTGATCTTCATTGGGGGATGGTTGTGTTTTCTGGACGAAGAAAGCCCTGCGCCGCGAGCCAACCGCTGCGCAATGGATGGGAAAAGGAATGCGGGGGGCTACTTCAGCACGCCGACCTGCTTGACCAGGCTGCCCCAGCGGCCGTACGAGGACTTGACCATGCCGGCCAGTTCGGCCGGCGATGAGGCTTGCGCCTCGTAGGCCGCCGTAACGAACTGCTCGCGAATGCCCGGGTCGGCGAGCACTTGCCTGAGCAGCTTGTTGATCTTGTCGACGACCTCGGGTGGCATGTTCGCCGGGCCGAACCAGCCCAGCCAGGTATCGATGTCGAAGCCGGCATAGCCTTGCTCGGCCAGCGTGGGCACGCCCGGCAGCAGGTCGGTGCGCCGGGGGCCAGCCACGCCCAGCAGCTTGACCTTGCCTGTCTTGGCGAATTGCAGGCCGCCGCTGGCGGCCGCGAACATCACCTGAATCCGTCCCCCGACGATGTCCTTGCCCACGTCGCCTGCGCCCTTGTAGGGAACATGCACCATGTCGAGCCCTGCCTGCCGGTTCAGCATCTCGCCATAGATGTGGAACGCCGTCCCCATGCCCGCGGAGGCATAGCTGAGGGTCCCGGGGTGCGCCTTGGCATAGGTGACGAAGTCCTTGACGTTGCCGGCCTTGAGTTCATCGTTGGCCACCAGCACCACGCTGCCGAGCGCGCCGAGCGAGATGGGCGTGAAGCTCTTCATCGGGTCATAGGGCACGCTGTCGAGCACGTGAGGGTTCTGCGTGAGCACCGAATCCGGCGTGTAGAGCAAGGTGTGTCCATCCGGCGCCGCTCGTGCCACCTCGCCCGCGGCCAGCATCATGCTGGCGCCGGGTCGGTTCTCGACCACGACCGGCACGCCCAGCAGGGGCTGCAGCTTCGCGGCAACGAGGCGCGCGGTCATGTCGGTGCCGCCACCGGCGGCCGTTCCCACGAGGATCCGCACCGGCTTGCCCGGCACGGGAAAGGTCGCCGCCATCGAGGAGACGCTCACACACAGCGCCGCAAGAAATCCCACCATCCTGGAATACATCGCCTGTCTCCGAAGAACGCGGAGTCATCGCTCCGAATGCCTGCAGCGTACGCCTTCACTTGTGTCGGGAAAAGTGAAGTATTCTGAGGACGCGATAACTTTCAGCTATACCTCGTGGACAGCACGGTTCGAGATCTCGTCAGGCGCCTTCGCTTCAGCCATCTGCAGATGCTCATGGAGCTCGAACGCCTCGGCAGCGTCCGGGCGGCGGCCGAATCGCTGCATCTGAGCCAGCCGGCGGTCAGCAAGACGCTGGGCGAAGTCGAGCGCGCCTTGGGTATCGAGTTGTTCATCCGCGGCGCGCGCGGCATGAAGCCTTCTCCCAGGGGGCAGGTGGTCCTGCGTGGCGCAGCCGTGCTGTTGTCGGAGCTGGGACACCTTCTCGCCGACGCCAGGCAGGTCGCTCCGAAGCCAAGAACGACCATCCGCCTCGGCATGCTGCCTTTTGCTGCACAGACGCTGGCGCCCGCCTTGCTGTCCAGGCTGTTGAAGGGTTCCGATGCGTGGCAGGTCGAGATCTCCGAGGGCGGCGTGATGCAGCTCTTCGATGCGGTGCTCAGAGGTGAGCTCGATGCGGCGCTGAGCAGCTACAGCGCTGCGGCGCTGAGCGTGAGCGGCTCGGACCGCCTGCGCTACGACAAGCTTGCCGAAGAGCGCTTCGTCGTCGTGTCCTCCATCCGGCACCCCCTCGCGACGCGGCGCAAGCTTGGCTGGCAGGAGCTTGCCGGGGAGCCATGGATCCTGCCCAGCCCAGGCTCCTTCCTGCGCCAGGCGCTGGAGGCCAGGTTCATCGGGGAAGGCATCGCGGCGCCGACGCCCTTGGTCGTTTCGAACAACCCGGTGACGAACCTGGGCTTGGTCGCGCAAGGCGTCGGCATCGCCAGCGTGCCGGCTTCGACGATCGGCGAGGCGGAACGAGGGGGCAAGCTGTGCCAGCTTCGCATCCAACCCGAGATCGAGCCCGCGGCAGTGGCCTTGGTCTACCGTGAAGGCGCGCAAGACCATGAGCGCGTTGCCACCTTGCGGCAGGCCGCGGGAATACCGGGCCGGTTGTTGCGGCGGACCACCTGAAACTGGTGGCCTCGCCTCGTCGAAACATCAGGCCAGCGAAAACGCCGACATCCGCGGCAAGGTCCGCTCGCCCGACTTCTGCAGGTGCCTGCGCGTACGCGCCTCGGCCTTGGCTGGGTCGCCTTCGAGGATCGCTTCGGTGATGCCCCGGTATTCCGCCACCATCGAGCGCAAATCGGCCGTGGTGAGGAAGTTGTAGAACTGCGCGCGGAACAGGTGCGCGCGCGCTTGCGGCAACACGCGGCTCAACTCGCTGTTGTCTGCAATCTCGAACATCACGCGGTAGTAGTTGGCCCGGCCGTCGAGCACGCGGTCGAGCGCCTCCGGCGTGCTGGCCGAGATCAGCGTCTGCGCCGCCGCCTCGAAGCGCTTGGCGTTGTTGCCGATGTGGATGTTGGTCGCAGCCAGGCGCGCGGCCAGGCCGGTCAGCACTTCCAGTACGCCGAGCAGGCTCGCCGCATCTTCGCGGCTCAGCGAGCGGATCACGGCGCCTCGATGCGGCGTCAGGTCGACCACGCCGCTGGACGCCAGGATCCGCAACGCCTCCCGCACCGTGCTGCGGCTCACGCCGAGGTCGCGCGTGAGGTCGGCCTCGACCAGCCGCTGGCCCACCGTGAAGCGGCGCGTGAGGATGCCCTTGCTGATAGCGTCGGCCACGCGGTCGGGCGTGCTGCGCGGCTTGGCGGGCGCCTCGGCCGCTGTCTTCTTCGCAGCTGCAGCGGGCTTCCTGGCGGGGGCTTTGGTGATAACGGTCATTCGGGTTCGCGTGCAGCTTGGGCGGCGTGGATTCTAGGAGAGAGCCTGGCGCCGCAGTCCGTGAATCGCGCTGCGGCTTGCTCCGATGGGAACCAGTGAACGTACGGCTTGATTGTCTGGCAATCGTGGCTGACAATCAACTGCAGATCAATGGGGCGAACCCTCGCGCTCCCGCATCAACGAGACATCGCACATGAGCCCCTCCACCGACTTGCAGCTCGCATTGCCGCCGCTCGAAGCGCGCACGCTCGGCGCGGTGCTCGACGGCCACTTGCGCACCGCGCCCGACAAGCCCGCGGTGCGCGACGTCGAGCGCGGCATGAGCTACGCCGTTCTGTACGAGGAGTCGCTGGCCTTCGCCGCCGGCTTCGCGCGCCTCGGCGTCGGGCCGCAGCAATTTGCGCTGTTGATGCTCGACAACCACCTGGACTTCGTCATCGCCTGGTGGGCGCTGTCGCTCACGGCCCGTGTCGAGGTGCCGGTGAACACGGCCTACAAGGGCTCCATCCTGGTCCACGTCATCAACAACTGCGGCGCCAGGGTGATCGTCGTCGAGGCGCACTACCTGCCGCTGCTGCTCGACGTGGCCGACCGCCTGCAGCACCTGGAACACGTCGTGGTGCGCGGCGCCATGGGCAGCATGCCGGCGGTGGGGCGCCTGCGCTTCATGCCCTGGGACGACTTGCGCGGCCCGCGCGAGGCGCCTGCGCAACTCAACCCGTGGGACCTGATTGGCATCATGTACACCTCGGGCACCACCGGCCCGTCGAAGGGCGTGCGCGTCACGCATTCGCATGCCTACGGCTACTCGGCGCCGCAGGTGCTCGGGCTCGCGGACGCCAGCGACGTCTCGCTCTGCACGCTCCCGCTGTTCCACATCGGCGGCCAATGGGCGGCCATCTACAACAACCTCATCGCGGGCGGCAGCAACGTCGTGCTGCCGCGCTTCTCGGCCACCACCTTCTGGGACGACGTGCGGCGCCACGGCTGCACCTACACGATGCTGCTCGGCGCGATGGCCAACTTCCTGTACCGCCAGCCGCCGCGCGCGGACGACGCCAGCCACCCGCTGCGGCGCGTGATGATGGTGCCGGTGATGGCGGAAGTCGATGCCTTCCGCACGCGCTTCGGCATCGAGGCGGTCTGCACGGCCTATGGGCTCACCGAAGGCTCGACCGTGTTGCGTGCGCCGGTCGGCCGGGCCGAGCCGGGCAAGGTCGGCTGGCCGCGGCCCGACTTCGAAGTGCGCCTCGTCGATGCGCACGACCAGCCCGTGCCCGATGGCGAACTCGGCGAGTTGGTCATCCGCACGCACGAGCCGTGGATGGTGATGGACGGCTACCACGACATGCCCGAGGCCACGGTCGGCGCCTGGCGCAACCAGTGGCTGCACACCGGCGATGCGTTCCGGCGCGAGCCCGACGGGCAGTTCGTCTTCCTCGACCGCATCAAGGACGCGATGCGCCGGCGCGGCGAAAACGTGTCGAGCTTCGAGGTCGAGAAGGAAATCAATGAGCATCCGGCGGTGCTGGAATGCGCCGTCATCGCCGTGGCCAGCGATGCGAGCGAGGACGACATCAAGGCCTGCGTCGTGCTGCGCGAAGGCAACACGCTGATGCCGGGCGTGCTGCTCGCGTTCCTTGACGATCGCCTGCCTTACTTCATGGTGCCGCGCTACGTCGAGTACCTTGCGGAGTTGCCGAAGACGCCGACCGCCAAGGTCCGCAAGCAGGCGCTGCGCGAGGCGGGCGTGACTGCTGCAACCTACGACCGCACCGCCGATCCGGCCGCGCCCACAAGGAAGAAATGAGCGACGACTCCACCCTCGGCGCCACGCGCCTGGCCTATGCGCAATTCACCGCCAAGCGCGACGGCCTGGTCGATGCCGCGCGTCCGGCGGCCATCGCGCGGCAGCATGCGCTCGGCAAGCTGTCGGCACGCGAGCGCATCGCTCTGCTGGTCGACCATGGCAGCTTCCATGAAGTCGGCGGCCTGGTCGAGCCGAAGCGCGACACCTTCGACACCGAATCGCTGCAAGCCCCCTCCGACGGCGTGCTCACCGGCTACGCCAACATCGACGGCCGGCCGGTGTGCCTCTGCGCCTTCGACTTCACCGTGCTCGGCGGCTCCAACGGACGTATCGGCGAGACCAAGGTCGAGCGCATGGCGACGCATGCGCTGGAGCATGGCTGTCCGATGCTGCTGCTGCTCGATGGCGGTGGGCACCGCATCCAGGAAGGGCTGGACAGCCGCCACTTCGCGCAGGGCTCGCGCTACTTCCAGATTGCGGTTGCGCTGTCGGGCTGGGTGCCGACGGTGGCGGTCATCATGGGGCCGGGCTTTGCGGGGCCGTCCAACTTCGCGGCCTTGTGCGACTTCGTGGTGATGGTGCGCGGCACCTCGACCATGGGCATCGCTGGTCCGGCACTGGTCGCCGCCGCCACGGGCGAAATCACCGACAAGGACACGCTCGGCGGCGCCGCCGTGCAGGCAGACCTCAATGGCCTCGCCGACATCGCCGCCAGTGACGATGCCGAGGCGCTCGGCTACGTGCGCGACTACCTTGCCTACCTGCCGTCCAATGCAGGGCTGCTGCCTGCCTCTGCAGCGCCGCGCGAACCCGCTCCAGAATTCGAGCAGGGCCTGCTCGACGTGATGCCCGACAACCCGCGCAAGCCCTACGACATCTGCGACGTGATCCGCGGCGTGGTCGACGAGGACTCGCTGTTCCAGATCAAGCCCACCTTCGCGCCCAACCTCGTGACCAGCTTCGCGCGCATCCACGGACGCGCCGTCGGCATCGTGGCCAACCAGCCCTTGCACCTGGCCGGCACGCTCGACGCGAAGGCCTGCGAGAAGGGCGCGCATTTCGTCTCGATCTGCGACGGCTTCGGGCTGCCGCTGGTCTACCTCGTCGACCTGCCGGGCTTCCTGGTCGGCAGCCAGGCCGAGGACACGGCGCTCGCACGGCGCAGCGCGAGGCTGTTGTTCGAACTGGGTCAGGCCACGGTGCCCCGCGTGTCAATCGTGCTGCGCAAGGGCTATGGCCTCGGCTACATCGCGATGTGCGGTGGCCGTAGCTTCGACGCCGATCTCTGCGTGGCCTGGCCCACGGCCGAGATCTGCGCGATGTCGATCGAAGGCGCAGTGGACGTCGCGTACCAGAAGCAGGTGAGGGCGGCAGCCGACCCAGCGGCCAAGCGCGCCGAACTCATCGGCCGATTCCGCGAGCAACTGGGCGCGCTGCATGCGGCCGAGCACTTCGGCATCGATGACGTGATCGACCCGCGCGACACGCGCTCGGTGATCCTCGCCACGTTGGAGCGCTGCGCACCGCGCAAGAAGCACCGCGCCTGGCCGAATAAGCCGCACGGCATCTCGCCCATCTGAGAGCGGACCGTTTCACGACCCTGACGCCTTGATCCCAAAGCCCTGCTTCCCATGACCTCACCCATCCTGCTCGAACAACGCGAAGGCGTCGCCTTCCTCACCCTGAACCGCCCCGAGCGAGCCAACGTGCTCGACTTCGAGATGGCCGATGCGCTCATCGCAGTCGTCGATACGGTGGCCAACGACGCCAGCCTGCGCGCCGTGCTGCTCCAGGCGCGCGGCCGGCAGTTCTGCGCGGGAGGTGACATCGGCGGCTTCGTGCATGCGCGCGATCGCCTGTCTGAAATGCTCGATCAGCACATCCCACCCATCCACCGCGCGATCCACCGTCTGGCAACCCTGCCGGTCCCAGTCGTGAGCGCACTAAACGGCCCCATCGGCGGCGGCGGCATTGGCCTCGCGTTGAGCGCCGACATCGTGCTCGCGGCCGAGTCGATGAAGCTGCGCGGCGGCTACTCCGCGATCGGCCTCACGCCCGACGTGGGCGGCTCGTGGTTCCTGGCGCGCCGCGTCGGCGCTGCGCGCGCCAAGGAAATTTTCTTCACCAACACGCCGCTCTCGGCGCAGCAGTGCCTGCAGCTCGGCGTGGTGTCCCAGGTGCATCCCGATGCGGAACTGGAGTCGAAGGCGCATGCCCTGGTGCTGTCGCTCGCGCGCGGCGCCACCGGGTCGCTCGGGCGAATCAAGAACCTCGTCGACGGCGCATCGGAACGCTCGCTCGAAGAGCACCTCGCACTGGAGCATCGCTACATGGTCGAGTCCGGCGCCACCGCCGATGCGGCGGAAGGCGTGACGGCTTTCATCGAGAAGCGCGCTCCCATATTCGGCGCAAAGCCGCGCTGAAACACGCTGTCACCTGTCGGACAAACCCTGATGGATTGTCCGACAATATCTTCGTACCATCCGACGCATGCCCAACGTGCAAGCGCTCGCCGAATGGATGCGGAAACACAACGACGGATGCCGCGCGCCGCTCACGCTGGAGCGCTTCAAGGGCGGCCAGTCGAACCCCACGTATCTCGTCACCGATGCAGCGGGCACGCGCTACGTGCTGCGCAAGAAGCCTGACGGCGAACTGCTGCCCTCGGCCCATGCCGTCGACCGCGAATTCCGCGTCATCGATGCACTGCGCAACACGCAAGTGCCCGTCGCCCGCGCGAGGGGCTATTGCGACGACGCCTCAGTCATCGGCACACCCTTCTACGTCATGGATTTCGTCGAAGGTCGCATCTTCTGGGACCCGGCCTTGCCCGGGCTCGAGAATGCCGAGCGCAGCGCGATCTACGACGGCATGAACCAGGCGGTCGCCTCGCTGCACAAGGTGGACTACGAGGCGGTAGGCCTCTCGGACTACGGCCGCAGCGGCAACTTCTTCGACCGTCAGATCGGTCGCTGGACGCGCCAGTACCAGGCCGTCGCGGCGCAAGACCCGATCCCCGCGATGGAGCGCCTCATCGCATGGCTGCCGGCCCATGTGCCACCCGATGACCAGACCACCATCTTCCACGGCGACCTGCGCATCGACAACATGATCTTCCATCCGACCGAGCCGCGCGTGCTCGCGCTGCTGGACTGGGAGTTGTCGACGCTGGGCCATCCGCTGGCCGACTTCGCCTACCACGCGCTGCCGTGGCGGCTCACGTCCGCGCAGTTCCGCGGCATGGCCGGCATCGACTACGCGGCGCTGGGCATCCCCGACGAGGCCGCGTACCTGAAGGCGTACTGCCAGCGCGTCGGCCGCGCGGCCATCGACCCGGCGCACTGGGAGTTCTACCTCGCCTACAGCATGTTCCGGCTGGCGGCCATCCTCCACGGCATCTCGCAACGCGCGCGCGACGGCACGGCATCGAGCGCGGAGGCGGCCGAGACCGGCGCCCGTGCACGGCCGATCGCCGAAGCCGCGTGGCGACAGGTCGAGGCCCACTTCCCGCTCGCGCAACGCTGAGCGCACTCACAGAAAGGTTCGCGTGTACGAGTTCTCCCCCAAGGTCCAGGATTTGCAGAAGCGCCTTGGCGCCTTCATGGACGAGCACATCTATCCCAACGAGGCCCGCTACTACAAGGAGGCCGAGGAGATGGGCCCGTGGAAGGTCGCGCCCATCCTCGACGAACTGAAGCCGAAGGCGCGCGAAGCCGGCCTGTGGAACCTGTTCCTGCCCGAGTCGGAACACGGCGCCGGGCTCACCAACTTCGACTACGCGCCGCTCTGCGAGATCATGGGCCGCTCGCATCTCGCGCCCGAAGTCTTCAACTGCTCCGCACCCGACACCGGCAACATGGAAGTGCTCGCGCGCTACGGCACGCCGGAGCACCAGGAGCGCTGGCTCAAGCCGCTGCTCGCCGGCGAGATCCGCTCCTGCTTCGCGATGACCGAACCGGCCGTGGCCTCCAGCGATGCCACCAACATCGAGTCGAGCATCGTGCGCGACGGCGACGAGTACGTCATCAACGGCCACAAGTGGTACACGACCAATGCCACCGACCCGCGCTGCAAGATCGCGATCTTCATGGGCAAGTCCGATCCGGACAACGCGGACCGCCACAAGCAGCAGTCGATGATCCTCGTGCCGATGGACACGCCCGGCGTCACCGTCGTGCGCCCCATCGCGGTGTTCGGCTTCTACGGCGTGCCCGACCGCGCCTCCGAGGTCACGTTCAAGGACGTGCGCGTGCCGGCCTCGAACATGCTGCTGGGCGAGGGCAGGGGCTTCGAGATCGCGCAGGGTCGCCTGGGCCCGGGCCGCATCCACCACTGCATGCGCCTGGTCGGCCTGGCCGAGAAGATGCTGGAGCTGATGTGCAAGCGCACCCAGTCGCGCACGGCTTTCGGCAAGCCGATCTCGCAGCAGGGCGTGACGCTTGAGCGCATCGCGCAGTCGCGCATCCTCATCGAGCAGGCGCGCCTGCTCACGCTGAACGCCGCGCACCGCATGGACACCGTCGGCAACAAGGTCGCCAAGGCCGACATCGCCATGATCAAGGTGGCCGCGCCGCAGATGGCCTGCCAGGTGATCGACTGGACCATCCAGGCCTTTGGCGGCGGCGGCACCAACAACGATGTCGGCATCGCGTCGGCCTACGCCACCGCGCGCCTGCTGCGCCTGGCCGACGGGCCGGATGAGGTGCATCGCAACCAGATCGGCAAGCTGGAGTTGGCCAAGTATCGATAGACACCCGGCGACACAACGACAACCCAAGGAGACAAGAACATGCATCCGAACGAGCAGATTCGAATCGATTCCACCCCGCGTCGCCCCGAGCGCGTGATGTGGCTCAATGCCGACCGCGTGCTGTACGTCGGCCTGCTGGGCGAGCCCTCGGTGCGCACGCTGGGCGCCTTCTCGGTCTATGCGTCCTTGACGCAGCCGCATCGCATCAGCGTGGACGGCGGCGCATGGCAAGTCGCGGAACTGTCAGTGGTGCCGCCAGGCGTGCCGCACCGCATCCTGGCGGGCGAGCGGATGATCTACAGCATCCTCGTCGAGTCCGAGACGGTCGACATGCTGGCCTTGCCCGCGTGGATTCGCGACGGACGCGGCGCGGTGGACGACATGCTCACGCTCGCATCCCTGCGCGACGCGCTCGACCGCTTCAAGGCCGCGCCGCGCCGCCAGTTCGACCGCACCGAGGATTTCGACCGCCACTTCTTCGGCCTTGACCTGCCCACCCGCGCCATCGATCGCCGCATCCGCGCCGTGCTCGACCGCATCAAGCGCGACCCCAACAGCCACACCTCGGCCGAGGATTGCGCCGTGGCCTGCCACCTTTCGGTGTCACGCTTCCTGCATCTGTTCCGCGCCGAGGTCGGTGCGCCGTTCCGCAGCTTCCGCACCTGGCAGCGCGCGCGCAGCGTGCTGTACTTCGTGACCCAGAGCGCCAACCTCGCCAACATCGCGCTGGACGTCGGCTATCCCGATTCGACGCACTTCAGCCATTCGGTGCGGCAGGTGTACGGGCTCACGCCCAAGTCGATCTTCGCGGGGTGCCGCAAGCTGGCGCTGTATGGCTATGGGACAGCCGGGGCGCAGGGTTACGGAATGGCGCGGGCGCCGGCCTGATTCCGGGAGCGGCCGCTGCGGTGCGGTCCTCTTTGGTTGTATTCAATTATTGAATGGGTGGCATCCAAACAGTTCATTTTACTTATAGGATTGCAAGCGCTGCAATGGGGTCCCCGACAGACATTGTCACGGAGACAACCATGAACAACGCACCCTTCCAATCGCGCGAAGCGATGGCCGCGAACGCACGCGTCGCGCGCATCTTCGCTTCGCAACAAGCAGCCTTCATGGCGGACCCATCGCCGTCCGCCGACGAACGCATCGCACGCCTGAAGGCGCTCAAGCGCCAGCTTTCTCGCTACCAGGACGTGCTCGCGGATGCCATGAGCAGCGACTTCGGCCAGCGCGCCCATGCCGAGTCGAAGATGCTCGATCTGCTCGGTTCGATGATGGAACTCAACCACGCGATCTCGCACGTCAGGCGCTGGATGAAGCCGAGCCGCCGGTCGACGGAACTGCTGTTCCTGTCCAACAGCGTCAAGGTGATGTACCAGCCCAAGGGCGTCGTGGGCGTGATCACGCCTTGGAACTTCCCCATCTACCTGGCCCTCGGTCCGGCGATCGCCGCGCTGGCCGCGGGGAATCGCGTGATGATCAAGATGCCTGAAGCCACCCCGGCGACCAATGCGGTGTTCAGGACGATGCTGGCCGAGGTCTTTGCAGAGGACCTGGTCGCGGTGGTGGGCGAGGAGCTTGTAGATCCGAACGTGTTCACCTCGCAGCCCTTCGACCACATCGTGTTCACGGGTTCGCCAGCCGTCGGCAAGATCGTGATGCGCACGGCGGCGGACAACCTGACGCCCGTCACGCTCGAACTGGGCGGCAAGTCGCCCGCGCTGGTCACGCGCAACTACCCGGTGGCGGACGCGGCAAAGCGCATCACGCATGGCAAGTCGACCAATGCCGGGCAGGTGTGCGTGTCGCCCGACTATGCGCTGGTGCCACGCGAGCGCGTCGACGAATTCATCGACAGCGCGCGTCGCACCTGCAAGGCCTTCTACAAGGGCAAGACCGACGGCAACCCCGACTTCACCGGCATCGTCGACGAGCGGCAGTTCCAGCGCATCACGCGCCTGCTGAACGATGCGCATGCCAAGGGTGCGCATATCGAGTCCTGCGGTCCTGCGCCCTCGGGCAAAAGCCGGGCCATGCCGCTCCAGATCATCACCAAGGTCACGCCCGACATGCTCGTGATGAAGGAGGAACTCTTTGGTCCGCTGCTGCCGGTCGTCCCCTACGAAACGATGGACCAGGCCATCGGCTTCATCAACGAACGCGAGCGGCCGCTGGCCCTGTACTGTTTCAGCCACGACAGCGCCGAGCGAGACGACCTCCTGCGCCGCACGCATTCGGGTGGGGTCGCCATCAACGATTGGGGCTGGCAGGTTGTCAACCACGACGCGCCCTTCGGCGGCATCGGCAACTCGGGCATGGGCAACTACCACGGAGAGGAAGGCTTTCGCGAGTTGTCGCACGGCAAGACGGTGTTCAAGCGCCACCGCTTCTTCCCGATCGACCTGTTCTATCCGCCCTATGGCAGCCTCACCCAGCGCATGGCGTTGAAGTTCTTCCTCGGCGAGCCGGACCCGGCGCTTGGGGACGGGCCCCGCGCCGAAGGCTTGCAGTTGGCCTGAGTATTCGAAGAGATTCGTCTTCCTCTCAGCGGGCCGGCGGAAGGCGAAGTAGCGCGCGATGCGGCTCCCGCAGGCCGATCAAGCGACCGTCGCCACCGCCTGCCGGATCTTCTGCAGCAACCAGGCCAACGCCTGGTCGGCCTCGAAGCGCTTGTGCCACGCGATGTACAGGGGGGAGGGCGCGAAGTCCATCGGCGGCTCGTGCATGCTCAGGCCGAACAGGTCGGCGAAGGTCGGCGCCATGCCGCTGGGCAGGTTGCAGATGTAGCCGGTGCGCGCTGCGATCGCCGGCATCGCGATGAAGTGCTGCACCACCGCCCCGATCGGGCGCTTCAGGTTCTGCGCGGCCAGGGTCTGGTCGACCACGCTGCCGCGCCGCTCGGCCAGGCGGATCACGATGTGCGGGCGCTTGAGGTACAGATCGAGCGGAAAGCGCTTCTTCGTCAGCCGCTCACGCTTCCAGATCAGGGTGGTGAGCCCGATGTTGGCCGCCACCTCGTTGCGCACGCCCGAGCCCTTGACGGTCGTGCCGTCCAGCACCACGTCGACCGCTCCGGCTTCGAGCGACTCGTAGCCCGATTCGCCCTCGGGCACCGGCACCAGCTTGATGAGGATGCCCGGCGCCTCCTGCGCCACCGTCTCGATCAGCTGCGGCGCAATCGCGAACTCCACAAGGTCGCCGCCGGCGATGCGGAACTCACGCTGCGCCAGCGAGGGCACGAAGGTCTCGCCCGCCTGCAGGGCGAGGCCGATCTGCGACAGCGCCTGGCGCACCGGTGTCAACAGTTGCTCGGCCCGTGCGGTCGGCACCAGGCCGTCGCGACCTGACACGAAAAGCTCGTCACCCACCGCGTCGCGCAGGCGCCGCAGCGCATGGCTCACCGCCGGCTGGCTCAGCGCGAGCTTGTCGCTGGCCCGCGTCACGCTGCGCGTCTCCCACAGCTTGAGAAACACCGCCAGCAAGTTCAGGTCGAAGGTGTCGATATTCAGTTTGTGCATACATTCAATCCGATCGTTTCATTTTACTTATCAAGCTGCCAGCGGTGCAATGGAGGTTCTGAACACCTCAACCCCCCTTCAAACCGGAGACACACACATGGCCAACAAGGCACCCCTTTCGATGGGCTGGTTCTGCCCGACGCTCGGCGACACCAGCGCATTCGGCGACCCGACCCAGAGCATCCCCCAATCCCTCGAGCACTTCGAGCGCGTCAGCCTGGCGGCAGAGGCCGCCGGCTTCGACTACATGCTCGTGCCCGTCACGCCCCTGTGCTGGGACGCGTGGGTCACGGCTTCCTTCATGCTGGCCCGCACGAAGAAGCTGAAGGCGCTGGTCGCCATCAAGCCAGGCTACTTCCATCCGGTGGCGCACGCCAAGATGGTGACGGCCATGGACCAGCTCTCGGGCGGCCGCGTCTACCTCAACCTGATCGCCGGCCTCAGCGAGAAGGATGCCGTGGCCGAAGGTGGTCACGCCTCGAAGGAACTGCGCTATGAGCAACTCGAGGAGGAAGTGCGCCTCATGAAGCGCCTGTGGACGGAGGAGGGCGTCAAGTTCGACGGCAAGCACTACCGCGTCGACGGCCCGAAGATCGTGCCCAGCGTCGTACAGCGCCCGCATCCACCCTTCTTCCTGGGCGGAGGCTCCGAGCAGGCGGCCGAGATCTCGGCGCAGCACTCGGCGGTTCACCTCTTTTGGGGCGACTACCCGGAAAAGATCGGCGAGGAAATCAAGGCGATGCGCGAGCGCGCCGCGAAGTACGGACGCGAGCAGGAGATCCAGTTCTCGATGCGCCTGCAGGTCATCGTGCGCGAGACCGAGGAAGAAGCATGGGCCGCGGCCGATCGCCTGATCGAAGGCGCGGACACGCCCGCGGCGAAGGCCATGGTGACGCACCTCGCGAGCTCGGCCAGCTCGGCGGCCAACAACCGCCAGCGCGAGCTGTCGCAAACGGTGGGCCGAAAGATGACGCCGCACCTGTGGACCGGCATCACCGAGGTGCGCCCCGGCGCCGGCGTGGCGGTGGTGGGCAACCCGCAGCAGGTCGCCGCACAACTCCAGGAGTTCGTCGACGTGGGCTGCACCGGCTTCTGCCTCTCGGGCTACCCCCATCACGAAGAGGCCGAGCGCTTCGGCCGCCTGGTCATGCCGCTGCTCATGAGCTGAAGCGGCAAATCACCTCATTCCAAACAGGAGACAAGACATGACTGCAACGATCGACAAGACCCAGTTCCGCAAGGCACTCGGCGCCTTCACAACCGGCGTCACCGTCGTGACCACGCGCGGTGCCGACGGCAAGGACTACGGCCTCACGGCCAACAGCTTCAACTCGGTGTCCATGGACCCGCCGATGGTGCTGTGGAGCCTGGGCAAGACATCCTCGAGCATCCAGGCCTTCACGGGCTCGGAGCACTTCGCGGTGCACATCCTCGCGGCCGACCAGGAGGCGGTGTCCAACCGATTCGCCAAGAGCGGCGCCGACAAGTTCGCCGGCATCAAGCCAGCGCGGGGGCATGGCGAGGTGCCGTTGCTGGACGGCTGCTCGGCTCGCTTCGAGTGCCGCGTGGCCTACCAGTACGACGGCGGCGACCACGTGATCTTCGTGGGCGAGGTCCTCAACTTCGACACCTTCGCGCAACCACCCCTGATCTTCCACGGAGGCAACTACGGCTTGCTGCTCAAGAAGGCCGATGAAGCGGACATCAGCGCCACCTTCGGGGGCGACTGGCTGGGCAACCTGCTGGGGCGTGCCTACTACCAGCTGCTGATGCCGATCAAGGCGAACCTGAAGGACAAGGGGCTTGGCGACATCCACTACAACATCCTGAGCGTGCTGAGCATGGGCGATGGCCGCAGCTGCGAAGAGATTGCGCGCCTGGTGGCGATCTCTGGCGACCACGTCGACACGGGGCATGTGCTGACGCTGGCCGATCGCGGACTGGTGCGCCTGGAGCGGGGCGACGACGGTGCCCGACTCGTGCACTTCACCGCCGAAGGCCGTGCCTATGCCATGGAGTTGCTGGCCAGCTGCAAGGCGGCCGAAGGGGACGCCGAGCGGGAGCTCGACTACCGCGAGGCACAAGTGCTGAAGCTGTTGCTCAAGCGCGTAATCCGCTCCACCGCGAACGGCTTGCCCGAGCACTGGCGCAAGGAGAACTTCTGGCGCGAGAACAACATCTGGCGCGAAGAAGCCCAGACCGCGCAGGCCTGAGCCAGAACGACGGAAGCGAGACAAACATGCATGCATCCATCACCCGGGGCGGCGAAGGCCTGCCCGCGGTCAGCACGGGCCGCGCGTGGTACGCCGTCGCCGTGCTTCTGGTCGCCTACATCTTCTCGATCATGGACCGGCAGATCCTCTCGCTGCTGGTCGGCCCGATCCAGAAGACGCTGGGTGTCAACGACACGCTCATCGGCCTGCTCCATGGCTTCACCTTCGCGGCCTTCTATGGCGTGATGGGCTTGCCGATTGCGCGGCTCATCGACCGCGGCAACCGCCGCGTGATCATCGCCATCGGCATTGCCGTGTGGAGCCTCGCCACGGCCGCCAGCGGCCTGGCCAATGACTACTGGCACCTGCTGGTCGCGCGCATCGTGGTGGCGGTGGGGGAGGCGGTGCTGATCCCGGGAACCGTGTCGCTGCTGGCCGACCTGTTCACCGCGGACAAGCGCGGCCGTGCGATCGGTGTCTTCGGCGCCGCTGGCCCGGTGGGTTCTGGAGTGGGCCTTTTTGCGGGCGGCTTGATCCTCGGCGCCTACACGCTGTCGCGGCCGGTGCTGCCTTTCCTGGGCGCCATCGAGCCGTGGCAGGCGACCTTCATCGCGGTGGGTTTGCCTGGGGTCGTGGTGGCGATCTTCATGCTGGCCGTGCCCGAGCCGCGTGTCGCGAAGAAGTCCTCCTCCAGTGGTCAGCAGCCCAAGTCGAAGGCCGTCAACGTCCCCTTGCCACAGGTCATGCAGTACATCGTGAAGAACGGCCGCACCATCGGCACGTTCATCCTCGGGGCTGGTTTCTTCAACATGTGCGTGTATGGCTTCGGCGGCTGGGCGCCGACCTACTTCGTGCGCCATTTCGGCTGGAGCTACCAGGAGATCGGCAAGCTGCTGGGTGCGCTGATGATCGTTGTCGGGCCTGCCGGCACGCTCTTCGCCTCCTGGCTGGGCGAGCGCTGGATCCGGCGCGGCGTGGCCCACGGCTACATGCGAGTCGCGATGGTGTGTGCCGTTGGCATCACGGCTTCGGGTTGCGCCATGGTGCTCGTGCCCACGCTGCAGCTTGCGCTCATCTTCCTGGGCTTCACCTGCTTCTTCTCGTTCTCGATGTTCGGCGTCGGCCCGTCCATCGTCGCGCAGATTACGCCTGCACCGATGCGCGGGCAGGTCGCGGCCATGTACACCGGCGGGCTCAACCTCCTGGGCGCGGGCCTCGGCCCGGTCGCGATCGGCCTGATCACCGACTACGTGCTGCGCGACCGCAACGCGATCGGCACCTCCATGGTCATCGTGTTCCTCGTGGCCGGTTCGGTGGCGCTGCTGCTCGTTCGCAGCGGCATCCGCACCTTTGAAGGCTCCATGAAGCAGGCGGTCCAGTGGCGCCTGGCGCGCGAGCCGCACGACACCGCATCTACGGCGGCCACCAGCGCGGCGCTGGGCTGACGCAAGCAAGCCAATCAATCAACCAATCAACCACAACCAAAGAGACAAGCCATGCAAGTCATGAAATTCCTGAAGGCGGCCGCGGTCGCCCTGGCGGGCGGCCTGATCGCCCTGGGCGCCACGGCGCAAACCTTTCCGTCGAAGAACGTTTCGCTGGTCGTGCCTTATCCGGCGGGCGGCTCGGGCGACTACTTCGCCCGCCTCATCCAGCCCGAATACCAGAAGCGGCTCGGCCAGGTGATGATCGTCGAGAACATCGGCGGCGCCAGCGGCGCAGTTGGCGTCCAGAAGGTGCTTTCCGCGCCCGCTGACGGCCACCATGAACTGCTCGGCACGCCCATGGACCTGGTGCTCGCGCCGATGGCCCTGGCCGCCGTCAAGCACAAGCCCGAAGACTTGCGACTGGCGGGCGTGATCGCATCGAGTTCCTTGGTGCTGCTGATCAACAAGGACATCCCGGCCAACAACATCGACGAGTTCATCGCCTGGGCCAGGAAGCGGCCCAGCGTGTCCTACGGCAGCTCGGGCACCGGCTCGCTGTTCCATGTGGTGGGCGAGAAGTTCGCGCAGAGCACCGGCCTGAACATGGTGCACGTGCCTTACAAGGGCGGCAGCCAGTTCTTCACCGACATCGTCGGTGGGCAGATCGATATTGCCTTCTGGACCTTGGCCGGCCCCACGCTGGGCCTCTTGAAGGAAGGCAAGGTCAAGGCACTGGGCATCACCGCGCGCGAGACGCATCCCATGTTCCCGGAACTGCCGCTGATGAGCCAGCACAAGCTGCTGCCGGACTTCACATACGACCTGTGGCTCGGCGTGCTGGTGCCCAAGGCGACGCCCGATGCCGCGGTCGCCACGATCCACACCGCAATCAGCGAAGTCATCCAGCTGCCCGCCGTGCGCAAGGGTACGCACGACACCGGCGCCCAGTCGCCCCGCGTCATGTCGCAGGTCGATCTGGACAAGTTCTACACCGGCGAAATCGAACGCTATCGGCGCGTTTTCACGTCGATCAAGCTGGACCCGCAGTAAGCAATCTGGTTCTTTGGAGACACAAGAAATGTTTGGTTTGATGATGGATCGCCCCCTCTTGCTTTCGAGCTTGCTCGAGCATGCGGAGCAACAGTTTCCCGACGTCGAGATCGTTTCGCGCGAAACGCACGGCCCGCTGTTTCGCTACACCTACCGCGACCTCGGCGCGCGCTCGCGCCGCCTGGCCAAGGCCCTGGCCGCCTTGGGCATGGCGCGAGGCACGCGTGTCGCCACCGTTGCCTGGAACAACCACCGCCACCTGGAGGCCTACTTTGCGGTCTCCGGCAGTGGTGCCGTGCTGCACACCTGCAACCCGCGCCTGCATCCCGAGCAACTCGCCTACATCCTCAACCACGCGGAAGACCAGGTCGTGCTGCTCGACAGCACATTCCTCCCGCTGGCCGAAGCCGTGGCGCCGCTGTGCCCCGGCGTCGCGGCCTGGGTGTTGATGACGGAGGCCGCGCAGATGCCCGCGCAGTCGAAGCTGGCCAACCTGCTGTGCTACGAAACGATGCTGGATGCGCAGGACGATGCCTTGGCCTGGCCCGAGTTCGACGAGCGCACGGCCAGTTCGCTGTGCTTCACCTCGGGCACGACAGGCAACCCCAAGGGCGTGCTGTATTCGCATCGCTCCACCGTGCTGCACAGCTTTGCACTGAGCCTGCCCGACACGCTCTCGCTGTCGGCAAGCGACTGCGTGCTGCCGGTGGTGCCCATGTTCCACGTCAATGCCTGGGGCATCCCCTATGCTGCGCCGATGAACGGCTGCAAGCTGGTGCTGCCCGGACCGAGGCTCGACGGCGCCAGCCTGTTCGAGTTGATGGAAAGCGAAGCCGTCACCTGCAGCGCCGGCGTGCCCACCATCTGGCTCGGCCTGGCCCAGTACATGGAGGCCAAGGGTGTGAGGCCCACGACCATGCTCCGCTCGGTGGTGGGCGGCTCGGCCATGCCGCAATCGCTGATCCGCGACTTCGACCAGAAGTTCGGCGTGGAAGTGCGCCACTGCTGGGGCATGACCGAGACCAGCCCGCTGGGCACGCAGGGCGCGCCGCTGGGCAAGCATGCGGCGCTGCCCGTCGGGCAGCAATATGTGTTGCGCAGCAAGCAGGGCAGGGCGGTGTTCGGCGTGCAGTTGAAGGTGGTCGATGCCAATGGCCAAGACCTGCCGCGCGATGGCCAGTCGGCCGGCGAACTGATGGTGCGCGGCCCGTGGATCGTGTCCGAATACTTCAAGGGCGAGAAGCCCGCGTTGCAGGGCGGCTGGTTCCCCACGGGCGACATCGCGACCATCGACGCCGACGGCATCATGCAAATCACCGACCGCGTCAAGGACGTCATCAAGTCCGGTGGCGAATGGATCAGCTCCATCGACCTGGAGAACGCGGCCATGGGCCATCCTGCTCTCGCCATGGCGGCGGTGATCGGCGTGAAGCACTCCAAGTGGGACGAGCGCCCGGTGCTGTGCGCAGTGAAGAAGCCGGGCCACGAGGTCGACAAGGCCGCGGTGCTCGACTTCCTGGGCGACAAGGTGGCCAAGTGGTGGCTGCCCGACGAGGTGATCTTCATCGACAGCCTGCCGTTGGGCGCGACCGGCAAGGTGCAGAAGATGGACCTGCGCCGGAAGTACGCCGACGTGCTGGCGTCGGAGTGATCCATGGCTGATACCCAGTTCCGGCCCCTGGCCGCCTCCTGCGGTTGCGGCGCGAGCCGCTTCCGCGTCAGCGCGCGACCCTTCGCGCGCTTCATCTGCCACTGCACGATCTGCCAGGCCTACACGGGAAAGCCTTTCTCGGACGTGACGGTGCTGCGCGCCCGCGACGTTCAGGTGGAAGAGGGAGCGCAGGTCAGCTACAGGAAGCACAAGCTGCCGCCCAACATCGAGCGGGGCACCTGCGCCGAGTGCGGCAAGCCGGTGCTTGAGTTCGGCTTGGCCGGGCCGGCGAAGCTGGCCTTCGTGCCCACCGCCAACTATGCCGACGCCACGTCGCTGCCGCCTGCTTCGCTGCACATGTTCTATCACCGCCGCGTGCGCGACGCGCAGGACGGCCTGCCCCGCTACAGCGGCTACCTGCGCAGTCAGTTGGCCGTGATCGGGCTCATGCTGCGCGGCCTCTTCCCTGGTTGAAACGACATGCTGACCCTGACCCGATTGCGACCTGCCGCTTGGCAGGCCGTCATGCCCGGCGCGCTGATCGCGACCACCATCGCGCTCGCCGCCACCTTCATCTCGGAACACTACGGTGGCCCGCAATTGCTCTATGCGCTGTTCTTCGGGATGGCGTTCAACTTCCTGGACGGCGATGCGCGCATCCAGCCGGGCATCGACTTCATCGCGCGCCGGCTGCTGCGCTTCGGCGTCGCGCTGCTGGGCGCGCGCATCACGATCGGGCAAGTCACGGCGCTGGGCATCGGCCCGGTGGTGCTGGTGGTGGTTGGCACGGTGGCGACCATCGCCTTCGGTGCCTTCCTCGGCAAGCGCCTCGAACGCTCGACCAGCGAAGGCCTGCTGACCGGCGGGGCCGTGGGCATCTGCGGTGCATCCGCCGCGCTCGCCCTATCGGCCGTGATGCTGAAGAACGCGCAGAACCAGCGCTTCACGCTGCTCACGGTGGTGGGCGTGACGGCCCTTTCAACGCTCGCGATGATCTTGTATCCCGCCATCGCCCGGCTGCTCGGGCTGGACGCGACGGACGCCGGCATTTTCTTCGGCGGCACCATCCACGACGTCGCGCAGGTGGTCGGTGCGGGCGCCATGGTCTCGCCCGAGGCGGCTGACACGGCCACGGTGGTCAAGCTGTTGCGCGTGGCCTTGCTGGTGCCGGCGGTGATGGTCTTCTCGCTCATCTACCGCGGTCAGCAGGATGGGTTGCAAGTGTCGGAGCGGCCGCCGCTGCTGCCGGCCTTCCTGGTGGGCTTCGTCGCACTGGTGGCGCTGAACAGCATCGGCGTGATCCCGCACGACCTGAGCGGCGCGCTGAGCCAGGTATCGCGCTGGTGCCTGGTCGCAGCCATTGCCGCACTGGGCGTGAAGACATCGTTCCAGCAACTCGCGGCGCTGGGCTGGCGGCCGGTGGCGCTCATGGTCGGCGAGACCGTGTTCCTGGCCGTGCTGAATCTGGGCGGCATCGCATTGCTGCACCGTTGGGGTTGAACACTCATGAATCACACAAATCATCTTCTTGAAATTTCCGCACCACCCCTGGCTGGTGAGGAACTGCGTATTGCGTTCATCGAGGCGCAGTGGCACAGCGACATCGTGCATCAGGCGCGCGAAGCTTTCCTCGACGAGATGGAGCGCCAGGGATTTGCCCGCGCTCGCATCGACGTCATCGGTGTGCCAGGCGCGTTCGAGATTCCGCTGCTTGCGAAACGCCTGGCGCTGTCTGCGCGGTATGCCGCCATCGTGGGCTGTGCGCTGGTCGTGGATGGCGGGATCTATCGCCACGAGTTCGTTGCCGCCACGGTGGTCGACTCGTTGATGAAAGTGCAGCTGGAAACCGATGTGCCGATCCTTTCAGCCGTGCTCACGCCGCACCATTTCCATGAGCACGTGGAACATCGCAAGTACTTTCACCGCCACTTCTCGGTCAAGGGGACGGAAGCTGCGCAGGCGTGTGTCCAGACGATCGACGTACTGCGGCGTCACACGAAGCCGGCCGTGAGCGAGGTCGCCCGGTGAGCGCCATCGATCCGCGCACGCGCCTCCTCCTGGAAGCGCCCATCGTGCCGACCGTCCTGCGCCTCGCGGCCCCGAATGTGTTGGTGATGGTCGCGCAGGCCTGCGCCGGTCTGATCGAAACCTACTTCGTCGGCAAGCTGGGCACCGACGCGCTGGCCGCGATGGCGCTGGTGTTTCCGATCGTCATGCTGATGCAGATGACTTCCGCGGGCGCCATGGGCGGCGGCATCGCATCGTCGATTGCGCGAACGCTCGGTGCCAAGCGCCGGGACGATGCCGATGCACTCGTGCTGCATGCAATGGTGATTGCGCTCGGCTTCGGGCTTGCTTTCACGTTGGCATTGCTGCTGGGAGGGCGCTGGCTGTATGCACAGATGGGCGGCACCGGCGCGTCGCTCGATGCTGCGCTGGTCTACTCGAACTGGGTGTTCGCGGGCGCGGTGCTGGTGTGGCTTTTCAACTCGCTGGCCGCCGTTTTGCGCGGCACCGGCAACATGGCCGTGCCGGCCAACGTCACAGTCGTCGGCGTGGTCGTGCTGGTGCCGCTGTCGCCCTTGCTGATCTTTGGCTGGGGGCCAATTCCCGGCATGGGCATTGCCGGTGGAGCGGTAGCGCTGCTTCTGTACTACCTCGGCGGGACAGTTGCGCTCTGGATGTACCTTCGTTCGCCCCGCAGTCTGCTCAAGCCACGGTTTGCCGGCGTGCGGCTTCGCTGGGCGCTGTTCCGCGACATCCTGCGCGTGGGCCTGGTCGGCGCGATCGCAACGGTGGCCACCAACTTGTCCGTCGGCATCGCGACGGCACTGGCAGGGCATTTCGGGCCAGGCGCGATCGCAGGCTACGGCACAGCAGCGCGCCTCGAGTACTTGCTGGTGCCGCTGGTGTTCGGCTTCGGCGCACCGTTGCTGGCCATCGTCGGTACTTGCATCGGTGCGGGCCAAAGGGAACGCGCCCTCAATGCGGCGTGGATCGGGGGCCTGATGTGCTTCGCCATCACCGAAGCGATCGGCCTCGCAGCGGCGGCCTTCCCGCGGCCCTGGCTGATGCTGTTCGGCGATGACCCCGCCATGCTGGAAGCCGGCACCGAATACCTGCGCACCGTGGGGCCGTTGTACGGCTTCTTCGGCCTCGGACAGGTGTTGCATTTCGCCTCGCAAGGCTCGGGGCGCCTGTTCTGGCCCGTGATGGCAAATCTCGCGCGCCTGGCCGTGGCCGGTCTCGGAGGATGGCTTGGGCTGCGCTGGGGCGGCGAGCTCGTGCACGTGTTCGCTGCCCAGGGCGCCGCGCTCGTGGTCTATGGCCTCGGCATTGCTGCGGTGGTGGCCGGCGGTGCGTGGTTCGGCCGCTTGGGCTGGCCGCGCACCACGACTGCGCTGATGCGGCGCATTCAACCGGCCTGAAGTCTCGGAACGCAAGCATCACGTCGCGTCACGGCGCTGCACCAGCTTTCGCCGCCACGCCGGGCAGTAGCGCTTGCGCAGTTCGGCATACGCGTCCGATTCGCGCAGCAGGCGGCCGGCCAGCACGCGCAACCGACCGCCGCGATTTCGAAATTGACGGGCGCCCGCGCGCTGCAGCGGCACAAGAGAATCGCGATGACTGCGCTTGAGAGGTGGTCGAAACGAGGGTGGCCTTGAAGCGGAAGTTTTCTTCCTGAGCTAGCCCTTGGCTTTTTGGACCATGAGTTGCAACAACCGAGTCAGCAGGCGCCGAAAAGCGACAGCATCGCTCAAGAAAAAGGCCCAGCAGCTATCGTTTTGATAGCGGCTGGGCCTTATCTGCATTGGTGCCGGAGAGATGAATCGAACACCCGACCTTCTCATTACGAATGAGCTGCTCTACCGACTGAGCTACACCGGCTAGCCTTCCATTATAGCGTGTCGTGGTACCGAGTCACGCGCTCGACCTCATTTTTTGAACCCAGCACCACGGCGACGCGTTCGTGCAGCTTACCCGGCTCCAGGTCGAGGATGCGCTGGCGGCCGTTGGTGGCCATGCCGCCGGCCTGCTCGACGAGCCAGCTCATCGGGTTGGCCTCGTACATCAGGCGCAGCTTGCCGGCCTTCTCGGGCTCGCGCTTGTCCCACGGGTACATGAAGAT
This sequence comes from Variovorax rhizosphaerae, assembly GCF_037889975.1. NCBI lineage: Bacteria > Pseudomonadati > Pseudomonadota > Betaproteobacteria > Burkholderiales > Comamonadaceae > Variovorax > Variovorax rhizosphaerae. The sequence goes on along the minus strand of NZ_JBBKZT010000019.1, from coordinate 119,409 downwards.
GCCGCCGCGCATCAGGATGCGATGCACGTCCGTCACCATGCTGGCGATCCAGCGCATGTTGAAGTCCTTGCCGCGCGGGCCGTCCTTGCCTTCCAGGCATTCGTCGATGTAGCGCGTCACGGGCGGCGCCCAGTGGCGCTTGTTGCTCATGTTGATCGAGAACTCCTTCGTATCCGCCGGGATCGTGAGATTCTCTTCCGTGAGGATGAAAGAGCCCTGCTCGCGATCGAGCGTGAACATCGCCACGCCGTCGCCCACGGTCAGCACCAGCGTCGTTTGCGGGCCGTAGATGCAGTAGCCCGCGGCGACCTGCTTGTTGCCCGCCTGCAGGAAGTCGGACTCCTGCACGCCGGCCTGGCCTTCGGGCTTCTTCAGCACGCTGAAGATAGTGCCGATGCTGACGTTCACGTCGATGTTGCTGGAGCCGTCGAGCGGGTCGAACAGCAGCAGGTATTCGCCTTGCGGATAGCGGTTGGGCACGAGGTGGATGGTGTCCATTTCCTCGCTGGCCATGGCGGCGAGGTGGCCGCCCCATTCATTGGCCTCGATCAGGACCTCGTTGGCGATGATGTCCAGCTTCTTCTGGATCTCGCCCTGCACGTTCTCGCTCTCGGCCGTGCCGAGCACGCCGCCGAGCGCCCCCTTGTTGACGGCCTGGCTGATGCTCTTGCAGGCGCGCGCGACCACTTCGAGCAGCAGGCGCAGTTGCGCGGGGATCTTGTCGTCGATGCGTTGCTGCTCGACGAGGTAGCGGGTCAGTGAAATGTTCTGTGGCATATCAATTCATTCAAATAGGGTGTGGAGGTCGCGCAGTCCTGTCTGTTCGTGGAGCACCGCGGGACCGGCTTTGCCGGGCCGTTGGTGTTGCCTCCGGTCGGAGGTGGGAGGAGAGCACGAAGTGCGCGGATCCTGGGGGCGAGGGCACCTGCGATCAGCCGGCGAGGGCGCGGGAAACGACTTCCTGCGTGTCCTTGCTGAGATCAGGGCGCGCAGCAACGCGCGCGATAGCTTCGCGCGCGGCGCTGCGGTAGGGTTCCGCGAGCTTGCTCCAGCGGTCCAGCGCGCGGGCGAGGCGGGCAGCGACTTGCGGGTTGATCGGGTCGAGCTCGATCACGCGGTCGCTCCACCAGACGTAGCCTGCGGCGTCGGTGCGATGGAAGGCGCCGGGGTTGGCGCTGCAGTAGCTGAAGATCACACTGCGTGCGCGGTTCGGGTTCTTGAGCGAGAAGTCCGGATGCTTCATCAACTGCTTGACCAGCGGCAGCACGTCGCCGCCGCGGTCGGGCGCGCCCGCCTGCAGCGAGAACCATTTGTCGATGACCAGTGCCTCGCCCTTGAAGATCGCGTGGAAGCGCGCGAGCGCCTGTTGCGCCAGCGCATGGCCCGACGACACCAGCGCATACAGCGCGTTGAAGCGATCGGTCATGTTGCTCGCGTCCTTGAAGCGCTGCAGCGTCTTGCCGGGCCACACGGTGTCGCCGGATGCGCGCGCCGCCAGGCAGAGGTTGTCCAGCGCCAGACCGGACAGCGCGCGGCGGCCGGCCGACAGCGGGTCGGGACGGTAGGCGCCGGTGTCCTGGTTCTGCTCGTAGGCCCATTCCCAGTCGCTGAACAGCGCGGTGGCGAGTTGGGCGCGCATCGCTTCATGCACGGCATGCACGCGCTGCGGATCGACCACGTCGAGCTGTTCGGAGATGTAGGTTTCCGAGGGAAGCGTGAGCACCAGTTCCTTGAAGGCGGAATCCAGTTTCGGGTCGCGCAGCACCGCGCGCATGGCCCGGATGTAGGCCTCGTCAAGGCCTGCTGCAATGGCTCCGTGGGCAGTGATCGCACCGATCGCGCGGCGCATGGCCAGGCGCTGGCCAGCCTCCCAACGGTTGAACGGATCGAGGTCGTTGGCCAGCAGGGTCAGCAACTGGGCATCGGTGTAGTCGAAGTCCAGCACCACCGGCGCGCTGAAGCCGCGCAGGATCGAGGGCACCGGCTCGCTGTCGATGTTGTTGAAGGTGATGCTCTCGTGCTGTTGCGTGAGCACCAGCGTGTGCGAGCGGACCGTGGCCGCGTCTTCGTCGCCCTCCGGGTGCAGCGGCAGTTCATGCCCGTCCTGCGAGAGCAGTCCGAGCGTGACCGGGATCACGAAGGGTTCCTTGTGCGACTGGCCCGGCGTGGGCGCACAGCTCTGCGTGAAGTCGAGCGTGTAGGTGCGCGCGGCGGCGTCGTAGTGACCGCGCGCCGTGACGCGCGGCGTGCCGGCCTGCGAGTACCAGCGCTTGAACTGCGGCAGCAGGGCGGCCAGTTCGGACTCGGGGTTGGCGTCGGCGATGGCCTGCGCGAAGTCGTCGCAGGTCACCGCATAGCCGTCGTGGCGCTCGAAGTACAGCGTGATGCCGCGCTCGAAGCCCTTGCGGCCGACCAGCGTCTGCATCATGCGCACCACCTCGGCACCCTTCTCGTAGATGGTGACGGTGTAGAAGTTGCTGATCTCGATGTAGCTGTCGGGCCGCACGGGGTGCGCCATCGGGCCGGCGTCCTCGGGGAACTGGGCGGTGCGCAGCACGCGCACGTCCTCGATGCGTTTGACGGCGCGGGCCGAGGCATCGGCGCAAAGGTCTTGCGAGAACTCCTGGTCGCGGAAGACGGTGAGGCCTTCCTTCAGCGAGAGCTGGAACCAGTCGCGGCAGGTGACGCGGTCTCCGCTCCAGTTGTGAAAGTACTCGTGCCCGACCACGCTTTCGATGTTGCTGTAGTCGGCATCGGTGGCGGTGGCCTGGTTGGCCAGGACGTACTTCGTGTTGAAGATGTTCAGGCCCTTGTTCTCCATCGCGCCTGCATTGAAGTCGCTGGTGGCGACGATCATGAAACGGTCGAGGTCCAGCGGCAGGCCGAAGCGGGCTTCGTCCCAGGCGACCGAATGGATCAGCGAGTTCATCGCGTGCTCGGTCTTGTCGAGGTCGCCGGCGCGCACGTAGACCTGCAGCAGGTGTTCCTTGCCGTTGCGTGCCTTGATGCGCTGTTCGCGCGCGACCAGCTTGCCGGCCACCAGGGCGAACAGGTAGCTGGGCTTCTTGAACGGGTCGACCCATTTCGCGAAATGGCGGCCCTCCGGCAGGTCGCCGTGGTCGACCAGGTTGCCGTTCGACAGCAGCACTGGGTAGAGGGCCTTGCTCGCGCGCAGCGTGACCTGGTAGCTCGCCATCACGTCCGGACGGTCGAGGAAGTAGGTGATGCGGCGGAAGCCCTCGGCCTCGCACTGCGTAAAAAAGGTGTCCTCGCTCACGAACAGGCCCATGAGCTTGGTGTTCTTGGTCGGGCAGCAGGTGGTGAAGAGTTCCAGCTCGAAGGCGTCGGGCAGGGTGTCGATCACCAACTGGTCGGCTTCCATGCGGAAGGACGCGCCCTGGCCGTTGACGAGCACGCGCGCCAGGTTGAGTTCGTCGCCGTCCAGGCGCAGCGGTTGTGCGGGGATGTCCATGTTGCGGCGCATCCGCATGCGGTTAAGCACGCGTGTCTTGGCCGGGTCCAGGTCGAAGGTCAGGTCGACGGTGTCGATCCACCACGCCGGAGCGGCGTAGTCCTCGCGACGTACCGCTACGGGTTGTGCATCACGCAGTTGCAGCATCGAGTGTCTCCAGAAAATTTGAATGAGCGAGTTCTTCGTAATCCTTGACCGCCGCGATCACGTGCGAGCCGGCCAGCTCTTCGGCTGTGTGGGTGCTGCACACGGCCACGGCGCGCATGCCGCCACGACGCGCGGCCTCGATGCCGAAGGGCGCATCCTCGAACACGATGCAGCGGGCCGGATCGGCGCCGATGCGGCGCGCGGCCTCCAGGAAGATGGCCGGCGTCGGCTTGCCGGTCAAACCCTCGTCGCCGCCGACGATGGCGAGCGGCAGTGGATCCATCTTGAGGCGTGACATCGCGAATTCGATGTTGTGCTTGTCGCCGGCGGTGCCGACGGCGATCTTCAGGCCACGCGCGACGGCGGCCTTGGCGAAGGCGGTGAAGCCGGCCACTTCGGTGAAGTTGTCGTGGAACAGATCGCGGTAGATCGTTTCCTTCTCATGCACCAGCGCCTCGCATTCGGCGTCGCTCAGCACGCGGTCGTCGAACAGCACGCGCATGCATTCGACACCGGTGCGGCCGGTGGTGCGCGCGAGCAGGTCGCTCACGTCGATGTCGAGCTTGTGGTTGCGCGCGAACACCACCCACGACTTCGCATGCCAGGGCATGGAGTCGATCATGGTGCCGTCCATGTCGAAGATCAGTGCTTCGACCTTCATCAGACGCCCTGCTTCAACGAGGCTTCGATGAAAGCGTCCAGGTCGCCGTCGAGCACCTTCTGCGTGGCCGAGATCTCGACGTTGGTGCGCAGGTCCTTGATGCGGCTGTTGTCCAGCACGTAGCTACGGATCTGGTGGCCCCAGCCCACATCGGTCTTGCTGTCTTCCAGCTTCTGCTGCTCTTCCTGGCGCTTGCGCATCTCATGGTCGTACAGGCGCGAGCGCAGGCGTTTCCACGCGACGTCGCGGTTGCTGTGCTGGCTGCGGCCATCCTGGCACTGCACCACGATGCCGGTCGGGATGTGCGTCAGGCGCACGGCCGAGTCGGTCTTGTTGATGTGCTGGCCGCCGGCGCCGCTGGCGCGGAAGGTGTCGGTGCGCACGTCGGACGGGTTGATGTCGATCTCGATCGAGTCATCGATTTCCGGGTACACGAAGATGCTGGCGAAGCTGGTGTGCCGGCCGCCCGAGGAGTCGAAGGGCGACTTGCGCACCAGCCGGTGCACGCCGGTCTCGGTGCGCAGCAGGCCGAAGGCATAGTCGCCCTCGATCTTGATGGTCGCGCCCTTGATGCCGGCCGTGTCTCCGGGCGACTCGTCCTCGATGGTGGTCTTGAAGCCCTTGCGCTCGGCGTACTTCAGGTACTGGCGCAGCAGCATGCTGGCCCAGTCGCAGGCCTCCGTGCCGCCGGCGCCGGCCTGGATGTCCAGGAAGGCATTGAGCGGGTCGGCCGGGTTGTTGAACATGCGGCGGAATTCGAGCTGCTTGATCAGTTCCTCGAGCTTGCCCGCGTCGTCGGAGATCGCTTGCAGGCCATCCATGTCGCCATCGGCCTTCGACATTTCATACAGCTCGGTGTTGTCGGCGAGTTCGCTCGTGAGCTTGGTGATCGTGTCGACCACGTCGTCGAGCGACTTCTTCTCGCGGCCCAGTTCCTGCGCCTTCTTGGGGTCGTTCCAGACGGTAGGGTCTTCGAGCGACGCGTTGACTGTCCTCAGTCGTTCAGCTTTGGCATCGTAGTCAAAGATACCCCCGTAACTCGACCGTGCGGGCGCTCAGGTCCGCGAGGTTGGTGCCGATCTGGTTGATTTGTTCTGCGTCCATGGTGTGTCCTGCTGGTGAGTTCGGTGAGCCCGGCATGACCGGGTAAGGCAACCGGTTATTTTCTCACGCCGGAATGACCGTCCGGGGCGAAGGGCACAAGCAAAGCGCTCTCTAATGAGCCACGGCAAGCAAGACGAGACCTGTTCGTGGGCACCCGCGGAACCGCATTTGCCGGGCCGATGGGTGCGCGGCCTGGAGGCGCAGAGGGCCGCGGCTCCAGGCTTGCCAGCGCAGGCTCGGACGGCCCCCGCAAGAGGGTCAGAATCTCCGGTTGTAGATGAAGCTCAGGCCCGCGGTGCCAAGGGCCGCCAACTCGAGTCCGTCATGGGGCGTGAGCCGCCAGCCGACCGCCGGAATGATTGCCGGTGACCAGCCGTTGTGGTTGAAGGGCACCTTGTCCTCGTACTTGCCCTTGTAGCCGTAGAGGATGCCGACGGAGAGCTTTGCATAAAGCCGGGGCTGGCCGAGCACGCCCTCCCAGATGTGGCCGTAATAACCGTAGGCGCTCGGCTGGCCGAAGGAGTTGCTGAATGCGACCAGGCCCCAGATCGTGCCATCCGCCTGCAAGCGAGAAAGTCCGACCAGCCAGACGTTCTTGTGTTCCGGGTCGTTGCTCCAGTGCAGGGTGTAGGGCGAGATGGCGATTTCCCACTTTGCGCCGTCCTTGAGCGTCGGAAAGGCCGCGGCTGCGGTTGGCTCAGCGGCGGGAGCCTCCGCAGGAGCCGCAGAGGAAGCACCTTGTGCCCATGCGGCAGGCCCGGCGAGGCCGCCAAGGATCAGCGCAATTTCTCCCAGTCTTCTCGATTTGGTGTGCATGGGCAGTCATGTTTTTCAAAACCGGAGATTGTGAGTCAATGTGAACTGGCGCTTCTGCGGGTCTACCCACCCGGCGAAACCCGCGGCAGCACCACGGTAAAGCAAGCGCCGTGGCCGGGCGCACTGTCGACCAGGATCCTGCCGCCATGGGCCTGCACGATCTGCTGCGCGATGTAGAGGCCCAGGCCCAGGCCCGGCGCCTGCTTGCGGCTCGATTCGGTGCGTTCGAACTGGCCGAAGATGCGCTCCTGGTCGGCCGGTGCAATGCCGATGCCGTTGTCGCGCACCGCGATGTGCGCGTCTTCTTCGAACTGCCTCACCGTCACGGCGATCGGCTTGCCTGCGCCATAGCGCATGGCATTGGTCAGCAGGTTGGTCAGCACTTGCTCGATGCGGAACTCGTCCCATGCGCCTTCGACCGGGGCGGGCGCTGCCAGCGTGATGCTGCAGCCCGCCGCCTCCGCCTGTTGCGCCAGGCTTTCGACGACCCGCCTTGCCAATGCGGCAGCGTCGACGGGCCTGGGCTGCATCGACAGGCTGCCGCTGCGCAGCCGCGACACATCGAGCATGTCGTCGATGAGCCGCACCATGTTCTGGATCTGGCGCTGGTCGCGCTCGATCATGGCCGGCAGGCGCTCGACCTGGAAGGGCGCACTGTTGCCGCGCGAGAGGTGCAGCTTGCGCACCTGCGTCTCCAGGTAGAGCGTGTTGAGCGGCGTGCGCAATTCGTGCGACACCATCGACATGAAGTCGTCGCGCATGCGCACGGCGCGCTCCAGCTCGCATTGCGCTGACTGCAGTTGCTTCACCAGTTGCTCGGTCTGCCGGTGCGAGGCGGCCAGCGCATCCATCTCGCGCCGCAGCGCCTTGCGATGGCGGTACAGGTCGACGAAGACGCTGACCTTGCTCTGCACCACATGGCCGTCGAGCGGCTTCTGCAGGAAGTCGACCGCACCGCTCTCATAACCCTTGAAGGCGTAGTTGAGCTCGCTGCCGGCGGCGCTGACGAAGATGATCGGGATGTGCCGCGTGCGCTCGGTGCCGCGCATCAGCTCGGCCAACTCGAAGCCGTTCATGCCGGGCATCTGCACGTCGAGGATGGCGAGCGCGAACTCGTGCTCCAGCATCAGAGCCAATGCGGCATCGGCCGACGTGGCCTGGAACACCGTGCGCCCCTCGCCTCGGACCAGGGCGTCGAGCGCCAGCAGGTTCTCGGGCAAGTCGTCGACGAGCAACAGCTTGCTTTCGTGTTCAAGAGGCATGGGCGGGATCCAGTTTCAGCAGCAGGTCGCGCAGTTGGCGCAGGGGAAGCACGTGGTCGGGCCGATGCCGCGCAAGCGCGGCTCGGGGCATGGTGGGGACTTGGGCCTCGTCGGGGTCCTGCACGGCGGTGAAGCCACCGGCGCGGTGAATCAGCGCGAGGCCGTCGGCGCCGTCTTCGTTGGCGCCGGTCAGGACGAGGCCCGCGAGTGCAGGGCCGTAGGCATCGGCGGCCGAAGCCATCAGCACGTCGATGGAAGGACGCGACCAGTGCAGCGGCGGCTCGCAACTCAGCGAGAAGCAGCGCTCGCGCTCGATGGAGAGGTGGTAGCCCGGCGTCGCGAAGTAGAGCGTGCCGGGCGCAACGGGCGCCTTGTCGCGGGCCTCGCGGACGTCGATGGGCATGCGCGGGCGGAACACCTCGGGCAGGCGGCTTTCGTGGGCCTCGGGCAGATGCAGCACGGCCACCAGCGGAATGCGCCAGCCGGCGGGCAGGTCGGCCAGCAGCACCATCAGCGCATCGACGCCGCCGGCCGAGGCACCGATCACGATGGCTTCAAACGTGCGGCCATTCATGAAGCCACCTCCTCGCTTTGCGCTGCGGTGTTTGCGGACGTCAAGGCGCGGTTCATTGCGCCTTCCTGTAGATCCGCTCGAGCGGCGAGAGCGCGCTGAAGCGGTCGGCATACGCGGAGAAATCGATGCTCTCCTTGCTGCCGAGGCCGAGGAAGCCGCGATGGCACAGCGATTCGTGGAACAGGCCCAGCGCGCGGTCCTGCAGCTGCCGGTTGAAATAGATGAGCACGTTGCGGCAGGACACCAGCTGCGTCTCCGCGAACACGCTGTCGGTGGCCAGGCTGTGGTCGGCAAAGATCACGTTGGCACGCAGGCTCGGGTCGAAGCGGGCCGCGTCGTATGCCGCGGTGTAGTAGTCGGAGAAGGCGCGCTGGCCTCCGGCGCGCTGGTAGTTGGCGGTGAAGCCGCGCACCGCGTCGAGCGGAAAGATGCCCTGGCGCGCCTTGTCAAGCGAGGTGGGGTTGATGTCGGTCGCGTAGATCAGCGCGCGTTCCAGCAGGCCTTCCTCGCGCAGCAGGATGGCCAGCGAATAGACCTCTTCGCCGGTGCTGCAGCCGGCCACCCAGACCTTGATCGACGGGTAGGTCTGCAGGACCGGCACCACCTGCCGGCGCAGCGCCAGGAAGTAGGCCGGGTCGCGGAACATCTCGCTGACCGGGATGGTGAGGTACTGCAGCAACTGCGCGAACAGGGCGGGGTCGCGCAGCACCTTCTCCTGCAGCGCGGAGATGGTCGGCAGGTCGAGCTGGTCCAACGCATACAGCACGCGGCGCTTCTGCGAGGCGCCGGTGTAGTTGCGGAAGTCGTGGTTGTACTTGAGGTAGATCGCCTCCATCAACAACCGCAATTCGATGGCGGTGTTGTCGGGCGGCTGCGCCTTCGAGGACGCCGCTGGCTGGGTCACAGGCGCTCCATCTTCGGCATCCACACGCGCAAGAGCGAGAACAGGCGGTCCAGGTCGACCGGCTTGGCCAGGTAGTCGCTGGCGCCCGCGGCGATGCATTGCTCCTGGTCGTCCTTCATCGCCTTGGCGGTGACGGCGATGACGGGCAGCTTCTGGAAGCGCGGGTCGCGGCGCAGGCGGCGCGTGGCTTCGAGGCCGTCCATCTCCGGCATCATCACGTCCATCAGCACCAGGTCGATGTCGGGCACGCGGTCGAGCTTGTCGAGCGCTTCCACGCCGTTGCGGCCGATCTCGACCACGGCGCCGCGCTGTTCCAGCGCACTGGTCAGCGCGAAGATGTTGCGCACGTCGTCGTCCACCAGCAGGATGCGGCGGCCTTCGAAGACGCGGTCGCGTCCGCGTGCGGTCTTCAGCATGGTCTGGCGCTCGCTCGACAGCTTCGATTCCACCTTGTGCAGGAACAGCGTCACCTCGTCGAGCAGGCGCTCCGGCGAGCGCGCGCCCTTGATGATGATCGAGCGTGAGTAGCGCAGCAGCTGCGCCTCCTCATCGCGCGTGAGGTTGCGGCCGGTGTAGACGATGACCGGCGGAAAGGAGACGATCTCTTCCGAGGCCATGCGCTGCAGCAGCTCGCTGCCTTGCAGGTCGGGCAGCTTGAGGTCGGTGATCATGCAGTCGAACACGCGCTGGCGCAGCAGGGCCAGGGCTTCCTCGCCTGTGGCTACCGCCGTGATCGCCACGTCGTCATCGGCGATGAGCCGGATCACGCTGTCGCGCTGCAGGTCGTCGTCTTCCACCACCAGCACCTGCTTGACCTTCTGGGCCAGCTTTTCCTCGAGCTTGCGGAACACGTCGCGCAACTGGTCGCGCGTGGTCGGCTTGAGCGCATAGCCAATCGCGCCCATGTGCAGCGCGGCCTCGGCCTGGTCGTGCGCCGAGACCACATGCACTGGGATGTGCCGCGTGCGCGGATCGTCCTTGAGGTGCTGCAAGACTTGCAGGCCGGGGCTGTCGGGCAGGCGCATGTCGAGCAGGATCGCGTCGGGGACGAATTGCGTGGCCAGTTCGAAGCCGTCGACCGCGCCATGCGCGACCAGGCATCGATAGCCCAGTTCGTGGGCCAGGTCGTAGAGGATGTGCGCGAACTGCGGCTCGTCCTCGATGACGAGCACGCGGCGCGAGGGGTCGGGCGGCAGTTCGCGGTCGTCGGTGAATTGGGGAATCTCGGGCGCCGGCACGGTGGGCGAGGACACCGGCTTGGCAATGGGCATCTGGACTGCACGGAATGGCGCGGCCCGCGAGGGCGGCGCGTCGGCCTTGCGACCGGAGCTTTCCAGCGGCTTGGCAACGTCGGCCGGCAGTTCCAGCGTGAAGGTGCTGCCTTCGCCGGGCACGCTCTGGACGCTCAACGTGCCACCGAGCAGTCGCGTAAGGTCGCGCGAGATCGACAGGCCCAGGCCGGTGCCGCCATAGCGCCGGCTGGTGGTGCCGTCGGCCTGGCGGAAGGCCTCGAAGATCACCTCCTGCTGGTCCGGCGCGATGCCGATGCCCGAATCGCTCACGGCAAAACGCACGCCGCCATCGGCGCCCGGCAACACCTGCAGCCGCACGGCCCCGCGGTCGGTGAACTTGACGGCGTTCGACATCAGGTTCTTCAGGATCTGCTCGACGCGCTGACGGTCGCTGACGAAGCCGGCGGGCGCGTCAGGTGCGACGTCGAGCTTGAAGTCCAGGTGCTTGTTCTGCGCCAGCGGCGTGAAGGTCATCGTCAGGGCCTGGGCCAGGCTCGCGAGCGTGATGCGTTCCGGCACCACATCGAGCTTGCCGGCCTCGACCTTGGCGATGTCGAGGATGTCGTTGATGAGCACCAGCAGGTCGTTGCCCGACGAGTAGATTGACTCGGCGAACTTCACCTGTTCCACCGACAGGTTGCCTTGCGGGTTGTCGCCGAGCAGCTTGGCCAGGATCAGCGCGCTGTTGAGCGGCGTGCGCAACTCGTGCGACATGTTGGCCAGGAACTCGGACTTGTAGCGGCTGGCGCGTTGCAGTTCCTCGGCGCGGTCTTCCAGGTCCAGTTGCACGCGCTTGAGCGCGGCATTGCGCTGGTCGAGTGCCTCGGTGCGTTCCGAGAGCTGGCTGTTGGTCTGCTCCAGTTCGGCCTGCTGGTTCTCCAGCGTGGCCTGCGACTGGCGCAGCACGCGAGATTGCTCCTCCAGTTCCTCGTTGGCGGTGCGCAGTTCTTCCTGCTGCACCTGCAACTCCTCGTTGAGTTGCTGCGTCTCGGCCAGCGCGTCCTGCAATTGCTCGCGGTAGCGGGCTGCGGCGACGGCGCTGCCGATGTTGCCGGCCACAGCATCGAGCAGCGACGAGGCGCGCTCATTGGGCCGATGCATCAGGCCCAGTTCGAGCACGCCGTTGACCTGGCCTTCGTTCGTCACGGGCAGCAGCAGTGCGGCGCGCGGCGCGGTCTCGCCGAGGCCGGTGTTGACCTTCAGGTAGTCCGCGGGCACGGGCTCGACGAGCATCGTCCGCTTCTCCGTCGCGGCCTGGCCGAGCAGGGATTGCGTGGGCGCGAACACCTGCGGGATGGCCTCAGCCTCGGCGGAAAAACCGTAGCTCGCGGCGCGGCGCAGTTGCCCATGCGACTCGCGCACGTACAAGGCTCCGATGCTGCTGCCCAGGTGCCTTCCGAAGAAGGCCAGCGCCTTGCGCCCCAGTTCCTGTGCGCTGAGCTGGCCGACCAACTCGGCCGCGAGTTCGCTCTGCGCGCTGCGCAGCCAGGCCTGCTGGTTCAGCACGTCGGCGTGCGCGGATTGCTCGGCCAGCGCCGCCTCGTAGCTGCCCGACAGTTGCGTGAGCTGGCGGCGACCGAAGTAGGCCAGCGCGCCGGTCAGCAACAGGCTGAAGAGCACGTACGAGCCCACCACCAGCATGCTGGTGTTGTTGGCGGCGTTGTTGCGCTGGAAGCGCAGGGTTTGTTCGGTGTCGAGGAAGCCCGCGTACTCGTCTCGCATGATTTCGCTGAGGGCCCGGCCGCGTCCGGCCACGACGGCCTTGCGGTAGTCCTCGTCCTGGCGCCGTGCGGCAATCAGCTCGCCGGCATAGGTGAGCCAGCTCTTCTGCGCGGCCAGGATCCGGTCGATGCGCTGCACCTGCTGCTGGTTGTCGCCGACCATCGCGCGCAGGGCGGACAGCCTGCCTTCGATGCGTGACTGGGCGGCCTCGTAGGGTTCCAGGAAGCGCGCATCGCCGCTGATCAGGAAGCCGCGCATGCTGGATTCCATGTCGACCGACAGGCGCTGCGCTTCGGTGGCGCTGCGCGTGGTCTGGTCGGTGTGCTCGACCCAGGCGATCACCGACAGCAGATAGAAGATCAGCCCCGCGAAAATCACTGCCCCCACGAGGCCCGCGATCAGCGGCAACTTGACGTTGCGGCTGAGCACGCGCTGGAAGGCTTGGTTGTCGATCGGGGTCTGGCGATTCATGGACGGGACAGGTTGAGCAAAACCGGTTGAGTCTGCCCGAGCGTGCCCGCTCGCCTTGTGGGAGAAGGCCGCGCATTGCGGACCGTGTCTGGAAGGAAAAACCCGACTTCCTCGGCAAGCCGACGCGGGGAAGCTCGATCAGCTGCTGGAGGTCGGCGACGAGCAGCAATTGGGGGCGATACGTCGTTTGGATTGCACTCGTTGGTGAGAGCGCCCGGTACGCGGTACGGGCCGGTCGACCCTACTGCGGCGGCCCCTTCGGGGCTCCCTTGCGGTGCTCGCTTTTGCCGGGGTCCACATGAACTCGCCTGCGGCTCAAACAGCATGTGGCCCTGATCCGGCAAAAGCTGCGCTCCTCAGCGCCGCAGAAGGGATCGACCAGCCCGCACCGCATACCGGGCTTGGGGGACGATCGAACGCATCGTCCTTCGGGGAAGCTGTTGCCCTCACCACGGCCCTCTCCCGGGGGGAGAGGGAGGAATACAACGATCGTGTCCACGGCGGTGGGTGGTGTGCGGTGCGCGTCGGGCGCCGCCTCTGTGCCGCCGAAGCGCGCAGCGTTTGGCGGATCAGGGCCACATGCTGTTTGAGCGAAGCGAGTTCATGTGGACCCCGCCGAACGCGAGCACTGCAGGGGAGCCGCGAAGCGGCCGGCACAGTGAAGGCGACCGGCGCGTACCGCACGCCGCCCATCGCCGCGCCCCCGGCCACTGAACCGTCAGCCGCCCAGGAACTCGTCGATCAGCGACGCCACCCGCTCCGGCTGGTCGTGATGCAGCATGTGCCCTGCGTCCGCCACCATCGCCACGCGCGCATCGGGCACGGACTTGAGCCGCTCGTGGTAGTCGTTAAGCGTGTAGCGGTCCTTCCACCAGCCGCCCAGGCTGTTGCCATCGGCAATCACCGCGAGCACCGGCGCGGTGATACGGCGGTACATCGCCAGCACTTCATCGAGCCGGTAGTTCTGCGCGCTCGTAATCTTGTGGCCCGGGTCGCCGCGGATCTGCCACTGAGGGCGCCCGTCCTGCGTGGTGGTCTCGCGTGCCCATTGGCTTGCGAGCCAGTTCGCCTTGTCGGGCGTGAGGCGCGGATTGGTCTTCATGAGCCGCCGCGCCACGCCGGAGAGTGCGTTGTAGGGATGGAGATCCAACTCTCCGCGGTGCACGCGCTTGATCTCGTCCATCCACTTGCCGTAGCGCGCGGGCGCATCGTCGGCCTGCGCGGCCGGCATGCCGAAGCCCTCCAGGTTGACGACGCGGCGCACGCGCTGCGGCCGCACCCCGGCGTACTGCATGAGCACGTTGCCGCCCATGCTGTGACCGACGATGTCGACCGCGGTCTCGCCCGCATAGTGGTCGAGCAGCCAGTCGAGATCGGCCATGTAGTCGGCGATCCAGTAGTTGTCGATGCCCGGCGCCTCGGTAAGGCCGAAGCCGCGCCAGTCGGGCGCGATCACATGGCGCTCCCTGTCGAAGGCATCGACGACGAACTGATACGACGCGGCCACGTCCATCCAGCCATGCAGCAGCACCAACGGGGCTTGTCCCGGCTTGGGCTCACCCCAATGCAACACGTGATATTGAAGGCCGCGCACGGGGACGAACTCACTGCGGGCAGGACGACGAGGCTGGTACATGCGGCCGATCATAAGCAGCGCCCAAGGGATAAGCCGGAGCCGCGCGCGACACGGCGACGCTAGAGTGACACCCGTCCCATCCGTCACCTGGAGTCACGCATGCAACGCACCCCGATCCTTCACCTGCTCGCCGCCAGCCTGCTGCTGTGCTGGGGCGCGGCACAGGCCGGCACGGTGACCGTGGTCACGTCCTTCCCCAAGGAGCTCACCGACGCCTACAAGAAGGGCTTCGAGGCGGCCAACGCGGGCATCAAGCTCGAAGTGCTGAACAAGAACACGACGGCCGCCATCGCCTACATCAAGGAACTCTCGCCGGGCCAGCGGCCGGACGTCATGTGGGCCTCGGCGCCCGACGCCTTCGAGGTGCTGGCGCGCGACAAGCTGCTGACCGCCGCGCCCGAGGTCAAGAACCCGCATGTGCCGGCCAAGATCGGCAACTACCCCATCAACGACCCGCAGGGCCTCTACTACGGCCAGGCGCTGGCCGGCTACGGGATGATGTGGAACACGCGCTACTTGCAGGCCAACAAGCTGCCGGCCCCCAAGGAGTGGAGCGACCTGGCCCGGCCCGAATATTTCGGCCACGTCGCGATCTCGTCGCCCTCGCGTTCGGGCACCACGCACCTGACCGTGGAGACGATGCTGCAAGGCGAGGGCTGGGACAAGGGCTGGACGCAACTGCTCGAGATCATGGGCAACTGCGCCGCCATCACGGACCGCAGCTTCGGCGTGCCCGACGGCGTGAACAGCGGGCAATACGGCATCGGCATGGTGATCGACTTCTTCGGCCTCGCGGGCAAGTACTCCGGCTTCCCGGTCGAGTTCGCGTACCCGAGCGTGACGGCCGTGGTGCCCGCCAACATCGGCCTGGTGACGGGCGGCAAGAACGCGGACGAGGCGAAGAAATTCATCGCGTACACCTTGTCGAAGGAAGGGCAGCAACTGTTGTTCGACCCGAAGATCAGCCGCCTGCCGGTGCTCCCCTACGCCGACCTCAAGGTGCCGGCCGGCTACCCCGATGTGCAGGCCGTCGCCAAGCGGGCCAAGGTGCAGTTCGATTCCGACCTGTCCGAGTCGCGCTACCAGGTGGTGGTGAGCCTGTTCGACCAGATGGTGACCTTCAGGCTCAAGGAACTGCAGGCCGCGACCAAGGCGATCCACGACGCCGAGCAGAAGCTCAAGGCCAAGCCCAATCCGCAGGCGGCCGACTTGCTCAAGCAGGCGCGCGGCTTTGCCTATTCACCGCTGGTCGGGCAGGACAACGTGAAGAACGAACAGTTCCTCGAGCTGTTTCGCAAGAACCGTCGTGACGTGGCGGTGTCGAAGCAGCTCACCGGCCAGGAAGAGCTCTGGGCCTCGAAGGCCAAGGCCAACTACGCCAAGGCCACCGAACTGGCCAACGAGGCAGTGGCGCTGGCCCGGTGAGCGCAGCCGTCGCGGCGGCGCCGCGTTCCCGCAAGGCGGGTGCGGGGTGGGGCGCGTGGGCGGTGGCCGCGGCCATCGCGGCTTTCCTCGTCCTGTTCCTGCTGATCCCGGTCGGGCTGGTGATCTACACCGCCTTCGTCGATGAAACAGGCGGCCTCACGCTCGGCCATTTCGGCACCTTCTTCGGCCAGAGCGTGTTTCGCGAGTCCTTCTTCAACAGCCTCGCGGTCTCCCTGGCCAGCGTGTTCTTCGCATCGTTGATCGCGGTGCCGCTGGCCTATCTCACGGTGCGCTTCGAGTTCCGCGGCGCGTTGCTGATCCAGACGCTGGGCGTGTTGCCGCTGGTGATGCCGCCCTTCGTGGGCGCGGTGGCGCTGCAACTGATCTTCGGGCGCAACGGCTCGGTCAACCTGCTGCTGGATGACTGGCTGGGCTTCAAGGTTCCGATCATGGACGGCCTGGTCGGCGTGACCTTCGTCGAGAGCATCCATTACTTTCCGTTCATCCTGCTCAACCTCGTCGTGGCAATGCGCAACATCGATGCCGCGATGGAGGAGTCGGCACTGAACCTCGGCGCCCGCGGCTTCCGGCTGTTCCGCCGCATCATCTTTCCGCTGGCGATGCCGGGCTACCTGGCCGGTGCGGCGCTGGTGTTCGTGAAGGTGTTCGACGACCTCGGCACGCCGCTGGTGATGGGCGTGACCAACATGCTGGCGCCGCAGGCTTACCTGCGCATCACCTCGGTCGGCATCGACGATCCTCTGGGCTACGTGACCAGCGTGCTGATGATCGGCTTCTCGATCCTCGCGCTGTGGATGGCCGGGCGCGTGACCCGCAACAGGGACTACGCGACGCTGCAGAAGGGCGGCGGCTCCCTGCAGCGGCGGCGGCTCGCGGGATGGGAGCGGGTGCTGGCCTACGGCTGGATCGCGGCGGTGCTGTTCGTCGTGCTGGCGCCGCACCTCGGCATCCTGCTGATGTCCTTTGCCAAGGTGTGGAGCTTCTCGGTGCTGCCCGATGCCTACACCCTCGACCACTATGCCAACGTGCTCGAGAACTCGCGCCAGATGATCGGCAACACGATGCTCTACTGCCTGCTGGCCGCGGGGCTCGACGTGGTGATCGGCACGGCCATCGCGTGGCTGATCCTGCGCACGACCTTGCCGGCGCGGCGCTGGCTCGACCACCTGGCCTCGATGGCGCTGGCCATTCCGGGCCTGGTGCTGGCCATCGGCTACCTGCGGCTGTTCAAGGGCGTGAACCTGCCGTTCTCCGATGCGCCGGTGGTCACGAGCTGGGTGCTGATCATGCTGGCCTATGCGGTGCGGCGCCTGCCCTATGCGCTGCGCGCCTGCATGGCCGCGCTGCAGCAGGTGCACATCTCGCTCGAAGAGGCGGCGCAGGGCCTCGGCGCGACGCGCTGGCGCATGGTGCGCCGGGTGATGGTGCCCCTCATGGCGGGCGGCATGCTGGCGGGCTTCGTCACGAGCTTCATCACGGCGGCGGTGGAACTGTCGGCGACCATCGTGCTGAGCTCGTCGGAGAGCCAGGCGCCGATGAGCTACGGCATCTATCTCTACATGCAGAGCGTGTCGGGCCGTGGGCCGGGCGCGGCGTTGGCCGTGCTGGCGGTGGTGGTGGTCGCGCTCGGCACCTGGGCCTCGCATCGCTTTGCCCAACGCACGCAATCGCCCCGGAGGGCCGCGACATGAACAAGGTCTCGCTCGAAGCGCGACACATCAGCCTGAGCTACGGCACGACCGAGGTGCTGCGCGACATCAACCTGAAGATCGAGCCCGGCGAGTTCTTCGCGCTGCTGGGGCCGTCGGGGTCGGGCAAGTCGACCCTGCTGCGCCTGATCGCGGGTTTCAGCCAGCACCAGCGCGGCGAGTTGCTGGTCGATGGGCAGGACATCACACGCATACCGCCGCATGCGCGCAACATCGGCATGGTGTTCCAGAGCTATGCGCTGTGGCCGCACATGACGGTGTGGGACAACGTGGCCTTCGGGCTGGTGGAGCGGCGCGAGAGCCGCGACGCGATCCGGCGCAAGGTCGGCGCGGCGCTGGAGCTTGTCGGGCTCGGCGAGTACGGCAAGCGCCGGCCCGGGCAACTCTCCGGCGGCCAGCAGCAACGCGTGGCGCTGGCCCGCACCATCGTCATCGAGCCCCGGCTGCTGCTGCTCGACGAGCCGCTCTCCAACCTCGACAAGAACCTGCGCGTGCAGATGCGCGACGAACTGAAGCACCTGCAGCGCAAGCTCGGCCTCACGACGATCTTCGTCACGCACGACCAGGAGGAGGCCATGACCACGGCCGACCGCATGGCCGTGCTGGACAAGGGCGTGCTGCAGCAGACCGGGCCGGCGACGAGCCTGTTCGACTTTCCGGTGAATCGCTTCGTGGCCGGCTTCGTTGGCACGGCCAACCTGCTGGCTGGTCGCATCACCGGGCAGGAGGGCGGCGTGCTGCGCTTCGATGCGGAGGGCATCGGCGAGTTGCGGCTTCCGTGGCACGACGGCGTACCGCCCGCGGAAGGGCCGGCGGCGATGGCATTCCGGCCGCACCAGGTGCACCTTAGGGCGGCCGATGCATCCGCTCTCGACAGCGCCCGCGTGTGGTTGTCTGGCGTCGTCGAAAGCACCGAGTTCCTCGGCGAGGTGTCGCGATACAAGCTGCGTGTCGGCCAGGCCTTGGTGGTGGCGGACCAGCTGCACTATGCCGGCGAACCCGTGCTGGCGCCGGGTGCCGCCGTGCAATGCGGCATCGACCCGCGACAGGTCAGGTTTCTGGCGGCCTGAACGCGCGACTGCGATGGCGGCGGTAGCATCCCGCGCATGCAAAAAACCGAACTGCGAAAAGTCCCCCTCGGCCAGAGCGGCCTCCACGTCACGCCGATCTGCCTCGGCACGATGACCTTCGGCGAGCAGGTCGATGAAGCGACCTCGCACCAGATCCTGAACCGCTCGCTGGCGCGCGGCGTCGACTTCATCGACACGGCCGAGATCTATGCCGTGCCGACGCGCAAGGAAACCTGCGGCGCCACCGAAACCATCATCGGCAACTGGTTCGCCGCCAACCCCGGCGTGCGCCAAAAGGTGACGCTGGCCACCAAGGTCGCCGGCCCGTCGCGCGGCATGCCGTGGGTGCGCGAAGGCAAGGGCATGACGCCGGTCGACATCGTGGCCTCCTGCGATGCGAGCCTGAAGCGCCTGAAGACCGACGTGATCGACCTCTACCAGATCCACTGGCCGGAGCGCCATGTGCCGCAGTTCGGCAACATCTACTACGACCCGGCCAAGGAAACTTCGACGACGCCCATCCGCGAACAACTCGAAGCGCTGGCGGGCCTCGTCAAGGCCGGCAAGGTGCGCCACATCGGCCTGTCCAACGAAACGCCCTGGGGCGTGCACGAGTTCGTGCGCCTGGCCGAACAACACGGCCTGCCGCGTGTGGCGTCGGTGCAGAACGCCTTCAACCTGGTCAATCGCGCGCACGAGAACGGCATGGACGAGGCGATGCACCGGCTCGATGTGTCGCTGCTGGCCTACTCCCCGCTGGCCTTCGGACTGCTCACCGGCAAGTACGACCAGGGCGGTATCGACGGCCCGGATGCGCCAAAGGGTGCGCGCATCTCCAGCTTCGAATCCGTGCGCAAGCAACGCTGGGGCCGGCCCGATGCGTTGAAGGCCGCGCGTCGCTACAACCAACTGGCCCGCGACCATGGCCTGACGCCGACGCGCATGGCGCTCGCGTACTGCTACACCAAGTGGCATGTGACGAGCACCATCATCGGCGTGACCACCGTGGCGCAACTCGACGAGGACATCGACGCCTTCGGCACCACGCTGCCTCCGGAAGTGCTGGCCGAGATCGACAAGATCCGCTGGGAGATTCGCGACCCCGCGATGTGACCGGCCGATGGCGAAGAAGGCACACGTCAGCGAAACCCCCGCCACGCAACTGTTGCGTGCGAACAAGATCGCCTTCACCGAGCACCCCTACGAGTACCTGGAGCACGGCGGCGCCCAGCACAGCGCCGCCGTCCTCGGTTTCGACCCCTTCACCGTCGTCAAGACGCTGGTCATGCAGGACCAGGACGCTAAGCCGCTGCTGGTGCTGATGCACGGCAACCGCACCGTGTCGACCAAGAACCTGGCGCGGCAGATCGGCGCCAAGTCGGTCGAGCCCTGCAAGCCCGAGGTCGCCAACCGGCACAGCGGCTACCTGGTCGGCGGCACCTCGCCCTTCGGCACGAAGCGGGCCATGCCGGTGTACATCGAGTCGACCATCCTCGACTTGCCGAGGATCGCCATCAACGGCGGCCGGCGCGGCTACCTGGTCGGCATCGATCCGCAGGTGTGCGTCAGCCTGCTGGGCGCGAAGCCGGTGCAGTGCGCGCTGGCAGAATGAGCGACCTTTTTCCCGGTCGGAGCCCACGTTGAATTTTCATTGGCCGTCTGTCGTCGCCATCATTGCTTCCTACCTGCTCGGCTCGCTGTCCTTCGCGGTGATCGTGAGCAAGGCCATGGGCATGGCCGATCCGCGCAGCTATGGCAGCGGCAACCCCGGCGCAACCAACGTGCTGCGCTCGGGCAACAAGGCCGCGGCCCTGGCCACCTTGCTGCTCGACGCCATCAAGGGCTGGCTGCCGGTGTTCCTGATCCAGCACTACGGCGCGGCCTGGGGCATGGACATGGGCATCGCCGCGCTGGCCGGCCTGGCCGCGTTCCTCGGCCATCTGTACCCGGTGTTCTTCGGCTTCCAGGGCGGCAAGGGCGTGGCGACGGCGGCCGGCGTGCTGCTCGGGCTCGACTGGCTGCTGGGGCTGGCGACCGGCGGCACCTGGCTCATCGTGGCGCTGTTCTTCCGCTATTCGTCGCTGGCCTCCCTGGCGGCTGCGCTGTTCGCGCCGGCCTACTACCTCCTCGGCGGCGGCATCGTCTGGAAGCTCGACGCCACGGCATTCGTCGCGATGGTCGGGATGAGCCTGCTGCTCGCCTGGCGCCATCGTGAAAACATCCAGCGGCTTCTGGCCGGCACGGAGTCGAAGCTCGGCTCCAAGAAAAAGAAGGAATGACAGACCATGGCTGAACTCCAGCGTTTCCACGTCGGCCTGCGCCTCAGCGAAACGGCCGTTCACAACGGCACCGTCTACCTCGCCGGCCAGGTGCCCGACGACACCAACGCCGACATGCGCGGCCAGACGCAACAGGTGCTCGGCATGATCGACCGCCTGCTGGCCGAGGCCGGCAGCGACAAGTCGCGCATGCTGATGGTTCAGATCTTCCTGCCCGACATTTCCGACATCACGGTGATGAACGAGGTGTGGGACGCCTGGGTCGCGCCCGGCCACACGCCGCCGCGCGCCACGGTGCAGGCCAAGTTGGCCAACCCGGGCTACAAGATCGAGGTGGTCGTCACGGCCGCGCAGCGGTAGGTTCTTCGTCCTCGCACACAGATGTGCGGGCGCGCGCGTCGGGGTTCAGGGGCACGCGCGTGGGACGCGAGCCCTCATGGCGTCGAGAGTGGCATGTAGGGAATGTCGAACCCGTAGTGCCGCGGGCCGAGCACTTCCACCGCTTGCGGCGTCCGGCAACTCGGTTCGGCCGTGATGCCGAGCACCGCGATGGGCACACCGTCCGGCAAGGTGGTGTTGGTCCATGTCTCCCCAGTCTCGGCATGCAGCAGGCAAATGAGATCCGGCGCTGTCGCGACGGGCACGTCATTCCGCCAGGCAACGTGGTTTTCGTTCTTGAACCAGATGCGCATCACGCTGCCGGAATCTTCACCCGTCCCCTCGAGCTCCGTCGTGCCCACCATGAAGCCACCTTGGTCTTCCCAGGACTTGCGCGTGACTCTGCCGCGGAACAACACCTGCCCTCCCAGGGTTCGCGCTGCCGCCTCGGCCGGGTCGCCTCCTTCTTGCGCTGCCTGGCGGATGTCGCGGCCGACCCTCAGCGCGCGGGAGAGCGTGCCGGGGACGATGTGCTTCGCAAGTTCTCCGCAGGTCATGGAAAAGGCCGCGCGGGCGCACTGGGCCATCGGGTCGGCCAGCTTCGTCGCCTGGCTCAGCAGCTTCCCGATCCGCTCGAGTTGAGTGGCCGAAGCCACCTCGCTGACCACCGCCACCGTGCCCCACGGATCGGCAAAGCAAGCCGGCACGGCAGTGCACCCGGCACGGACCAGGCTGATCTGAGTCATCTCCGGGACCGCGCGGCCGCAGCAGTCCCCGTCCACCATGGCGAGGCCTAGCGTGGCCGCGACGGCAAGGGGCACCGCGCCTTTCGACCCGCCCAACTCGGTCGCGAAGATCACCGAGATGGGCGCCCCCCGCGCTTCCTCCATTGCACGCAGCGCACGGTGCATCGGAGGCTCGGGAAGTGGTCCGAGCAGGTAGCCCTGCGCGATGCGTTCCTCGGCACTGAGCGCACGTCCCGGCGCTATCGAGCCGACACCTGTCAGTGCGCAGGCGGCCGCGTCGGGTGGAAGCCGGTCTATCGGCGTCCAGGCGAGCTTCCCACCGCGATCGAGCGCCTCCAGAAGCGCTGCCTTCCCCTTCAACGGGTTGCCACCACCACCCGTCCCGAGCAGAACAAGGCCAGCGATGAAGGCGTCGATATCGGCCTCGTCCTCCAGTCGGTCAGACTTTGTTCCCATGATCTGACCTCACTCACCCTTGATGCCGTTTTCCCGGACCAGGCGGGCCCATTTCGTCCGCTCCTCGGTGAGAAAGGCGGCAAATGCCTCGGGCGTGCCGCCGGCGGGCACGGCTCCGTTTTCCAGCAACCAATCGCGGATCGCGGGCTGGCTGAGCGCTTCGTTGAAAGCGGCATTGAGGCGGCGCAACGCGGCCTCAGGCAGGCCTCGTGGAGCGACAACGCCCTGCCAGACCGGCATGGCGGGCGCACCGAATTCCGTCATGCTTGGCACATCGGGTAGCAAGGGCGAGCGCGTGGCGGTGGTGACGGCGACCGCCCGCATCTTCCCTTCCCGCACCATCGAGATCACGTTCCCGGCGAGGCTGTCCACTTGCAGCCGGATGTTGCCAGCGAGCAGGTCCAGTTGCGCCGGGGCGGAGCCGCGATAGGCGACGGGCTCCATCGTCGCACCGAGCGCACGTGCGAAGACGAGGCCGGCGATGTGGTTCGAGGTGCCATTGCCCGGCATGCCGAAGGGCTCGTTCGGGTGGGCGCGCAGCCAGTCGCGAAAGGCCGGCATCGGGCTTGCCGGGACGGAGGGGTTGACGAGCAGTATGTTCGACTGGTTCACCAGGCGGATCACCGGCGTGAAGTCCTTGGCCGCGTCGTAGGGCATGCGCATGTTCGGCAGCGCCGGATTCACCGCGAGCGGCCCATTCGCGCCGATGCCGATGACATGGCCGTCCGGCGCCGCGCGAGCCACTGCAGTCATGCCGATATTGCCGCCTGCGCCTGGCCGGTTCTCGACGATGCAGGGCTGACCGAGAGACTTGCCCAGCGCCTCGGCGAGGCGGCGGGCCAGCGCATCGGTGGAGCCGCCTGCAGCGAAGGTCACGATCAGGCTGATCGGCCGGGTCGGGCTCCAGCTACTCTGGGCGTGCGGGTAAGTGGGTAGAAGTAGCAGCGGCGCGGCGAGCGCGGCGCGCCGGGTAAGTCCTGTCACGGGCGAGTTCCTTTCGGGCGGGGTTTGGGAGTGGGTACGGCCCGAGAGCCGAACGGCATGCGAGGCTGGACGCTACGTCGACACGGTGCGACGTGATCGTGAGGATGGGGTCGACCCGGTGCAAGCGCGCGCGGGTGGAAGTCACCGCGCCAGGCAGCAGGATCGCAATGGGCGGAAAGCGCCCCGTTGGCTGGGATATTCATGCGGTTGTTTTGCCTGGGCATGTACGTTGTGGCCCAAGCAGTTCCATAATTTAGAACTTAGTTGCACATTATTGTATTTGCCCCGGATGGGCGCGGTCAAGGTTCGGGGCACGAACAGCCAGAAGCGGTTGGCTGCGCCTTCGCACTTGGCAACGCGATGGACGTGCTTGAAACTGGTGCTGGACTGCGGCGTGACATCACGGGGCAGACGTGGCAGACGTGGCAGACGTGGCAGACGTTGCAGACGTGGCAGCCGAGCTGGCTGGGCCAAGAGTTCTTTGTCGCGCCCAGAGCATGACGTCCGGGTACGGCTTTCTCGAACGCGATCCCATCACCCGCGCCTACAGGCCGGCGGGCTGATCATGGAAGCGTCCTCCCACTTTCGGGCCGCTCGCAACGCTTCTTCACTGCTGGAAGACGAGGTCGAACTCCTGGCCGCGGAAACTTGGCTACGCCAGCTACGTCAGAGTGCTGGACGGGGCGGAGTCGATGGTGCGTAAGAGCGCACCGGCAGGAGCTCGCCTGCGCCTATGCCCGCAGGTGCTGCGCCCGAGCCCGCGCGATCGAGCACGCTGCCATTGCCAGGCAAAAGCGCTTGCCTGCGAAATCGGCCCCGCATGGCGACTGCCGTGCAATCGGGGATTCTCGTGGCTGTTAGCGTTAGAACCGCTTCTCCAGCACCATCTGGTCCGCATCCCGTCGCATCGAGAAGTGGTTGATGAAGCTGTTGCCCAGCAGCACATAAGGCATCGGCTGCGGCGACACCACCGCGTCGATGTCGTACACCTCGACATCGCCCACCCGCACCGACCCCAGCTTCACTCGGTACCCCTGGATCACGCCGTTGGCCGTGTTCATCTGCACGGGCGTGCCCTTCTGGAAGTCGAGCCCGATGCGCACCGCGTCGGCCGAGGAGAGGGACACGCTGGTGGCTCCCGTGTCGAGCATGAAGCTGACCGGGCGCCCGTTGATCGTGCCGCCGCTCATGAAGTGGCCGCGGCTGTCGCCGGTCAACACGATGCGTTTGCCGTCCGGCTTGCCGCCGGAAGAGCCCACGCTCACCGGCGTGTCCATGCGCAGCGCGAGCCGCTTGCCGCCCATCTCGACTTGCGCCTGGTCCGACTGCACCGACACGACGCGCACGCCCTGCCAGGTCTCGCCCACCGCCACCGTCTTCGGCGCGCCGCCGTTGACGATGAGGATGGCGCGGCTGCCGATGGTGCCCGTGAGCATCACTGAATCCGCATGCGCCAGCAGGCTGGCCGAGAGCAGGGCGGCGGCAACGAGGGCGTGCCGCAAGATCAATCCCGGAAGTTGTTGAAGCTCAGCGGCATCTCGGGCAGATCCTTCTTGATCAGCGCCATCGCCGCCTGCAGGTCGTCGCGCTTGGCGCCGGTCACGCGCACCGCATCGCCCTGGATGGCGGCCTGCACCTTGAGCTTGCTGTCCTTGATCAGGCGCTGGATCTTCTTCGACTGCTCGCTCTCGATGCCGCTCTTGACCTTGATGACCAGCTTGACCTTGTCGCCGCCGATCTTCTGCACGTCGCCCTTGTCGAGGAAGCGCACATCCACGCTGCGCTTGGTGAGCTTGTTGCGCAGGATGTCCTCCACCTGCACGAGCTGGAAGTCGGCATCGCCGATCAGGGTGATGTCCTTGTCCTTGAGTTCGATCGCGGCGGAGGTGCCCTTGAAGTCGAAGCGGGTGCCGATTTCCTTGGCCGTGTTCTCCACGGCATTCTTGACTTCGGGGAGATTGGGTTCGCAGACGGTATCGAATGAGGGCATGTCATGCCTCCTGTAAGGCGAATGGCGCAGGGTGAATGCGACAATTCTCCCATGATCGTTGAGCACAATGTCCCGCTGCAGCCCTACAACAGCTTCGGCATCGTGGCGCGCGCGCAGCACCTGGCGCGCATCGCCTCGGAGGCTGATGTGCTGGCGCTGCTGGCCGACGCCGACTGGCGCGACGCGCCCAAGTTCGTGCTCGGCGGCGGCAGCAACATCGTGCTGACCGGTGACGTCAAGCCGCTGGTGCTGAAGGTCGAGATCAAGGGACTGCGCCTGGTCGAGGAAACACCGCGCGCCTGGATCGTCGAGGCCGGCGCCGGGGAAACCTGGCACGACACGGTCGAGTGGACGGTGGACAACGGATTCCCGGGCCTGGAGAACCTGGCGCTGATCCCCGGCACCGTTGGCGGCTCGCCGGTGCAGAACATCGGCGCCTACGGGGTCGAATTGCAGGATCGCTTCGAATCGCTCGACGCCATCGCGCTGGACACCGGGCGCCCTTTCACGCTCGATGCCGCGCAATGCGCCTTCGGCTACCGCGATTCCGTCTTCAAGCATGTCGCGAGCGGCGCCAACAGCTTTGGCCTCGCGGGCCGGGCGCTGATCACGCGGGTGCGATTCCGCCTGCCCAAGCCCTGGAAGGCCGTCATGGGCTACCTCGACCTGGAGCGCAAGATGGCCGAAACCGGCAACTTCACGCCCAATGCGCGCGAGGTGTTCGACTGGGTCTGCGCCATCCGCCGCGCCAAATTGCCCGACTGGCGACAACTTGGCAACGCGGGCAGCTTCTTCAAGAACCCGACCGTCACGGCCGAACAGTGCGCCGACATCATCGCCCGCGACCCGAAGATCGTGCATTACCCGATGGCCGACGGCAGCATCAAGCTGGCAGCCGGCTGGCTCATCGATGCCTGCGGATGGAAGGGCAAATCGGTCGGCAATGCGGGCGTCTACGAGAAGCAGGCGCTGGTGCTGGTCAACCGCGGCGGCCGGACGCATCCGGTCACCGGCGGCGAAGTGATGACGCTGGCCAAGGCCATCCAGACCAGCGTCTACGAGCGATTCGGCATCCTGCTCGAGCCCGAGCCGGTGGTCGTGTAGCCAAGAACTAGAAGTCAACAACAGGGAGTGTGAATTGAAGATGAAAGCACTGGCGGCCATTGCGGTCGTCGTGGTGGGCGGGTACCTGGGCGCGACCGCCGTCACCGGCAACAAGATCGCAGCCGCCTACGAGACGCGTGCCGAAAAGCTGGAGAAGCAGTTTCCGTTTCTGCATGTGGTGGACCGGCAAACCGAAAAGGGTATGTTCTCCTCGACCTACGGCGGCAAGCTTCGCATCGGCTGCGCGCCGGCCGCGGGGGAGGCCGACAAGCCCGGCAAGACGCTGGACATCGGCTTCCGCGACCATGTGCGCACCGGCCCGTTGCCGGGCTTCAGCACGGTCGGCGCGGCGGTGATCGAATCTGAAGTGATCCTGCCGGACGAGGTGCCCGAGGGCGTGCGCAAGTACCTCGCCGGCATGAAGCCGCAAGACATCCGCACGGTGATCAGCTACGGCGGTGACTACGACACCAAGGTGCGCTTGCCAGGTGGCAACCAGGATCTGCCGCAGGGCAAGCTCACCTGGTCCGATGTTCACCTGAGTGCCACCGGCAACCTGGACGGCGGCGCCTTCACCTTCGACGGTACCCTGCCCGAATTCGTCTATGCCGGCTCAGAAAAGGACGGCAAGTCCACGCTGAACATCAAGCTCGCAAAGTTGCGCTGGCACGGTACCTCGCTGCCGGCCGACAGCGTCTGGCTGCGCCCCGGCACCAGCACCGTGGACATCGAGCGGGTGGAAGTCCTCGCCAGCGCCGGCGACAAGCCGGTCTTCGCTCAGATCGGCAAGTTCAAGTACCTGACGGAAGTGAAGGCGGACAAGGACTTGCTCGATGGCAAGGCCGCCATCACCGCGGATGCAACGCTGCGTGTGGGCGAGGACGCCAAGCCGATCCAGCTCGACAACTTCGAGTTCCAGGAGTCGGTGAAGCACCTGCACGGCCCGACCCTGCAAAAGGCCATGGAAACGTCGATGGCGCAGCTGTCGTCGACTTGCGACGGTGTCAAGCCGTCGGAAGAGGACGCCGCCGCGCTGGGTCTCGAGATGATGCGGACGCTCGCGCAACTGTTGCCACACACGCCCGAGGTGTCGATCAACAAGCTCGCCGTGACCTACGAGGGCCAGCGCGGCGAGTTGTCCTTCTCGGCCAGCGCGCCGGGCCTGACGGCCGAGGACGTCAAGGACCCGATGTCGATCCAGACCAAGCTGCAGACCCACATGCTGATGAAGGCCAATGCCAAGCTGCCCGTGGCCTGGGTCCAGTTGCTCGGCGAGCGCGGCGGCGATCCCGCCGGCGCGCCGCAACGCGGGGCGCAGGCCCACTCGCTGGTCGAACTGGCCGTGGGCAAGGGTTTTGCCGTGCGCGAGGGTGATTTCCTGACAAGCGCCGCCGTCCTGGAGAAAGGCGCGTTGCTGGTCAACGGCAAGCCAATGATGGGCGGGGGCAAGTGACACGAGGATGACGATGAGCGTATTGCCGACACTCAACTTTCGTCGTCGCATCAACCTGCTGGTGTGGACGAAACGGCTGTCCTTGCTTGGCGGCCTTCTTGCGGCATTCGTGCTGTTTGCCAGCGGCCGATTTGGCTGGGCCGTGGCATTGCTCGTCGTCACCGTGCTCCTGAACGGCGCGCTCAAGTCCTGGCAAATGAGCGTGCGCCGCCAGTTCATCCGCGAGGCGGAATTCCCGCCCTTCATCGTCCGCAAGTTGATGGCCGCCTTCCCGCAACTGCGGCGAGGCGACGCGGACCTCGTGCTGCGCGGGCTGCGCCAGTTCTTCATGGCGCACCTGCGTTCAGGCCGCCAGTTCGTCGCGATGCCCTCCAAGGTGGTGGACGAGGCCTGGCACGAGTACATCCTGCACACGCGCGGCTACCAGCTTTGGTGCGAGGCAGCCTTCGGCGGCATGCTGCATCACACGCCGGCCGAGGTGCTCGGCAACGATGCGCGGCGCAACGACGGCCTGCGCCGCACGTGGTACTGGGCCTGCAAGGAGGAGAGCATCGACCCGCGCAAACCCTCCCGGCTGCCCTTGCTGTTCGCGCTCGATGCCAAGTTCGACGTCGAAGGCGGCTTCAAGTACACGCCCGACTGCAGCGCCATCGACCGCGCCGCCGGCTCCGACGCGTATTGTGGGACCGGCTTCAGCGATTCCGGTGGAGGCTCCGGCGACGCGGGCGGCTTCGGCGGCAGCGAGTCGTCCTCTTCGGGCAGTGGCGGGGACAGCGGGGGCGGCGACAGCGGTTCCGGTTGTGGCGGCGGCTGCGGTGGGGGCGGAGGCGACTGATACTCCCTCGCATTCAACCGCATGACTGCGTTGGATCGCCTTGCCGTGCTACAGCACTGTCTGCGGCGCTCCGCCTTGTTCTGCGATTGATTGCAAAGTCGTATGAGCCAGCGACCCGGGCGCAAAAAAGCCACCCGAAGGTGGCTCAGTGAATGGGTCGGACGGTTCAGCCGAAGTGGCAGATATAGCTGTAAGGCTCGCCCGTCACCCGGATCTGGAACGAGGAATCGCCCGGCACACTGAACTTCTCGCCCATGCCGGCCTTCTTCCACTCGGTGCTGCCGCTCAACAGGTATTCGCAGGCGCCGCCTGTGCCTTCCATGATTTCGGGCGCGCCGGTGTTGAAGGTCAGCGTCGAGGGCAGGATCACGCCCACGGACTTGCGGGTGCCATCGGCAAGGGTCAGGGAATGGCTCACGCACTTGCCGTCGAAATAAACATTGGCCTTGGTGGCCACGGCCACGCTCTGGATGGTTTCGGTCATGGGCCGAGTTTAGCGAGCGTGAAATCGCTCAACGCCAGCCGTGGCGGTAGCCGCCGCCACCCCAGCCGCGCGAATAGCCGAAGTTGAGCGACAGCCCGATCGGTGCGGCGATCCAGGGCGACGCATAGCCGTAGCCGTAGGCCGGCTGCACATACACGGGTGCCGCGTAGGCCGGGGCGTAGACGGGGCCACCGTAGACCGGTGCACCATAGGCCGGCCCTGGCGCCCCGCCGGCCCCGACCACCACACCCGGCTCCACCGCCACGTTGTCCCAGTTCTGCGGATTCGGGTCGTTGTAGGCGGCCTGCGGAGGCTGGTTCGGTACCGGCGAAGTGGCCACGCCCATCGGGCTTAGTTGCAGCGCGATGGTCTGGCCGGGCGGGCTGTCGGTGCGCGTGGTGTAGTGCTGGCCGGCATATTCGTAGACCACGCTGTAGCCGGTCTGGCCGCTCGCATCGCGTATCGGCGTGCTGGAGATGACGCGGCCGGAAACCTGCTGCGCCTGGGCCAGCGAGACGGCGCTGCCGAGTGCCCCGACGAGGGCCAGGCCGATGATGATTCGGGTGGGGGTGCGCATGAAATTTCTCCTCAAGAACGCAGCGCTTTCGCTGGTGCTGGCTGGTTGGACGCCAATGCCCGCGCCGGGTTCACTGCTTCACATTCTTTTGCCCGGCTTTGCCGGCAGCTTTACCGTCAAGCCTTCCCCGCGGCATGGGCCGTCCACGCGGCCGGGTCGAAGCCCACCGTTACAACGCGCGCAGGCTGCCATTCGACGACCGGGCGCTTGATCAGCGTCGGATGAGCGGCCAGCACCGCACGCGCCGAGGCCGCATCCACTACCGAGGCGCGGGTCGCCTCGTCCAGTTGCCGCCAGGTGGTGCCGCGCCGATTGAGCAGTGCCTCCCAGCCCGGCGCTTGCAGCCAGCGGTCCAGGGCCGCGTCGGGCAGGCCGTTCTTGCGGAAATCATGGAAGGTGTAGGGCACGCCTTGCGTGTCCATCCAGGTGCGCGCACGTTTGACCGTGTCGCAGTTGGGGATGCCGAAAAGGGTTGTTGTCATCCTGGGATGATGCCGCGTCGGCGGGTCGGCGACAATTCCGCCCGCCATGGAAACCCTCGCCGACTGGCTCGCCCACTGCGAGCAATTGCACGCCAAGAACATCGACCTCGGGCTGGACCGCGTGCGCGCCGTGGCCGACCGGCTCGGCCTGCGCTTCGACTGCCCCGTCATCACGGTGGCGGGCACCAATGGCAAGGGCTCGACCTGCGCCATGCTGGAGTCGATCCTGCGGCATGCCGGCTACCGCACCGGGGTCTACGGCTCGCCGCACCTGGTGCATTTCGAGGAGCGACTGCGACTGCGTGGCGAATCGGTGGAGGCCGCCGCGCTGCTGCCGCACTTCGCCGCCGTCGAAGAGGCCCGCGGATCGACCTCGCTGACGTACTTCGAATTCACCACGCTGGCGCTGCTGCACTGCATGGCGGCCAGCGGCGTCGAGGTCGCGATCCTCGAAGTCGGCCTGGGCGGCCGGCTGGACGCCGTCAACATCATTGATGCCGACTGTTCCGTCATCACCAGCATCGACCTCGACCACATGGATTTCCTCGGGCCGGACCGCGAGAGCATCGGCTTCGAGAAGGCCGGCATCCTGCGCGCCGGCCGTCCCGCCATCGTGAGCGACCCGATGCCGCCCGACAGCGTCATCGCGCATGCGAACGCCATCGGCGCCGATCTCTGGCGCTTCGGCCACGATTTCAATGTGGCCGGCGACAAGCAACAGTGGGGTTGGAGCGGCCGTGGCCGGCGCTACAGCGGGCTGGCCTACCCCGCGCTGCGCGGCGCCAACCAGTTGATCAACGCGGCCGGCGTGCTGGCCGCACTCGAATCGCTGCGGCCGGTGCTGCCGATCACCGCGCAGGCCGTGCGCACGGGGCTGGCGATGGTCGAGTTGCCGGGCCGCTTCCAGATCGTGCCGGGCGAGCCGACGCTGGTGCTTGACGTGGCCCACAACGGCCATGCCGTGGCGGCGCTGGCCGAGAATCTCGACGCGATGGGCTTCTACCCGACCACGCATGCCGTCTTCGGCGTGATGGCCGACAAGGACCTGGCGCCGATCTTTGCCCGCATCGGGCCGCTGATCGACCGCTGGTACTTCACCGACCTGCCGACCCCACGCGCCGCGGCGGGGGCCGATCTGCTGGCGCGCTGGCAGGCGCAGAACACGCGCAAGGACGCGTCCGGCACGCTGTGCGCCAGCCCCATGGAGGCCCTCCAGGCGGCCATCGATCAGGCGGACCCGGCTGATAGAATCGTGGTCTTCGGATCGTTCTTTACCGTCGGCGGCGTGCTCCTGAATGGAACCCCCCGCTTGCAAGCCAGACACCTGTTGCGGGACGCTTGAAATGGGGCCTGAAGGGCCTGACAAGGCCTGATTTCCGCCGCATCATCACACCACGCTGCTCTCCCACAGGAATCGAACTTTCATGGCGTTTTTCAAGTTCCGCGCACGCGGCCAGCAAGGCAACGAAGCCCGCAACGTGGCCGGTGCGGTGCCCGCGGAGAGCGTCGAAACCATGCGCCGCCGCGCCCGCCACCGCCTGCTCGGCGCGGCCGTGCTGGTGCTGCTGGGCGTGGTCGGATTTCCGCTGCTGTTCGACACGCAGCCGCGCCCGGTGGCCGTCGACATCCCGATCGAGATTCCCGACCGCAACAAGGTCAAGCCGCTGGCCTTGCCATCCGCGCCGACCACCTCCGTCGCGCCGGGCAAGGACGCATCGACCCGCGTGGCGGCCGCTTCGCCGGGCGGCATGATCACCGAGGCCGCCGACGGCACGGAAATCATCCCGTCAAAACCGGTGGCCGATGCCGCACCAAAGCCCGAGCAGAAGCCGGAAGCCAAGGCCAAGCCTGAACCGAAACCCGAGGCGAAGCCGGAGGCCAAGCCCGAGCCGAAGAAACCCGAGGCCAAGGTCGAAGCCAAGCCTGAGCGCAAGGCCGAGGTCAAGCCCGAGACAAAGCCCGAAGCCAAGCCCGAAGCCAAGCCCGAAGCCAAGCCCAAGGTCGAGACAAAGGAAGCCAAGGCAGAGGCCAAGCCCGAGCCCAAGACCACCAAGCCGACCGGCGATGACGAAGCTCGCGCGCGTGCCTTGCTCGATGGCCGCTCCGCCGACTCCGCCGCCGCCAAACCCGCTTCTGCCGCCGACGAGGCCGGCCGCTTCGTCGTGCAGGTCGGTGCCTTCGCCGACGCCGACAAGGCGCGCGAGGTCCGCCAGAAGCTGGAGCGGGCCGGGCTGAAGACCTACGCGCACGTCGCGAAGACGGCCGACGGCGATCGCACGCGTGTGCGCGTCGGCCCGTTCAGCACGCGTGCCGATGCCGACAAGGCGGCTGCCCGCGTCAAGGGCCTCGCCCTGTCCGCGGCCGTGCTCACGCTGTAAGCAGCGCATTCCGTGGCGTTGCTGGATTGGGTTGTCGTCGCGCTGCTGTTGCTGTCGGTTCTGGTCGGCATGGTGCGCGGCCTGGTGTTCGAGTTGATGTCGCTGGCGGGTTGGGTCGTGGCCTTCATCTGCGCGCAGTTTTTCGCCGATCCTGTCGCGGCATGGTTGCCGGTCGGCGCGCCTGATGCGGTCTGGCGCTACGCAGTCGCTTTCGTGCTGGTGTTCGTGGCGGTGGCTTTTGCGGCCGGATTGATCACCGCGCTGGTGCGCAAGATGGTTGTGGCGGCCGGGCTTCGGCCGGTCGATCGCACCCTGGGTGCCGGTTTTGGTTTTGTGCGTGGAGCCGTTGCCTTGCTGGCGGTGGCTACAGGGATCCACCTTTTTTCGCTGAACGACAGTGCGTGGTGGCGCGAGTCGCGCAGTGCCACTGTTCTGGATACGGCATTGCAGGCGATCAAGCCTGCGTTGCCGGAGAAATTGGCAAGCTACTTGCCCTGAGAGGATCGCTTCATGTGTGGAATCGTCGGCGTTGTCAGCAACGCCCCTGTCAATCAATTGATCTACGACGCGTTGTTGTTGCTGCAGCACCGCGGCCAGGACGCCGCTGGCATCGTGACCCTGCTCGACCGCAAGTTCTTCATGCACAAGGCCAAGGGCATGGTGAAGGATGTGTTCCGTACCCGCAACATGCGTGCGCTGCCGGGCACTGTCGGCCTGGGCCAGGTGCGATACCCGACCGCGGGCAATGCCTACAGCGAAGAAGAGGCGCAGCCCTTCTACGTGAACGCGCCCTTCGGCATCGTGCTGGTGCACAACGGCAACCTCACCAACGCGCATGCGCTGCGTGCCGAACTGTTCACGACCGATCACCGCCACACCAACACGGAGAGCGACTCGGAAGTGCTGCTCAACGTGCTCGCGAATGAACTGGAGCGCGCCACGCGCGGCGTTCAGTTGCACACCGACCAACTCTTTGCCGCGGTGAAGAGCATGCACAAGCGGCTGCGCGGCTCCTATGCCGTGGTGTCGTTGATCTCGGGCCAGGGCCTGCTCGCATTTCGCGATCCATACGGCATCCGGCCGCTGTGCCTGGGCCGCAATGCCGAAGGCACTGC
Source organism: Variovorax rhizosphaerae (assembly GCF_037889975.1). NCBI lineage: Bacteria > Pseudomonadati > Pseudomonadota > Betaproteobacteria > Burkholderiales > Comamonadaceae > Variovorax > Variovorax rhizosphaerae. Next base: position 85,862 of record NZ_JBBKZT010000019.1, on the reverse strand, counting down.
CATGGTGGCCAGCGAGTCGGTCGCGCTCGAAGGCCTGGGCTTCAAGTTCGAACGCGACATTGCGCCCGGTGAAGCGGTGTTCATCGACATGCAAGGCCAAGTGCACGCGCACCAGTGCGCCGAGACGCCGACGCTCAACCCCTGCATCTTCGAATTCGTCTACCTGGCGCGCCCCGACTCGACGATGGATGGCATCTCGGTCTACCAGGCCCGATTGAACCTGGGTGAAACGCTGGCCAAGCGCGTGGTCTCCACGGTGCCGCCGAGCGACATCGACGTGATCATCCCGATCCCCGAGTCGAGCCGCCCGAGCGCGACGCAACTTGCGCACCTGCTCGGCATCCCCTACCGCGAAGGCTTCGTCAAGAACCGCTACGTCGGCCGCACCTTCATCATGCCGGGGCAGGGCGAGCGCAAGAAGTCGGTGCGCCAGAAGCTCAACGCCATTGCCAGCGAGTTCAAGGGCCGCAACGTGCTGCTGGTCGACGACTCCATCGTGCGCGGCACCACCAGCCGCGAGATCGTGCAGATGGCGCGCGACGCCGGCGCACGCAAGGTCTACCTCGCCAGCGCCGCACCGCCGGTGCGCTACCCGAACGTCTACGGCATCGACATGCCGACCAAGGGCGAACTGGTGGCCCATGACCGCACCATCGAGGAGATCCGCGCCCTCATCGGCTGCGACGCGCTGATCTACCAGGACGTCGATGCGATGAAGCGCGCCGTCATGAAGGCCGCACCCGCGACGACCGGCGCATCCAAGTTCGCGGGCCTCGAGGCCTCCTGCTTCGACGGCTACTACGTGACCGGCGACATCGACACCGATGCAATCAACCGCATGAACAACAACCGTCCGCGTGTCGAAGAAACCGAGGAAGACGCCTCCCGCCTCGCGCTGCCCAACCTGAACTGAAAGACGCCGTGACCCATCGATCCCTGCCCGCGGGCCTGCACCGCGACACGCTGGCGGTGCGCACGGCCCTGGAGCCGAGCCAGTACGGCGAGAACTCCGAGGCGTTGTTCCTCACCAGCAGCTTCGTGCAGCCCGACGCCGAGACCTCGGCGCGACGCTTCGCGGGCACGGAGGAGGGCTTCACCTACACCCGCACCTCCAACCCGACCGTGACCAGCTTCGAGCGCCGCCTCGCCGCGCTGGAGGGCACGGAAGCGGCGATCGGCGCATCGAGCGGCATGGGCGCGATCCTCATGATGTGCATGGGCCTGCTCAAGGCCGGTGACCATGTCGTGAGCTCGCGTTCGTTGTTCGGTTCGACCTTCAACCTGCTCGGTCGCGAGTTCGCGAAGTTCGGCGTGGAGACCACCTTTGTCTCTCAGTCGGATGTGGCCGAATGGCGCGCCGCTGTACGACCCAACACCAAGCTGCTGTTCGCCGAGACGCCGACCAACCCGCTGACCGAAGTCTGCGACATCCGCGCGCTGGCCGACATCGCGCATGGCGTTGGCGCATTGCTCGCGGTCGACAACTGCTTCTGCTCGCCCGCGTTGCAGCGCCCCGTGGAATTCGGCGCCGATCTCGTGCTGCATTCCGGCACCAAGTACCTCGACGGGCAGGGCCGCGTGCTGGCCGGTGCGATCTGCACCAGCGCGAAGCTGGTCAATGAAGTGTTTGGCCCCGTGGTGCGCACCGCGGGCATGGCGCTGTCGCCGTTCAATGCGTGGGTTGTGCTGAAGGGCCTCGAGACCTTGAGTCTGCGCATGAAGGCGCACTGCGACAACGCGCTCGCGCTGGCCCGATGGCTGGAGAAGCAGCCTGCGGTGAAGCGCGTCTACTACCCGGGCCTCGCCTCGCATCCGCAGCACGCGCTCGCGATGCAACAGCAGTCGGGGCAGGGCGGCGCGGTGGTGTCCTTCGACGTGCTCGGCGACACGCCCGAGGGAGCACGCGCGAATGCTTTCCACGTGATCGACAGCACCCGTGTGCTGAGCATCACCGCCAACCTCGGCGACACCAAGACCACCATCACCCATCCGGCGACCACCTCGCACGGCCGCCTCTCCGAGCCGCAGCGTCAAGCAGCCGGCATCGGCCAGGGCCTGATCCGCATCGCGGCCGGCCTCGACCACATCGACGACATCCAGGCCGACCTGCTGCGTGGCCTCGGCACGCTCGCCATTTGAATCCCATGACCCGAAAAATCAGAACCCGCATCGCCCCGTCGCCCACCGGCTTCCTGCACTTGGGCACCGCTCGCACCGCTCTCTACTCGTGGGCCTATGCGCGCCATCACGGCGGCGAATTCGTGCTGCGCATCGAGGACACCGACGTGGCCCGCTCGACGCAGGAATCGACCGACCAGATCCTCGCCTCCATGCACTGGCTCGGCCTCGAATACGACGAAGGCCCGATCTACCAGATGCAACGCCTGGCGCGCTACCAGGAAGTCATTGCGCAAATGATTGCGGCGGGCAAGGCCTACCACTGCTACTGCACGCCCGCAGACCTCGAAGCCATGCGCGAAGCGCAGCGCGAGCGCGGCGAGAAGACGTTGTACGACCGCCGCTGGCGCCCTGAGCCCGGCAAGGTGCTGCCGCCAGTGCCGCAAGGCGTGCCGCCCGTGGTGCGCTTCTGCAACCCGGTCGAAGGCGACGTGACCTGGGACGACCTGGTCAAGGGCCCGATCACCATCAACAATCGCGAGATCGACGACCTCATCATCCAGCGCCCCGATGGTGTGCCCACCTACAACTTCGCCGTGGTGGTCGACGACTGGGACATGGCCATCAGCCACGTCTTTCGTGGCGACGAGCACATCAACAACACGCCGTGGCAGATCAACATCTTCAATGCGCTGGGCGCACCGCTGCCGCAGTTCGGCCATGTGCCGGTGATCTTGGGCGATGACGGTCAAAAACTCTCCAAGCGCCGTGGCGCCGTGAGCGTCACCGCCTACGAAGAGAATGGCTACCTGCCCGAAGCCATGCTGAACTACCTCGCGCGCCTCGGCTGGAGTCACGGCGACGACGAGTTGTTCTCACGCGAGCAACTGGTGCAATGGTTCGACGGCACGCACCTGTCGAAGAGCCCCGCGCAATGGGACGCGGCCAAATTGAGCTGGGTCAATTCGCACTACATCAAGCAGATGGACAACGCTGCGCTGGCCGAACTGGTGGGCGCGCAGCTGAAGAAGCGCGGCATCACCGCCGACGCGCGCCTCGCCGACATCTGCGCGCTGTTCAAGGACCGTTGCGACACCACCGTCGCGCTTGCGAACTGGGCCGCCAGCTTCTATGCCGACGTGACGGCCAGCGACGCCGATCGCGCGCAGCACCTGACCGATGCAGTGCGCCCCGCCATCGCTGCGCTCGCCGACAAGTTGGCGGATGTCCAGTGGGACAAATTGACCATCGCCGCTGCCATCAAGGAAGTGCTGGCTGCACATGGCCTTAAAATGCCGGCTCTCGCCATGCCGGTGCGTGTACTTGTTCTCGGAACGCCGCAGACACCGTCACTGGATGCAGTGCTCGCATTGTTTTCTCGTGAAACTATTTTGACGAGATTGAGAACAGCCTGATTTTCGGTATATAATTTGAGGCTCGACACGCAGGAGCAGGGGCTCAGCGATACAGACGAAAGTCTTGTTGAAATTTGGGGGTATAGCTCAGCTGGGAGAGCGCTTGCATGGCATGCAAGAGGTCATCGGTTCGATCCCGTTTACCTCCACCAAAGTTTCTTGTCGAGTCGGAAGATGTTCCAAGGTTTTGACCCTATCGTCTAGAGGCCTAGGACACCACCCTTTCACGGTGGCTACCGGGGTTCGAATCCCCGTAGGGTCGCCAAATTGACTTCGGTCAGCGAGGCACAAGTGGCAACACTTGGCTCTGTTTTCAGAGTGAACGTTGTCTACCAGGAGTGGTAGTTCAGTTGGTTAGAATACCGGCCTGTCACGCCGGGGGTCGCGGGTTCGAGTCCCGTCCACTCCGCCAAATTGCAAGCCCCTGTAGCTTCCCGCTGCAGGGGCTTTTTGGTTGTTGGCGCGTTGGGAGATGCCTGCCTGCGGGCCGTGCTTCTGCCCTTTTCGGACTGGATGCGGGCGTTCTTTGTCTGCGGCTGTGAACGAAAAGCGCGCGTCTGAAGATGCATGTCGGACATCCTGAATAACGGTGCTTGAACGGAGTCGCTGCGTCGTGCCTGCGCCGGCTGGTTGATGGCGGTCGAGGCCCTTTCATGAGTCTGCGTGCATCGCCGGGACCGCAGCCGCAGTGAAAATCATGGGCGAGTGGCGAAGCCCGTTCAGGCCCCTGGTGAACTGCCTGCCAGCGGGGCACGCCCACGCAAGGCGGGAGATCCTGCAGGCGTTGTGAGACCTCAAATCATTCAGCCAGCACGACGTGGCCATTGTCCAGTTGGACAGTGCTCTGCGCCAGCGCCTCCACATCGTGCGGATCGTGCGTCACCAGCAGCGTCGGCACCTGCACGCGCTCCAGCATCTCGGCCAGTTCAGCGCGAAGCCGGGTGCGCAATGCCGTGTCCAGCGCGGACAGTGGCTCGTCCAGCAGCAGCAGGCGCGGGTTCGGCGCCAGCGCACGGGCCAGTGCCACGCGTTGTTTCTGGCCGCCCGAGAGATGCCGCGGGTAGGCACGGGCGAGTTTGTCCAGGTCGAACTGGTGCAGCAGTTCGCCGATACGGGCCGTGGTCGCGGGCGGCACGGCAGCGCCGAGCCGGTGCATGCCGAACAGGATGTTCCGTTCGACCGTCATGTGGGGGAACAGCGCGTAGTCCTGGAACACGAAGCCGATGCGGCGCTCGCGTGCCGGCAGGTCAATGCCGGCTGCGGTGTCGAGCAAGGTGAAATCGCCCAGGCGCACATGCCCCTTGGCGCCCGGCACCAACCCGGCCACCGCCAGCAGCACGGTCGACTTGCCAGCGCCTGATGGCCCGAGCAGGGCGGTGCGCATCGAGGCCGTGCCGAAGCGCGCATGCAGTTCGAAGTCCCGCTCGTCCGAATGCAGGGCGACGCGCAAGTCGATGTCGAGCAGGGCCGTCATATCCGACGCTCAGTGCTTCGCCTGCAACAGCCGGCCCGAAATCACCAGCACCACGATGCAAACCACCGAGATCACCGCGGTAAGCCACAGCGCCTGCGCGTCATTGCCGGCCTGCACCGCGTCATACACGGCGATGGAAAGCGTTTGCGTCTTGCCCGGCAGGTTGCCGGCAATCATCAGTGTGGCGCCGAACTCGCCCATGGCCCGCGCAAAGGCCAGCATCAGGCCGGCCGCGATGCCGCGCAGCGCCAGCGGAAGGCTGACGCGCAGGAACACTTCGAGTTCCGCGGCACCGAGCGTGCGCGCCGCATGCGCGAAGCGGCTGTCCACATCCTCGAAGGACGCGCGCGCCGCCTTGTAGATCAGCGGCAGCGAAACGATCGAGGCCGCGATCACCGCACCCTGCCAGGTGAAGATGAGGTTGATGCCGAACCACCGGTCCAGGTACTGGCCGAACACGCCGTTGCGGCCGATCAGAACGATCAGGTAGTAGCCGAGCACCGTCGGCGGCAGGACCATCGGCAGCATCAGCACGGCATCGACGATCCCTTGTCCGGGGAAGCGCCGCCGCGACATCCACCAGCCCATGCCGATGCCCGCCACGCCCGCGAGCAGCGTGGCGATCAGCGCGACCTTGAGGGTGAGCCAGAGGGGAACGAGCAATGTCGAAGGTTCTCAGGGCTTCGAGAAGCCGTAGCGGCCGAGGATCTCCTGCCCCTCGGCGCCGCGCACGAAGGCGATGAAGGACTTGGCCGTTGCCGCGTTCTTGCTCGAGGCCAGTTGCGCGATCGGGTAGCTGATGGGGGTGCCGGTCGGGACGGTCAGCGCGATCTTCGTCTTGTCGCGCTCGATCAGTGCATCGGTGCGGTAGACAAAGCCGGCATCGACCTCGCCGCGCGCGACGTAGTTGAGCACCTGTCGCACGCTCTCGCCGTAGATCCATTTCGGTTCCAGTGCAGCGGTGAGGCCGGCTTGCTGTACCGACTCCATCGTGTAGCGGCCGACGGGCACCGAGGCGGGCGTACCGGTGGAAATGCGCTTGTAGCTGGCGCCGGCCAGGTCGCCCAACTGCTGCGGTGGGGTGGTCGTGGTGGCGGGAACGACCAGCACCAGCGTGTTGTGCGCGAAGTCGGCACGCGTGCCCTCGGCGATCAGCTTGGCGGCGACGGCGCGGTTCATGGTCTCCTGGTCGGCGGAGGCGAAAACGTCGACCGGTGCGCCCTGCGTCATCTGCGCCAGCAATGCGCCGGAGGCGGCGAAGTTGAATGTTGCCTTGGTGCCGGGCTGCGCCTTCTCGAAAGCCTTGCCGACTTCCTGGAAGGCGTTCGTCAGGCTGGCCGCGGCCGACACCACGATCTCCTGCGCCTGCGCGGCCACAGCGACGAGCGAGAGGGCGGCCATCACGGCGGCGGTGCGCAGCGAGCAAGGGCAGGTCTTCATGGCGGGCGTCCTTTCACGTCGAGCGCTATTCATCATTGGAATAGCGGATCATATCGTCGTCCCTGCGCACGCGCGTCCGGCTTGATCGGCGTGTTCGAGCGTGAATGACCAGGAGGAGCCGGTGTCAGATGACCTCTGCCGCGCATGCCGAGGGGTGGATGGCCGCGTGGCCAACCGCTGTCAGGTCATGCGGCGGTCCGCCAGCGCGGTAGGCAAGGCTTCCAGCTTGTCGGCGAACCAGCCGATGCGCTCGGTTTGGCGCACGTCGAAGCGCGGTACGTAGGGCTTGATGTCGAGCACCGGCGTGCCGTCGACCATGTCGTTGCCGCTGAAGTGCAGGGTGGCGCCCTCGACGCGCAGCAAGCGCACGATCGACAGGCCGAGCCGGTTCGGCCGCGTCGGCGATCGCGTGGCGAAAACGCCGTGCGACGCGGTGTCGAGGAAGGGCGTGACCTCCAGCGGCTCGCGCGTGCAGAGGTGCATGTGCGTGATGAGGGTCAGGTAGTCGAAGCCTTCGATGTCGCGCAGGCCGGGTGCGAAGTCCGCGTGGACCTCCAGGCGCGCCATGTCTTGCGACGCCACCGCCTGGATCGGCATGCCCTCGACCTGCTTGAAGAGACTGCGCACGAAGCCGATGGGGCGGCAGGTGATGGGATCGAGGTCTGTGGTTGTCATGGCATGTCGAGGCCGTGGAGCGACGGGCATGCAGACGATGCGTTTTCTGCGGCGCAGGAGCCTGCACTGTCGCGTGGGTGGTTCGCGAAAGTGTAGGCGTGCGTATTCAGCCCGCCAATGCCGCCATGGTCGTCCCCACTGTCGCCGCCAAAGGTGTGGTCGCGTGGCCGATGAGTTGGCTCAGTTGCCGGCCATCGTCGAACAACGCACCCTTCGATACGCCTGCGTCAGAGTTGGCGAGCATCGCGGCGATCGGCTCCGGAAGGCCGAATCCGAGCAGCGCGGCCTTGTGCTCCGTCTCGGACAGGTTCTTGTAGAGCACCGGCTTGCCCGATTGCCTGGCGATCTCGGCGGCCAGTTCGGTCAAGGTGTAGGCGCTGTCGCCGGCCAGTTCGTAGATGGCGCCGGCCGGGTTGTCGCGGGTCAGCACGGCGGCGGCCGCTTCGGCGTAGTCGGCGCGCGCGGCCGAGGCGATGCGCCCGTCGCCGGCGCTGCCGATCAGCGTGCCGCTTGCGAGGGCGGCACCTGTCCAGCCGGTGTAGTTCTCGGTGTACCAGCCGTTGCGCAGCACCACGAAAGGCACGCCCGATTCCTTGAGCATGACTTCGGTCGCGAGGTGCTCGGCGGCCAGGCTCAGGGGCGAGTTGTCGGCCCGGAGGATGCTGGTGTAGGCGATGAGTTTCACGCCCGCGGCCTTGGCCGCATCGATGGCGGCGCGGTGTTGCGGCGCGCGTTGTCCGACTTCGCTGGAGGAGATCAGCAGCAGCTTGTCAGCGCCGGCGAAGGCGGTGCGCAAGGTGTCGGGCTTCGTGTAGTCGGCTTGGCGGACGGCAATGCCGAGCGCGGCGAGGTCCTTCGCCTTGTCGGGGCTGCGCACGGCTGCGACGATATCGCTTGCGGGAACGCTGCGCAGCAGCGCCTTGATGACGAGGCGGCCCAGTTGGCCGGTGGCGCCTGTGACGACGATCATGATTCGATTGACCTTGTGATGACGGGGAGGGAACGGCAGAATAGCGCCCTAACTCACTTTTTGTAAGTACGCACCAAAAGGTTAGCTTGATGAAATCGATTGCCGAAACGATCCGGCGCGGCGAACTCCTGTCGGCCGAATGTCCCTCGCGCGAGGTGCTGAAGCATGTGACCAGCCGCTGGGGCGTGTTGTTGCTCGTGGTGTTGCTGGGCGGCACGCATCGCTTCAGCGAATTGCATCGCAAGATCGGCGGCGTGAGCGAGAAGATGCTGGCGCAGACGCTGAAGTGGCTGGAGCAGGACGGGCTGGTGTTGCGCAAGTCCTATGCGACTGTGCCGCCGCACGTCGAATACAGCCTGACGCCGCTGGGCCTGGAAGTCGGCAAGCGCGTGGAGTCGCTCGCGGACTGGATCGAGTTCAACCTGCCGCGGATCATGGAAGTGCGGCAGCAAACAAGTGCCGTCGAGGCGATGGAAGAGAGGGTGTCGTGATGCGCTTCGGACTGGTTGCCCATCGGCTGCATCGGCAGCGCGTCGACGGTGCGCTCGTGCGCTGGGCGCGCGCTTGCGAGGCTGACATCCGCACGCTCGGGCTGGGACTGCACGCGGTCGGCGGTACCTATGACGCGTTGGTCGGGCAGCAACTGTTGTCCGGTGCAGCCTCGCTGGTGCGGCTGCCCTCCGGCGTCGAGGGCGGCGTGATGCGGCTGGCTTCTTGCATCGCGGGCGGGTTGTCGCCAGCGGATGAACTCGATGGCGTCATCTACTTCATCGATCCGGTCGACCCCTCGTCGCTGTACCCGGAGACACAGGCGCTCAAGCGGCAATGCGTGATCCACGGCAAGCCCTTCATCTCCACCGCGGCCGGCGCGATGGAGTGGGTCGCGGTGGAACTGGCGCTCGCCGGCAAGGGCGACACGGGCTTTGCGGCCGCCACGAGCAGGCAGACCGTCGCGTTGATCGCGCACGATGCCTTGAAGCAGCGCATGGTCGAGTTCGCGTCCACGCATTTCGACCTGCTCTCCCGCTTCGCGACGCGCATCGGCACGGGCACCACGGGTGGCTTGCTCAACGACCTGGCCTGGTCGCGTGGCTGGCCGGCGGGCGTGCCCTGGGTCACGCGCTACCTGAGCGGGCCGATGGGCGGCGACGCGCAGATCGCCGAGCTGGTGCTGGACCGGCGTTGCGACAAGGTCATCTTTTTCGAGGACCCGCACGTCGCGCGTCAGCACGAGGCCGACATCCAGTTGCTGGAGCGGGCCGTCTGCGCCGCCACCCACGACACCACCTGCTTCAACTCGCCGGCCACGGCCGAGCGATGGGCCGCCGCCAGCACAATCCGCGGATGACCCTTCCCCGTTTCAGCGATGCGCTCGGCCACGGCATGAGCGACAAGCGCATCGACATCCTGCGCGGCGTGGGCCGCACCGGCAGCATTTCCCAGGCCGCACGCGAGGCCGCGGTGAGCTACAAGGCGGCGTGGCAGGCGATCGCGACCTTGACCAATCTCGCGGGCGTGCCGCTGGTCGAGCGTTCGGTCGGTGGTGCCGGCGGCGGTGGTGCGGCGTTGACCGAAGAAGGGCGGCAATTGCTGACCCTGGCCGAGGCGCACGAGGCGGCGCGGCGCGCCGTGCAGTCGGGCGGTCACGCGTCGGCTGCCATGGCCCGGCTGTCGATCCGCACCAGCATGCGCAACCAGCTGCCGGCCACAGTGAGCGCACTGGAACGCAACGGGCGCGTCGTCCGCGTGTGCATGCAATTGCCCGATGGCGACGGCCTCGCGGCGCGCATCACGCAGGAAAGCGCCGAGCTGCTCGGACTCGCCGAGGGCATGAGCGCCATCGCGCTGTGCAAGGCGACGGCGGTGCGCGTGGAGCGGATCGATTCCGCAGCCCCGCCACAGGGCAATCAACTGAGCGGCACGGTGGCGCGCATCGCTCGCGACATCGACAGCGGCGACGAGGTGGTGGTCGCGCTGGCCGGTGGCTTGCAGGTGGTGGGCTTTGCCACGGGCGGCAGCGGCTTGCGCGCGCGTCAGCGGGTGACGGCGGTGGTCGACGAGTCCGCGGTGGTCATCGCGTTGCCGGGCTGAGCGAGCCGGCGGCAATCAGTCGGAGGCTGCGCGGCGGCTGGGCGTCTCGCGCGTGGGACTGATTAAGAAGCTGACGCGTCTGGGCTTGCGCTGATTCGCCAAGCGCAGGCCGCACAACGCCAGGAGCGTTTGGCAACGGCCGCCTCGTGGCTTCAGCGCAGGATGAACCGATCCGGCTGCGCCACGACCACCGGCTGCGGCTCGCCGATCATCTCTCTCAAGGTCGACTCGATCATGGCCGACATCGCCTCCAGCGCCAGGTCGTTGGGCTGAATGCCAAACGGCTCCTCCAGTTCCGCCCCCAGCGCCTCCAGCGCAAAGAAGGTGTAGGCAATGAAGGCCACGATCACCGGCGTCATCGGCCCGATCGCATCGACCAGGCCGAAGGGCAGCAGCACGCAATACAGGTAGATCGTGCGGTGGATGATGACCGCATAGGTGAACGGGATCGGCGTGCTGGCGATGCGCTCGCAGCCGCCCAACGCATCGGTCAATCGCCCCAGCGGCGTTTCCATGGCCGGTACCAGCGCCGGTTCGATGGCACCGCGCTGGCGCCGATCGCGCAGCCATTCGCCGGCCATCAGCAACAGCATCGCCGGCTTGAAGCGCGCGGCCTGCAGACGCGCGCGGTCTTCGGCGGACAGCAGCCGTTCCAGGTCCGCCGACGGGTCCGTCCCGCGCAACTGATGACGCAGCGCATGCACGAACGCGATCAGCCGTACCGTGAGCAGCGGCACATCGGCCGGCGCGTCGGCCAGCGTCAGAGCTTGCCGCACCAGCGCGCGCGTTTCGTTGAGCACGCTGCCCCAGAGCGTGCGTGCTTCCCAGTAGCGCGCGTAGCTCGTGCCGTTGCGAAAGCCCAGGAAGATCGCCAGCGTCAGCCCGATGAGCGAGAAGGGCACGAAGTTGAGCGGAATCTTCCACTCGAACAGCCTGCCGTGGAGCACCGTCACCAGGATCGCGAAAGCCGTGGTCCCGAGCAACTGCGGCAGGATGTCCGGCAGCACCGAGCCCCGCCAGACGAACAGCATGCGCAGCCAGTGGGGACGCGGGCGGACGATCATGGGGTGGACGGATCGGCGCTTTCAGGAACCTCGTCAGGGCGCATCCATGCCCTTGTCCTTCATGACCGCCCTGGCCTCGGGTCCGCCGAGCATCTGCAGGAAGGCCTTGGCCGCACCGGCGTCCGTCGCGGCCGCACTCACGCCACCCGCATACACCGTGTAGTTCTGGATGTCCGCCGGAATGGCCCCGAGCACCGTCACGCCCGGCACGGAGAGCAATTCGCTGATCTGCTGCAGCGCGATGTCGGCCTCGCCGCTGACCAGGCGCTGCGCGGCCAGCCCGCCGGGCACCAGCACGGCCTTGGCCTTGATCTGCCCCGCGATGCCCATCTTCTCGAACAGCGACATGAGGTAGATGCCGCTCGAGCCGCCGGCCGCTGGGTCGATCATCGCCACCGCGCGCGCCTTCAGCAGCGATTGCTGGAACGCGGCAACGCTGCCGACGTCCGGCACCGGCGCTCCCTGCTTGATGGCCACGCCGATGCCCACGCGCGCCACCGCGACCGAGCTGCCTGCCGCCATCTTGCCGGCCTGCACGAGTTGCTCGACGCCAGGCGGTGTGAGGATCGCCACGTCGAACGCCTCGCCGCCCGCAATACGCTTGGCCAGCCCGCCGGCCGTGTCGCTGTCGATGACGACCTTGTGTCCCGTGCGCTGCTCGAACAACGGCGCCACCGCCACGACCACCGGCTTGAAAGCGCCCGCGCTCAGCACCTTGATCTCGGCCGCCACCGCGTGAGCCGCCACGGCCACCCCTGCCACAAGGCCAACGACGGCGGCGCGAAGAGCCCGCTTCATCGGCCGCCGCGCGCCAGCTTGCGGTAGACGGTCGCGCGGCTGATGCCGAGCACGCGCGCCGCCTCGGCGACATTGCCGCGGGCATCGCTGACCGCCTTGCGGATCAGCGCGGATTCGACATCGCGCAGCCGCGTGCGTGGTGCGGCAGCGGCGGAGAACCTCATCCCCGCGCCACTGTCCCGGCCGGCCTGGGGTCGTGCTTGCAGGCGCAATCCCGACCAGAGCGGCACCTCGATCACGGCCCCGTCGTCGCGACGCGCCGCGTCATCCAGCAAGGTCCACGGCAGGGCGAACAAATCGCTGGCGTGCAGCGGCGAGGATGAAGCTGCGGTCATGGCGGACTGGTTCACCATCTCCCGCGCCGCCGCGTTGCTGGCCGTCACATGACCGTCACTGTCCAGACACAGCAGGCCCTCGGACTCCGCATGCCCGCCCCAGCCGGGCCAGTTCAAGCGCACCAGCAGGTCGTGCGGTTGCCGCAGCACCAGCGCGTTCTCGATGCTGCGCGCCGAGAGCGCGGCCAGTTGCTTGAGTTCCGGCCGCTCCACCGCATTCACCGCACTCAGGTCCAGCATGCCGACACACTGCCCGTCATGCCCGAACAGCGGCGCGCCCGCGCAACTGAACACGCTGGTGTCATCGAAGAAGTGCTCATTGCGGTGCAGCCACACCGGCTGCAATTCCGACAACGCGGCGCCGATGGCGGTGGTGCCGACGGCGCGCTCCGACAGGTCGACGCCGACGCGCGCGATGTTGGTGGCCACTGGCTCCGCATTCGACGGAAGCCCGCGCGTGTCGATCACGACGCCGTGTGCATCGGTCAGGATCGCGAAGTAGCCGGTGTCGGCAATCGCGCGCGCCAGCCTGTCGAGCACCGGCCCCGCCGCCGCGACGAGACCCCGATTGCGCTCGGACATGCGGCGCGCATGCTGCACCGACACGGCATCGAAACTCACGCGCTGCTGCGGCCTGTGGCCGGCCGAGAGGCAGCGCAGCCACGAGCGTGAAATCCAGGGTGCGACGCGGGAACTGTCGGTGGCGGCGGCGTCGATCACTTCGCGGCGCGCCTGGGCGACTTGCGCGGTGCGTTCAGGCTGCAGGGCGGGAGCGGTGGAATGCATCGAGGGGAAGGGGTCTGCGGACAGGCCCGAATGTGGGTGCGCTGTTGCATTTTGAGAATTTAAGAGCAAGCCTGCAATCGTCTAGGGTTTTGCCTAGCATCCGCCTGCGGACCCGCGCCGAAGATTCAACTCGCCGAATTCGGCCATCAGCCATCCCCATAAAAGGAGTCAGCCAAATGCAGGTCAAGCTCACGGTCAACGGCCGCGCGGTCACAGTCGACGCGCCGCCCAATACCTTCCTCGTGCACGCCATCCGCGAGCATCTTCACCTGACCGGCACCCACGTCGGCTGCGATACGGCCCAGTGTGGCGCCTGCACCGTCCACGTCAACGGCCGCGCGGTCAAGTCCTGCAATGTGCTGGTCGGCCAGGTCGCCGACGCGAACATCACCACCATCGAAGGCATCGCTCAGCCCGACGGCACCATGCACCCGATGCAGTCCGCCTTCAAGGAATGCCATGGCCTGCAATGCGGCTTCTGCACGCCCGGCATGGTCATGAGCGCCATCGACCTGTGCACCCACCATCCCAAGTCCAGCGAGACCGAGATCCGCTCCCTGCTCGACGGCAACCTGTGTCGCTGCACCGGCTACCAGAACATCGTCAAGGCGGTGAAGATGGGCGGCGAGGCGATGCTCGCCGCGCCCGCCAAAGCCACCGTCCCGGCCTGAACGAGGAGCACACGACATGGGTGCTTCCGACTTTGCCAACCTGCCGCACATCGGCGACTCGGTCCGTCGCAAGGAAGACTATCGCTTCCTGACCGGCGCCGGCAACTACACCGACGACATCAATCTCGCGCAGCAGTCGCATGCCGTCTTCGTGCGCTCGCCACACGCGCACGCCACCATCAAGTCCGTCGACATCGCCGAGGCGATGAAGATGCCTGGCGTGATCGGCATCTTCTCGGGCAAGGACATCGAGGGAAAGATGGGCGGCCTGCCTTGTGGCTGGCTCATCAACAACCCCGACGGCACGCCGATGAAGGAGCCGATGCACCCGATCCTCGCGATCAAGAAGGTGCGCTACGTCGGTGACCACGTCGCCATCGTCGTCGCAGAAACCATCGAGCAGGCCAAGAACGCGGCCGAGGCCGTGATGGTCGACTACGACGTGCACACGCCGGTCGTCAGCGTGGCCGACGCAGCGAAGAAAGCCAGCGGCGTGACCATCCACGACGAGGCGCCGGACAACCAGTGCTACAAGTGGGTGCTCGGTGACAAGGGCGCGGTGGATGCCGCCTTTGCCAATGCCGCGCACGTGACCAAGCTGGACCTGGTCAACAACCGCCTCATCCCCAACGCCATCGAGCCCCGCGTCGCCATCGGCAGCTACAGCCGCGCGACCGAGGAATACGTGCTCTATGTGTCGAACCAGAACCCGCACGTCGAGCGCCTGCTGATGACGGCCTTCGTGCTGGGCCTGCCCGAGCACAAGGTGCGCGTGATCGCGCCGGACGTGGGCGGCGGCTTCGGCTCGAAGATCTACCTCTATGCGGAGGACGTGGCGCTGACCTGGGCATCGAAGCAGCTCAACCGCAGCATCAAGTGGGTGGCCGAGCGTTCGGAGTCCTTCCTCAGCGACGCACATGGCCGCGACCACGTCAGCCATGCCGAAATGGCGATGGACAAGGATGGCAAGTTCCTGGCCCTGCGCGTGCACACCGACGCGAACCTCGGCGCCTACCTGTCGACCTTCGCGACCGCCGTGCCGACCATCCTCTACGCCACGCTGCTGGCCGGCCAGTACGCCACGCCGCAGATCTACGTCGAGGTCGATGCCTGGTTCACCAACACCGCGCCGGTCGATGCGTACCGCGGGGCAGGTCGTCCGGAAGCGACCTACCTGCTGGAACGCCTCGTCACCCGCTGCGCTTGGGAGATGAACCTGAAGCAGGACGAGATCCGTCGCCGCAACTTCATCAGCAGCTTCCCGTACCAGACCCCCGTGGCGCTGCAATACGACACGGGCGACTTCCCGCCGCTGCTCGACCGCGCCAACGAACTCGGCGAGGTCGCCGGCTTCGACGCCCGCCGGGCCGAGAGCGAGAAGAACGGCAAGCTGCGCGGCATCGGCTACTCCAGCTACATCGAAGCCTGCGGGATCGCGCCGTCGAACGTGGCGGGTGCGCTCGGTGCGCGTGCCGGCCTGTTCGAAGCCGGCGAAGTGCGCGTGCATCCGACCGGCAGCGTGACCATCTTCACCGGCTCGCACAGCCACGGCCAGGGCCATGAGACGACCTTCGCGCAGCTGGTGGCGGCACGCCTCGGCATCGCGGTGGAAGCCGTCGATGTCGTGCATGGCGACACCGGCCGCGTGCCCTTCGGCATGGGCACCTACGGCTCGCGCTCGCTGGCCGTCGGCGGCACGGCGATCATGAAGGCCCTCGACAAGATCGAGACCAAGGCCAAGAAGATCGCCGCGCATCTGCTGGAGGCCAGCGATGCCGACATCGAGTTCGCCAACGGCGAGTTCACCGTCAAGGGCACCGACAAGAAGATCCCCTTCGGCCAGGTGGCGCTGGTGGCCTATGTGCCGCACAACTACCCGCTCGACAAGCTGGAGCCGGGCCTGAACGAAACCGCGTTCTACGACCCGACCAACTTCACTTACCCGGCCGGCACCTACATCTGCGAGGTGGAGATCGACAAGGGCACCGGCGAGGTCAAGATCGACCGCTTCACCGCGGTGGACGACTTCGGCACCATCATCAACCCGATGATCGTCGAGGGCCAGGTGCAGGGCGGCATCGTGCAGGGCATCGGCCAGGCGCTGATGGAGAACTGCGTGTACGACCACGAGACGGGCCAGCTCCTCACCGGCAGCTTCATGGACTACGCCATGCCGCGCGCCGAGGACTTCCCCAACTTCAAGCTGGACACGCTGAGCACCCCCTGCACGCACAACCCGATCGGCTCCAAGGGCTGCGGCGAGGCGGGCGCGATCGGCTCGCCACCCGCGGTCATCAACGCCGTGCTGGATGCGCTCGCGCCGCTCGGCGTGAAGGACTTCGACATGCCCGCATCGCCACACCGCGTGTGGGAAGCCATGCAGAAGGGCAGCACCACGCCCACGCAGCAACCTGAAACCCCGTCGCTGGCCGCCAGCACGCAAGGCCGTCCGGCCGTCTAAGACAAAAGAAGGAAAAACAAACCATGTACGCCTTCACCCTCGAACGTCCCGCCTCCGTCGCCGATGCCGTCAAGCTGGCTGGCGCGGGCGGCAAGCCGCTGGCCGGCGGCCAGACCCTGCTGGCCTCGATGAAGCTGCGCCTCTCGGCGCCCGAGCAACTCGTCGACCTGAGCGGCATCAAGGAACTCACCGGCATCAAGAAGGACGGCAACACGCTCGTCGTCGGCGCCATGTCGCGCCACCTCGACGTGGCCAACAACGCCGACGTCAAGGCCGCCTACCCGGCGCTGGCCAACCTGGCCTCGCGCATCGGCGACCGTCAGGTGCGTGCCATGGGCACCATCGGCGGCTCGGTGGCCAATAACGATCCGGCTGCGTGCTATCCGAGCGCGGTGCTCGGCTCGGGCGCGACCATCGTCACCAGCAAGCGCGAGATCGCGGCGGACGACTTCTTCCAGGGGCTGTTCACGACCGCCTTGGAAGAGGGCGAGCTGATCACCGCGATCCGCTTCCCGATCCCGAAGAAGGCGGTCTACGAGAAGCTGCGCCAGAAGGCCTCGCACTTCCCGCTGGTCGGCGTGTTCCTCGCGCAATACGACGGCGGCGTGCGCGTGGCCGTCACCGGCGCGGGCAATGGCGTGTTCCGGCACAAGGGGCTGGAGGACGCGCTGAACAAGAGCTTCACGCCGGAGTCGGCAGCCTCGGTGAAGATCGATTCGAGCGAGTTGAATTCCGACTTGCACGCATCGGCAGCCTATCGCGCCAACCTGATCAGCGTGCTCACGCAGCGCGCAGTCAAGGCGCTGGTGTAGTTGCCCCAAGGTCAGCGCGACATTCGCGCGCGACTTTCACCCTCCCACCGGGGAACACCTTCGGGCCGGCGATGCCGGTCCCGGGGTGTTTCCCACGGTCCCCACGGGAAGCGAGTGAACTCGCGGTAAAAAGACAACATGACTTCCCAAACGCCGACCGCTCCCTTCGCCTCCATCGACGCGGTCACGCAAGCCTTGCAGGCGGCCGGCTACTTCGCCGACCGCCGACTGGCAACGGCCGTCTTCCTCGCGCTCAAGCTGCAGCGTCCGCTGTTGCTGGAAGGCGAGCCCGGCGTCGGCAAGACCGAACTGGCCAAGGCGCTCTCGAAAGCGCTTGAGCGCGAACTGTTGCGCTTGCAGTGCTACGACGGCCTGGAGCAGCGCGAGGCGCTCTACGAATGGAACTACGCCGCGCAACTGCTGCACATGCGTGCAGCCGAGGCGCATGGCGCATCCAGCGACATCGAGTCGGAGGTCTACCAACCCCGCTACCTGGTACGCCGCCCTTTGCTGCAAGCCTTGCAGGCCCCCATGCCCGGCGCCGTCCTGCTGATCGACGAAGTCGACCGCGCCGACGAGCCCTTCGAGGCCTTCCTGCTCGAGTACCTCGGCGAATACCAGGTCAGCATCCCCGAACTGGGCACGGTCCGCGCCATCGTGCCGCCCGTCACCATCCTCACCAGCAACCGCACCCGCGAGCTGAACGACGCCGTCAAGCGCCGTTGTCTCTACCACTGGCTCGACTACCCCGAGCGCGAGCGCGAACTGGCCATCGTCCGCGCGCAGGCCCCGCAGGCCGGCGACGTGCTGTCCGCGCAGGTCGCAGCCTTCGTCGGCAAGCTGCGGTCCACGCCGTACCACAACGCCTTCCAGCGAGCCCCCGGCATCGCGGAAAGCGTCGAATGGGCCAAGGCCCTGGTGGCGCTGGACACCCTTGAACTCGACCCCGAAGTCGTGGTCGACACGGCCGGCATCCTCTTCAAGCAACGCGATGACGTGGCCGCGCTGACGCACGCATTGGCCGCCGACCTGCTGAAGCCGGAGGAGGCGGGGGCATGACCAGCACATGCAGCAACTAGGCGACGCCCGCGTCGGCAAGCTCGCCCGCAACATGGCGAGCTTCGGTCGAGCCTTGCGCCGCGCTGGCGTGCGGACCGACTCGGCGCGCATCGCGCTGGCGGCCGAGGCGGCCATGCTGGTCGGCGTCGAGAATCGCTTCGACTTCGCCGCCGCGATGGAATCCGTGATGGTCAGCCGCGAGCAGGACCGCATGGTCTTCCGCGAGCTGTTCGACGCCTGGTTCCGCGACCCGGAGCTGGCCAAGAAGATCCTGCAGCAGATGCTGCCGAGCGCCGAGGGCAAGGCCGAACCGGTCAAGCGCCGCCCGCGCGTGCGTGAGGCGCTGGCCGCACCGCGTGCCAAGGTCATGCCGGCGAAGAACGAGCGCGAGGTCGAGTTCGACACCACCATGACCGCCAGCGACCGGCAACGCATGCAGCATGCCGACTTCAACGCGCTCGGCGCCGCGGAATACCAGCTGGTCGAGCGCCTCGCCCGCGACATCGCCTTGCCCGTGCCCAAGCTGCCCGCGCGCCGCCTGCGCGTCGCCGCTGGCGCCGGCACGCATTCGCGCATGCACTGGCCGGGCGTGCTGCACCAGGCCGCGCGCACCGGCGGCGAGTTGATCCGGCTGCCGCGCCTGGAGCGAAGCAAGCAACCCTTGCCCCTCTTGATCCTGGTCGACGTGTCGGGCTCGATGGAGCGCTACGCTCGCCTTCTGCTGGCCTTCCTGCATGCGGCCACGCGCAGGGCAGGCCAGCGCGACGTGTTCGCCTTCGGCACGCACCTGACCGACCTCACGCCCGCCTTCCGCATCGCCGACACCGACGCCATGCTCGAAGCCGCCAGCGCTGCGATCGACGACTTCGCCGGCGGCACCCGGCTGGGCGGTTCACTGACCCAATTGCGCCGCCGGCACGCAAGAAGACTTGTCGGCCGCCGCACGCTGGTGCTCGTCATCAGCGACGGCCTGGACACCGGCGAGCCGGCCGAACTGGAGCAGGAACTGCTCTGGCTCAAGCGCCATTCGCGCAAGCTGCTGTGGCTCAACCCGCTGATGCGCTACGAGGGCTATGCGCCCCTTGCGCGCGGGGCGGCATTGCTGCACCGCCATGCGGACGCGATGCTGGCGGTCCACAATTTGAGCGCGCTGGAAGAGCTGGCCGCGAGCCTTGCGACATTGATGCGGGCGGGGCGCTAGACCCCGCGACCGCGAACCACAGGACAGAAAAAGGAAACACCATGGAAATGCTCGGCACCCGCCAACTCGGCGTCACCCAACAACAGGCCTGGGAAGCGCTCAACGACCCGGCGACGCTGAAGGCTTGCCTCGCAGGCTGCGACAAGTTCGAGCCCGCCGGCAACGACACCTATGCCGTCGGCATGGCCGTCAAGGTCGGCCCCGTGTCGGCCAAGTTCACTGGCAAGGTCGCGCTGACCGAGATCGTGCCGCCGCAGAGCTACAAGCTGTCCTTCGAAGGGCAGGGCGGCGTCGCCGGCTTCGGCAAGGGCGCATCCAGCGTCTCGCTGACACCCAACGCGGGCGGCTGCGAACTCAGCTACACCGTGCAGGCCCAGGTCGGCGGCAAGATCGCGCAACTGGGCCAGCGGCTGGTCGACGGCGCCGCCAAGTCGATGGCCGACGATTTCTTCAAGCGCTTCGATGCGTTGATGGCGGAGCGCTATCCGGCGCCCGCTGCCGCCGTGGCTGCCAACGACGATGAGGACGACGGCAGCACCTCCTTCGGCAGCATCGATGCACTCGCGCCGCGCAACCGGCCGACGCCGCCATCGAGCGCCCCGTCTGGCGGTTCGAGCCAGAAGTGGATCTGGGTCGTCGTGGCCGTCGTGGTCGCCGTCGGCGCGTACCTCT
Organism: Variovorax rhizosphaerae; assembly: GCF_037889975.1. Taxonomy (NCBI): domain Bacteria; kingdom Pseudomonadati; phylum Pseudomonadota; class Betaproteobacteria; order Burkholderiales; family Comamonadaceae; genus Variovorax; species Variovorax rhizosphaerae. The sequence goes on along the minus strand of NZ_JBBKZT010000019.1, from coordinate 65,820 downwards.
ACATGCGCGGCTAGGAGAACGGCGGCCATGGAAAACCTGGATGTGATGGTGCTGCGACATCTGCGCGACTGGCGCCTCGCCGGCCGTCGCGCCCTGCTGACGACGGTGGTGCGCACCTGGGGTTCGTCGCCCCGGCCGGTCGGCTCGATCATGGCGCTGGCGGAAGATGGCGCAGTGTCCGGCTCCGTCTCGGGCGGCTGCATCGAGGACGACCTGATCGCGCGCTACTCGCGTGCCCATGGCGGCCCCGGCACCATGCCGCACGGCGCGCCGACGCTGGTCAAGTACGGCATCACGGCGGACGAGGCGCATCGTTTCGGCCTGCCCTGCGGCGGTACGCTGGAACTGTTGCTCGAATACGACCCCGATGCCGCATCCCTGGAGGCGCTGGTAGCCGAGCTGGAGCAAGGAAAGCTCATGCAGCGCACCATCTTGCTGGCCGACGGCAGCGTCAGGCTGGCCGCGGCCGCCTCGCCGGCCGCGCTCACCGTGAATGAGCGCGAACTGGTCAACACCTTCGGCCCCGAATACCGCATGCTGCTGATCGGCGCCGGCCAGCTCGCCGAATACCTGGCCACGATGGCGCGTTTCTGCGGCTTTGCCGTCACGCTCTGCGATCCGCGCGACGAGTACCGCAGCGAATGGTCGGTGCCCGGCGTGACCATCACCACCGAGATGCCCGACGATGCCGTCACCGCGTTCCGGCCCGACCGCCGCAGCTGCGTGGTCGGCCTCACGCACGACCCCAAGCTCGACGACCTGGCGCTGCTCGAGGCCTTGCAGTCCGAAGCCTTCTACGTCGGCGCCATCGGTTCGCGCCGCAATGCGGAAGCGCGGCGCGAACGCTTGATCGAGCACTTCGACCAGACCGAGCAATCATTGGCGCGCCTGCGCGGCCCGATCGGCATCTACATCGGCAGCAAGACGCCACCCGAGATCGCGGTGAGCGTGATGGCGGAAATCCTGGCCGTCAAGAATGCGGTGACCCTGCCGCGCGAGGCCGAAGTGGCGCATGCCAAGGCGCTGCAAGAAGCCGATTGACCTTTAACAATTCACGGGTTCCCGGCTTGTTTGGGCTGCTGCTCGGAAAGTATCAGCCCTGTGTAGTAGATTGAGTCGTTTCGCTCGGTGCCAAGCTGGTTTGGTGGCGCAGCTTCCGTCCACTCGCTTGTCTCCATGTTCCGCGACCCTCTCAACGATCTCTCCGTGACTGCCCCGCGCGCAGTCGATGTTTCATGCCACCGCTGGGTCGATTCCCGGGACCCGGCCCGTTGGCGCCAAGTCGGCGAACAACCGTTCTCCTTCCAGCACAACCTTGCCAGCCATCCCTTGTTCGAACTTGAGCGGCTCGGCTTGCTGGCCGAGAAGACTTTTGACCGATCCGACTGGATGCGCGACTTCACGCCCGTACAGCGCAGCCTGGGGCAAACAGTGGTGCGGAACCGCCTGCGCGAATCGGTGCTCGATATCGCCGCCGGCGACGAGTGGGTCGTGCTGAACTTCGTCGACCAGGCGGACCCGGAATACCAGGCCTTGTACGAGCAGGTGCTGGCAGACATAGAGCGCGCCGCAGGCAACCAGTTTCGCCAGAAGATGACTTGGGCCGGCATGACGATCTTCATCCAGCCGCCCGGCTTCGCGGCGCCGTATCACTTCGACCATTCGAACACCTTCGTGCTGCAGGTCCGTGGCGCGAAGAACCTGAAGGTGTTCCCGAATGAGCGCCACGTCCTGACCGAAGAGGAAATCGAGGACTACTACCGCCACAACCCGTTGGCGGCAAAGTTCCGCACTGAACTGGACGGCGCCGGCACCGACTACCTGCTGAGGCCTGGCGCGGGGGTCCACAACCCGCCCTTGTCGCCGCGGCTGACGCGGACCGGCGATGAAGTGTCGGTGAGCATTTCCATTCACTATTCCCTGCCCGAGGCCGATGCTCGGGCGCATGTCTACCAAGCCAACTACGTGCTGCGCAAACTCGGCCTGCGGCCGACGCCGCCGGGTCGCTCGCATTCGCTGGACAAGGCCAAGCGCCGTGTCATCCGTGCACTGTCGAAGTCCCGGCCAAGCACCTTCGATGAAGCGATCTTTTCCGCCGTCGACCGGTTGGGCGCGCCGCTTCGGGCGGCCAAGCGGATCGTCCGGAAGTTCCGGCGCTGACCGAAACCCGCCGATGCAGGCTCAGGGCGGGCCGTTGCCGACCGCCATCCGCACCACGCGACCGATGCTGAGCCCCTGCACCAGGATCGAGAACACCACAACGCAATAGGTCAGCGCCAGCACCGTCTCGCGCGCGTGCCCGATCGGCAAGGAAAGCGCCAGTGCCACGGAGATGCCGCCCCGCAGCCCGCCCCAGGTGAGCACCCGCCCGGCGCCGCGCGGCAGCGCGAAGAGAGGCCCGCACAAGACGACCGGCAGGCCGACCGTCAACCATCGGGCCGCCAGCGTGACCGCGATCGCCACGCCGCCCGCCAACAGCAACGGTGCCGTGAAGGCGATCAGCAGCACCTCCATGCCGATCAGCACGAACAGCACCGCATTGAGGATCTCGTCGACCAGTTCCCAGAACATGTCGACGTAGCGGCGCGTGACGTCGGACATGGCCAGGGCCCGGCCGCGGTTGCCGATCATGAGGCCGCACACCACCATCGCCAGCGGCCCCGAGACGTGCAGGTGATGCGCCAACGCATAGCCGCCCATCACCGCCGCCAGCGTGAGCAGCACCTCGATCTTGTAGTGGTCGATGCTCTTGAGCAGCCTGAACGTGAGATAGCCCAGCACCCACCCGAAGGCGATGCCGCCGCCCGCCTCGCGCAGCAGCAGCGTGCCCGCGCCCACTGCAGTCGGCGCGCTGCCGCTCGCCAGCATCCCGAGGAACAGCACGAAGATCACCACCCCGACGCCGTCGTTGAACAGCGATTCGCCTGCAATCACCAGTTCCAGGCTCGGCGGCGCACCGGCCGACTTCAGGATGCCCATGACCGCGACCGGGTCGGTCGGCGAGATCAGCGCGCCGAACAGCAGGCAATACGGCAACGCCAGCGGCACGCCGACCCACGGCAGGGCCAGCCAGATCCCATAGCCCACCGCCAGCGTGGACAGCAGCGTCCCGGCCAGCGCGAGCACGGCCACCTGCCAGCGGTACCGACCCAGCGCGTGCAGGTCGACATGCAGCGCCCCCGCGAAGAGCAACAGCGACAGCATGCCCTCCATCAGCACATCGGAGAAATCGATCGAGCGCAGGAAGCTCTCCGCATGCTGCCGCAACCCGTGGTCCAACCCGAGGGCATTCAGCCCCAGCATCGCCAGCGAAATGACCAGCGCGATGACCATGACGCCGATCGTCATCGGCAACCTGACCAGTCGATGGTTCAGGTAAGCCAGCAGGGCCGTGAGAACCAGGCAGCCGGCCGCAATGTCGAGTGTGCGCATGTTGTGGACCGTGGAATCTGGTTGTGAGGTATAAAACCTTGAAATGAAGCCCACACCCGAATGCGTCTGCGGCACTCCCCCTTCAAAGGGCGTACCCAGCGGCCCGGCGAAGCCGGTTCCGCGGGTGACCCCGGACAGGCGTCGCCCTGGTTTTATCAGGCACGCGCGGCTTGCAGCGCCGGGGGGCATCGAAGTGACGGCATTGCAACAGATCATTCAATCGGCCAAGCCGGCAGGCACTATGCACCACGTACGCAGTCCTTTCGGTTTATCTCTTGGCAGGTTTCGCATCAGCTTCTGCGCTGTCGCGGTGCTGGGCATTGCGGGCTGCGCCACCGAGCGCGTTCCCCTGCCGCCGCTGCCGCCCTTGCCCTCGCCGACCATTCCGGCGCCAGCGCCGATGCCTGCGCCACCCGTCGCCTCGCCCCGGCCCGCGGGCGCCTACCTGCGGCCGGCGCCGGGTCCGATCGTTGGCCGGTACGACCAGCGCAACAAGGGGCTGGACATCGCGGGTGTCGCGGGCGAACCGGTGCTGGCGTCACGCGACGGGCGGGTGGTGCTGGTGAGCAGCGCGTTGCCCGAGTACGGCACGATGGTCGTCGTGAAGCATGACGACACGTTCATCACCGCCTATGCCCACGTCGGCAAGGTGCTGGTCAAGGAAGACGAGGTGGTCCGGCAAGGCCAGCAGATTGCCGAGATGGGCAGCACGGGCACCAACCGCGTGAAGCTCCATTTCGAGATCCGCAAGCAGGGCGTCGCGCAGGATCCCGAGCCCTACCTGCGGGGCGAATTGCGCTGATCGGCGACCGGCGCGACCGGTGACCGCTGGGCTACGCCTTGTCCGATGCCTCGGCCTCGGCTGCGGGCGGTACGCTTTGGGTGGCGTCGGCCCTGGCAAGCGACCGCTGCGCCTTGCGGGCTCGGAACAGCGCCGCGCGCATGAGGAAGATCGTCGTGATCGGTGCCGTCAACGCGACGAACAGCGAGATCAGGCTCGCATGCAGGAACAGGTGCAACCCCTGCACGGAGAAGTAGATGGCGGTCGCCAGCGTGATGCACCACACGCCGAAGGTCGAGCCCAGCGTCGGCGCGTGAATACGGCGGAAAAAGGTTGGCAACCGGACCAGCCCGAACGAGCCGATCGCGGCAAACGCAGCCCCGAGCACGGCGAACACCGCCGTCAGCACCTCGGCCCACAGGGGCAGTGCACCCGTGGCGTTCATTCGATCACCTCGCCACGCAAGAGGAACTTGGCCATCGCCATCGATCCCACGAAGCCGAACAGCGCGATCAGCATGGCCGCCTCGAAGTACACGTCGCTGGCATAGATGATGCCGAGCACCAGCATCGTCAGCATGCCGTTGATGTAGAGACAGTCCAGCGCCATCACGCGGTCCTGCGCGGTGGGGCCGATGAGCAGGCGGGCCAGCGCGCAGAGCATGCCGATCGCGAGCAGGAAGAGCGCGCCCTTCAGGGCCCAGAGCAGCAAGAGGGTCATTCGAAGATCTCCATCAGCGGGCGCTCGTAGCGCTGCTTGATCAGCGCGATGAACGTCTCGTCATCGTCCTCCAGGTGGAACACATGGATCAGCAGCGACGACCGGTCCAGCGCCAGTTCTGCCCACGCCGTGCCGGGCGTGAGGCACAACACCATCGCCAGCATGGCCAGGCCATTCGGATTGCGCAGATCCAGCGGCACCCGGACGAAGCGCGACGAGATGGCCGGGCTGCGGCGCGTGAGCAGCCGCCGTGCGACTTCGAACGCGGACACCACGAGGTCCACCGCCACATCGCCTCCGAGCTTGAACAGCAGGCTCGGCCGGCGCAGGCGCCCCTCGGCAGGTCGCAGGCTCCGCGTGATCATCGGCACCGCGATGGCCAGCACCGCGGCCAGGACCAGGGTGCCGGCGTCCAGCGACTGGTGCAGCAGGACCCAGACGATGAAAAGGAACACCGACAACGGCGGCGACGACAACCAGCGATTCATTGGGAGACCTCCGCGCTGCGCGCTGCGGTGCGAGCGCCTTCGGGCGGCCGTGCGGCGCTCGTCAGGGTAACTTCCGCGCTACGCGCTGCGGTATTCGCCTTGGGAGCGGCCCGGCGGCTCACGGCGCCTTCCTTCCGGCTTCGGGGTTGGGCACCTGTCGGGCGCCCATCACGGCTTTGCGGTAGGCGGTCGGCGTGAACAGGCCCTTGGCCGTCGCCGCGGCGTGCTGCATCACCGGGCCGGCCTGGGTTGTCAGCGCTACGCAGCACAGCAACAGCGCGGCCACCGGCAGCACCTCCACGGCGCGCAATGCCGGCAGCGCCTCCACGCGCTGGGTCCAGAAGTGGCGCATGCCGGTGCGGGTCATCGCCACGAGCGTGAGAAAGCCCGAGATCAGCACCAACGCCATGAACATCCACCCCGCGGTGACCAACTCGCCAGCGCCGAGGAGGCCCGACAGCATCGCGAACTTGCCAAGGAACCCCGACAGCGGCGGCATGCCTGCCAGCAACATCATGCAGCCGGAAAAGCCCAGCCCCAGAAGGGCCACGCCGGCCGGGATGGCCCGGCCGTGGATTTCCTGCTCGTCGTCGTCGAGGTTCACGCCTTCCAGCGGCCGCAGGTCTGGCGCGAGGAAGGGCGCGTGATCGCGGATCTCGTGCGGCGCGATGCTCGCGCCTTGGTTGCGCCAGCGCTCGATCATGTCGATCAGCAGGAAGAAGGCGCTGACCGCCAGCGTCGAGCTCAGCAGGTAGTAGAGCGCCCCGGCCCACACGGCGGGCTTGCCCAGGCCGATCGCCGTCAACAGCGTGCCGGCCGACACCAGCACGCTGAAGCCGGCCAGGTTCGACATGCGCTGCGTGCCGACGATGCCCAGCGCGCCGGCGAACAGCGTGACCATGCCGAGTGCCATCAGTACGTTGTGACCGAACTGCGCGGAAGCACCAGTGTCCGGTGCGAACATCAGCGTCCACAAGCGCAGGATGGTGTAGATGCCGAGCTTGGTCAGCAGCGCGAACACCGCGCTCACCGGCGACACCGCCGCGCTGTACGCGGGCACCAGCCAGAAGTTGAGCGGCCAGCTGCCGGCCTTGGCAAGAAAAGCGGTGAAGAGGATGGCCGTCGCTGCATGCACGAGGCCCCGGTCGGCTGGCGCGATCTGCGCGATTCGCATGCCGAGGTCCGCCATGTTCAACGTGCCGGTCGCGCCGTAGAGCATCGACGCGCCGACCAGGAACAGCGACGAGGCCACCAGGTTGACCGCGATGTAGTGCAGCCCCGCCTGCACCCGCAGCCTGCCGGAACCGTGCAGCAGCAGGCCATATGAAGCCGCCAGCATTACCTCGAAGAACACGAAGAGGTTGAACAGGTCACCTGTCAGGAAGGCGCCGTTCAATCCCATCAACTGCAGTTGCAGCAGAGCGTGGAAATGCACGCCGGCGCGGTCCCAGCGCGAGGTCGAGTAGATCGACGCCGCAAAGCCGATGACGCCGGTGAGTGCCACCATCATCGTCGAGAGGCGGTCCGCCACCAGCACGATGCCGAAAGGTGCGCGCCAGTTGCCCGGCAGGTAGACGCCGATGGAACCGGGTCCGCCACCCACGTCCGGGGCGTTCACCCAGCGCAGCAAGGCCAGCGCGGCAATCAGTCCGACGAGGCCTGACACCACGCTCAACACCGCCTTCTCGCGACGCCGCTTTTCCGAGAGCAGCAGCATCAAGGCCGCGGTGAGCATCGGCACGAGGATCGGCACCGCCACGAGGTGCGGCATGGTGGCGTCGAGCAGCCGGTCGAGCAGTTGCGCGACGGTCATTGGCCAGCCTCGCTTGCCTGAATTCGGATGCGGATACCCAACGCACGAGGAAGACGAAGACTGCGCACAAGTCGCAAAGACGACCTTTCATGGCTTTTCTTTGCGACATCGGCGAAGTCGTTGCGACGCCTGCGTTCGGCTTCCGATCCGGTATTCATGCTTCGCCATCCCCGTCGCCGGCCTGCTTGTCGCCGTCCACATGGTCGTTGCCGGCCAGGCCGCGCGACGCCAGCAGGACCACCAGGAACAGGGCGGTCATCGCAAAGCCGATGACGATGGCGGTGAGCACCAGCGCCTGTGGCATCGGGTCGGCGGTGTTGGCCAGCGTGGCTCGGATACCCGGCGTGAGCACCGGCTCGCTGTCGACCATCAGCCGGCCCATGCTGAAGATGAACAGGTTCACCCCGTACGACACCAGCGTGAGTCCCATGATCACCTGGAAGGTGCGTGGCCGCAGCAGCAGGTACACGCCCGACCCGGTCAGCACGCCGATGGCGATGGCCAGCACGGCTTCCATCAGCGGGCGCCTCCGGCGTCGGTCGACGATGCGGCGGCAGCGGCCAGCCGTTCGGCCTCCTTTTCCTCCTGCTCCGCCACCCAGCGATGGCTGCGAATCGACTGGTGGGCCAGCGCCAGGAGGATCAGCATCGTCGAGCCCAGCACGATGGAAAACACGCCCGTGTCGAACAGGGCCGCGCTCGGGATGTGGATCTCGCCCAGCAACGGCAAGTGCAGGTGCATCGTATGCGTCGTCATGAACGGATAGCCGAGCAGCACCGACCCGCCGCCGGTCGCCAGCGCCAGCAGCATGCCGACGGCGATCCACCGGCGCGGAAAGATGCGCAGGTGCTCTTCCACCCACTCGGTGCCCGACACGATGAACTGCAGCAGCAACGCCACCGACATCACCAGTCCCGCGACAAAGCCGCCGCCCGGCGCGTTGTGTCCCCGCATGAAGAAGTACACCGACACCAGCACCGACAGTGGCAGCAACAACCGGATGAACACCGCCGGCACCATCAGGTAGCCCACGGCCGTGTCCTTGGCGAGCCGCGGATTCAGCAGGTCGCTGCTCCCGTCATCGCCTTGCTCGCGCTGCTGTTCGGGCAGCGCCATCGATTCGGGCGCCGGCCGGAAGCGCCGCAGCAGCGCATACACCGTGAGCGCCACCACGCCGAGCACCGTGATCTCGCCGAAGGTGTCGAAGCCGCGGAAGTCCACCAGCATCACGTTGACCACGTTCGCGCCCCCGCCCTCGGTCATCGCGCGGTCGAGGAAGAAGGGCGAGATGCTGAGCGGAAACGGCCGCGTCATCATCCACCAGGCGAGCAGCGCCATGCCGCCGCCGGCGCAACTCGCCACCACCAGGTCCCGGCCGCGCCGACGCCAGAGCCGCAGGCGCGTCCGCATCGGTTGCGGCATCGCCTTGCGCAGTGGCAGCCAGCGCAGGCCGAGCAGGATCAGCACCGTGGTCACGGTCTCGACCACCAGTTGCGTCAGCGCCAGGTCGGGCGCGGAGAACCAGATGTAGGTGATGCAGCAGGTCAGGCCCGCGCCCGCCGCGAGCATCAGCGAAGCAAGCCGGTGGAACTTGGCCTGCCACGCCGCCGCCACGGCGCAGGTGCAGCCGATCAGCCAGGTCATTGCGAACAACGTCGAGAAGGGCAGCAGTTCACGCGTGCCGCGCGATGCTGGCGTCAACCAGAGCGCCAGGCCTGCCAACGCCATCGCAACCAGGACCAGCAGCAGCAACTGCGGCTGCAGTCGACGCGTGCTCAGCAGCCGCCGGGCGCGTCGCCCAGCCTCGCTCATCCGCGCGATCATGTTCTCGAAGATGCACTGGCCGTCGAAGTGATGCAGGAAGGGTGTGCGCTCCAGCCCGCCTTGTTCGCGCCGTCGCCGCTGCAGCAGGAACAAGGCGACGCCGCCCGCCAGCGCGATGAAGCTCATCAGCAGCGGCAGGTTGAAGCCGTGCCACACCGCCAAACTGTATTCAGGCAGATCGCCGCCCACCACCGGCCGGGCAGCTGCGGCCAGCAGCGGGCCGATGGCCCAGGCCGGCGCCACGCCCACCACCAGGCACAGCAGCACCAGCAACTCGACCGGCACGCGCATCCAGTGCGGTGGTTCGTGCGGCGTCTTCGGCACCTCGGGACCGCAGGGCGGACCGAAGAAGACGTCGAACACGAAGCGGGACGAGTAGGTGACGCTGAAGATCCCGCCCAGCGTGGCAACGACCGGCAGCGTCCATTGGACCCAGGGCGTGGCGTCGACCAGCACCGACTCGGCGAAGAACATTTCCTTCGACAGGAAGCCGTTGAGCAGCGGCACGCCCGCCATCGCGGCGCTCGCGATGATCGCCAGCGCGCCGGTGATCGGCATCAGCTTGAGCAGGCCGCTGAGCTTGCGGATGTCGCGTGTGCCGCTCTCGTGGTCGATGATGCCGGCCGCCATGAACAGCGAGGCCTTGAAGGTCGCGTGGTTCATCACGTGGAACACCGCGGCCACGGCAGCCAGCGTGGAGTTGAGCCCCAGCAGCAGCACGATCAGCCCCAGGTGCGAGATCGTCGAATAGGCCAGCAGCGCCTTCAGGTCGCGCTGGAACATCGCGGCAAAGCCGCCCAGCAGCAGCGTGATGGCGCCGGCCCCGCCGACCAGCCAGAACCATTGCTCCGTGCCCGACAACACGGGCCACAGCCGCGCGAGCAGGAACACGCCCAGCTTCACCATCGTGGCCGAATGCAGGTAGGCGGAAACGGGCGTCGGCGCGGCCATGGCGCGCGGCAGCCAGAAGTGGAACGGAAACTGCGCGCTCTTGGTGAAGGCGCCCAGCAGCACCAGCACCAGCATCGGCGCATACAGCGCATGCGCGCGGATCCGCTCGCCGGACGCCAGCACCGCGTCCAGGTCGTAGCTGCCGACGATGCGTCCCAGCACCAGCACCCCGGCCAGCAGGCACAGCCCGCCCGCGCCGGTCACGGTGAGCGCCATGCGCGCACCGCGCCTTGCGTCCCGGCGGTGGTGCCAGTAGCCGATCAAGAGGAAGGAAAACAGGCTGGTCAGTTCCCAGAACACCACCATCTGTACCAGGTTGCCCGACAGCACCACGCCCATCATGGCGCCCATGAAGGCCAGGAAGAACGAGAAGAAGCGCGGCACCGGGTCCGACGGCGACATGTAGTAGCGCGCATAGAGCACCACCAGCGCACCAATGCCGAGCACCAGCATGCAGAACAGCCACGCGAAGCCATCGAGCCGGAAGGCCAGGTCGAGCCCGAGCGAGGGCAGCCATTCGTAGCGCTCGCGGATCACCTCTCCGCTGGCGATGCGGGGAAACAGCCAGGCCACCTGCGCCGCGCATCCCAGCGCGACCAGACCCGCCAGCGTCGATTCCCGGTTGCGCGCGTCCGACGGCATGGCTGCCGCCAGCGCGCTGGCGATGAAGGGGAGTGCAACAAGAAGGACCAGGGGCATCGCGGTGGATTATGGGTTGCGCGCTCGCGCGATGCTGCTGAGAAACCGGCGCTTGGCTAGGCAGTGATGAGTTGGACGGTGCGAATCCCCAGCCAGGTCAGCACCAGCGACCCGATCAGATGGCTGCCCGCGGTGATCAGCGCCGTCCCTGCGCGGCCATCCATCAGCATCGTCGTCACTTCTGCCGAGAAGGTCGAGAACGTCGTGAGTCCGCCCAGAAAACCGGTGACGATCGCCAGTCGCCACACGGGGTCGATGCCGGGCATGGCGCTGAAGATCGCGACCATCACGCCGATGAGGTAGCCACCGATCAGGTTGGCCGCAAGCGTGCCCCAGGGCATGAAGCCGCCAACGCCAAGCCAGAGCGCCAACCCCCATCGGGAAAGGGCGCCCAGCGAGGCGCCCACGCAGATCGCAACAACCGGAAGCAGCATGCCGCGACTTTACTTCTCCGCGCCCATCACCATGTCAGGCAGGGCCGTCACGATGCCGGGGAACAGCGTGATGAGCGCGATGCACACCACCAGGCAGAAGAAGAACGGAATCGCCGCCTTGGCAATGAGGTTGCTGTCCTTCCCCGTCATGTTCTGAAGCACGAAGAGATTGAAGCCCACCGGCGGCGTCACTTCGGCGATCTCCACCAGCAGGACGACGAAGATGCCGAACCAGATCAGGTCGAAGCCGGCCTTCTGGATCATCGGCAGCACCACCGCGCTGGTCAGCACGATCATCGAGATGCCGTCGAGCGCCGTGCCCAGCACGAGGTAGACCACCACCAGCGCGCCGATCAGCGCATAGGGCGACAAGTGCATGCTGTCGACCCATTCGGCCAGCTCGCGCGGGATGCCGGTGAAGGCCATGGTCTTGGTCAGGAAGGCCGCGCCCGCGAGGATGAACATGATCATGCAACTCGTGCGTGTCGCGCCCATCAGCGCGTCCTTGAAGTTCTGCCAGTTCAGGCTCTTGCCCCAGGCGGCGATCGCCAATGAACCCAGCACGCCGAATGCCGCGCATTCCGTCGCGGTGGCCCAGCCCGCGATCAGCACCCACACGATGAAGACGATGAGCAGCGCGCAGGGAATCAGGTTGCCCGATAGGCGGATCTTCTCCATGAACGTGGTCGGCGCGTCCGGGGGCGGCACCTTGTCGGGATGGCGCAGGCTCCACCAGGCGATGTAGCCAGAGAACAGCAGCATCAGCAGGAAGCCTGGCAGGAAGCCCGCGAGGAAGATGCGGATGATCGACGCGTCGGCCGCGACGGCATACACCACCATCGTGATCGACGGCGGGATCAGGATGCCCAGCGTGCCGGCCGTGGCGAGCGAGCCGATCGCCATCTGCTCGTCATAGCCGCGGCGCTTGAGTTCCGGCAGTGCCACCTTTGCGATGGTCGCGCAGGTGGCCGCCGAGGATCCAGACACCGAGCCGAACACCCCGCAGCCAAGGATGGTCGTGTGCATCAACCGGCCCGGCACGCGGTTGAGCCAGGGCCGCAGTCCGTCGAACATCTCTTCGCTGAGCTTGGTACGGAACAGGATTTCACCCATCCAGATGAAGAGCGGCAGCGCCGCCAGTTCCCAGCTCGCGTTGCTTTCCCAGAAGGACGAGAACAGGTTCTTCGCCGGCAAGGTGCTGGTGAAGAAGGCCTGTCCGACCCAGCCGACGATCGCCAGCGTCATGGCGATCCACACGCCGCCCGCCAGCAGCACCAGCATGATGACGAGCAGCAGCCCGCCCATCCACAAGGTTTCGGTCATGGTAGGTGGCCTACACGTCGGAGGAGAAGTCGCCCGCGGCATGGCGCTCTTCGATGGCGCGCTGGTAGCTGGGCTTGTGGCCCAGCACCACACCGACTAGTTCGTCGACCATCGCGATCAGCAGCAGCCAGCAGCCCACCACGAACGCCGATTGCGGAATCCAGATCGGGATCACCACCAGCCCGGTGGCCATCTCGGCGAACTCGTAGCTCTCCCACGTGAAGCTGGTCGCCGAATAAGTGAGGTAGGCCACGGCCACGGAGGCGATCAGCAGGCAGGTGACATCGAGCGCGCGTCGCATCTTCGGGCTGAGCTTGTCGAGCACCAGCGTCACCCGCACGAAGTCCCCGTGCCGGAACGCATGGGCCATCGCGAAGAAGGCGGCCGAGGCGCACAGCCAGGCCACCACGTCATTGAGCCCGCTCACATGCCAGTTCACCTGCCGGCCGACGCCGGCCACGATCATCAGCACGAAGATGAGAAAAACGCAGAACGCGGCAACCGCGCCCGCCCCGTCGTAGAGGCGGTCCAGCAGGCGGCGCATGGTTCAGGTCTCCGTCCGGGCTGTCCAAGGGGCCAGTGCCCCCTCGGTCTTCAGCGATACGCGAAGCAGGGTGGGCGGGCGCTTCATCATGGCTTCTTGTAAGCGTCGATGATCGCAGCGCCATCCGCGCCGGCAGCCTTCAGCCAGTCGGCCTGCATGATGCCGCCTACCTGGCGCATGTCGGCGTCGAGCTTGGGCGAGGGCTTGTGGATCTTCATGCCCCGCTCGGTCAGCAGGCGCTTGTATTCGGTGTTCTTCTCTTCGGCCACTTTCCAGCCTCGCGCCTCTGCGTCGGCCGCTGCCTTGAGCACGCCGGCCTTGGCCGAGGCGTCGAGTGCGTCGAAGGACTTGGCGTTCACCAGCACCGCGTTCTTGGGGATCCAGGCCTGCGTGTCGTAGAAGTTCTTGAGGCTTTCATAGGTCTTGGTGTCGTAGCCGGTCGAGCCCGAGCTCATGTAGCTTTCGATCACGCCCGTGGCCATGGCGGCGCTGAGTTCGGCCTGCTGGATTTGCACGGGCTGCGCGCCGACCAGTTCCGCGATCTTGGCCGTGGCCGGGCTGTAGGCGCGCCACTTGATGCCGCGCAAATCCGCCACCGAACCGATCTCCTTCTTGGAGTAGATGCCTTGTGGCGCCCATGGCACCACGAACAGCAGCTTGATGCCCTGCGCTGCCAGCAGTTTTTCAATGGCGGGCTTGGATGCGGCGTAGAGCTTCTTCGCCTCGGGATAGGTCGTCGCGACGAAGGGCACGCCGTCGAGTGCGTAGATGGGGTTCTCGTTGGCGAAGTTGGCCAGCAGGATCTCGCCGGCCTGTGCCTGGCCGCTCTGCACGGCGCGCTTGATCTCGGGCGCCTTGAACAGCGAAGCGTTGGCATGCACTGCAACCTTCACCTTGCCGCCGGTGGCCGCATCCACGTCCTTCGCAAACTGCGCAATGTTCTCGGTGTGGTAGTTGGTCGCCGGGTATGCCGTCGGGAGGTCCCACTTGACCTGCGCCATCGACGTGGCAGCAAGGGTGAGGCCGGCAAAGGCGATGCTGAACTTGCGAATCATGGACTCTCCAGAAACGGGTATGAAATGGACATGCGTCGCCGAGATTACGTGCAAATATCGGGCCACTGTTGAGGTGTTTCCCTGCCACGCGAGGGCCAACTCACATTGGATTGCATCGCTGACGGATGCGAAAAAGCCGCCCGAAGGCGGCTCGATGCGGTCAGCGGGTGCGCGGCTTATTTGCCCGATGCGGCCTTTGCGGCCGGGGCTGCCGCAGTCGCCGCACCGGCAACGGCCGGGGCTGCCTGGACCACGACGGGGGTCACGGCGGCCTTCATCGCCGGGCCGCTGGCGGCTGGGGATGCAGCAGGTGTAGCGGCAGGCGTGGTTGCAGGAGGCGCAGAAGCCGTTGCCGCCGAGGTAGCGGCCGGCTCGCTTGCGGCGCTCTTGCCGCTCTTCTTCTTGCCCTCGTCCTTGGACGCCGGCGTGAAGGCCTGACCGTTGATCGTGAGGCCTTCACTCGACAGCTTTGCCGCCGACTTGTCCTTCACACCCTTGACGCGGTGCATGAAGTCGGCCCAGTCCTTGAACTCGCCTTGCGCGCGCGCATCGACGATGCGCTTGGACATGGCGGGGCCGACGCCCTTCAGGCTATCGAGTTCGGCGGCGGTGCCCTTGTTGGCCTCGACTGCAGCGAACGACGAAACGGCAAGCAGCGCGCCGACAAACGCGGTCGCAATTTTCTTGAACATTGGAAACACTCCCTGATTTGTTTGATGTGAAGCTGTCGGGCGCCAAGGCGCGCGACAGCCTGTTTTCAACGGAGTCGGTAGCCGATTCGTTGACCAGCCTCGGCGACGGCAGGACTACAGTTCCTCGACGCGACGCGGCGGATAGCTGTCCCACGCCTGGCAGCCCGGGCAGTGCCAGAAATACTGGTGGGCCTCGAAGCCGCAAGCCGCGCAGCGATAGCGCATCAGCGGACGCGTCGCCTGGTCGAGTGCGCGTTGCACCTGCGGGTGGAACTGCTCGCGCGTGAAGTGCT
This sequence comes from Variovorax rhizosphaerae, assembly GCF_037889975.1. Taxonomy (NCBI): domain Bacteria; kingdom Pseudomonadati; phylum Pseudomonadota; class Betaproteobacteria; order Burkholderiales; family Comamonadaceae; genus Variovorax; species Variovorax rhizosphaerae. The sequence goes on along the minus strand of NZ_JBBKZT010000019.1, from coordinate 50,771 downwards.
CGCCGGAGAGCCAGCGCGAAGCGGCCACCAGTGAAGGGTGGTGCGCCAGGTGCGCGATGTAGCCGTCGCGAGGCTCAGGCGGCGCATCCGCGGGCTGGTCCTGGTCGGGCACCTTCGGGTTCCCGCCCATCGCGATGATCGCTTCCAGCACGTCGATCGAAGGTGACGCGGCATAGCGCCGCTGCAGCAGCGCGATCGCTTCACCGGTGCGTTGCGAGGCGACGGCGGACTGCTGCAAGGCAGCCGCAAAGAGGGGCAAGGCCAGCGGCGCAACCTCGCAGAGGTTGGCCAGCGTATCGAACGCGGCAGCCTCGCCGTTGCGCAACTGTAGATTGGCCGTGTCGATGGCAGGCCGCGGCGCCTGCGGCGCCAGTTCCACCGCCTGCCGCAACAGCTCGCCGGCCGCATCGAGGTCGCCTGCTGCAGTCCGTTCCGCCGCCTGCTCGCACAGGTGGTGCGCGCGGCGCGTGGCATAGCTGGCCTGGTCCGATTCGTCGAGCCTCTGCGCCACCATCGCGGCCTGTGCCCATTCGCGCGAGCGTTCGTAGATGGCCAGCAGGGCCAGCCGCGCCTCGGTCTCGTAGCGCGTGCCTTCCAGTTTCTGCAAGGCTGCCTCGGCCCGGTCGAGCAGGCCGGCGCGGAGGAAGTCCTGTGCCAGGGCATGCTGCGCTCGATCGCGGTCGTCCCGACTCAGGTCACCACGACCCAGCAGGTGTTCATGTACGCGTACCGCGCGCTGGTATTCGCCACGACGCCGGAACAGATTGCCGAGCGCAAAGTGCAGTTCCTGCGTATCGGGGTCGTTCTGCACCGCCTCGATGAAGGCGTCGATGGCCTTGTCCTGCTGCTCGTTCAGCAAGAAATTGAGCCCACGGAAGTAGGCCTTGGGCGCTTGGCGGTTCTCCATCTTCAACTGCCGCAAGTCGAAGCGCGAAGCCAGCCAGCCGAGGACGAACGCCAGCGGCAGGCCCGCGAGCAGCCATGTGTAGTCAAAGTCCATGTTGGCGCACGATGGGGAGGTCGGCGGTGGGTGCCGCGGCTACAGCGTCGCCGGACGCGGAAGGCGTCGGCGCAGCCATGGTGGTCGGCGTGGCGGAGGATTCAGCAAGTCGCTGGTTCGCGGCGCCGCTGCGGTGCTTCCACCAGCCCGGCAGCATCCCGAGCGCGCCCACCACCAGCCCGCCTGCAAAGGCCACGAGCACCACCAGCACCAGTGGCGCGCGCCAGTAGGTGCCGAAGAAAAAGTTCACCGTCGCATCGTGCTGGTTGTTCAGCGCAAACGCGAAGAGGGTAAAAAAAATGGCTGCCTTGAGCAGCCACAGGATGTATTTCATCGGGTTCCCCGTTGGCGGCCCGATTCTAGTTTGGTGCCTGCCTGCCGGCGTCAGGGCTTGGTGCGTTGCGCTTGCGCGTCGAGCTCGGCGGTGCGGGCGTCCACGGCTTCGCGCAAGGCCTTGCCGGGTTTGAAGTGCGGCACGCGCTTCTCGGGCACCTGAACGCTTTCACCTGAGCGCGGGTTGCGTCCGATGCGCGGTGGCCGGCGGCTCACCGAGAAGCTGCCGAAGCCACGGATCTCGATCCGGTGTCCGCGCACCAGGGCATCGCCCATGGCATCGAGGATGGTCTTGACGGCGTACTCGGCGTCGCGGTGCGTCAGTTGCGCAAAGCGGGCGGCGAGTTCTTCGACGAGGTCGGAGCGGGTCATGGATTCAGTGCCCGCCCGGCCGCCCGAAGGGCACTGGGCCCCCCCGGGGGGCAGCGATACACGAAGTGATGAGCGTGGGGGTCATGACGGCAGGAAACTGGGAGGCAAAAAAAGGGACAGAGCGGCGAGCTTAACGCCCACCAGTCTGTCCCGTCCGACGGCAATTGATTTCTTCTCCGGACCTGCCGCTTGCACGGCCGATCCGGATTCGAAATTACTTGTTGTCGTTGTTGTCCAGCTTGGCGCGCAGCAGGGCGCCCAGGCTGGTGGTGCCGGCGTTTTCACGCGACGACTGTTGGCTCAGCGTGGCCATGGCGCCTTGTTCGTCGGCCATGTCCTTCTGCTTGATCGACAGCTGGATGTTGCGGGTCTTGCGATCCACGTTCACCACCACGGCCGTGACTTCGTCGCCTTCCTTCAGCACGTTGCGTGCATCTTCCACGCGGTCGCGGGAGATTTCGCTGGCGCGCAGGTAGCCGATGATGTCGTCGCCGAGGTCGATTTCAGCGCCGCGAGCGTCCACGGTCTTAACCTTGCCGGTCACGACTTGGCCCTTGTCGTTCACGGTGGTGAACGTCGTGAAGGGGTCGCTGTCGAGTTGCTTGATGCCGAGGCTGATGCGTTCGCGGTCCACGTCGACTGCCAACACGAGCGCTTCGACTTCCTGGCCCTTCTTGTAGTTGCGAACGGCGGTTTCGCCGGCTTCGTTCCACGAGAGGTCGGACAGGTGAACCAGGCCGTCGATGCCGGCAGCCAGACCCACGAACACGCCGAAGTCGGTGATCGACTTGATCGGGCCCTTGACGCGGTCGCCGCGCTTGGTGTTTTGCGCGAACTCTTGCCACGGGTTGGCTTTGCACTGCTTCATGCCCAGGCTGATGCGGCGCTTGTCTTCGTCGATTTCCAGGACCATGACTTCGACTTCATCGCCCAGCGAGACGATCTTGTTCGGAGCGATGTTCTTGTTGGTCCAGTCCATTTCGGAGACGTGCACCAGGCCTTCGATGCCGGGTTCGAGTTCGACGAACGCGCCGTAGTCGGCAATGTTCGTGACCTTGCCGAACAGGCGGGTCGATTGCGGGTAGCGGCGCGAAACGCCCATCCACGGGTCGTCGCCCATTTGCTTGAGACCCAGCGAGACGCGGTTCTTTTCCGTGTCGAACTTGAGGATCTTGGCGGTGATTTCCTGACCGGCTTGCACCACTTCGCTCGGGTGGCGGACACGGCGCCATGCCATGTCGGTGATGTGCAGCAGGCCGTCGATGCCGCCGAGGTCCACGAACGCACCGTATTCGGTGATGTTCTTGACCACGCCGCGGACAACAGCGCCTTCCTTCAGGGTTTCCATCAGCTTGGCGCGTTCTTCGCCCATGCTGGCTTCGACCACGGCACGACGCGACAACACGACGTTGTTGCGCTTGCGGTCGAGCTTGATGACCTTGAACTCGAGGGTCTTGTTTTCGTACGGGGTCAGGTCCTTGATCGGACGCGTGTCGATCAGCGAGCCCGGCAGGAACGCGCGGATGCCGTTGACGAGGACCGTGAGGCCGCCCTTGACCTTGCCGCTGGTCGTGCCGGTGACGAAGTCGCCCGATTCGAGTGCCTTCTCCAGGGCGAGCCACGAAGCCAGACGCTTGGCGGTGTCGCGCGAGAGGATGGTGTCGCCGTAGCCGTTTTCAACGCTGCCGATCGCAACGGAAACGAAATCGCCGGCCTGGACTTCGAGTTCACCCTTGTCGTTCTTGAACTCTTCGATCGGCACGTAGGCTTCGGACTTGAGGCCTGCGTTGACCACGACGTGGTTGTGTTCGACACGCACGACTTCGGCGGTGATGACCTCGCCGGTGCGCATTTCGGAACGCTTCAGGGATTCTTCGAATAGGTCGGCAAAAGATTCAGACATGTATGTTCCTTCCGTCAGGCAGGGTTTGCAGCAGCACCATTGCCACTGGCTTGGATCTGTAGACGGCGGTTGTGGGCTTGGGGCCCGGTTGAGTTGCAAAAACCAGCAAGCCGATGCGCTGTCGCGCGGCGGGGACCTGCTGGACCGAAATACCCTCCGGCGGACCGGTGGGCTGTACTGACTACCTTTTCAGGGGCTGGCCTTTGTCGGGGCCGCCTGGAAAGGTTGTGCTTGCTGCCACCAGTTCAAGACCTGGTCGACCGATTGCTCGATCGACAGATTGGAGTTGTCCAGGCGGCGGGCATCTTCTGCCGGCTTGAGGGGCGCGACGCTGCGGGATGAATCGCGCAGGTCTCGTGCTTCCAAATCGGAGCGAAGACTGTCGAGTGTAGTCTGAATTCCCTTTGAAATCAACTGCTTATGCCGTCGCTCGGCGCGCTGGGCGGCGCTGGCCGTCAGGAAAACCTTGAGTGGCGCGTCCGGGAAGATCACCGTGCCCATGTCGCGGCCGTCGGCGACCAGACCCGGCAGCTTGCGGAAGCTGATCTGAAGGTCTTTCAGGGCCGAGCGCACGGCGGGCAGGGCGGAAACGCGGGAAGCGTCCATGCCGGCGGCTTCCGAGCGGATCTCGTCGGTCACATCCTCGCCGGCGAGCATCGCCTTGCCGGCGTCGAAGCGCAGCGGAAGGGTGCGGGCCAGATCGGCGATCTGCGTTTCGTGCGCAGGGTCGGCCTCCAGCCCGGCGCGGCGCATGGCCAGGCCGGTGACTCGGTACAGCGCGCCGGAATCCAGGTAGTGGTAGCCCAGGTCATGCGCGACTTCCACGGCCAGCGTGCCCTTGCCGGAGGCGGTCGGGCCGTCGATGCAGATCACCGGCACGCTGAGCGGCCTGACCACTGAGAACAGCGTCTCGAAGTAATCGGGAAAGGTCTTGGCCACGCAATGCGGGTCGAGGATCCGGACCGGGATCGACGCCGGATTGAAGGCCGCGAGCGAGAAGCACATGGCCACCCGATGGTCGTCGTAAGTCTTGATGCTCGCCGCGCGCCAGCCCTTGGCCGCGAGCGGAAACACGCGGATGAAGTCCGGCCCCGCCTCGACCTTCGCGCCGAGCTTGGCTAATTCGTTGGCCATCGCGTCGATGCGATCGGTTTCCTTGACGCGCCAGCTCGCGATGTTGGTCAGCGTGGTAGGCCCGTCGGCATACAGCGCCATCACGGCCAGCGTCATGGCGGCGTCCGGGATGTGGTTGCAGTCCAGCGTGATCGCCTTCAAGGGCCACGCGCCCCGAGAAACCTGCAGCCAGTTCGGTCCGCTCTGGATCTGCGCGCCCATCTGCGCGGCGGCCTCGACGAAGCGGATGTCGCCCTGGATCGACTCGGCGCCCACGCCCTCGATCCGCAAGCCTTCACTGGCGATTGCGCCGAGCGCAATGAAGTAGCTCGCGGACGATGCGTCGGCCTCGACATGGATTTCGCCCGGGGACTGGTACCGGCTCCCCGCCGGAATCGTGAACCGTTGCCAGCCTTCGCGCCGCACATGGATACCGAAGCGCGCCAGCAGGTTGAGCGTGATCTCGATGTATGGCTTGGAGATCAGCTCGCCGACCACGTCGATCTTGATGTCGTGGTGGCTCGCCAGCGGCAGCGCCATCAGCAAGGCGGTGAGGAACTGGCTAGACACGTCGCCGCGCACGCGGATCGGCATGTCGAGTTGCAGCGACTGCAACGTTACAGGATGGATACGAAGCGGCGGATAGCCCGGGTTGCCCAGGTAGTCGATGTGGCAGCCGAGTTGGGTCAGCGCGTCGACCAGGTCGCCGATCGGCCGCTCGTGCATGCGCGGCACGCCGCTGAGTTCGAAATCGCCGCCCAGCAAGGACAGCGCCGCCGTCAGCGGTCGCATCGCGGTGCCCGCGTTGCCCATGAACAGCTTGGCTTGCGGCGTCGACAGCTTGCCGCCGAGTCCGGTGATCCGCAGCGAGCCATCGCCCTGCTCGATGGTGCAGCCCAGTTGCGCCAGCGCGGTGAGCATCACGCGGGTGTCGTCGGAGTCGAGCAGGTCGTGCACCGTGGTCGTGCCGCTGGCCAGCGCGGCCAGCAGCAGCACGCGGTTGGAAATACTCTTGGAACCCGGCAGGCGAACCGTACCGGCCGCCTCCGTCAACGGCGGAATGTCGAGAAATTCAGTGGAGAACATGTTCAGTCGGCAGTCGTGGCGCCGCCGGATTGCCATTGGGTGCGCACACGCCGGGCCGATTCGATGGCGTTCTCAAGGCCTGTCGCGTCGCCGGTGGCCACCATGAGTTCAAGGCTTTCGAGCGCCTCGCGGAAGCTGCGGGCCTGGGCCAGCACTTGTTCGCGGTTGGCCAGCAGGATGTCGCGCCAGACGGCCGGGTCGCTGGCCGCGATACGCGAGAAATCGCGAAAGCCCGGCCCTGCCAGACGCAGGAAGCGCTCGCCGTTCTCCTGTCCCGCGATGCCGTTGATGAAGGCGAAGGCCAGCAGATGAGGCAGGTGGCTGACGGCGGCAAATGCGCTGTCATGGTCTTCGTGCGACATCTGCACGACGTCCGCGCCGACAGCCGTCCAAGTGCGTGTCGCGGTCTGCACCAGCGAGCGGCGCGTGGCCTTGACCGGCGTCAGCACCACCTGCCGGCCCTTGAACAGGCCTGCTTCCGCATGCTCGATGCCCGAGACCTCCTTGCCGGCGATCGGGTGCGCCGGCACGAAGCAGCCGAATTGCTCTTGCAAGCCGCGCCGCGCCGCCTCGATCACGTCGCCCTTGGTCGAGCCCACGTCCATGACGAGCGTGCCGTCCGAGATGCCGTGGCGGATGGCCTTGAAGGTGGCCTCGGAGGCGGAGACCGGCACTGCGATCAGCACCAGGTCGGCGCCCGACACGGCCAGCAGGGCCGAGGGTGCCGCCACGTCGATGGCGCCGAGTTGCTTCGCGCGTTCGGTGGTCGAAGGCGACTTGCTGTAGCCGACCACCCGCTTGACCAGCTTGGCTTTCTTCAGCGCCAGCGAGAAGGAGCCACCTATCAGGCCGCAGCCGATCAGTCCAAGTTGCTCGACCATGAGGAGATGGGTTTCAGGCGGTCACGGGGTAGGCGCCCAGCACCTTGTAGAAGGCGCAGAGGGTTCGCAACTCGGCCAGTGCGGCCGCGACGTGCGGTTGCGACGGATGACCGTCGAGATCGATGTAGAAGTAGTACTCCCACTGCCCCGTGCGCGCCGGACGCGACTCGAAGCGCGTCATCGACACGCCATTGGTCTTCAGCGGCACCAGCAGGTCATGCACCGCGCCCGGACGGTTTGGCACCGAGACGATGAGGCTGGTGCAGTCACGCCCGGAGGCCGGCGGCATGGCCAACGTCTGCGGCAGGCAGATGATGGCGAAGCGGGTGCGGTTGTAGGCGTCGTCCTGAATCGCATGGGCCACGATGTGCAGGCCGAAGCGGGTCGCGGCGCGCTCGCTCGCCAGTGCTGCCCAGGCCGGATTCTCTGCGGCAAGCCGCGCACCCTCGGCGTTGCTCGACACCGCGCGTCGTTCGACACCCGGCAGGTGCTTGGACAGCCAGCTCTGGCACTGCGCCAGCGCTTGCGGATGGGCGAGCACCGCCTCGACGCCGTCAAGCGTGTTTTCCTTGCGCATCAGGTTGTGACGCACCAGAAGGCTGACTTCGCCGACCACGTGCGTCGGCGTATGCAGGAACATGTCGAGCGAGCGCGTGACCACGCCTTCGTTCGAGTTCTCCACGCCCACCACGCCGTACTGCGCGCTGCCGCTGGCGGTCGCATGGAACACTTCGTCGAAGTTGGCGCAATAGACCAGGTCGGCCGCGCCGCCGAAGAATTCGATGGCGGCCTGCTCGCAAAAGGTGCCTTCGGGTCCGAGCACCGCCACGCGTTGCGGCGACTCGAGCGCGAGGCAGGCCGACATGATCTCGCGCCAGATGGCCGCCACGTGGGGAGCCTTCAGCGGCCCCGGATTGCTGCGCTCCATCTTGTCGATGACCTGCGCGACACGGTCGGGCCGGAAGTAGGGCGTGCCCTCGCGCTTCTTGATCTCGCCGACCAGTTCGGCGACATGGGCGCGCTCGTTCAGCAGGCTGAGGAGCTTCTGGTCGAGCGCGTCGATCTGCACGCGCAACCCGGCCAGGCTGGCAGAGTTGTCGACGGGATTGGGAGAAGGGGGTGGGGCGTTGTCAGGCATGCGATTGCTCAAATTCTCGCATGCAGTCGACCAGCGCCTGCACGCCCGAAAGCGGCATGGCGTTGTAGATGCTGGCCCGCATGCCACCGACCGATTTGTGGCCCTTCAATTGCAACAGGCCAGCCTCGCGTGCCTTGGCCAGGAAGGCGTCGTTCCGGCTCTCGTCGGCCAGGAAGAAGGGGACGTTCATGCGCGAGCGGCAATCCGGGCTCACCTTGTTCAGGTAGAAGCTTGAGCCGTCGATGAAGTCATAGAGCAGCTTCGCCTTGGCGATGTTGCGCTGCTCCATCGCCTCGACGCCGGTGAGCGCGCCTTCGGTCTGCTCGCGCAGCCACTGGAAGGTGAGTCCGGCCATGTAGATGCCCCAGGTCGGCGGGGTGTTGTACATGGACTGGTTGTCGGCCACCGTCCTGTAGTTGAAGGCGCTCGGGCAGATCTTCAGCGCATGGCCGAGCAGGTCGTCGCGCACGACCACGATCGTGAGCCCGGCCGGGCCGAGGTTCTTCTGCGCGCCGCCAAAGGCCAGCCCGACGCGATTCCAGTCGACCGGGCGCGAAGCCACGTGCGAGGAGAAATCGATTGCCAGCGGCGCGTTGCTGCCCAGCGCAGCCAGGTCGGGCAACTCCTGGAATTCGATGCCGTTGATGGTCTCGTTGGTGCAGACGTGTACATACGAGGCATCGGCACCGAGCTGCCAGCTGGCCGCATCAGGCAGCGCCGTGTGGCAGTCAGCGGCATTGGTCGCAGCGATGCGCGCGTCGCAATAGCGCTGCGCTTCCTTGTGCGACTTGATGCTCCAGCTGCCGGTGATCACGAAGTCGGCCTGGGTGCCGCGCGACAGATTGAGCGGCACGATGGCGTTCTCGCCGAGCCCACCGCCCTGCATGAACAGGACGTGGAAGTGCTCGGGGATCGCCAGCAAGGCACGCAGGTCGCTTTCCGCCTGCGCCAGGATGATGCCGAACTCCTTGCCGCGATGGCTCATCTCCATCACGCCCATGCCGCTGCCCTGCCAGTCGAGCATTTCGTCGGCGGCGCGGCGCAGCACGGCTTCCGGCATGGCAGCCGGGCCGGCGGAGAAGTTGTATGGACGCTTGCCCGCTGCGGGCATCACTTCTTGGCGGGCGCCTTGCCAGCCGCGGCCGGGGCCGGGCCGGTGGGTGCGCCGAGGGCCTTGGCCACGGCGGCATCCAGTGCGCGCATCTTCGGCTCGATGGTCGGCTTGGTTTCGGCCACGAGCTGTTTGGTCAGGGCATCGCGAAGCTTGGGATTGACTTCTTCGTACTTCTTGCTGAGTGGCGATTGCAGCCAGGCGATCAGTTGCTTGAGTTCGTCTTCAGTGAAGGTTTCGCTCAGGACCGGGCCCAGCGCGCCAGGGGCCAATGCCACGGCCTTGTCACGCACGTAGGGGTAGGCGTCGTCGAAATACTTCTTGAGCTCGGCGTCGGCCGCCTTGGCTGCTGCCTCGCGTTTCTCGGCCGGCACCTGGGTTTGCAGGTAGCCCGAGCCGGCTTGTGCGATCTGGGCGCTGGAGTCTTCGACGAGCACGCGTGCCAACACTTCGATGCCGGGACGTTGCAGGTCGATGAATTGCTTGACCAGGGCGGCCTTGCCGTCTTGTGCCCAGCCGATGGAGCTGGTGGCGGCCATGGCGGTGGCGAGGATGGCGAGCTTGAGTTTTTTCATTCGGCAGTTTCCGTTCAGGATGTTGGATTGGTTTCTTCGGGATTGGAGTCGGCGTCGGTGTTGGCGTCGTTCTCCACGATGCGCTGCAGCCCGCTGAGCTTTGCGCCTTCGTCGAGTCCGATCAGCGTGACGCCTTGCGTGGCACGGCCCAGTTCGCGGATTTCCGCGACCCGGGTTCGCACCAGAACACCCTTGTCGGTGATCAGCATGATCTCGTCGTCGGCATGAACCAGCGTCGCCGCGACGACCTTCCCATTGCGCTCGCTTTGTTGAATCGCAATCATGCCTTTGGTTCCCCGGCCATGACGCGTGTATTCGGTAATGCTTGTACGTTTACCGTAACCATTTTCCGTGGCGGTCAGCACGCTCTGCTGCTCGTCCTCGGCAACCAGCATGGCGATCACGCCCTGTGTGTCTTCCAGCATCATGCCGCGCACGCCGCGGGCATTGCGGCCCATCGGGCGCACGTCGTTCTCGTCGAAGCGCACCGCCTTGCCGCCGTCGGAGAACAGCATCACATCGTGTGCGCCGTCCGTCAGCGCGGCGCCGATCAGGTAGTCGCCCGGATCGAGGTCGACCGCGATGATGCCGGCCTTGCGCGGGTTGCTGAACTCGTCGAGCGTGGTCTTCTTGACCGTGCCCATCGAGGTGGCCATGAACACGTATTGGTTGGCCGGGAAGGTGCGCTTCTCGCCGGTCAAGGCCAGCACGACGTTGATCTTCTCGCCTTCCTGCAGCGGGAACATGTTGACAATCGGCCGCCCGCGCGAGCCGCGCGAACCCGCCGGCACTTCCCACACCTTGAGCCAGTAGAGCCGGCCGCGGTTGGAGAAGCACAGGAGGTAGTCGTGCGTGTTGGCGATGAAGAGCTGGTCGATCCAGTCGTCTTCCTTGGTGGCTGTGGCCTGCTTGCCGCGGCCGCCGCGCTTCTGGGAGCGGTATTCGCCCAATGGCTGGCTCTTGATGTAGCCGCTGTGCGAGAGCGTGACGACCATGTCGGTCGGCGTGATCAGGTCTTCAGTCGAGAGGTCGAAGGCGCTGTGCTCGACCTGACTGCGGCGGGCGCCCAGCTTGGTCTGGCCGAACTCGGTCCGGATGGTGCCCAACTCGTCGCCGATGATGATCGAGACGCGCTCCGGCTTGGCCAGGATGTCGAGCAGGTCCTCGATCTCCGCCATCACTTCCTTGTACTCGACGACAATCTTGTCCTGCTCCAGACCGGTCAGGCGTTGCAGGCGCATCTGCAGGATTTCCTGCGCTTGCGTTTCCGACAGGCGGTAGAGGCCGTCGCCGCCCATGCCGAACTCGGCTTCGAGGCCATCGGGACGGTAGTCGTCCGCATTCACCACGCCGCCGTCTGCGCGGGTGCGCGTGAGCATCTCGCGCACCAGCTTGCTGTCCCAGCGGCGCGTCATCAGCTCGGCCTTCGCGACCGGCGGGGTCGGGGCATTGCGGATGATCGCGATGAAGTCGTCGATGTTGGCCAGCGCGACCGCCAGGCCTTCCAGCACGTGGCCGCGTTCCCGGGCCTTGCGCAGGTTGAACACGGTGCGGCGTGTGACGACTTCGCGGCGGTGCTGCAGGAAGACCTGGATCAGGTCCTTCAGGTTGCACAGCTTGGGCTGGCCGTCGACCAGCGCCACCATGTTCATGCCGAAGGTGTCTTGCAGCTGCGTCTGCTTGTAGAGGTTGTTGAGGACGACCTCCGGCACCTCGCCGCGCTTCAGTTCGATCACCAGCCGCATGCCCGACTTGTCGGACTCGTCCTGGATGTGGCTGATGCCTTCGATCTTCTTCTCGTGCACCAGCTCGGCCATGCGCTCCTGCAGCGTCTTCTTGTTCACCTGGTAGGGCAACTCGTCGACGATGATGGCCTGCCGCTGGCCGCGATCGATATCCTCGAAGTGGCAGCGCGCGCGCATCACGACCTTGCCGCGACCGGTGCGATAGCCTTCCTTGATGCCGTTGATCCCGTAGATGATGCCGGCCGTGGGGAAGTCGGGCGCGGGCACGATCTCCATTAGGTCGTCGATGCTGGCGTCGGGGTGGCGCAGCAGGTGCAGGCAGGCGTCGACGACCTCGTTCAGGTTGTGCGGCGGGATGTTGGTGGCCATGCCCACCGCAATGCCTCCAGCGCCATTGACCAGCAGATTTGGCAGCTTGCTCGGCAATACCGCGGGCTCTTTTTCAGAGCCGTCGTAATTGTCCTGAAAATCGACCGTTTCCTTGTCGATATCGCCGAGCATTTCATGCGCAATTTTGGCGAGGCGGATTTCGGTATAGCGCATCGCTGCGGCCTGGTCGCCGTCGACAGAACCGAAATTGCCCTGACCGTCCACCAGCATGTGGCGCATCGAGAAGTTCTGCGCCATCCGCACGATGGTGTCGTAGACCGACTGGTCGCCATGCGGGTGGTACTTGCCGATCACGTCGCCGACGATACGGGCGGACTTCTTGTAGGGCCGGTTCCAGTCGTTGTTGAGCTCATGCATCGCGTAGAGCACGCGACGATGCACCGGTTTGAGGCCATCCCGGGCATCCGGAAGGGCGCGGCCGACGATCACGCTCATCGCGTAATCGAGGTAACTGCGACGCATCTCCTCTTCGAGACTAATAGGTAAGGTTTCTTTGGCGAACGAGGTCATGAGCGGCACGCAGACAGCAAGGAGGCGAAATTTTACGCCCCGACGGGTGTCGCACCGCAGCAACACAAGGCGGCTATTCGGGCGCCGTCCGGCGATTCCGGGGGCTGCGGCGGCCTGTTTGCCAAGGTCCCTGTGGCAGAATCGTCCCAACGTTTTGGGTGGTGGTCACTTAAAGCGTCCTTGATTCGCAGCGCGGCTGCGGCTTTTTCCCCAAGAGGAGAACCATGAAGAAACTGAATAAAGTGGCGATGATGTTTGCAGTCGCTGCGCTCGCCACTGCCGCCGGCGCGCAGACTCGTGTCACCGCAGCAAACGGCGGCCCTGTGATCGACAACTGGCAAGACAGCGCCGGACAACTGGTCTGGAAGAACGGCACGAACGAACTGTGCTGGCGCGATGCGAACTGGACGCCTGCCACCGCTGCTGTCGGTTGCGACGGTGCTCTGGTTCCCGCTCGTCCTCCTGCACCCCCGCCGGCTGCAGCGGTCGTCCCACCGCCGCCGGCACCGCCAGTCGCTTCGAAGGTCACCTTCGCTGCTGACGCGTTCTTCGACTTCGACAAGTCGGTCCTGAAGCCGGAAGGCCGCGCCAAGCTGGACGATCTGGTCTCGAAGATCAAGGGCGTGAACCTCGAAGTCATCATCGCCGTCGGCCACACCGACTCGATCGGCTCTGACGCCTACAACCAACGCCTGTCGGTCCGCCGCGCAGAAGCTGTCAAGGCCTACTTGGTCTCGAAGGGCATCGAACGCAACCGCGTCTACACCGAAGGCAAGGGCGAGAAGCAACCTGTTGCGGACAACCGCACCAAGGAAGGTCGCGCCAAGAACCGTCGCGTGGAAATCGAAGTCGTCGGTACCCGCGCCAACTAAGCAATCCGCAAGGATCTTGAGGAACCCCGCCACGGCGGGGTTTTTTTATGCGCCATTCATAATCGCGAGATGACTAATAGTTTGAATGCCGATCCGGCCGAATTGGCCAAGTTCTCGGAACTGGCACATCGCTGGTGGGATCTGGAGAGCGAATTCCGGCCGCTTCACGAAATCAATCCATTGCGGCTTGACTGGATTGACGGAATTTCCCCGATCGGTGACAAGCGCGTGCTGGACGTCGGTTGTGGCGGCGGTATCCTAGCCGATTCGATGGCGCGAAAGGGCGCCGACGTGCTCGGCATCGACCTGGCCACCAAGGCGCTCAAGGTCGCGCAACTGCACGCGCTGGAAGCCGGCACGCGCAACGTCAAGTACCGTGAGGTGAGCGCCGAGGCGATTGCGGCGGAGGCACCGGGCGCGTTCGACGTGGTCACTTGCATGGAGATGCTGGAGCACGTCCCGGACCCGGCTTCGGTCGTGCGGTCCTGCGCGACGCTGGTGAAGCCGGGTGGTTGGGTGTTCTTCTCGACCATCAACCGCAATCTCAAGGCGTTCATGCTGGCCATCGTCGGCGCTGAATACCTGCTCAACATGCTGCCGCGCGGCACGCACGAATACCAGAAGCTGATCCGTCCGAGCGAACTCGCGGCGCACTGTCGCGCAGCCGGTCTGGTGCTGCGGGAAACCCGGGGCCTGCAGCACAACCCGATCACGCGTCGGTACTGGCTCAACGATGACACCAGCGTCAACTACATGTTTGCGACCCAACGACCGCCTGCCACCCCGTGATGCCATTCCAAGAAGTCCAAGCCGTGCTGTTCGACCTCGACGGCACGCTGATCGACAGCGCGCCCGACCTGGGCGCGGCCGCTGACAAGATGCGCACCGATCGCGGCATGCCTTCGCTGGATTCGTCGCTGTACCGGCCGATGGCCGGGGCGGGCGCCCGGGGCATGTTGGGAATCGCCTTCGGCATCACGCCCGAGGCGGCGGAGTTCGAGGAGTTGCGCGAGGAGTTCTATGTAAACTACGAGACGCGCATGCTGGCGAACACCTTCATCTTCGACGGCGTGCCCGAGCTGGTCGGGGCCCTGTGCGCGCGCGGGCTCGGCTGGGGCGTGGTGACCAACAAGTCGGAGCGCTTCACCGTGCCGCTGACGCGCTCCATTCCGCTGTTCGCAAGTGCCGGCGCCATCATCAGTGGCGACACCACGCCTTTCGCAAAGCCGCATCCCGAGCCCTTGTTTGAAGCGGCGCGTCGGCTGGGTATCGATCCGGCCCGGTGCATCTATGTGGGCGACGACTATCGCGACATCCTGGCGGGGCGAGCAGCGGGAATGCAGACGGTCGCGGCGACTTACGGCTACCTGGGCGAAGAGGCCGACGCCACCCTCTGGCAGGCGCATGCGGCCATCGCTTCACCCCTGGATCTCTTGCAGGTACTCAAGCAGGCCTAGAATGGAGGGCTTGGGGCTGCACTGGTTTCGACGTGGGTTCGGAATCGCAGCGGGGCATGTCGAGCTGAATGCGCTCGTAAAACAGATTCAAACAAACTAACTGCAAACGACGAACGTTTCGCACTCGCTGCTTAATTGCCAGTGAGCTTTGCAACAGCAGGCCGATGGGCTGGGCAAGGGGGTGACAGAGCAATCTGAATCCTCCCGGCTGCAAAGATAATTACATGGGCTGGCTCCGATCCGGGTACCTTGGGTCGGGGCGAGAAAATAGGGTGCTGGCGTCCGGTTCAGCGTGTGACTGCGCGGCTCCGGAAGCGAGACTCAAATCAGATCACTAAACATGTAGAACTGCGCGAAGAAGGCTTGCGGACGGGGGTTCAAATCCCCCCAGCTCCACCAATTTCCGTCACAGACGGCCTGGTCTGGGCCGATTTTCCGCGAGTGTTGCATTGCGGCGCGCTGCGGAGCACGCGCCAGAAGGGTCCAGACCTACACCTGCTGGCTGCTTCTACCGACTACGTTTACGGCAACAGGGCGCAAGCCTCTCCAAGTCACTCCAGGAGTACGACATGAGAGCTCTTCTGCCCATCTGGATCATTGGTGCCCCCTTGGTCTGGCTTGTCTTCGACTGGATGCGATCCCCGAAGCGCTGAATCGGCGAAGCGCTGAGTGGAGGGCGTTAGCGCCCCACCTTGCTGATCGTCACGTCCACAGCGTCCCTCGATGCACCGTTGGCGGCGGATTCGCCGTGCAAGTCACCCGCCGAGGCAATGGCCTCGCCGCTGTGCGAGATGCGGGCGTAGACCACCAGGTTTTTCGCTCGTGCGAGCTTGTTCGCGTCCCCCATGGCTGCCTTGTCGTCCAGCGTGTAGGCCAGCGGCAGGTGGCGCGCAAGAAAGCGCGCGGCGGCGAGCGGCATGCCTGTGGCACCGGCTTCGCGGGCGAACACGAAAACGGTATCGGTCGGGCCGACCAGAGCGGCCAGTTCGGGCGCAAGCTTGATCGTGCCTGAGATGTGTCCCGGTGTGGAGGCACTTCCATCCGCTGCGATCGACGCCGCCACCCGAGCGCGTTCGGCCTGCAGGCTCGTGTCGTCTGGTGCAAGGGCGAGGGCGAGTGCGTAGGCTTGGCTGGCGTTGTCGTAGCGCTGGATCGCCGCGTAGGAACGCGCAACAAAGGCCCATCCCTTCGCATCGACCGTTCCGGGCGGCTGGTCTTGCATGCGCCTTGTCATGTCGTCCAGCATGCTCGCGACCTCGTCCGTTGGCAGCGCGCCTGGCAGTGGCGTGGAGGGGGCGGGGCCTTGCCGGGCGCCATCCAGGCTGCCCACGAACCCATACGTGCCGAATGCAGCGACAGGAATGCAGATGGCAAGCCACATGGCAAGCCTGCGCAACGCCGGGATTCGCGCGACAGCAGGGACGTCGAGAGAAAGCGGAGAGGCCTCCTGCAACACGCGTCGTTGCGTCTCGCTGCGCGCGGTGCGATGCTCCCCGGCATCGATCACGCCTGCGACAAGCTCCGCGTCCAGCGTGGAGAGTTGATGCTTCAGCGTCTCCAGATTCGGGTTATCGACGCCATCCGATCGACCACGCCGACCCAGTCCAGGCCCGAACAGCATCACCCAAGCCAGCAAGGTGAGCCCGACCGTCCCGCACCAGAAGCCGATCATGATTCGCCCACCCCGCCCTCGAGCAATTGCTGCACGCGTTTCCGCTCGACCGCATCCAGTTCCGCCGGACCCCCGTCGACGTTGCGACGACGCAGGGTGCGCAGCAGATAGGCGAAGGCGGCGCCGAGCATGGCGAACGGGCCGATCCAGAGCAACGCCGTCGTGGCATTGAAGGCGGGGCGGTACAGCACGAACTCGCCGTACCGTTCGACCATGTACGCCCGTATCTGGCGAGGTGACCGGCCTTGAGCAAGCTGGTGCTCGATCTGCTTGCGCAAGTCCTCGGCCAGCGATGATTGCGAGGCGGCCAGCGTCTCGTTCTGGCAGACCAGGCAACGCAGTTCGCTGGCGATGTCGTTCACGCGCGCTTCCATCGCCGGATCGGCTGCGAGTGGCTGCGCCTCGCCGGCGACCGCTGTGCCGGCCGGGAGTGATGCGATTGCCAGCGCCAGGGCGGCGAGCCATGACCTGGGCAGGCGCCGTGCAGATCCTCTTGACGGCGCACGTCCTCTCTGCGCGGAGGACTTGTTCAAGGGATTGCTACCCATCGAGCTTCCTCACCAGCGGCATGACGGTGTCGCGCAGCGTCTCGGCCGTCAGCGGGCCGATCACCTTGTGCCGGATCACGCCCTGCTTGTCGATGACGAAAGTCTCTGGCACGCCGTACACGCCGAAGTCGATGCCGACGAGTCCTTCCCGGTCCGACAGCGAGGATACGTAAGGGTTGCCGAACTTCTCCAGCCATTGCCTTGCGTCCGCAGGCTGGTCCTTGTAGTTGAGTCCGTAGATCGGCACGGCACCGGTCTTCGCGGCCTCCAGCACCAGGGGATGTTCGAGCCGGCAGGCCACGCACCAGGAGGCCCAGACGTTGAGCAGCCAGACCTTGCCGCGCATGTCCTGCGCGGACATCGTGCGGCCTTGCGATTCGAGCACCGGCAGGTTGAAGGCAGGCACGCTCTTGCCGATCAGCGGGGAGGGCACTTCCTTCGGATGCAGCGTGAGGCCGGCGGCCATGAATGCGATGAGCACGCCGAAACATAGCAAGGGCAGGGTGGTGCGTCTCATGGTTGTCTCGCTTTGCGAGTCAACGCCGTGGGAACATGCAGCCGCCATGGGGTCGGAAGGGTGGCATGGACTTGTCGCGTCGCTTGCACGGTCCGATAGCGACGGTCGAACACGGCCAGCAAGCCACCGAGCGCCATCAGCAGGCACCCGCCCCAGATCCACCCGACGAAGGGCTTGTAGTGGATGCGCATGCTCCATGCCATCGGCCCCATCGGCCCCATCGGTTCGCCGAGCGAGACGTAGAGGTCGCGCGTGAAGTGCCGATGGATGGCCGTCTCCGTCATCGGCGTGCGGTTCGCGATGTAGAGGCGCCGTTCGGGCGACATCACGGTGAGGGGTTGGCCGTTGCGGGTCACCACGAGCGTGGCCCGCGCCGCGATGTAGTTGGGGCCGCGTTGCTCGCTGACGCCCTGGAATTGGAAGACGTAGGCGCCCATCGTGACGGTCTCGCCGGGCGCAACGCGCACATCCCGCTCGACCGCGTAGCCGCCCACGATGGTCACGCCGACGATGAAGACGGCGACGCCGAAATGGGCCAGCAGCATGCCGTAGTAGCTGCCCGGTTGCGCGGCCAGTCGCAATGCCCACGACGAGGCAGGATGTGCGCGCAAGCGTGTGGCCAGGTTCAGCACGCAGGTGCTCGCGATCCACGCAGCGAGCATCAGCCCGAAGCCGACCATCGGCGTCCAGCGGCCCAGCGCGAGCGGTGCGATCACCGCGCTCGCCGCACTCACGCCGAGGGCCCAGCGCAGCCGCTTCGCGAGGTCGACGGCATCCGCACGCCGCCAGCGCGCGAGCGGACCCACGCCCATCAGGAACAGGGCCGGCGCCACCAAGGGAACGAACACGGCCTCGAAGTAGGGCGGCCCGACCGAGAGCTTGCCGAGCCCCAGCGCGTCGATGACCAGCGGATACAGCGTGCCCAGCATCACGGCGGCGCATGCGACGAGCAGCAGCACGTTGTTGGCCAATAGCATCGATTCGCGCGACATCACCGCGAAATCGCCCGACTCGCGAACCGTCGGCGCCCGCCATGCGAACAATGCGAGCGAGCCGCAGGTGACCAGCGCAAGGAAGGCGAGGATGAACACGCCACGTGTCGGGTCCGTTGCGAACGCATGCACCGAACTCAGCACCCCGGAGCGGACGAGGAAGGTGCCGAGCAGCGACAGCGAAAAGGTGACGATGGCGAGCAACGCGGTCCACGCCCGGAAGGCGCCGCGCTTCTCCGTGACGGCGAGCGAATGCATCAAGGCCGTGCCCACCAACCACGGCATCAGCGATGCGTTCTCGACCGGGTCCCAGAACCACCAGCCGCCCCAGCCGAGTTCGTAGTACGCCCAGAAGCTGCCGAGCGCGATGCCGCAAGTGAGAAAGCACCAGGCCACCGTCGTCCACGGCCGCGACCAGCGCGCCCATGACGCATCGAGCCGGCCGGAGATCAAGGCCGCCACCGCGAAGGCAAAGGCCACCACGAAGCCGACGTAGCCCATGTAGAGCATCGGCGGATGGATCACCATCCCCGGGTCTTGCAGCAGCGGTGTCAGGTCCTGGCCTTCGACCGCCGGTGGCAGCAGGCGCTCGAACGGGTTTGACGTGAACAGCGTGAACAACAGGAAGCCGCAGCTGACCAGGCCCATCACGCCGAGGATGCGTGCGACGGTGGGTGCGTCGAGCTGGCGCGAGCGCATCGCGACCGCGAGTGACCAGCCCGCAAGGATCAGGGTCCACAGCAGGATCGAGCCTTCGTGCCCGCCCCAAACGGCTGTCACGCGGTACACCGTGGGCAGCATCGAGTTGGAATGCTGCGCCACATAGAGCACCGAGAAGTCATTGCCGACGAAGGCATCCGTCAGCGCCGCGTAGGCGATGACGATGAACACGAACTGCGCGCAGGTCGCGGGTCGCGCCAATGCCATCCAGCCTGCGTCACCGCGTGCGGCCCCCACCAGCGGCACGATGGCCTGCACCAGCGCCATGACGAGTGCCAGCACGAGCGCGAAGTGGCCGAGTTCGGGGATCACGGCTCGGGTGGGTTCTGTGCCACGGGGCGAGCCTTGCGCAACGCATCGGCGGCTTCTGGCGGCATGTAGTTTTCGTCATGCTTGGCCAGCACCTGGTCGGCATGGAACACGCCGTCCATGCCCAGCCGGCCCTGCGCGACCACACCCTTGCCCTCGCGGAACAGGTCCGGCAGGAGGCCGGTGTAGACGACGGGCACCCTCTTTGCGAGATCGGTCACCACGAAGTGCACCGTCAAGCCTTGCGCGGGCCGCTGGATGCTGCCTTCTTCGACAAGGCCGCCGATCCGGAAGCCGCGCCCCAAGGGCGCTTCCTTCGCAGCGACCTGCGACGGGCTGAAGAAGAAGACCAGGTTGCTCTGGAATGCGTTGAGCACCAACGCACTCGCAATGCCCAACGCCGACAGGCCGGCAAGGATCGCCAGGCCGCGGCGGCTTCTGGCTTTCACGCCGCCCCCCCGCGCAGGTGGCGGCGGCGCGCGCGCACCTGTGCCACCTCGAATGCAAGGGCCAGCGCGGCCATGCCAAACGAGCCCCACACATACAGGCCATAGCCGCCCATTGCCACGAAGTCGCCAACGCTCTGCCAGTTCATGACGCCTCCAGCACGCGACGCGCCCACGCGGCATCGCGCTCCCGTTCCAGCATCAGGCTGCGCAAGCGCATCAGCGTGACGGCGATGCAGTAGGCCCACAGCGCGAGCACCATCACGAGCATGCCGGTGAGCATCGGCGTCGCCATGCTCGGCGCCTTCGACAAGCTGACAGAAGCGCCCTGGTGCAATGTGTTCCACCACTTCACCGAGAAGTAGATGATCGGCACGTTGACCACGCCCACGAGTGCCAGCACCGCGGCCGAGCGGTCGGCGCGCCGCAGGTCGTCGATCGCCCCGTGCAGCGACAGGAAGCCGATGTAGAGGAACAGCAGGATCAGCTCCGACGTGATCCGCGCGTCCCACACCCACCAGGCGCCCCACGTCGGCTTGCCCCACAGCGCGCCGGTCCACAACGCGAGGAAGGTCATGAGCGCACCGGTCGGCGCCAGTGCGCGCGCGAACATCGATGCGAGCCGCGCATTGAAAACCAGCCCGATGCCCGCCCAGAAGGCCATCGCCACATAGATGACCATCGACATCCATGCAGTCGGAACGTGCACGAAGATGATGCGGTAGGCATCGCCCTGCTGCGCGTCGGTGGGCGCAATGCCGAGGCCGATGACCAGGCCCGCAATACCCAGCACGGCGGCGAGCCATGCGGAGATCACCATCAACTTGCCGGCGAGCGGGTAGAAGCGCTGCGGTGCAGCGTAGGCGAACCAGTGGATCGACGTGGCGCGATGCAACGGCGCGGAACTGGAGACCAGGGCCATGGCGAGTCCTTCCTTCTCATTCGAGCGCGATGCGCAGCGCGGCGGCAGCGGCGGGCGGTGCCCCGGCCAGCGCGAGCACCAGCAGGGCGGCGAGCAGCGAGAAGTGCGCGGTAACGCCCGCACCCGTGCTGCCCGCATCGACGGCCGCCGCCCCGAAGATCAGCACGGGGATCACGAGCGGCAGCACCAGCAGTGACAGCAGCACGCCAGCGCCACGCACGCCCACGGTGAGGGCCGCGCCGATGGCGCCGACCAGGCTCAGCACCGGCGTGCCCAGCAGCAGCGAAGCGACCAGCACGCCCATGGCATCGGTCGACAGGCCGAATTGCAACGCCAGCAGCGGCGAGACCAACGCCAGCGGCAGGCCCGCGCAAAGCCAATGGGCCGTTGCCTTGCCCAGCACCAGCAAGGCGAGCGGCGTGGCGGACAACAGTTGCTGTTCCAGCGTGCCGTCCTGCAGGTCGTCCGCGAACAGGCGCGCCAGCGAAAGCATCGATGCCAGCAGCGCAGCCACCCAGACCACGCCCGGCGCCATGCGGCGCAGCAGTTCAGGCTCCGGGCCGATGGCCAGGGGGAACAGGCTCACTACGATCACGAAGAAGAACAGCGCGGCCAGCGTGTCGGTGCGGCGGCGCAAGGCCAGGCGCAGGTCGCGCGCGACGATGGTGGCCATGCCTTGCAGCACGCCAGCGTCGGCGGGCGAAGGCGCGGGCAGCGCGATCGGGTCCGCAAGCGCCGGTTGCGGTGCTACAGGCGGCAGGGTGAGGGTCGTCACAGCACCAACTCCTGCTGCGGCGTGGTCGGCTGGAGCGCGAGGTCGGCTTGGTGGCTGGTCAGCAGCACGACGCCGCCGCTCGCAACATGCGCGCTGACCAGGCCCACGAGCCAGGCTGCGGCCGTGGCGTCCAGCGCGTTGAATGGCTCGTCCAGCACCCACAGCGGGACGGCGCTCCCCAGCACCAGCCGCGCCAGCGCGACGCGGCGGCGCTGGCCCTGCGAAAGGGTGCGCACCGGGGAGCGTTCATGCCCGCGCAGGCCTGCGGCATTCAATGCCGCCGCGGCCTCTTGCTCACTGGGGCTGCCACCGGCCAGCCGCGCTGCCGTCAGCAGGTTCTCGGTCGCGCTCAGGTCGTCCTTCAATGCCGCGGCATGCCCAAGGTAGACGAGTTGTCGATGGAATTCCTCGCGCAGCGTCGCAATGCGCCCGCCGCGCCACAGCACCTCGCCGCAGGCAGGGCTCAACAGCCCGCACACCATCCGCAGCAGGCTGGTCTTGCCGGCCCCGTTGGCGCCGGTCACGCGGAGCAGGCGGCCGGCCGGCACCGAAAGGTTCAGGTGGCTGAACAAGGCGCGGCCGCTGCGCACGCAGCCGAGGTCGCGGAGTTCAAGTGCCGGCGTGGCCATATTGTCAATTTAACCTGACACTAATATTATGCGCAAGATGTTGACACTCAGATCCATTGCCAACCCGCTCATTCCGGTGGAATCCGCAGCCGGGGAAACCCACCTCCGGCCCCAGGCCATCGTGATCGGCAGCGGCTTCGGCGGGCTGGCAGCCGCCGTACGGCTCGGTGCGCGGGGCTACCGCGTCACCGTGCTGGAGAAGCTCGACGCGCCAGGCGGGAGGGCCTACGTCTACCGGCAAGACGGCTTCACTTTCGATGCGGGGCCCACCGTCATCACCGCGCCCTTCCTGTTCGAGGAACTGTGGGCCATGTGCGGCAAGCGCATGGCCGACGACGTGGACCTGCGGCCTGTGTCGCCGTTCTACCGGATCCGCTTCGACGACGGCAGCACCTTCGACTACAGCGGCGATGCCGATGCGATGCGCGCGGAGGTCCGGCGCCTGGCGCCCGACGACGTTGAAGGCTACGAGCGCTTCCTGGCGGCGAGCGAAGCCATCTACAAGGTCGGATTCGAGGAGTTGGGGCACGTTCCCTTCAGCGCATGGACCGACATGGCGCGCGCGCTGCCGCAGTTGATGAAACTGGAGGGCTACCGCACCGTCTACTCGCTGGCGAGCAAGCACGTGCGCGATACGCGGCTGCGCATGGTGCTGACCTTCCAGTCGCTGCTGGTCGGCGGCAATCCGTTCTCCACGACCTCGGTCTATTGCCTGATCGCCTTCCTGGAACGGCGCTGGGGCGTCCACTTCGCGATGGGCGGCACCGGCAGCCTGGTGAAGGGACTTGTCGGCCTGATCGAAGAGCAGGGTGGGCGCGTGCTGTGCAACCAGGCGGTGACGCAGATCCTGGTGGAAGACCGCACCGCGACCGGCGTGCGGCTGGCCAACGGCGACACGCTGAGCGCCGACGTCGTGGTCTCCAACGCCGACTCGGCCACCACCTACCGCAACCTCGTCGCGGCCCACCATCGCGAGCACTGGACCGATCGCCGCATCGAGCGCGCCAGCTATTCGATGAGCCTCTTCGTCTGGCACTTCGGCACGCGGCGCCAGTATCCGGACGTGGCGCACCACACCATCGCCATGGGCCCGCGCTACGAAAAACTGCTGGCCGACATCTTCCTTCGCAAACACCTGGCGGAGGATTTCAGCCTCTACCTGCACCGGCCCACCGCCACCGATCCCTCGCTGGCGCCACCGGGTTGCGATGCCTTCTATGTGCTGTCGCCGGTGCCGCACCTGCAAAGCGGCACCGACTGGCGAACCGAAGCCGAACCGTACCGGCTCGCGATCCAGCAGCGGCTGCAGGCGACGCTGCTGCCCGACCTGGAAAACCAGATCGTGACCTCGCGCCTGATGACGCCGCAGGACTTCCAGGACCGGCTGTCGTCGTTCCGCGGCGCGGCCTTCGGCATGGAGCCGGTGCTGAGCCAGAGCGCATGGTTCCGTCCGCACAACCGCAGCGAGGAACTGGACCGCCTGTACCTCGTGGGCGCCGGCACGCATCCTGGCGCCGGGCTGCCCGGCGTGCTGTCATCGGCCCGCATCCTCGATTCCCTGGTGCCCCATGCAGACTCCCTCGCCACTCGCCGCGCAGCCTGAGCGCGGCGCGATCGACAGCAGGGACATTGCTGCATGTCGCGCATCGCTGCGGCAGGGCTCTCGGACCTTTCTCGCGGCTTCCTTGCTGCTGCCGCGTGAGGTGCGCGAGGCGGCGTGCGCGCTCTATGCGTTCTGCCGCATGGCTGACGATGCGGTGGACGAGGGAGCGAGCAATGCCGGCGCCGTCGAGATGTTGCGAGAGCGGCTGGCGCGCGCGTACGACCCGTCGTTGCCGGTTGCGTCGCTGCCGACCTCGACCGATCGCGCGCTCGCCGCGGTGGCAGCGCGCTATGGCATCCCGCGCGCGCTGCCGGAAGCGCTCATCGAAGGCTTCGAGTGGGACGCGCAAGGACGCAGCTACGAGACGCTGGAGGAACTGCACGACTACGCCGCCCGCGTGGCCGGATCGGTCGGCGCGATGATGGCGCTGCTGATGCAGACGCGCTCGCCTGACGCGCTGGCACGCGCGTGCGACCTCGGCGTCGCCATGCAGTTGTCGAACATCGCGCGCGACGTTGGCGAAGACGCTGCCATGGGCCGCCTGTACCTGCCGAGGCGGTGGATGCGCGAGGCCGGCATCGATCCCGACGCCTGGCTGGCCCGACCTGCATTCACGCCCGCGCTGGGCTCGGTGGTGCAGAGGGTCTTGCTGGCCGCCGATGCGCTGTACCGGCGCGTTGGTGCCGGTGTCGCGCAACTGCCGCTGGGTTGCCGTCCGGGCATCAACGCCGCGCGATTCCTGTACGCGGACATCGGTTGGCAGGTCCGGCAGGGCGGCTTCGATTCGGTGAGCCGCCGGGCCGTCGTGCCGCGGTCGCGCAAGGCCTGGTCGTTGCTGCGCGCATTGCTGGCGGTCGTGCCGGTGCGATCGGTGCAGGACATGCCTGTGTTGCCTGCCAATGCCTTCCTGGTCGATGCGGTGATGGCGTCGCCGCCTGTGACGCGATTCGCGCACAGGCGTGGTGTCGGTGAGCGCGTCGTGTGGGTCATCGACCTGTTCGATCGACTGGAGCGGCAGGAGCGGGGTAAGGGGCTGCAGCCGACCGCGAGCGCCTGATGACCGAGTCGACATGAGTTCCGGCTGGATCATCACGCTGGAGGTACTGGGTGTGCTGGGTGTGCTGATCGGGCTCGCAGGTTGGGAGCTCTATGCCTTGCGGCGCGATCGCATGAAAGACCGTGAACGCGAATGAGCGTGACGTTAGCCGCATCGCATGAGACCCGACGGGTTCATGAGTCTCGGGCCCGTGCCGAGGCCACTGGGTATCTCCCTCCGCGAATGTCCCCCGCCTTCGGCTCCTCCTTTATTTCGCTGCGGGAGACACCCAGCACCCTCGGCACGTGGAACGTGCGTGAGCCCGCCGCAAGACCCAAGTTCCCGGCTTCAGGCGTATGAAGGGCGCACGATCCATTTCAAGCGTTGCGCGGCATCCTGAAAGGCAACATCCACTGGCACCAGGGCGCTGCGAAGCGTTCGAGCGAGAGGCTTTCGTGAACCGCCGTCACGCGTTCGCCGAGCAGGTGCGATTCAATCAGGCTGCGGGAATAGAAGGGGGCGTCCTCGAAGGTCTGGAGCACTTTGGGTGCATGGCCGGCGGTGCTGCGCGTCGACCGGTCCATGCGCCATCCGGTGCGCGGAAGTGCGGCACGGCCCGGTGGTTCGAAGGCCTCGATGCCACCCGACGGATCGAAGGCCACGGCCAGCGAAAGGGGTTCCGCATCGCGTCGGGTAACGTCATAGAGCACCACAGTGCGCCCGTCCCTCAGCGTGCCGCGCGACCATTCCCATGCCGGGAAGTCCTGTTCGAGCGGACGTGTACCGGTGTTGGAATCCAGGTAGCCCGTGCCGCGCCACTTCAGTGACGGATGGCTCAGCGCGACCTCGACCCTCGCGCAAGGTGCGATCGGGCGCCAGTGATGATGGGCTGTGTCATCCAGTGCGAATGATCGGGCGACGATCGCAGCCGGATGCACGCGCACCTGTCCCCGCAGCCGCGACGGAATCGGCACCGTCACCTCATCGATGTCGAACACCAGCACATCGCCGTCCCACCGCATGATGCTCGGCCCGATGCGCAGCGTCGTGGCATCTCGCTGCACGCTGCGTCGCCCCCGCTCCGTCATGGCCCAGCGGTTGTCGCTGCGCGCATCGCCATAGAGCGCGACGTTGAGCGCGCAATGGTCCAGCGGGTCCGCCGCGCCGCCGGCCGCACGGCGCCTGGCGCGCGCGTAGTAGGGCGAGAACACGCTGCCGACGAAGCCGATGATCGTGAGGCCGTGCCGGCCGTCATCGCTCAGGGCGTCGACATACCACCAGGCATAGCCACCGGGTGCCACCGGTGCGTCGAAGCGCGGTCGGCCATCACGCTCTGCGCTGCCAGGCGCCCCGACAGTGCAGCCATCGGCACGCCCGGGCCCGGGTGCGTGCTGCCCCCCGCCAGGTAGAGCCCCGGCAGCCGGCTGCGCGAGCCCGGTCGGCTGAAGGATGCAGCCCAGCCGTGCGAAGCCGGGCCATACAGCGCGCCGCCCGTCCCCGGGAATAGCGTGTTGAACTGTTCGGGCGTCGTCACCTGCTGCTGGTCGGGCGGGCAACCCAGCTGCAGGCCGCAGCGTTCCAGGCGGTCGAAGGTTCGCGCTTGGCATCGGTCGATCTCCTTGCGTGTGAGCGGGCGGGTATCGCCCGAAGGCGGCGCGTTGACGATGCACAGCAAGCGCTCGGCACCGGGCGGCGGCACATCGTCATGGGCTGCGCGGTCCTGGGCGCAGACGTACACCGTGGGGTCGGTCGGCAGGCGATCGTGGCGGAGGATGTCGTTGAACTCGGCGGCATAGTCGTTCGAGAAGAACACGGTGTGCCGCAGCAAGGGGAAGCCGCGCGCCTCGGCCAGCAGGTTGAAGGTCAATGCCGAGAGCGAACGCGCCTTGTCGGCCTTGGGCTTCTGTGCCGCAGCGGCGTCCGGGCCGAGCAGCCCGCGGCCGAGCGCCTCGACGTCGCCGTTGAACACCACGGCATCGGCTTCGATGACTTCGCCGCCGGCCAGTCGCACGCCGATCGCGCGGCCCGACTCGACCACGATTTCGTCCACGTGCGCTCCGTAGCGGAAACGGGCGCCACGCGCGGTCGCGAGTTGCGCGAGCATCTGCGCGATGCGGTGCATGCCGCCCTCGACCAGCCAGACGCCATCCTGCTCGACATGCGCGACCAGCATCAGCGTGGCCGGCGCGAGCCAGGGCGACGATCCGCAGTAGGTGGCGTAGCGTCCGAAGAGCTGTTGCAGGCGCGCGTCGCGAAAGTAGCCGCCGAGTTCCGTCCACAGCGTGGCGAAGGGCGAAATCCGCGCCAGGGCTGGAAGGCCGCGCAAACCCGCGCGTGCGACGAGCGACAGCGGCGTGGGCCGCGTCCCGCGCAGGAAGGACGCTTCCAGCGTGCCGTAGATCTCCCGGGCGCGCGCGCAGAAGGCTCGGTAGCCTCGTGCCTCTCCCGGCCCTGCGAAGGTGCCGATGGCTTCCGCGCTGCGTTCGATGTCGGAAAACATGTCGAGCGGTGATGAAGCGTCCCAGGCGTGGCGGGCCAGCACTTCGGCACGCGTGAGCCGCAGGTGATCGTCCAGCTGCGTGCCGGCGTGCGCCAGGAGTTCGTCAAGGACCCAGCGCATGGTGAACACGGTCGGTCCCGCGTCCATGCGCGCGCCGCCGACCTCGACCTCGCGCATCTTCCCGCCGGGCTGCAGCGCACGCTCGAGCACCAGCACGTCGACACCGCGCGCCGCCAGGTCCAGCGCCGCGGCAAGGCCTCCGACACCCGCGCCGACCACGACCACCCGGGCATCTGATTGTTGACGTTGCACCGTCATGTGTCTATTCTATCTGACACTATTAATAGACAAACAAAAATTACACAAACGAGAGGTGCCATGCCATGAAGCCGTTGACACGCATCGAACATTTCCTGGCCGAGGCCATTTCGCAGGGCGAGGCACCGGGTTGCCCGCCGAAGCTGATGGGCGCGGTGCGCCACGCGGTGTTTCCAGGCGGCGCGCGCGTGCGGCCGCAGTTGTGCCTGGCCGTGGCTGCGGCTTGCGGGGATGACGACCCCGAGCTCTCCAATGCGACCGCCTGCGCGATCGAGTTGCTGCACTGCGCTTCGCTGGTCCATGACGACATGCCGTGCTTCGACAACGCGGCGACCCGCCGGGGTCGCGCGTCGGTCCACTTCGCCTATGGAGAAAGCCTCGCACTGCTCGCGGGCGATGCGCTGATCATCCTGGCCTTCCAGACGCTGGCGGTCGCCGCGACCCATTCCCCGCAGCGTCTGCCCGCACTGCTGGCCATGGTCGCGAGCAGCGTCGGCATGCCCTATGGCGCCGTGGCGGGCCAGGCCTGGGAGTGCGAGCCGCGCATCAACCTGCGCGACTACCAGCGGGCCAAGACCGGCGCGCTGTTCGCGGCGGCCACCATGGGCGGCGCGCAGGCGGCCGGGGTCGACCCCACGCCGTGGCGCGACTTCGGCGACTGGCTGGGCGAGGCGTACCAGGCCGCGGACGACATCCGCGACGTGGTCGGCGACCCGCGCGTGCTGGGCAAGCCGGTGGGCCGCGACGTGGCGCTGGTGCGGCCGAGCGCCGCGACCGAACTGGGCCTGGAAGGCGCGGTGGCGTACTTCGACCAGTTGGTGAGCCGGGCTATCGAGGCGGTGCCGGAGTGCAGCGGTGCCGAGGCACTGCGTACCTTGATCCGCGACCAGTCCGAACGGCTGGTGCCCAAGGCCAGCACCGCGGAATTCCTGCGAACGGCGGCGGTTTGAGCCGACTCCCTTCAACGAGGTGCGAAGCGTGCAGGCCATGCCGGCGACAGCCGATCCCCTGAGGCGCCCCTCGCGCCCATGGCCTGGCATCCTGGTGGACCGCTGGCTTGCCTTGCGCGATCGTCTGCTGGCGAGCCGCAGCTTCCAGCGACGTGCCGCAGCCTTTGCGCCGACGGCCCCCATTGCACACAAGCGGGCGGGCGAACTCTTCGACCTGGTGGCTGGCTTCGTCTATTCGCAGGTGTTGCTGGCGTGCGTGCAGTTGCGTCTGTTCGATGCGCTCGCGGAAGGGCCGCAGACGCTGGAGGCGCTTTCAGGGCGGCTGGCGTTGCCGGGCGAATCCACCGAGCGACTGATGGCCGCAGCCGTCGCCTTGCGATTGGTCGAGCGACGCGGCGACGGGCGCTTCGGGCTGGGGTCGCTGGGTGCGCCGATGGTCGGCAACACGGCAATTGCGGCGATGGTCGAGCATCACGCGGCGTTGTATGCCGACCTGGCCGATCCGGTCGCATTGCTGCGCGGACAGCGCGCCGCGTCTTCGCTGGCGCGCTACTGGCCCTACGCGGATGAAGCGTCGCCCGGTGAACTATCGGTCGCGAGCGTCGCCGGGTATTCGGCGCTCATGTCCGCGTCGCAGCCGCTGGTGGCCGACGAGATCCTGGACGCTTACCCGCTCGACGGACACCGGTGCCTGCTCGATGTGGGTGGTGGCGAAGGTGGCTTCCTTGCCAGCGCGGCGCTGCGCGCGCCTGCCTTGCAACTCATGCTGTTCGACCTGCCGGCGGTCGTCGAGCGCGCGCGTGCGCGGCGCGATGCAGCCGGCCTGACGCACCGCATGCAGCTCTTCGGCGGGAGCTTTCTCACGGACCGGTTGCCCGAAGGTGCCGATGTCGCCTCGCTGGTGCGCGTGATCCACGACCACGACGACGCGACGGCCCTGCACATCCTGCGTGCCGTGCGTCGTGCACTGCCCGCCGGCGGCACGTTGCTGCTGGCCGAGCCCATGGCCGGCACGCCAGGGGCCGAGGCGATGGGCGACGCGTACTTCGGCTTCTACCTGTTGGCAATGGGCCGCGGTCGCCCGAGAAGCGCCGCGGCGCTGCGTTCGATGCTGCTGGCCGCCGGGTTCGACAGGGTGCGCCAGGTAAAGACACGCATGCCGTTGCAAACAGGCCTGTTGATTGCGCACGTGGGTATTGCGTCAGCTGCCGCTAAGGGTGTGTAATCAAAAATGGACACTATCAGTAGTCAAAGAAAAATGACATCCAAGAAACAGGCAATGGCGTCTCACCCGAAGGACCGTTCCGCAGCGGCCCGGAGGTCCCCAGCATGAACACCCTCGCGGTGGTGCTCCAGCAGCCCCGTCAGCTCACCTTGAGCCACCTGCCGCTGACGGAGGCCGGTGACGAAGACGTGGTCGTCGACATCGACTGGAGCGGCATCAGCACCGGGACCGAACGGCTGCTGTGGTCGGGCCGCATGCCGCAGTTTCCGGGCATGGGCTATCCGCTGGTGCCGGGCTACGAGTCGGTCGGCCGCATCCGCAGCGCGGGTAAGCACTCGGGTGCGAAGGTGGGGGACTGCGTGTTCGTGCCGGGCGCCAAGTGCTTTGGGGATGTGCGCGGGTTGTTCGGCGGCGCGGCGTCCACGGTGGTGCTGCCGGGTGCGCGCACGCTGGCCTTCGATGCCAGTTTCCGCGAGCAGGGTGTGTTGCTGGCGCTGGCCGCCACGGCTTATCACGTGAGCGCGTCCGCGGGTGGCCAGCAGCCCGACCTGATCGTCGGCCATGGCGTGCTCGGGCGCATGGTGGCACGCATCGCGGTGGCCGCCGGAGCGTCGCCGCTCGTCTGGGAGACCAGCGCGCCTCGCCGCAACGGCGCGCAAGGCTACGAGGTGTTCGACCCCGCGGAAGATTCACGCCGCGACTACCGGTCCATCTGCGACGTCAGCGGCGATGCCTCGCTGCTCGACACGCTGATCAGCCGCCTGGCGCCCGGCGGAGAGATCGTGTTGGCGGGCTTCTACGACGCGCGCTTGTCCTTCAACTTCCCGCCCGCCTTCATGCGCGAGGCGCGACTGCGGGTCGCCGCGCAATGGCAACCGCAAGACCTGGTGGCGGTGAAGGAACTCATCGAATCCGGCCGCTTGTCGCTGGACGGATTGATCACCCATCGCGCGGACGCGGTCGACGCCGACAGCGCCTATCGCACCGCATTCGGCGATCCCGCCTGCCTGAAGATGGTCCTGGACTGGAGAGGCTGCAGATGACGACGAACCATGTGATCGCCGAGGGAACGCCGGTGCGGTTCATGCAGCAGACCGCGCTGCGTGCGGAAGCCGCGATCGAACCCGATGCTGTGGCGACGGCGCCGCCCACCAAGGAGACGCAGATCATCGCGATCTACGGCAAGGGCGGCATCGGCAAGAGCTTCACGCTGGCCAACCTCTCCTACATGATGGCGCAGCAGGGCAAGAAGGTGCTGCTCATCGGCTGCGATCCGAAGAGCGACACCACCTCGCTGCTGTTCGGCGGCAGGGCCTGCCCGACCATCATCGAGACCTCGTCGAAGAAGAAGCTCGCCGGGGAGGCGGTGGCCATCGGCGATGTCTGCTTCAAGCGCGACGGCGTCTATGCGATGGAACTCGGTGGTCCCGAAGTCGGACGCGGTTGCGGCGGGCGCGGGATCATCCACGGCTTCGAACTGCTGGAGAAGCTGGGCTTCCACGAATGGGGCTTCGACTACGTTCTGCTCGACTTCCTCGGCGACGTGGTGTGCGGCGGTTTCGGTTTGCCGATTGCGCGCGACATGTGCCAGAAGGTGATCGTGGTCGCGAGCAATGACCTGCAGTCGCTCTACGTGGCCAACAACGTCTGCTCGGCGGTCGAGTACTTCCGCAAGCTGGGCGGCAATGTCGGCGTGGCGGGCATGGTGATCAACCGCGACGACGGCACGGGCGAGGCGGCCTCGTTCGCTGAGAAGGTCGGCATCCCGGTGCTCTCGACCATTCCGGCCAATGACGACATCCGCCGCAAGAGCGCGAGCTACGAAATCATCGGCGTGCCGGGCGGCGCTTGGGGGCCGATGTTCGCGGAGCTGGCGGAGAACGTCGGCACCTCGTTGCCGGTGCGGCCGAAGCCGATGACGCAGGACCAGTTGCTGGGCTTGTTCGCAGCCGACACGGTGGGCCGCAACGTGGTGCTGGAGCCGGCCACGCAGTTCGACATGTGTGGCAAGCGGGAAGTGGTGAAGGAAACGCTCGAGGTGGTCTATGACGAGGCTTGAGTCTTACTCCCTCTCCCTTTGGGAGAGGGTTGGGGTGAGGGCAGGCGGTCATGACTGACGCGATCGTTGGCGTTGCTCGCCCCTCACCCCAACCCTCTCCCCAGAGGGGCGAGGGAGTGATACCGATCGTTCCGGTGCGCAATCCGACTGCGCTCGAAGGCGACGGCATGGGCTGTCATTCGGGCGGCGACGCGATGCTGGCCGCAGCCAAGGCGGCCGGCAAGTCCGCCATGCTGGACCAGTACGCCAAGGACTATCCGCGCGACGAAAAGGCCGGTCCGCACGACCAGCCCCAAAGCATGTGTCCCGCCTTCGGCGCCCTGCGCGTCGGCCTGCGCATGCGCCGCACCTCGACCATCCTGTCGGGCTCCGCCTGCTGCGTCTACGGCCTGACCTTCACCTCGCATTTCTACGGCGCCAAGCGCAGCGTCGGCTACGTCCCCTTCAACTCCGAAACGCTCGTCACCGGCAAGCTCTTCGAAGACATCCGCGAGGCCGTCTACAAGCAGGCCGACCCTGCGAACTACGACGCCATCGTCATCATCAACCTCTGCGTGCCGACGGCCAGCGGCGTGCCCTTGCAGATCCTGCCGAAGGAGATCAACGGCGTGCGCATCATCGGCATCGACGTGCCGGGCTTCGGCGTGCCGACGCATGCGGAAGCCAAGGACGTGCTGGCCGGTGCGATGCTGAAGTACGCACGCGCCGAGGTCATGGCCGGCCCGGTGCAGGCGCCGCGCAACGGCAAGACCGACAAGCCCACCATCACGCTGCTCGGCGAGATGTTCCCGGCGGACCCGGTGATCATCGGCCGCATGCTGGAGCCGATGGGCCTGGCCGCCGGCCCTGTGGTGCCGACGCGCGAGTGGCGCGAGTTGTATGCGGCGCTGGACTGCGTGGCGGTGGCTGCGGTTCATCCGTTCTACACAGCGAGCCTTCGGGAGTTCGATGCGGCGGGACGCGCGATCGTCGGCTCTGCGCCTGTCGGGCATGACGGCACGGAAGCCTGGTTGCAAGCCATCGGCGCAGCGGCGAATGTGCCGCAGGCGAGCATCGATGCAGTCAAGAACATGATGCTGCCCGCCATCAAGGGCGCACTGGCGAGGATGCCGATCAAGGGTCGCATCACGCTGAGCGGCTACGAAGGATCGGAGCTGTTGGTCGGCCGCCTGCTGGTCGAGAGCGGTGCGGACCTGCGCTACGTCGGTACCGCATGCCCACGCACCGTCTGGAGCGATGCGGACCGCGAATGGCTCGAGGCCAAGGGCGTGCATGTGCAGTTCCGTGCTTCGCTCGAACAGGACCTGGCGGCGATGCACGAATGGAAGCCCGACGTTGCCATCGGCACGACGCCGGTCGTGCAGGCGGCGAAGGAACTGTGCACGCCGGCGCTGTACTTCACCAACCTGATTTCAGCGCGCCCGTTGATGGGCCCGGCCGGTGCCGGCTCGCTGGCGACGGTGATCAATGCCGCGATCGGCAACAAGGCCCGCTTCGAGCAGATGAAGGCCTTCTTCGGTGATGCCGGTTCGGGGCATTCCTCTGGCGTATGGGAAGGCGCAAGCGGCGTGCCGCAGGACCGCCCCGACTTCAAGGCCGACACACGGCGCCAGGCCATCAAGGCAGCGAAGAAGCGCAAGGCCGAGGAGATGATATGAACTGCGCCGACTCCTCCTTTGCTTCGGTGCGTGGTGCGCTCTCGCTCCTTCCCCCTCTGGGGGAAGGTTGGGATGGGGGCAGACGCCGCTTGAATATCGACCGCTGCGTGCCCCCACCCCAACCCTCCCCCAGTGGGGGAGGGAGACATATCCGGGGGAGCCGCTGATGCTGGTCCTCGACCACGATCGCGCCGGCGGCTACTGGGGTGCCGTGTACGTCTTCACGGCCATCAAGGGCTTGCAGGTCGTCATCGACGGGCCGGTGGGTTGCGAGAACCTGCCGGTGACTTCGGTGCTGCACTACACCGACGCCTTGCCGCCGCATGAACTGCCGATCGTCGTCACCGGCCTTGCCGAAGAACAGCTCGGCCGCGAAGGCACCGAAGCCTCGATGCGCCGCGCCCATGCAGCGCTGGACCCGGACCTGCCTTCCGTCGTGGTCACAGGCTCCATCGCCGAGATGATCGGCGGCGGCGTCACGCCATCGGGCACCACCATCCAGCGCTTCCTGCCGCGCACCATCGACGAGGACCAGTGGCAATGCGCCAATCGCGCGATGTACTGGCTCTGGTCCGAGTACGGCACCAAGCACGTGCCCGCGCGCAAGCCCTACGCGGAACGATCGCCGGGCGAGAAGCCGCGCGTCAACATCATCGGACCGAGCTACGGCATGTTCAACGGGCCCAGCGACCTGGCCGAGATCCGCAGGCTGGTGCAAGGCATCGGTGCCGAGGTCAACATGGTGTTCCCGCTCGGCAGCCACCTGGCGGACGTGTCGCGGCTCGTGGAGGCGGATGCCAACATCTGCATGTACCGCGAGTTCGGCCGCATGCTGTGCGAGGCGCTGGAGCGTCCGTATCTGCAAGCGCCCATCGGCCTTCACAGCACGACCAAGTTCTTGCGCTCCCTCGGCGAGTTGCTGCACCTCGACCCCGAGCCCTTCATCGAGCGCGAGAAGCACAGCACCATCAAGCCCATCTGGGACCTGTGGCGCTCGGTGACGCAGGACTTCTTCGGCACCGCCAACTTCGCCGTGGTGGCCAACGAGACCTACACGCGCGGCATCCGCCACTTCCTCGAGGACGAGATGGGCCTGCCGTGCAACTTCGCCGTCTCGCGCGTTGCCGGCGCCAAGACCGACAACGCAGAGACGCGGCGCCTCGTGCACGAGAAGCCGCCGCTCGTCATGTACGGCAGCTACAACGAGCGCATGTACCTGGCCGAGTCCGGTGGCGGCGGGATGATGAAGGCGACCTTCATCCCCGCGTCGTTCCCGCTGCCGATCATCCGGCGCCACACGGGAACGCCGTTCATGGGCTATGCCGGGGCCACGTACATCGTGCAGGAGTTCTGCAACGCGCTGTTCGATGCGCTGTTCCACATCCTGCCGCTTGGCACCGACCTGGACCGCGTCGACCCGACACCGGCGCGACTCGATGCGCAGGCGAGCAACAGCCCGTGGGACGACGACGCGCAACAGTTGCTCAACGACTTCGTCGAGACCGAGCCAGTGCTGGTGCAGATCTCCGCCGCCAAGCGCCTGCGCGATCGCGCCGAAAGCGATGCACGCCGCGCCGGCGAATCACGCATCACCGCCAGCCGCGTCGAGCACGCACGCGATGCGCTGAGGCAAGGAGCCCCGGCATGAAGAACATCCAACAAGAACCTGGCGGGCCACGCGGCCCACCGAAGAAGTTGTCGCGGCTTCGGCCGTTGCAATCCCTGCCGCGGGGGAAGTGCGCGGTGCCTGGCCGCGAGGCCATTCTGGAGAGAAAACATGGTCCCTAGAGATAGAGAGGGCTCCTTGTCCGGTCTGACCGAGCAGGAAGCCAAGGAGTTTCACGGCATCTTCATGACGAGCTTCATCATCTTCACGCTGATCGCGGTTGTCGCCCATTTCCTGGCGTGGCAATGGCGGCCGTGGCTGCCGGGTGCGGGCGGATACACGGCGATCGTCAACGACGCGAAAGACGTCGTGCTGGCGGCGCTGTCCATCGGCTTCAACGCCTAGAGGAGAGAAGACATGTGGCGAATCTGGATGCTGTTCGATCCACGCAGGACGTTGATCGCCCTGTTCACGTTCCTGTTCGTCTTGGCGCTGGTGATTCACTTCATCCTGCTGAGCACGGACCGGTTCAACTGGCTCGAAGGTCCACGCAAGAGCGTTCCGGTCGCAGCGCAGATGGCACCGATGCCAGCGCCCGCGACGGCACCGACCGGCAAATAGCTGGCCTGGTTGTCCACACGCAGTCGGGGTTCGGGCCGGTGGCCCGGCCCCCGCTGCCATGAACAGATCGGCAAGGAGCGGCCGCCCGCGGTCGTGTCCTGACTTGGGGATTGATCATGGCCATGCTGAGCTTCGAGCGTAAGTACCGGGTCCGCGGCGGCACGCTGACCGGGGGCGACCTGTTCGACTTCTGGGTCGGCCCGTTCTACGTCGGCTTCTTCGGAGTGACGACGATCTTCTTTGCCACGCTGGGCACCTTGCTCATCGTGTGGGGCGCATCGCAGGGACCGACCTGGAACCTGTGGCAGATCAACATCGCGCCACCCGACATCAAATACGGCTTGCGCATGGCGCCGCTCATGGAGGGCGGGCTGTGGCAACTCATCACGGTGTGCGCGATCGGCGCCTTCGTGTCATGGGCGCTGCGACAGGTGGAGATCTGTCGCAAGCTGGGCATGGGCTACCACGTGCCCTTCGCCTTCTCGTTCGCGATTCTGGCCTACGTGACGCTGGTGGTGATTCGCCCCGTGCTCATGGGCGCCTGGGGCCATGCCTTCCCCTACGGAATCATGAGCCACCTCGACTGGGTGTCGAACACGGGCTACCAGTACCTGCACTTCCACTACAACCCGGCCCACATGCTGGCCGTGAGCTTCTTCTTCACGACGGTGCTGGCGCTGTCGCTGCATGGCGCGCTGATCCTGTCGGCGACCAACCCCGGCGAGGGCGAGACGGTGAAGACGGCCGAGCATGAGAACACCTTCTTCCGCGACACCATCGGCTACTCGATCGGCACGCTGGGCATCCACCGCCTGGGCCTGTTCCTGGCGCTGTCGGCGGCCTTCTGGAGCGCCGTGTGCATCGTCATCAGCGGACCGTTCTGGACACGCGGCTGGCCCGAGTGGTGGAGCTGGTGGCTGAACCTGCCGATCTGGGGTTGAACCAGAGAAGAACATCGAGGAGACCCGCGATGGCCGAATACCAGAACATCTTCACCCGCGTGCAGGTCGTCGGACCTTCGTACGCCGGCATTCCGCTGGAACGCGGCAACAAGGAGCGGGAAGGCCCGCCGGTGCACAGTCACTTGCTCGGCAAGCTGGGCGACGCGCAGATCGGACCGATCTACCTCGGCTGGTATGGCCTGGCCTCGGCGATGTGCTTTTTCATCGCCTTCGAGATCGTCGGTCTCAACATGCTGGCCTCGGTCAACTGGAGCCCGATCCAGCTCGTGCGGCAACTGCCCTGGCTGGCGCTGGAGCCGCCGCCGCCGTCGATGGGGTTGAAGCTCTTTCCACCGCTCAATGAAGGCGGTTGGTGGCTGATGGCCGGCTTCTTCATGACCGCGTCGGTGCTGCTCTGGTGGGTGCGCATGTACCGCCGCGCACGGGCGCTGCGCATGGGCACGCACGTGGCGTGGGCCTTTGCCTCGGCGATCTGGCTGATGCTGGTGCTGGGCTTCATCCGGCCGATCCTCATGGGCAGCTGGGGCGAGGCGGTGCCCTTCGGCATCTTCCCGCACCTGGACTGGACGGCGGCCTTCTCGATCCGCTACGGCAACCTGTTCTACAACCCCTTCCACATGCTGTCGATCGCCTTCCTCTACGGCTCGACGCTGCTCTTCGCGATGCACGGCGCGACGATCCTGGCGGTGAGCCGCTTCGGCGGCGAGCGCGAGATCGAGCAGATCGTGGACCGCGGCACGGCATCCGAACGTGCCGCCTTGTTCTGGCGCTGGTGCATGGGCTTCAACGCGACGATGGAATCGATCCATCGCTGGGCCTGGTGGTTCGCGGTGCTGTGTCCGCTGGTGGGCGGCATCGGCATCCTGCTGACCGGCACGGTCGTCGACAACTGGTACCTGTGGGCGGTGAAGCACCATGTGGCGCCCATCTATCCAGCAGTCTTTGCACCGGTGATCGACCCGTCCACACTGCCGGGAGTACGGCCATGACGAATGCCTTGCGACGCGTGTTCGGGTTCGGTGCGCTGGCCGCGCTGGTGCTGCTGGCGGGCTGCGAGCGTCCGCCCGTCGACTCGGTGCAGCGCGGTTTTCGGGGCACGGGCATGGAGCAGGTCTACAACCCGCGCCTGCTCGCCTCGAATGCCCCGCTCAACGCCGTGCCAGCCGACACGCCGCCCGCATCGCCTGATGGGCCCAAGGCCGGCCAGGTGTTCCAGAACGTCAAGGTGCTGAACGACCTCAGCGTTGGCGAGTTCACCCGGCTCATGGTGTCGATCACCGCCTGGGTTTCGCCGCAGCAGGGCTGCACCTACTGCCATGCCGCCACCGACATGGCTTCGGACTCGCTCTACACCAAGGTCGTCGCGCGCCGCATGCTGCAGATGACGCAGCACATCAATGCCGACTGGAAGAACCACGTCGCCGACACCGGCGTCACCTGCTACACCTGCCACCGCGGCAATCCGGTGCCGGTCAACACCTGGACGACGGCCCCCACGCCGAAGCCGGCCTATGCCGGCAACAAGGCCGGGCAGAACGCGCCGGCCGCGACCGTGGCGATGGCGGCGCTGCCCAACGATCCGTTCACGCCATTCCTCGACCAGGGCGCGAACATCCGCGTGGTCGGCGGCACGCCGCTGCAGACCGGCAACCGCGTCTCCATCAAGCAGACCGAATGGACCTACGGGCTGATGATGCACATGTCGCAGTCGCTCGGCGTCAATTGCACCTATTGCCACAACACGCGTTCCTTCGCCGATTGGGAGACCAGCGCGCCGCCGCGTGCGGTCGCGTGGTACGGCATCCGCATGGCACGCGACCTCAACATGGCATACCTCGATCCGCTCGCGCCGAGCTTCCCGGCAGCGCGTCTCGGGCAAGCGGGCGATTCGCCGAAGATCAACTGCGCGACCTGCCACCAGGGTGCCTTCAAGCCGCTCTACGGGGCGAGCATGCTGCCCAACCATCCGGAGTTGGCGAAGGTGAGGGCGGTGGTGTCGACGGCCTCGGCGCCGGCAGCGGAGGCCGCGGCGGCCACGAAGGCGGCTGCGGCAGCGCCGCCCGCAGGGGCTGCGGTCGACGTGCTCTTCGCCGTTGGCTCGCCATCGATGTCGGCCGAAGCCAACACCGCGCTCGCGCCGGTGATCGAGACGCTCAAGGCCGATGCCGCAGCCAAGGTGACGCTGTCGGGCTTCCATTCCGCCTCGGGCGACCTGGCCACCAACGAAGAGCTGGCCAAGCAGCGCGCGTTCGCGGTGCGCGATGCACTCAAGGCCGCGGGCATCGCGGAGGACCGCATCGTGCTCGAGAAGCCCCAGTCGGCGGAAGCCAACGTGGCCGGCGAGGATGCGCGCGCGCGGCGCGTCGAAGTGGCCGTCATGAAATAGCCGCAGGCAACACGCGTCGGGCGGCGCTCCCTATGATGGGGGCGCCAGGGCGTCTTTCCCCGCCCGATCGACGGAGTGCCGTTTGACGCCCACCAGCCCGCTGTCCGAATCCTTGAAGAACGAGACGCGCGACCTGCACACGCAGGCCGAACGCAGCGCCTTCATGCAAGTCTTGTTGCGCGGAAAGATGGACCGCACGGCTTACGGGGCCATGCTGCGCAACCTGCATGCGATCTACGCGGCGATGGAGTCCGTGCTGGCGCGCCATGCGCACGACCCGCTGCTTGCCCCCTTGGTGCTGCCAGGCCTGCCGCGCGAGGCTGCCCTGCGGCATGACCTCGACGCGTTGTTCGGCAATGCTTGGCACCGTGCTTACGCACTGGAGCCGGCGGCGCAGCGCTATGTGGCGCGCTTGCAGGCCATCGAGGAAGCCCGACCCGGCCTGCTCGCGGCCCACAGCTACGTGCGCTACCTGGGCGACCTCAGCGGCGGCCAGATCCTCGCGCGCATCGTGCGCGAGAGCATGGGGTTGCCAGCGGGGGAGGGCACTGCGTTCTATGCGTTCGGTGATGCAGCGGCGACGGCGCATCTGAGGAAGGCCTATCGCGCAGGCCTTGCGGTGCTGCGGCCGGATGACGCAACGCGGCGCGCGATCGTCGACGAAGCAAGGCTCGCGTTCGAGCTTCATTGCGCACTGTTCGACGAACTGGCGCAGGCCTACCTGCAGCCTGCCCTGGCACTTGGCGGGGGCCCATTGGGCATCGCACCGAGCAGACCTTGATCTGATCACTCCGAGCCCGGAGTTCGCTGTAGACGGAGCACATCCCTGGCCTCCGGGGTCCATAGGCAAAGCCAGATCTATGGATTTCAAAAAACAATCGATTGGACTGCAGGTATCGCGCGCTCAATACTCGAGCCCAAGAACCACAGGTCGCCGACAGAAGAAGCAGAGTCGGCCTCATGAGTGGACCACCCGCTGACCAGGAGACAACCTTGAAGCCGATCCCCCATTCCACAGCACCTGTCCTTGCCGACGTCACTCGCTGACGAACCGAGGGACCTGGCCGACGCCTTGCACGTCGTCTGCTGAGCGCCTCACTTTCCCCATCCATCCCGCCGGCACGGCCGGCACCCAGAAGGAGACTTTTCATGAGTCAAGCCGCCGCATTGCCAGACGCAATCCGCGAGATCGAACGCACCGCCACCGACTGCGCTGCGACCACCCCAAAGCCTGTGGTTCTCGTCACCGGCGCAGACCTCGCCGCACCCGCGATGCGCCTGCTCAGCGACTGCGACGTGGTCTTCGCCGGCAAGACGCCGACCGAAGATGACATCGTTGCGCTTTGCGCGCAGCACGATCCGGTCGCCATCATCGTTCGCTACAGCAAGGTCGGTGAGCGGGCCATGGCCGCAGCCCCTTCGCTCAAGGTCGTGTCCAAGCACGGCAGCGGCACGGACACCATCGACAAGGTCGCGGCCCGTGCCCGCGGCATCGAAGTGGTTGCCGCTGCCGGCGCCAATGCCGCGGCCGTGGCGGAGCAGGCACTGGCGCTGCTGCTGGCATGCGCCAAGTCCGTGACGGCGCTCGATGCGCGGATGCATTCAGGCCACTGGGACAAGGCAACCCACAAGAGCCTGGAACTCGGTGGACGCACCATCGGCCTGATCGGCCTGGGCGCCATCGGTCAACGCTTCGCGAAGATGGTCGATGCGATGGGGATGCGCGTGATCGGTTTCGATCCCTGCGCGAAAGACCTGCCCGTCTACATCCAATCGGTGGACCTCGAAACCATCTGGCGCGAATCCGACGTCGTTTCGCTGCACTGCCCGATGACGGACGACAACCGCAACCTGGTCAACGCAAGCACCCTGGCTTCGTGCAAGCCGGGCGTGGTCATCGTCAACACTGCACGTGGCGGACTGGTCAACGAAGCCGACCTGCTGGCCGCATTGCAATCGGGCCAGGTCGCCAGTGCCGGCCTGGACAGCTTCCAGGTCGAACCGATGAGCCCGGGCCATCCCTTCCAGGGCGCAGCCCATCTGACGCTGAGTCCGCACATCGGCGGCGTGACGAGCGATGCCTACGTGAACATGGGCGTCGCCGCCGCGAAGAACGCACTGGCAGTGATCGCGCAACACGCCGTCGCCGCCTGAGACCCAAACCCCTCCTCAATCAAACCAAAACACTGGAGACAACCCATGCAAGTCGATCACTCCCCCGAGGCGGCACTGGAAAAGGCAACGATGCGGCGCGTCACGCTGCGCCTCGTGCCCTTCCTGATGCTCTGCTATTTTTTCGCGCTGCTGGACCGCGTGAATGTCGGTTTTGCCGCATTGCAGATGAACCATGATCTCGGCCTGTCGGCTGCGGTCTTCGGGCTCGGCAGCAGCCTGTTCTTCGTGGCGTACTTCCTCGTCGAAGTGCCCAGCAACCTGGCGCTGGAGAAGTTCGGCGCGCGGCGCTGGATCGCCCGCATCATGATCACCTGGGGCATCATTTCGGCCGGCATGGCCTTCGTGGTCGGGCCGTATTCGTTCTATGGCATGCGCCTGCTGCTGGGTGCGGCCGAAGCCGGATTCTTTCCCGGCGTCCTGCTGTATCTCACCTACTGGTTCCCGGCCGCCTACCGCGCACGGATCATCGCGATTTTCATGGTGTCCATTCCGGTCGCCAGCTTCATCGGCTCGCCCGTCTCCGCGCTCCTGCTGGAACTCAACGGCGTCCTCGGACTGAAGGGTTGGCAATGGCTGTTCCTGATGGAAGCCATTCCCACCGTGCTGCTGGGCCTGGCATGCCTGCGGATTCTCACGGACCGTCCGTCAGACGCGAAGTGGCTCTCCGACGAACAACGCGCCTGGCTCAAGAACCGGATCGAAACCGACGGCGGCAAGAAGGCGGCCATCGGCCACATGTCGATCTGGCAGCTGTTCCGCAACAAGAACTTCCTCGTGATGGCGATGGTGTGTGCGGGCGCTTCGGCCACCGGCACCGCCTTGTCGATCTGGCAGCCGCAGATCCTCAAGGGCTTCGGCCTCAGCAACCTGGAGACGGGCTTCCTGAACTCGGTGCCCTACGGCATTGCGTCGGTCCTGATGGTGTTGTGGGGTCGCCATTCGGATCGGACCGGTGAACGCCGCTGGCACACCGCCGCGGCCCTCCTGCTGATCGCATGCGGCCTCGGCGCGCTGTCGATGACCAAGGGCATGCTGGCGCCCACCGTGATGCTGCTGAGTTGTGCACTGATCGGCGCCTACTCGTTCAAGGGACCGTTCTGGGCCTTGTCCTCTACGTGGATGTCGCCGAAGGCAGCGGCTGCAGGGCTCGCCGGCATCAACGCCATCGCGAACCTGGTCGGCGGTGGGGCGATCTCCCTGGTCGGCCTCGTCAAGGAATCGACCGGCAGCTTCGCCCTTGCGCTGTTGCCCCTGGTGCTGCTGACCTTTGCAGGTGCGCTCAGCGTGCTGTGGATGACGCGCCAGTCCCACGTCGGCGTGTCGGCCGCGGCCAGTGCGGCCTGAAGCGGAGCAATCAAGAGGCCGATCCTGGTCGACAACCCGGCCCGTCTGTACTGGGCGCGATGGCCCCAAGCGCGCAACGAAGCCCCACAACTGAATCACCAACTCAAGGAATTTCCATGAAAGCATCCGACCTGTTCGTCAAGGCCCTGGAGAACGAGGGCGTGGATCGCATCTTTGCGGTCCCCGGCGAAGAAAACCTCGACGTCGTCGAGTCGCTTCGCGGCTCGAGCATCCAGCTCATCCTCACACGGCATGAGCAATCCGCAGCCTTCATGGCGGCGACCCACGGCCGACTGACGGGCAAGCCCGGCGTGTGCATGGCCACGCTCGGCCCCGGCGCGCTGAACCTGGTGACGGGTGCCGCCTACGCGCATCTCGGCGCGATGCCGATGATCCTCATCACCGGGCAGAAGGCGATCATGACGGCGCGCCAGGCGCGCTTCCAGATCGTCGACATCGTCGCGACCATGAAGCCGCTGACCAAGGCGTCGCGGCAGATCGTGAGTGCAGCGAGCATTCCGACGGTGGTACGCGAGGCCTTCCGGCTGGCAGCGGAAGAGCGGCCCGGCCCGGTCCACCTCGAGTTGCCGGAGGACGTCGCGGCCGAAATGGTGCCTGACCACATCACCGTCATCGAGGTGCATCCGGTCGAGCTCCCGACGGCCCAGGACGCCTCCCTCGACCGCGCCGCGGAGCTCCTGATGGCGGCGAAGCGACCGCTGGTCATGTTCGGCGCCGCCACCAACCGGCCGCGACTCGAA
The DNA here is from genome assembly GCF_037889975.1 of Variovorax rhizosphaerae. Lineage (NCBI taxonomy): Bacteria > Pseudomonadati > Pseudomonadota > Betaproteobacteria > Burkholderiales > Comamonadaceae > Variovorax > Variovorax rhizosphaerae. The sequence goes on along the minus strand of NZ_JBBKZT010000019.1, from coordinate 7,551 downwards.
GGGGAACTGACCGACTTCGTGCGTCGCACGCGCATTCCCTTCTTCAACACGCAGATGGGGAAGGGCACCGTGGCAGGCATTGGCAGCGCCGATGGAGGCACCGAGCTGTGGATGGGAACGGCCGCGTTGACGGAACGCGACTACGTTCATGAAGCCATCGACAAGGCGGACCTGATCCTTGCCATCGGTCATGACACGGTCGAGAAGCCGCCCTTCATCATGGGCACGAACGGCCCGAAGGTGATCCACGTGGGCTACACGCCAGCCATCGTGGAGCAGGTGTTCTTCCCGAATGCCGAAGTGGTGGGCGACGTGGGCACGAGCCTCACGCGCCTGGCGGACAGGGTCGAGGGCAAGCTGCCGAATGCGGCCGCGCTGGTGCCGCTGCGTGAGGGCATCCTGCGCCGCACGCTGGACCGCGCCACGGAATCGCGCTTTCCGCTGACGCCGCAACGCATCGTCCATGACGTCCGCGAAGTGATGCCGGCCGATGGCGTAGTGGCGCTCGACAACGGCATGTACAAGATCTGGTTCGCCCGTTGCTATCGCACGCGCAGCGCGAATGCGCTGTTGCTGGACAACGCCTTGGCCACGATGGGTGCAGGTCTTCCGTCGGCCATGATGGCTGCGTTGCTGTACCCGGAGCGACGTGTCATGGCGGTGTGCGGCGACGGCGGTTTCATGATGAATTCGCAGGAACTCGAAACCGCCGTGCGGCTGAAGCTGAACCTGGTGGTGCTCATCATCCAGGACGATGCCTACGGGATGATCCGCTGGAAGCAGGCTGTCGACGACTTCGCCGATTGGGGATTGACCTTCGGCAACCCGGACTTCGTGAAGTACGCGGAAGCCTATGGCGCGAAAGGGCGGCGCGTCGGGTCGGCCGATGCGTTGGTGCCCACGCTTGAGGCGGCGTTCCGTGAAGGGGGTGTGCAACTGGTCACCGTGCCCGTCGACTACGCGGAAAACAGCCGGGTCCTGGTAGAGGAACTCAGGAACCGTGTTGTTGAGGAGGCGCTGTGAAGACCCGTGCTGCCGTCCTGTACTCGATGGACTCGAAGCCACCTTACGCGATGTCCAAGCCATTGCGCATCGAAGAGGTCGATCTGGCCTCGCCGGGGCCGGATGAAGTGATGATCAAGATCGTGGTCGCGGGGCTGTGCCATTCCGATCTGTCCGTCATCAACGGCGACCGGCCGCGGCCGATGCCGATGGCGCTGGGGCATGAGGCCGCCGGCATCGTCGAGGAAGTGGGCGATGGCGTGACGGACCTTGCCGTCGGTGACCACGTCGTCGTGGTGTTCGTGCCGAGTTGCGGCCACTGTGCGCCTTGTGCGGAAGGCCGGCCTGCGCTATGTGAGCCCGGGGCTGCGGCCAATGGGGCGGGTACTTTGCTGTCGGGCGCGCGGCGCTTGAGTCATGGTGGCGAACCGCTGAACCATCAACTCGGCTGCTCCGTGTTCGCCGAGTACGCCACGGTGTCGCGACGCTCGCTGGTGAAGATCGATCCGAGCGTGCCATTGCATGAGGCGGCGCTGTTCGGTTGCGCGGTGCTGACTGGCGTAGGTGCGGTGGTCAACACGGCGAAGGTGCAGGTGGGCGCTTCCGTGGCGGTCATCGGGCTGGGGGGCGTGGGCCTGGCGGCACTCATCGGCGCGCATGCGGCCGGGGCGCGCCAGATCATCGCGATCGACCTGGCCGACGACAAGCTGGAACAGGCGCGCGCGCTCGGCGCCACGCACACGGTCAATGCCGGGCAAGCCGATGCGCTGGAGCAGATCCGCGCGCTGAGTTGCGGTGGTGTCGAGTTCGCGTTCGAGTTCGCAGGCTCGGTGCGTGCCCTTGAGTTGGCCTACAAGATCACGCGGCGCGGCGGCATGACGGTGACCGCCGGCCTGCCACCGGCTGCCGCGCTGTTCCCTGTTCCTGCGGTGAATCTCGTGGCCGAGGAGCGCACGCTCAAGGGCAGCTACATCGGCACCTGCGTGCCCTCGCGCGACATTCCGCGCTACATCGCGCTCTACCAGCAGGGCCGCCTGCCGGTGGACAAGCTGCTCACCGGCCGCCTGAAGCTCGACGACATCAACCACGGCTTCGACCTGCTGCATGAGGGCAAGGCGATCCGGCAGGTGGTGGAGTTCTCGTGATGAGCGGGCCGAGCGATGCCATCCCGTCGTGGATGAATACGTGGGCGGACAGCATGCCGTCCTTCATGAAGGCGATGATTCCCGCAACGTCCGATGCGCCCGCTGGCGAGACCGCCAAGTCGGCCATGGAGGAGCAGTTCGCGGCACTGCATGCCACGTGGAAGGAATCCATCGAGAAGTGGGCTGCGCTGGCGAAGGAGGGCACGCGGCCCGATGCCTTGACGCCCGAGGCCCTGTTGGCGCTCTTTTCACCGGCGCGCTGGAGCGGGCCCGGTGCGGACGCCTTCGACACCGGCCTGCGCGCGGTGCTGGAAGGGCCGAAGTACGCCACGCTGTGGAACATGGACCGCGAACTGCTCCAGTTGCAGCAGCGTGCGGCCGAGCGCGACAAGGCGGTGCGGGCGTATCAGGCCATCGAGCAGCAGGCGTGGAACAAGGCTTTCGAACGCTTCGCCGCATCCTTCGCCGCCCAAGGCAGCGTGCCATCGACGTGGCGCGGGCTGACCGACCGCTGGCTTGCCATCGCCAACGACACGCTCATCGAGGCGCACCGCACGGACGAGTTCGTGCAAGCCCAGAGCCGCATGCTGCGCGCCGCATCGGAATACCGCTTGCAAGAGCGCCATCTGGCCGAAGCATGGTGCGCGGCGAGCCATATCCCCACGCGCACCGAGATGGATGAGATGCAGCGTGTGGTGACGGAACTGCGACGCGAACTGCGCCTTCAGCGGCGCCAGTTGGCCGCTCTGACGACAGCACCGTCGCTCGCCACGAAGGCACCTGCGCGCGCCTCGAAGACGCCAGCGCTCGCCACGAAGAAGACCCCGGCGCCGCGCAAGTTGAGCAAACCAGAGCCCCAAGGTCGCACCGCCGCCGTCACCAACACTCGCCGCACTGCCGCCGCCAAGAAGCCGCGCCGATCAGCCCAAGCCTGAGGAACGCCATGCCAACCCTCAAGAAATCCCCCGCCGCCGCAGCGCTCGCGGAGTTCAGCGACTTCAATCTCAAGATGGCGCGCGGCCAGATGCTGCTCGGCAAGATCAAGGACGAGCACGTCGAGATCGCCACCGCGGACAAGGAAGTGGTCTTCCGCGAAGACAAGACCACCCTCTACCGTTACAAGCCGACGGCCAAACGCACGCTGGGCATCCCGGTGCTGGTGGCCTACGGACAGGTCGGCCGCTACACCATGACCGACCTGCAGGAAGACCGCTCGATGCTGCGCAACCTGCTGGCGCTCGGCGTCGATGTCTACGCCGTCGACTGGGGCAGCCCCACGCGCAGCGACCGCTGGCTCAGCTTCGAGGACTACGTCGACGTCTACCTGAACGACTGCATCGAGTTCATCTGCCGCGAGCACGGCATCCCAGCGATCAATCTGCTGGGCATCTGCGAGGGCGGTGTGTTCTCGCTGTGCTATGCGGCCTTGTACCCGGACCGAATCAAGAACCTGATCCTCACGATCACCCCGGTCGACTTCCACCAGGACCAGGCCGAGGGCCGCATCAACCACGGCCTGCTGAACATGTGGGCGCGCGGCCTGAGCGCCGAAGATGTCGATGCGCTCATCGAGGCCAACGGCAACCTGCCGGGTGAGTTGATGAGCCATGTCTTCTCGCAGATGACGCCGGCCGCGACGCTCTCCAAATACAACGTGGGCCTGCTCGATACCTTCGATGACGAGAAGAAGCTGCTGAACTTCCTGCGCATGGAGAAGTGGCTGGCCGATCGCCCGCACCATCCGGGCGAAGCGGCCAAACAGTTGCTCATCAACCTCTACAAGAACAACGAGCTGATCCGCGGCGAGTTCGAACTGGGCGGGCGCAAGGTCGACCTGGCCGACATCCGCGTGCCGGTGCTCAATGTCTTTGCGAAGGACGATCACATCATTCCGCCGAAGACCACGCAGGCCCTGCGCGGGGCCGTCGGCAGTAGGGACTATTCGGAGATTGGCCTCGATGGCGGCCACGTCGGCGTGTTCGTCAGCGGCAAGTCGCAAGGGGTGCTTGGCAAGGGCATCTTCGACTGGCTCCAGAAGCGCGATCGGTAGCCGGTGGCCAGGCGTCAAGGCAATACGACGGAACCTCGGCTGAAGGAGGTCTCGGTCATCGGTCACGGCGGGTTCCGCAGGCTCGCGTATGCCGAATGGGGCCCGGAGAAGGCTGAGCGCACCGTGCTGTGCGTGCACGGCGTGTCGCGCACGGGCAGGGACTTCGACGTGCTGGCGTCCGCACTGGCCGCAGAAGGCGTCAGGGTCGTCGCGCCGGACCTCCCCGGACGCGGACGCAGCGAGTGGCTGGCCAAGCCGGCGCACTACACGGACCGGGCCTACACGGGCGCGTTGTCCACGCTCATCGCACGCCTTGACGTGGAGTCGGTGGACTGGATCGGCACGTCCCTCGGCGGCCACATCGGCATGCTGATGGCCTCCGAACATCAGTCGCCGATCCGCAAGCTCGTGCTCAACGACTTCGGTGCGCGCGTGTCCGCCTCGGCGCTGCGGCGCATCGGGGCCTACCTGGGCAAGCGTTGGCGATTTGCATCCGTGGAGGACCTCGAGGCGCATCTGCGCGAGATCCACGAGCCCTTCGGCAACCTCACCGACGCGCAATGGCGTCACATGGCGCAGTACAGCGCTGCGCCGGATTCGGACGGGGGCGTCCGCTTCCATTTCGATCCGGCCATCGGCATGCGCTTCGGCATCCCGATCTACCTGGACGTCGTGCTGTGGCAGCTGTGGGACAGGATCGAATGCCCGGTGCTGATCCTGCGCGGCGAGGACTCCGATCTGCTGAGTGAAGCCACGACGCAAGCGATGCTCGATCGCGGCCCTGCAGCCAAGGCGGGCCAGGTGAGCGTCGTCGAAGTGCCGGAATGCGGGCATGCGCCGGCGCTGATGGAAGCGAGCCAGATCGCGACCATCCAGGACTTTCTGTTTCCGGGCAAGCCTCGTGTCGGTGGCCGGGCGCGATCGTCCGCCGCGGCATCACGGGCGGGCCGTTCCACCTCTGCGAGCACACCATGAAGCAAGACAAGATCGTCACGGCCGAGGCGGCTGTCGCATTGATCCGCGATGGGGATTCGGTGAGCTGTTCGGGCTTCGTCGGCATCGGCACGCCGGAAGCGCTGATCGAAGCGCTGGAGCGGCGCTTCGTCGACACGCAGGGTCCGCGCGATCTCACGCTGGTCTTTGCGGCGGCGCCGGGCGATGCCAAGGAACGCGGCCTCAATCGGCTGGCGCACGCGGGCCTGGTCAAGCGCGCCATCGGCGGGCACTGGTCGCTCGTACCCAAGCTCGCGAAGCTGGCCACCGACAACCTCATCGAGGCCTACAACCTGCCGCTGGGCGTCGTCTCGCACCTGTACCGCGACATCGCGGCGCACCGTGCGGGCAGCGTGAGCAAGGTCGGCATGGGCACCTTCGTCGACCCGCGCAACGGCGGCGGCAAGATCAACACGAGGACCACCGAGGACCTAGTGCGGGTGATGGACATCGACGGCGAGGAATGGCTTTTCTACAAGACCTTTCCGATCAACGTGGCGCTGATTCGCGGCACCACCGCGGATGCCTCCGGCAATGTCACGATGGAACGCGAGGCGCTGGTGCTGGACGCGCAGGCCGCAGCGATGGCGGCGCGCAATGCCAACGGGCTGGTCATCGCGCAGGTCGAGCGAATCGCCGCGACCGGGTCGCTGGACGCGCGCAGCGTCATCGTCCCTGGTGTGCTGGTCGACTGCGTGGTGGTCGCGCCCCAGGGCTCGCACGTGCAGACCTACGGCACCGACTACAGCGCGGCCTTCTCCGGCGAGATCCGGGTACAGACCGACAAGATCGTGCCTGCACCCCTGGACGAACGAAAGCTGATTGCCCGGCGCTGCGCTTTCGAATTGCCGCTAGGTGGCGTGATCAACCTGGGCATCGGCGTGCCGGAAGTGGTCGCCGCCGTTGCAGCAGAGGAGCGCGTGCTGGACGACCTGACGCTCACGGCCGAGCCCGGCGTGATCGGTGGCATGCCGCAAGGTGGGCTGGACTTCGGTGCGGCGGTCAACGTGCAGGCCTTGTTGCACCAGAACCAGCAGTTCGATTTCTACGACGGCGGTGGGCTGGATCTCGCGTGCCTGGGCATGGCCGAGATCGACCAGGTCGGCAACGTCAACGTGAGCCGCTTCGGGCCGCGGCTGGCGGGGGCGGGCGGCTTCATCAACATCAGCCAGAACGCGCGCCGCCTGGTGTTCGCTGGCACCTTCACGGCTGGAGGACTGGAAGTCTCGATCCAGGACGGCAAGGTGCGCATCGATGTCGAAGGCAAGACACGCAAGTTCGTGAACGCGGTCGAGCAGATCACCTTCAGTGGCGCGCAGGCCGCGGCCAAGGGCCAGTCCGTGCACTACGTGACCGAGCGCTGCGTCTTCAGGCTGCAACCGCAAGGGCTGCAACTGATCGAAATCGCACCCGGCATCGATGTCGAGCGCGACATCCTGGCGCACATGGCCTTCCGGCCGCTGATGGACACCATCGCCACGATGGATGCGCGCATCTACCGGCCCAAATCGATGGGCCTGGCCGCCGTGCTGCAAGACCTGCAGCTCTCCGATCGCCTGAGCTACGACAGCGAGCGCAACACGCTCTTCGTCAACTTCGAGGGCATGGCCATCCACAGCATGGAAGACATCGAGAGCGTGCGCCGCGTGTTCGAGGCACTGTGCAGCCAGATCGGGCGCAAGCTGAACGTGATCGTGAACTACGACGGCTTCAAGCTCGACGACAGGGTGGCCGAGGCCTACGAGGAGATGGTGGCTGCCTTGCGGGCGAAGTACTACAGCACGGGCCGGCGCTACACGACCAGTGCCTTCATGCGTGCAAAGCTGGGTGCGGCACTGCCCCGGCGGAACTTGTCAGCGCGAGTCTCCGAGACCCAGGCGGAGGCCAAGGAATTCCTGAACCGAAGCCCGCACGCTGTCGGCGTGACGGCCTGATCCCGGAGGGCGCGCAACCGGGATCGCGAAGGCTTAGCAGGCCGTTGAAATACCGATTGCCTTGAGCCAAGATCGAGCTCATCAGATCGATGAAGAGGGAAGCGCCGATGCGAGGAGCCGACAGCTATAGCGAGAGCCTGTTCACTACGGTGAGGCTTGAGTCCTTCGTTCCCGCCAATCACCCGTTGCGACCGATTCGAGATTGGGTCAACGATGCGCTGTCGAAGATGGACGACAAGTTCTCCGCGATGTATGAGGCCGACATCAAGGGCGGCCGCCCGAGCATCGCGCCGGAGAAGCTCATGCGCGCCATGCTGCTGCAAGTGCTCTACAGCGTGCGCAGCGAGCGGCAGCTCGTGGAGCAGATCACCTACAACCTGCTGTTTCGCTGGTTCGTCGGCTTGGCCATAGAGGATGCGGTGTGGAA
>NZ_JBBKZT010000018.1:0-154510 GCF_037889975.1 Variovorax rhizosphaerae | reverse complement strand
GTTGTCGTTTGCGTTTGGCTTCACCCATCGGGTGAGTCTGCCAAATCAGCCTAACTCCCCGCCAGTGCTGGATTCCCGCACTATCGGACGGGGGTAACTGCCGTTTTTAGGCTCATTCGAGATCCCTGACCCACTGGTCCCGCTGGAAGCCCAACTGCGTCAAGCGACTTTCCACTGCCTTCCATTCGCCCTCCGCGATCGTGCGTGTACGCGACAACACCCACATGTAGCGACGCGAAGGCTCCGTGACGATGGCCACACGCCGATCCGGCGACAGGTAGACGATGTCGTAGTTGCCCCAGGCCAGTGGCACCCAACGGACCCATTCCGGTGCAAAAGCGACCTCCAGCGAAGCGGGTCGAAGTTGACCGGACTCGACAACAGCGTCCGTGCGGGGGCGCGCGACGCCGACGACCGAATCATTCCCGGACTTCGTCTCGCACTCGTTGCGCACTTCGACCTGCCCAGACGCAAGAAGGCGGTAGGACGCCCTCGTGCGCGAGACACACTTTCGCTGGAACCAGTTCGGGATGTGCGCGAGCTGCTGCCATTCGCCCATGTAACTGGCCAGGTCGACAGCGGGCAGGGTAGCCTGGCGGGTCGCTCGCTCGCCGAACGCGCAGCCGCTGACCAGGGCCGCTGACAGCAAAGCTGAAAGCACGGCGAAGTAGGGAGGCTTGGAACGGCGAGCAACCATGGCAGATTCCCTGGCAAATATCCGATTCTGAAGGCCATGCCACGTGCGAGTCTGTCAGCCATCCGGCTGCCGAGGCCCCAACGGAGATCTCGAAGATTCAATTCGCTACCGGGTTCGGGGGGAAGGTGCGCAGGTAGGCAAACAGGTTTGCCAGCTTCTTCTCGTCATAGCCCCATCCCGAGAATCGCATCTTGTTGCCAGGCACGACCTGGTCCGGGCGCTTGATGAAGGCCGTGAGAGTTTGCTCGGACCAGATGACTTGCGATTGGCGCATGCCAACCGAGTAGTTGTAGTCTGCGACAGCGCCTGCTCGTCGACCCATCAGGCCATTGAGTTGGGGACCGAACGCATTTCGCGCAGAGGCGCCGACCTGGTGGCAAGAGGCGCACGCAGCGAAAGCAGCCTTGCCTGCAGCGGCGTCCCCGAAGGCCGTCTGTGCATACCCCGCCGACGCAGCGAACATCGATGCAGCAAGGAAAACGACACGCCTCAATGCTTGCCCCCCAGTGGCCAGGCTACTGGTCATCGTCTAGCTCCGCATGACGGGTCACATGCCTGTGCCGGACAAATTGCAGGCTCGCCACGCACACACCCAGCCAGGACAGCCCCGACAGGATTCCCGCCGCCACGTCACTCGCGAAATGGACGCGAAGGAACACGCGGCTGCAGGCGATGGTGAGGATCATGGCCACCGCTGCCATCGCCGCGATTGCGTGCCATCGCGGCGGCAGCATCCGGGTCGCGACATACAAGAGCATCCCGTACGCGACCAACGCACCCGAGGTGTGGCCGCTGGGGAAGCTGTAGCCCTCGACCTGCGGGAATTGCAGATCGTGCAACGGCCGGGCCCGTGCGAAGACCTGCTTGAGAAGCGGGTTCAACACGGCATTGCCGGCCAGCGCGATGACCCAGCCGGTCGCAAGCAGGCGCTCTCGTCGCTGCCAGAGCCAGATGGCCACCACCGCACCCAGGAGGGCGAGAGCGATCGGGTCGCCAAGATGGGTGAGCAGACTGAACGCACCCATCGCTGCCGCAGGCGTGTGACTGCCGATGGCATCGGCCAGCGCCTGGTCGGCAAGACCCATCGTGCGGCCAGGACCGAGGCGCAGGGCAAGCAACGCGAACAGGCTCGCCGTGCCGACGATCAGGAGGAAGCCCGTGCCATACGACCCCAGCAGTTGCGCGACGTTCCGCGCGCTGGCATCGTGCTGCTCGCGCCCGGCACGGCGCCGGTGCAGCAGGACGCAAGCCAGGCCGGTCACACCGACCGCGAGCAGCAGTCCAGCGAGAAAAAGAGCCAGCGCATGCTGCCCCACAAGTTGTGCCCACGACACCAGCGGCGATGTTTCAGCGGCCATGATCGGGCGAGGGTACCCCGCCCAGCGGCAACGTGTCGGCGCCGACCAACTCGAAGCGCGCCATGTCGCCCGCACAATCCCAGCGCTCGACCACACAGCTTCGCGGAAGGCCACCGGCCCAGCGGATCAGGTTGACCGAATTCGGCGCGCCCCTGCGTACACGCGTCGAGACCGCAGTCCCTGCCTGAACGGCCCACGCCGATCGCCCGCAGTCCGGAAAGTCGAGCAGCAGTGGCCGCACGAAGGGCAGGTGGATGTGCCCGCCGAGCACCAGGTCGGCACCGGCGGCGCACCAGCGCGCGATGGCCGCGTCGCGACCGTGCAGCCGGTTCGACGCATCCTCTGGCCGCGTCACCGCCACCGGCTGGTGGACCACCACCACGCGCAATTGATTCGCCGTGGCGAGCGCAAGCGCCCGCGCGACCTGCTCGACCTGCGATGCCGAGACCTCCCCATCCTCGTGCCGGTACCAGCGCGTCGTGTTGACCCCGACGACCAGGCAATCGGGTGACTCGAAAACGGGTTCCATCAACGGGCCGAAGGCTTCGCGATAGCGTCCGTAGGGGTTCAGCAGCCGCGTGGCGAGTGCGAACAACGGGATGTCGTGGTTGCCGGGAATCGCGAGCAGCGACGGCGCGCCAAGCCTGTCGACGAACGCGCGCGCCGCCTGGAACTGCGCGCGGGTGGCGCGCTGCGTGATGTCGCCCGACAGCACCACGAGGTCGGGGCGCTGCGCGTGAGCGAATTGCTCCAGCGCCCGGACCACTGGCGCCTGCTCGGTGCCGAAATGGGGATCGGAAACCTGCAGCAGCACCGTCATTGCCGCGTTGCCTCCAACTCCGGTGCCACGTCGGGGCGCAGCAGCCACAGCGGCTCGGGTGCGACGCGGAACTCCAGCGGCATGTCGAGCCAGTTGATCTCGCCATCGGTCGCGACCTTGACGCGGCGGTTGCCGCGCATCGGCCGCACCGACATGGATTCGAACGAGAAGCTCTGCACACTGTCGGCGTCACCCAGCCGACCCCACGCGCCGCGCGCCAGCAGGCCCAGCATGGCGAAGGCGCTCTGCGGCTTGAGCGCGATGGCGGCCAGCTGGCCCTGCTCCGGCGCATCGGCCTCGGCCAGTCCGACCTGATGCATTTGCAGCGCGTTGTTGGCGACGAACAGGGTCTGCGTGCGAATGTCGCGCTGCTTGCCGTGCCAGGACATGTGCAGGTACCAGGGCCTCACGCCGCGCAGCACGGTCACCATGCCGGACCAGAACGCCACCCAGCGGTGACGGCCGTACTGCGCCTTGAAGGCCTCGCGGTCTTCCAGCAGCTTGGCATACAGGCCCAGGCTCGCGTTGACCAGGAACACCTTCTCGTTGACCATGCCCACCTGCACCGCGCGCGGGTTCTCGCTCAGCAAGACCTGCAGCGCCTCGGCCGTGTCGGGCGGAATGCCGTGCGTGCGGCTGAAGTAGTTGAAGGTGCCCTGCGGCAACACGCCGAATGCGCAGCCACTGCTCAGCGCCGCCTGCGCCACCGCGTTGATGGTGCCGTCGCCGCCGGCGGCCACCACCACGCCCCGCAGTTCGCGGGCGCGTTCCACCGCCTCGCGCGCGCATGCTTCCAGGCGGTTCGGCCCATCGACCTCGTAGATGTGGAAGTCGCGCTGCACGGCGGCGCAGCCCGTTGCGATGATGTCCCGGGTGTGCGCGGCCTCGCCGCTGCCGGAACCGGCGTTCAACACGATCAGCAGGGGCGGGTCGGGAGACAGGTCGGGTGGTGTCATGCTGGGCGCTTGCGCCTGAGTTCAGTCGACACTGCCTTGCCCAGCGTGTCGAGATCGAAGGGCTTGGCCAGCACCAGCTGGGGGCCGATGACGCGCTCGACCGCTTTCATGTCGGCATAGCCCGTCGCCAGCAGAATCGGCAGTTCGTCGTACATCTTGCGTGCTTTCGCGATCACCTCGGCGCCATTCATGCGCGGCATCAAATAGTCGACCAGCAGCAGGTCGGGCCGGGCCTTCTCGAGTTCGATCAAACCCGCAGCGCCATCGACCGCCTGCCGGACACGGTAGCCCAACACCTGGAGGCATTCGACCATGCTTCGGCGCACGCCGGGGTCGTCTTCCACGACGAGGATCTCCGCCTGGACCGGGACCACCGCGTCCTGCGCCGCGGCAGCCTCCGCTGCAGCATCCTGCGGCGCAGGCGCCAGCGGAAAGCGCAGCCTGACCGTGGTTCCGGCGCCGACCTCGCTTTCCACCGCCGCGTGCCCGCCCGACTGTCGCGTGAACCCGTAGACCTGGCTCAGACCCAGCCCGGTGCCGGCATGCTGCTTGGTAGTGAAGAACGGGTCGAAGACCTTGCCCAGCAAGTTCGCCGCGATCCCCGTCCCGGTATCGCGCACGACAACGCTGACCGAGCCTCGCGGGTATGCGGGATCGCCGGGCCCGGCATCGACGTCGGCCGGCGCGATCACCGTGTGCATGTCCAGCACGCCGCCGTGGGGCATGGCGTCGCGCGCGTTGACCGAGAGATTGAGGAGGGCCATTTCCATCTGCGCCGCGTCGACGATGAGCCAGGCCGGCTCGGGAGACAAGGCCAGCGACAACTTCACGTGCGCACCGACCGAGATCGAGATCAGTTCCGCCATGTTGCGGATCAGTTCGTTCACGTCGTGCAGCTTGGGCACCAGGCTTTGCGTGCGTGCAAACGAAAGCAGCTGCCCGGTCAGGCGCGAGCCGCGATTCACGGCATCCTTCGCGCGGCGCGCGTAGTCGCGTACACGGTCCTCGTCGACCTTCAATCGCTCGATCAACTGGAGGTTGAGGTTGACGGCGTGCAGCAGGTTGTTGAAGTCGTGCGCGATGCCGCCGGTCAGGCGCCCGAGCGCTTCCATCTTCTGGTTCTGGACCAGCGAGCTCTCGATGCGCTCGCGCTCGAGGATCTCGCGCATCAGCCGATCGTTGGCGCTGGCCAGATCGGCGGTGCGCTCTGCGATCCGGGTTTCAAGCTGATCGTTGAGTTGCTCCACGCTCAGCTTCGATGACTGCAGTTCGGCCAGGTGCTTTCGCGTCAGGTACTGGCGTTGGCGGGCGCGCAGTGCGGAGAGCGCCGCGCTCGCCAGCGTGTCGGGATTGACCGGGCGCTCGATCAGCACCAGGTTGCTGAGCTCCTGCAGCGCGGAGCGCGCGCGATCCGTGCGGCGCACGGTCTGCCGCGCCGCAAGAACGACAAAAGGGTAGTCGGACCAGGGGGGCTGCCGCGAGAGCATGCCTCGCAGCGCTTCCACCAGACCCTCCGAGAGCGACTCCTCGGTGACGATCGTTGCAGCCGATTCCTGCTGGATGGCACTGATCAGCGCATGGGCGTCATCGCAGGCATGGACGTTGATCTGCCGCGCGGCAAGCACTTCGGTGATGACCCGCGCGTCGCGCCCGAAAGGCGCCAGGACGAGGATTCGATTTTCCACGCCGTCACGCCAGTTCGGCGTCGCCGAGCAGCGACGTCCCGCCACGATAGCGGGGGAGGCCCGCCATGACACCCTCGAAGTCCGTGAGCGCCTTGCCGATTTCCAGGCCGCCCGTGCCAAGGCGGAATTGATGGATCGTCGATGCGTGCGCGCTCGTGCGGCTCTTGATCACCGACACCGCCTTGAGGATCTGTCCACGGGCCTCGAAGTAGCGGAACTGCAGCATCGAATCGCTCAGGTAGCTCAGGTCGATGTCGTTGGGCACGTCGCTGGACAGGCCGTGTTGGGACAGCACCAGGATCGTCGTCACACCCTGCAGGTTGAGGTACGTGAGGAGCTCGTGCATCTGCAGCATGAGGAAGTTGCTGCCAGGCATGGCGACCAGGTAGGCGTTCAGCGTATCGATCACCACCGTGGTGACACCGTGCTGCTCCACGGCATCGCGCACATGGTGCGCAAAATGGCCGGCGGAGATCGCTGCCGGGTCGATGGCGTGAAGGAACAGTTGGCCCGCCGAGATGTGGTTCTCGATGTCGAGTCCGAGGGCGCGCGAGCGCGCGATGAGCGTCTTGATCCCTTCGTCGAACAGGAAGAATGCCGCCTTGCCGCCGCGCTCCATGGTGGCACGCGCGCAGCACACGGCGGTGGTCGTCTTGCCCACGCCCGCGGGCCCGGCGAACAGCAGGTTCGTGCCCGGGGTCAGGCCGCCGCCCAGCAGGAGATCGAGTTCTGCATTGCCGGTGCTGGCGGCATCGCTCGTGTGCGCGCGTCCATGCTCGCTCGCCACCAGGCGCGTGAAGACCTGGAGGCCGCCGCGGTCCAGCTTGAAGTCGTGCTCGCCTTCACGGAATCTCACGCCACGCAGCTTCACCACGCGCAGGCGCCGCTTGTCAGGGCCGTAGGTGCCGGTGTGCTGCTCGAGGTGGATCACGCCGTGGGCAATGCTGTGCAGGTGCATGTCGCCCGCGGCCGCTGACTTGTCATCGAGCATCAGCACCGTGCACCCTTGCGTCAGGAAGAAGCGCTTGAGTGCAAGGATCTGGCGCCGATACCGCAACGGGTTCTGGGACAGCAATCGCAGCTCCGACAGGCTGTCGAAAACCACGCGTTCGGGCCGCACGCGCTCGACCAGCGCCATGACGCCACGGATCGTCTCGCCCAACTCGAAGTCGGAGGGGTTGAGGATGCTTTGCTCAGCCTCGGCGCTCAGGCCGTCGTCGTTCACCAGATCGAAGATCTCGACGCCCTGGAGGTCCCAGCCGTGCGACAGCGCGCCTTGCGCCAACTCTTCAGAGGTTTCCGACAACGTGACGTACAGGCCCTTCTGGCCCAGCGCACGTCCTTGCAGGAGGAACTGAAGTCCCAGCGTGGTCTTGCCAGCGCCCGGGGTTCCTTCGACGAGATAGAGGTGACCCGCGGGCAACCCTCCGGCCAGCACCTCGTCGAGGCCGGGGACACCGGTGGGCTGCAGGATCGGCGCTTGTGATGGTGGGCGTTGACTCATGGTGGCGACAGCGGTTTAGCGTCACTTTTGCAATGGGTGGCTGAATCTAATAGCGCGCGCTCACCTCTTCGCGCCTTGCCGCGCGCGCCTGCGTGTAGGCGCATCTCTTGTGCGGATGTCGGTCGGCTTTCGCCAAGGCTCCCATGCCATCCATTCGTACTCGACGAATGCCAACTGCAGACCGCCAGGCGCGAAGGTCATGGATGCGCCGCGCGAGCGGGATGCACCGTCAACAAGTGGGACACATCGCCAACATGCGATGGACCCCGGATCGAACAATCACTTCATCGCGATCGAAGGCCGGTGATCGCGGCAATCCACTGTGTGGCAGACCGGTCCTTCACGTTCAATTTGCAAGGATTCCAGCATGTTCAAGCTTGCCCCGATTGCGGGCTCATTCACCGCGCGCCCGCTGCGCATCTTGTTGGGCGTGGCCGCAGCCGCACTGCTCGTCGGCGGCACCGCCATGGCCCAGCCACAAGCCACCCCGGAAACGGCCCCGGCCGATGCAACGCCAAGCAACGTCGTGCCGATGCCAGCGGCCAACTGGCTGTTCGTCCAGACCGGCACCTCCTTCACCTCCGACGGCAAGACGCTCACCATCAAGGGTGTCGCGCCGCAGACGCTGATGTTCTCCGATCGCCCCGAACGCATGACCGGCGACGTGCTCACCTCCAAGTTCGCCGAGTTCTGGAACCAGGGCAAGGACGACTTCCAGAAGGACCCGCCCAACGCGACCATCTCCACCTCGATCGACGACAAGACCGACCTCACGGTGGTCGAGTTGCTGAACCCGCGCTTCAGCGGCGACACGCTGACGTACGACATCAAGCCGCTGCAAGGAACCCTGCCGGCTGCCGGCAAGCAGATCAGCCTGTTCATCGACTGGTGGTATGGCCCCGGCTGGCATGGCGGCTTTCGCGGTGGCTGGCGAGGCGGCGTGTACATCGGCGGGCCCGCTGTCGTGCCGGTGCCCGTGCCCGGCCCGTACGCCGCCGGTCGCTGCTGGCGCGGCCCGTACGGCGGCCTGCATTGCCGCCCGTGGTGGGGGTATTGAACGCAAGCAGCGCTCGAGCGGCGAGGCGCGTCTTGCTCGGCAGGCTCATGGCGATCATGACCGTGCTCTTCGGCGTCGCCTTCGGCGGGCCGGCCGGTGCCATGGACCTCGGCGTGATGCTGCACCCGGCCTATGCAGGCGACCCGCTGCACGTCGATCCGCCGCTGCTGCACACCGGATCGGTCCTGCCCGGCGATGCGCAGCCGGTCCCTTGCGCGCAGGCGGCGCGTGACTTCGCGCCCGAGCTTTCACTGACCGAGGCGGTCGACATCCCCCTGTGGGGCAATCCGACCGTGCAGGCCGCTTGGGCCGGGCAGCTCGGCGTTGCCGAGTTGGACCAATGACTTTCAATGCAGGAGATAAGGACATGACGAACGACATCCCCAAGGGCTGCCCCTTCAGCCGCCGCGCAGCCGAGTTCGACCCCTTCGGCGACGGCTACCAACAGAACCCACCGGACTACCTGCGCTGGTCGCGCGAGGAAGAACCGGTTTTCTACAGCCCGCTGCTCGACTACTGGGTGGTCACGCGCTACGACAGCGTGCGGGCCATCTTCCGCGACAACGCAAGCTACAGCCCCGCCATCGCGCTGGAGAAGATCACGCCCACTGGCGAGCAAGCGAACGCCGTGCTGGCCTCTTACGGCTATGCGCCGGGCCGCACGTTGGTCAACGAGGACGAGCCCATGCACGCCGCGCGGCGCCGCGCACTGATGGCGCCGTTCGCGCCGGAGGCAGTGATCAAGTTCGAGCCGCTCATCCGCGGACTCACCAACGACTACATCGACCGCTTCATCGCCGACGGCCGAGCCGACCTGGTCGAGCAGATGCTGTGGGAACTGCCCTTGACGGTGGCGCTGCACTTCCTCGGCATCCCCGAGGAAGACATGCCGATGCTGCGCAAGTACTCGATCGCGCACACCGTCAACACCTGGGGCCGGCCGCGGCCTGAGCAACAGGTCACAGTCGCGCATGCCGTCGGCAACTTCTGGAAGTACGCCGGCGAGGTGCTGGCCAAGCTGCGACGCCACCCGAGCGGCCCGGGCTGGATGCCCTATGCCATCCGCCAGCAGGCGCTGCAGCCGGAGGTGGTGACCGACAGCTACCTGCACACCATCCTGATGGCCGGCATCGTCGCGGCGCACGAGAGCACCACCAATGCCAGCGCGCTGGCGATCAAGCTGCTGCTGCAGCACCCCGATGCATGGCTCGAACTCTGCCGCGACCCGAGCCTGATCCCGAACGCGATCCAGGAGTGCCTGCGCCACAACGGCTCCATCGCAGCTTGGCGGCGTATCACCACGCGCGATGTGTGCATCGAAGGCATCGACATCCCGAAGGGCGCGCGGCTGCTCATCGTGAATTCATCCGCCAACCATGACGCGGCGCATTTCGACGAGCCCGACCGCTTCGACATCCACCGCGCCGACGCAGCGCAGCACCTGACCTTCGGCTTCGGCGCGCACCACTGCCTCGGCAACCACCTCGCACGGCTGGAAATGCGCGTGATGCTGGAGGAATTCACCCGCCGCATCCCGCTCATGCGGCTCGCCAACCAGCGCTTCAGCTACCTGCCCAACACGTCGTTCCGCGGGCCGGAGCACCTGTGGGTGGAATGGGACGCGCGCGTCACTTTCCCGAGGGGAGGGGATCAGCACGCTGCATCGCCAGGAAGTTCTTCTCGCAAAAGTCCCCGGCCTTGCGCAACATCGAGCGATTGAGCGCGTTGGCGAGCGGGGCGTCGCGGTCCATATAGGCATTCACGACGCGCACCCGGTCGCCCGAGAGCGACTCCATCTGCTCGTCGCTCATCAGGCCGATGCGGCGGAACCAGGCCATCTTCCACTTGAGTGACTCCAGCACGCTGATCACCAGCGCGTTGCCGCACAGGCTCATTTCCTCTTCCAGGTAGGACTCGATGTGTCGCATGAAAGGCTCGCCGCCCTGGGCCTCGGCCTCGGCCAGCACCAGTGCATGCGCGTGCAGGGAGCGCAGCGCCTCGTCGGATGCGGTGGCGACGATGGCATCCGACATCAGGCCGTGCACCGCGGCCCGGAAGGCGTACAGGTCGCGGATCGCCTGGGCCGACACCGGCACGACTTGCGGCCGCCGGCGCGCGGTGAGCGTGATCAGGCCGTGCTGGTTGAGGATCAGCAGGGCCTCGCGCACGGGCGTCCGGCTGGTGCCGAACTGGTTGGCGATGTCCACCGAATTGATGATCGCGCCCGGCGCCAACTCGCCCCGGATGATGCTGTTGCGCACCGTCTCGACGATGGTGTCGACGGTGATGTCGTCGGTCGCCTGAGCCTGGTTCATCGTGAATTAGTTTTGATATTCAATGTCGACAGTGTAGTGAGGAATTGCAAATAAACGTCGACAAACCGGCTGTAGATTCATAAAGTGTCGACACTATCCGCTGATCCGGTGGATATATCGCGAGGCAGATGCCTCCTCAGTCAATGCGCCCCGCAGCGGCGAGTCCTGCGGACCTGAATCGACCGGAGCCCGACATGAACCTCTTGTGCGATGACGAACTGTTGCTTCCCGCGGAAAGCTTCAAGCCGGGCCAAGGCCCCTTGCAGGAGCAACTCGCACGGTGGCGCGATTGCGTGGGGCCGGCACTCGATGTCAGCGTGGCCGACGACGACATGCCGCAAGAATGGACCACCCACACCACCGGCTGGAACCTCGGTGGCGTGATGGTCGTGCGCGGCCACTACGACCCGCAGACCCTCACGCGCAGCGCGAGCAGCATCGCGCGCGACAAGCTCGACCACTACGTGCTGCACCTCAACCAGTCGCAGCACGCGATGCACTTCGATGCCAACGGCCGTCGCATCGTCGTCGAGCCCGGGCAACTGCTGGTGAGCGATTTCTCGCAGCCACGCGCGGTGTTCTGCACGGGCGACATCCTGACGGTCTTCATTCCGCGCGCATCGCTGGATGCGCTGATGCCGCGGCAACTCGACCTGCACGGCGTGGTGCCGACCGGCGCCTGCAGCACCATCCTGGCCAGCCACCTGCAATCGCTTTCCACGTTGCTGCCGCGCATCACGCGCAAGGAGGCGCCGGATGCCATGACCGCGACGCTGCAACTGCTGGCCGCCAGCCTCGCGCCGACGATCGACATGCTGGGCATGGCGCGGCCGTCGGTGGAGGGCACGTTGTTGCGCCAGATCCGCCAGTACATGGAAGATCACCTGTCGGAAGAGGAACTCGGCGCGGACAGCATCTGCGCGCACTTCCGCATCTCGCGCTCCACGCTGTATCGGCTGTTCGAGGCGGAGGGTGGGGTGCTCAACTACCTGCAGGACAGGAGGCTGCTGCGCATCCACGCGTTGCTGGCGTCTCCGACGAAGCGCAGCTACCTCGGCCGCATCGCCGCCGATAACGGCTTCAAGAGCGCCACGCACTTCAGCCGCGCGTTTCGCGCCAAGTTCGGCTACAGCCCGCGCGAGACGCGCACCGGGCAGGCTTGCGTGGCGGGCGGAGGGCCGCGTGTACTGGGCTCGTTGGCGCTCGCGTCTACTTTCGGACGCTGGTTGACTTCGCCGCCGGTCACTGCATGAGCGCCAATCAGGGCGCGACTAACGAGCTTTCGCAAAATCGGCCGGAAGACACGAATTGACTTTGGCGCCTTGGATCGCGTGGTAAGCCTGCTCTCGAACGAGTGGAATGGAGTTCGGTGAATGGAGCGCAACCTGGCGCACGTAGTTCAGGTTCTCGCGAACGTAATTCCTGGAGCTTTCGCAGCCGACGCTGTTGGGAATTTGTCGTAGGGCAGCGCTCAGCACCGCAACTGGATCAGCATAGTCCTTGCTGAGATCCACGACGCCCTTTACTGGCGGCCATGGCCTGTGCGACCTGATCCTTGTTTACGCGATCGAAGCCGGTGACCATACAAGACGGCACATCCGGGTCCGTGCTGGCTCTGGACGCTTCTTCAGCAACCTGCGAATCCACGTGCACGAGCTTCGAGTCAATCGGCGATCCGTCGCTCCAATTGCGGTCTCCCTCGATGCCTACCCGCTGCCCGGGGCTGTAGATTTCGCGCCGATTGATTGCTTCAACCTGCTTGCCTCGCCAAGCGCACCGAACCGCGACGTTGGTGACCCAAGTCGACTCTGAATCGGCAATCTTGGCCACGACGATCGGATACCCGCTGTCGATAGCAATGAACCTTGTATCCCATTGGGGATGCTTGTTGATCATTGGCGAAGGTCCCGGCGACGGAGCGCTCGCCGGAAGGGCGACTTTTGGAGCGAGTGCAGTGGGAGGAACAGAAGACGGGTCTTGTTGCTTCCCGGGTCCCTGATTTCCCTCATCGAGATTGTTCGACTTTCCGGCCTGCGTCTCGTTTTGGCCGGGCGCTGCAAGTGATCGCAAAGCTTCGATGCGCCGCTCATACACGGCGACAAGGCATGCGTCTTCTTGGCACTTGTTTCTGGTGTCTCGCAACCACTCGCGCTGCGCTGTTCGAAGTTCATCGGGATCAGGCCGCACTCGCAGGGCGGCTGCATAGACTTCGGACAAACGCTCATCCAGTGCAGATACCTTCGTTGACGCGCATATCGCGTTGTCAATTCGACTGCTTGCCTTCGCGCAATCAAAACTTGCCGCCTCAACCGCCAACGATGTACATGCTGCCAGCGCCAAAACCAAGTAACTTTCATTCCATCCCCCTTTGCAAGTACCGCCCGTCCAGAGCAAGGGGCTTCCAACAGGAGACGATTATTAGAGGTACTGTGACCGATGACTTCCTGTGCCTTGGGCCAGGCGCCGAACTTCCCTGGCATGCGAGGCAAATCGGACGACCGAGAAGCACCCAGCGCCCCCATAAAGAGGCCCGTTCAAGCCGGGCTGTGCGGCGCCGGTCGCAGCAGCCCGGTCGCCGCCTTCGCGCCCAGCACCATCTCCGTCATCCAGCTCACCAACAGCATCCCGTACGCCTGCCGAGAGGCTTCCGAAGACAGCGCATGGTCGGCGCCGGAAATGACCCGGTAGGTGACGGAGCGCACGCGCTTGAAGGCGCCCAGGTAGTTCTCGATGACCGGATGCGGCACCGTCTTGTCGGTTTCTGATTCGACAATCAGCACATCGCCCCTGAACGACGTGCAGGCCGTGAGCGCACGGTTGTCCGCAGGCGCGATGGCGGAGTGCCGATAGATCATCAAATCCTCCCGGCCGAGCTTGCCCTTGGGCGTGTCCCATTGCTCGTCGCGGTAGAGGGCCGGTGCGCGCAGCGCCAACCAGCGCACCGGCCGCAGCGCACTCACCAGCGCGGCCAGGTAGCCGCCATAGCTGCTGCCGACGATGGCGATCGATTGCGGGTCCACGGCGGGGTGGCCGACCAGCGTGTCGTAGCCGGCCAGCACGTCCTGCAGGTTGTCCTCGCGCGTGACCGCCTCGCGCAGGTCGTGGTGCCGCGCATGGCCGCGCAGGTCGATGGTCAGGCAGATGCAGCCCAGCGCGGCGATCTCGTGCGCGCGGGCCAGGTACTGCGCCTGGCTGCCGTCCCAGCCATGCACGAGCAACACGCCAGGAATCGCCGCCGAGGGCGCGACCAGCGTGCCCGCGATGTGATGGCCGGCAACCGCGATATCGATGGCGCTATGACGCGTGGGCATCCGTCCTCATTTCACTCACGACCGTGTACTTGACGAGTTCGCCAGCCACCTTGTCGTTCCCCCGAAAGTACACCGTTGCGCCAGGCGGCGTCTCCTGGGTGCCATGGACCTCGAAGCAGGAGGCCCAGACCTGCTGGCAATCGGGCCGGTCGCGGAAGCGTTCCAGCCCGGCAATCTCGGCGCCGGTGGCCCCGCCCATGCGCCATGACTGCTCCAGCACGCCGGAGCGCTGCTTGCCGTCCGGTGACAGTCCCTGGGCCACGTCGTAGTTGATGCGCGAGGCATAGAAGCCGGCGAAGCATTCCTCGGCGGCCTGGTGATAGTCACGCGACTGCTCGATGCCCAGCCGCACGTTGGGCGCAAGGTCGAGCGCCAGCAGCGCGTCGAAGCCGCCCCGCACCAGCGTCAGGTCGCTGCCGCCGTAGACCATGTGGCCGTGGTTGTTGCGCGTCATGCGCTGTACGCCGTGGTAGCTCGCGCGCAACCCGCCGACCATGACCTGGCCGACGCTCAGCGTGACGACCGGCTCACCGAGGTTTTCCTCGATGACCACGCCGTGCGCGCGCAGTTCTTCCTCGGGCATCTGGCCGATGCAGTGTTCGAGCGCGGCGACATTGCGCACCACCGTCTGCCCGCGGCCACCGGTGGCGCAGGCCGGCTTGACGCGCGCGTCGCCGTGGTCCAGCAGCCGCTTGCCGGCGATCAGCGCCTCGTCGCGCGAGAACGCGCTGTAGCCGCGCAGCACGCTGCCTGCGACGCGCTCGGCGAACTCGGGGTTCCAGCCCCGTGGCTTCGTGGCCGATTGGTAGACCAGCGGATGGGTGATGACCTTGGTCCCCACGAAGGCATGCGGCACCACGCCGCCGAACAGGTCGTGCTCCTCGGTGATGCCGAGCGCTTCTGCTGCGTCGGCGGTGAGCGTGTCACTGGGCACGAAATAGGTGGGCGCCTCGATGGGATGCGTGCGCTTGAATTCGCCACGGAAGCCTACGCCCTTCAGCATGGCGAGGCGGCGCGCGGCTTCGGCGCGCGTGGCGTGTTCGTGGTCGCTGTCGAAGTGGCGATGGTCGGCGGTCAGGGCCACCACGCATCCCGCGGGGAGGGCGCTGGCACGGACATCGGGAGGACTCTGCAGGGAGAAGAGGGCATGCATGGTGGGGCTCACGATTCAAGGGTTGTGGGCCGGCGTCGCACACCGAGTTGCCGGGGCATGCGGGCGATATTGGGTGGCCGCGCGGCGCAGGTGCATCGGCGGCGGGCCTGCGTTTGCGCCGGTGCATGCCTACACTGGCCTACAACTGAATGCTGCGGCATCCCGGAAAATCCCCAAAATCCGGAAAAGGTCTAAAATACTGGCTTCGATCCTCTCCGGAGTACACCTTGGCCCAAGCACTGAGCACCCGTCCTGAAGCGCTGGACCGCCTCGCGCGCAACATGCCGACCTTTACCGCCACCCACTTGGCGGGCGGCATGCAGAAGGTCACCAGCACGGTGATGGCCGAAGGCGCCGTCGTCATCACACGGCACGACCAGCCCACCATGGTGCTGATGTCGGTCGACCGCTACCTCAAGCTCGAACAGGCCGCCGAACCCAATCTCGATGCGCTCACGCAGAAGTTCGACGACATGTTTGCCCGCATGCAGGGCGCCGAGGCGGCGCAGGGCATGGCCGACGCGTTTGCGATGACGCCGGCGGAACTGGGCAAGGCCGCGGTTCGCGCGGCGCGGTAGCGTCCCGCATCAGACGATCGTTGAAGAAAAAAATCTGTCGTGATCAGCGACAGGCAAGGAGGCCGAGTGCCGGCGAACATCTACGTGCTGGCCGGCGTGAACGGCGCCGGTAAGAGCAGCATCGGCGGCGCCGCATTGCAGGCCCGCAACATTCCGTATTTCAATCCCGACCTGGCGGCACGCACGCTGCAGGACGCCAACCCCAACCTGTCCCTTGAAGCCGCCAATGGCCACGCCTGGGAATACGGCCGCAAGGGCCTGGAGCGTGCGCTGAAGGAGGGCGGCAACTACGCCTTCGAAACCACGCTCGGCGCCAACACCATTCCGGACATGCTGCTGGCCGGCGCCAGGGCCGGGGCGCAGGTCCATGTCTGGTATGCCGGCCTGTCGTCGCCGGAGCGGCACATCCAGCGCGTGAAGGATCGCGTCACGGCCGGCGGCCACGCCATCCCCGAGCACAAGATCCGCGAACGCTACGTCAGCAGCCGCGCCAACCTGGTCAAGTTGATGCCGTACCTGGCCAGCCTGCGTGTCTACGACAACAGCGCGGAAGGTGACCCGAAAGCCGGCAAGGCGCCGAAGCCCGTGCTGCTGCTGCACATGGAGGCGGGGCGCATCGTGACGCATGTGGCGTTGAAGCAGGTGCCGCAGTGGGCCAAGGCGATCCTGGTGGTGGCGTTTGAGGTGAATGCGGTGAAGGGTCCGGCGCATTGAGCGCACTGGCCACTTCGCTGTCGTCAACGCAAACCTTGAAGGCATCTGCGAAAAATGACATTGAAAGCATCGGACATCGTTCCTATCGGCGAAGCGTGGGTGCGGCTCAGCGAGCTGGCCGAAGACCTGGCGGGCAACAGCTCGGAGAGCCACTTGGCCTTGGTCGCTGCACGCCGGCTGAACCACTACCAGGCACCCGAGTCGGAGCACGCCAGGCGCGTGCTGGCTGACGATGCCATCACCGGCCTGCGGCAGGCCCTGGCTGGCCATTTCTCGTCCGACGAGGAATTGGACAAGGCACTCGGCGTCGCATTTGCGCCGTGAGCATCCCCGTCAACGCAAGGGTTCGGGCAGTTCCCAACTTTCTCGCATGCCTGCAAGCCGTACTCAGCTTCGTGCAGCCTCAGGACGCCGCCCGTGCGCCGATGCGCTCCAACAAATGCAGACTGAAGTGATCAAGGCGAGATCACTTCTTGGGCCTGCGTTTGAGGCCTCACGCTCGACGCGAATGACGCGACACGTATCGCTGCAAAACGCCGTCCATCCGCGACTGCCATCCCTCACCCGTCGACTTGAAGTACGCGACAACCTCCGGGCTGTAGCGCACGGACACGAGCAGTTTCTTGTTCTCTGACTTGGGTCGCCCGCGCAGTGCCTTGAGCGGAACCATGGCCTGCAATTGCTTTGGCGTCAGAGGCTGTGCATCAGGATCTGCCTTGGCCGCGGCCGTGATGGCCTTGTCTTCCGCCACGGTTGGCATCACAACCGCTGGCCGCTTAAAAACCTTGGACATAGTGCTTCACCTCGCGTCGATTGGCTTTGCGCAAACTGATGATTCTTCGAATGTCATCGCGATCCACAAACGCCACGTAGTACAGGATTCCGGTATCGGGTGCGAGCGCGATCATGCGCAGTTCCCCGTCTTCGAACCGCTCATCCACCCAGACCATGGCTTGGTCCCAATCAAGCACGGATGCCAGTGCAAGTGACAGACCGTGCTTCTCCTGGTTGGACGCATCCTTGGCTGGGTCGAATTCAAACCGAATTTTTTATTGTAGCTACAGAAAATAATCAGTGCTCCGCTGCCTACTTGCCTGGTCGCTGGCGCTGAGCCATCCCTCATCTGCCGTCCGATGCGCCGGTGAAAACCGCCAACTGGGCATCGAAGGCGCGCCGGAACGCTGGTCGCGCTTCGCCCCGTGCGACGTAGGCTGAGAGGCTTGGATATTCGTTCAGCAAGCCCGATGTGTTCAACCGGCGCAGCACCGTCACCATCATCAGGTCGCCGGCGCTGAACGCACCATCGAGCCAGTCCGCTTCGCCAAGGCGATCGGACAGTTCGCCCAGCCGCACGCGAATGCGGTCCTTGACGATGGGCAGGCGCTGCGTGTACCAGGGTTGGTCGCGCTCCAGGAGCAAGGCGACGCCCAGGTCGACGATCGGCGGCTCCACGGTGCTGAGCGCGGCGAACATCCAGGTGATGGCGCGGGCGCGGGCGTTCGCTTCGTCGGGCAGCAAACCGGCATGATGCTGCGCGATGTGGAGCACGATCGATCCGGATTCGAACAGTGCGAGATCGCCTTCTTCATAGGTCGGGATCTGCCCGAAGGGATGCAGCGCGCGGTGCGCAGGTTGCTTCATCTCCTTGAACGAAACGAGGCGGACGTCGTAGGGCTGGCCCACCTCTTCGAGTGCCCAGCGAACGCGCATGTCGCGCGCCTGGCCCTGGCCGTGGTCGGGTGAGCGCTCGAAGGCCGTGATGGTGGGGATCATTGAACCTCCGGGTGATGGCGCGGCGGATTTTCGCGCGTGCTGGTGGGCAGCGGGGCGTGCGCCGTCCGGCCCTCGGGGCTCAGCCCTTCAGCCATCGGAACGGCTTGGGAAACCAGGCCCAGTGGTCGTCGAGCCAGACGAGGCCGTCGTAGGCCATGCCGTCAGTGGCGCCGGGGGCGATGACTTTCCACGCGACCCATACGCGCTGCGGCTGTAGATCGGCTGCCAGGGCGCGGTAGCCGCCGGGGAAGTGGCGGGAGAGTTCGTTGTCGTCGGCCAGCATGCCGGCCGGGGCCACGTGGCAGACGACGCGGCTGCCGGGTGTTGCCGCGGGTAGCCTGGGGCCGGCCGCCCACATGCGTTCGGCGGCTTCCGAGAAGGCCGCCGCGTGCGTCGGCGTGAAGGCCAGCGCCGCATCGGCCGGGCGTGGGCGCAAGGTCTGCAGGACGGCGCCGTTGGGGTCATGGGCCAACGCTTCGAGCAGGGGCTGGACCTGTGTCTTGATGGCTTCGGCCATCGCCAGCGCCTGCCGTCTTGCGTCGACCTCCGGGACACCGGCGTGCAGGGCCAACAAGCCGACGTAGACGGCGCGGCGGGCCAGCAGGCGTTCACGGTCGAGCGATTGCGCATCGGGTGCGACGAGCGCGGCGTCGAGGGCGGCCAGCGCTTCGGCGAGCAGGTGGGTCTGCCATGCGCGCTCCTGGGCGTCGTCGGACGGGGTGCCGTCGAGTTGCCTGGCCAGGATGTCGGAGGCGGTGAGCAAGGCGTCCGACGACAGGCCGGGTGCGGAGGCATCGAGGGCGAAGTCGGCTTGCCATTGGTCGATGCCGAAGCTGCCGGTGGCGGTGATCTGCACGGCGCCTTCGGCCGTGTGTGCCTGGCGCGTGGGTCGTGGAACGCCGTCGATGTCCGCCTGCCAACCGGCCTGGCGCGCGTTGGGCACGGTGCGCCTTGGAAGCGAGAGACGTAACTGCGTGCGGGGCGCGGGTTCGACGTGCTCGCACAGCGCGGGGAAGCCGCGCAACGGCGCCAGGTCGATCGCAAATCGCTGTTGCGCGAGCCTGGCGCAGGCGCTCAATTCCCAGGCCGCCATGCCCAAGGTCAGTCCGTCGCGCGTGGGGTCGGCGTAGAAGGCCCGGTGGCGTTCGAAGGCGTCGAGCAGCAGGGCGGGGAGGGCGGCGGCATCCTGGCGCGCCAGTGCATCGAGCAGCGCGGCGAGCGGAAGAAGCAATGCGTGCCTGGCGTCCGGGTCGAGTGCGGTGTCGGTGGTTGCGTTGATGGCTTGCTCGCAGGCTTCGCGGGCGCCTTGCGCGTGCCTGCCGCCAAGGCTGGTGTTGGCCAGGAGGTCGGCGAGTTGCGTCCAGCAGGGGGCATGGGCGAGCCCGAGGCCGCTGGCTTGCGCCGCGGCGAACACCCCAGGCATCAGCAGCGCACGCAGGGCATGGCGATCGTTGGCGAGCAGCGCCACCGCAAGCGCCGGCAGCAAGGCCGCAGGGCTGGCCTGCACGTGCATGGCCTCGAATCGATGGGCCGGTTCGCTCCAGTGCAAGGTCGACCCGGGTGGCGCCAGCAGCGCAACTGCCAGCACGCGTCCCATTGTGGCTGCCTGGGCCAGTGCTGCATCGCGCCGGGCCAGGTCGCCGGCGGCATGCGCGAGACGCGCTTGTTGGAGCGCCCGGTCCAAGGCTTGATCCAATGCCTCGGGCAACGGCGGGTCCCACGCATCACGCTGCGACGCATTCATCTCCCAGGTACCTTCATGTCGTACGCCTTCACCACGATGCGGTCCAGCTGGCCGGCGTTGTCGGCGGTCTGCTGCGCGAGGAAATACCGGATGTTCGGCATCTCGGCCAGGATCGCGAGGCCGAGCGCCTTGATGTCGGGGTCGGAGGAGTTTGCCATCGAGCGGCCGAGGCTCGTCATGTATTCCGGCGTGCCTTGCTGGGCGCGCACCGGCATGCTGCCCTGTTCGGCGGCGCGGTCGACCAGGCCGGCGCGCGGGCCCTTGCATTCGATGATGACAAGGGCGCCGCTGGCGTCGCGGTAGGCGAGGTCAGGCACGCCGGCGCCGGCGCGCGGGATGGGCATGGGCGTCATCGGTCCGCCGTCGAGGCCTGCGGCGACCTTGCGGCCGGCTGCGACGCCCAGGCCTTCGGAGGTGCGGTTGAGGTCGCCGATCACGCGCGACCAGATTGCCTCCGCCTCGTTGTAGGCAGGGCTGCCCTTGGGATGGCTGGCCATCTCCAGTTCCAGCGCGTCGCGGCGGGCCAGCAGGTCGTTGCGGTGTGCGGCGGCTTCGTCGGGGGTCATGTTGACGATGTGCCTCACGGGTTCCTCGCCGGGGCGCAAGGGGCCGGAGGCGCGGATGGCGACCTCGACCAGGTCGGTGGCCAGCAGCGCGGGATGGGCGCCCGCAAAGGTCGGCGAGGTGCCACCCACCGGCTTGAGGAACACCAGGTCGCCCAGCTGGTTGAACTGGCCGGTGCCCGCGTCGATGTAGTGGCCGGTGATCCAGTGCAGCAGCGCGATCTCCATGCTCTCCGCGCGGCCGAGCGTCATCACGTCCAGGCCCTTGTCGGTGCGGCCGGCGCTGATGTCGGTGAACTGCCGGCCCTCGTTCAGGTCGCGCCGCAGGGCCATGAATTCGCCGAACTTCTGGAAGCTCGGGGAATCGGCGAACAACTGCGCGACCAGCTTGCCGTTGGCGATGTGGTTGAGCACCTCGGGGACCTTGTCGACGCGTTGGGCTTGGCGGGTCGCGGCGTCGCGACGGGCATCGGCGGCGGAGGTGCCGTGCTCGCGCAAGGCGACGCGGCCTTCGGCGTCGGCTTGCGCGTTGAGGGTGCGGATGCGTGCTTCCAGTTCGGCACGCTGCGTCTGCACGCCCTTCGAGCGGCCGATGGGCGTCACGTCGAGGCGACGTTGCAGGGCCTCGGCCTCGGCACGCAGGGTGGGTTCCTTCAGGCGCGCGGTGTGGCGTTCCACGACGTCGGCGAGCACGGCGCGCAGGGCGGGCGAAGTCATTTCGGGATGCAGCGTGGCGAGCGGGCTTGCGAGCTGGCCGCCCTGTTCGAGATGCAGGCCGACGATCTGCGCAAGCTCGGTGGCCTGCGCACGGTTGCCCATCGCGGCGGCGACTTCGATCTGCTTCAGCAGCGTCGGCACATCGGCGGGCGTGCCGGTGAGCGGCTTCATGAACGGGTTGTCCATCGCGCCGGTGCGCACTTCGGCCAGGCGGGCGATCAGGTGCGGCTCGCCGAGCAGCGTCTCTGCGAGGCTGGCGCGCTTGGGTGCGTGCTGGCCGAAGGCGAGGCCGAGTTCCGCGGCCTTGGCTTCGGCGGCATGGCGCAGCGCGAGTACGGCGGCGGGCTCGGCGCTGCCGTCGGTCGGCTTGGGCGGCAGGTTGCGCAGCATGGCTTCGAGTTCGGCGAGCTTGCGGCGGTCGGCGGCGCTGGGCTGCGCGCCTTCCTTGGGTGCGCGGCCGGGTTGGAGCAGGTCGCCGGTGTCGTCGGTGCTGCGTGCGCGTTGCTGTGCGTCGGACAGTGCGGTGCGGGCGGGTGAATGTTCTGGCAGCGCGTCGAGGGCGAGCTTGAGGCGCGGGTCGGCTGCGTCGGCGTGCAGGAGGCCAAGATGCGCGGCGAGGGCTTCGATGTCGGCATGGACCTGGGCGCGGGCGGCGCTGTCGGCTTCTGGCACGGAGGCGAGGCGCTTCGCCAGCACTTCCAGTTCGCCAAGGCGGCCGCGATCGTGGGCGGACAGGCGATCGCCCACGGCGGCGCCGGGCCTCAATGCATCCGGGGCGGCGCCGGCTTCGGTGTGGTGGTGGCGCACCTCGGTCAGTTCATGCGCGATGGCGCGGCCATGCGTTTCCAGCGGGGCGTTCGGCGACAGGCGCACGAAGTACATCGGGTCGTCGCCATCGGGGTTGCGACGGAAGCTGGCGACGGCGCCGTGCTCGGTTTCGCCGACCTCGACCTTGACTTTCATCGGCCGGCCTTCGGCATCGGTCATCGACAGGTGCAACGCGCTTTCGCTGGTGCCGTGGGTCGCCAGCGGGCCGACGCTGCTCAGGCCGAAGGCCTCGCCGATGGCGGCATTGAGCGCATTGAGCGGGTGCGTGATGACCGGCTCCGTCGCCAGCTGCATGCGCGAGCCTCCTATGGGCGAGGCGGTGCCGTCGTGCGGCAGCAGCGGGTTGGGCGCGGGGCCGCCCTCGGGGCCGGCGGGTGCATCGATCTCGTGCACGCGTCCGCTGCCGGGCTTGATCATGCGGTTCAGCTCGCCGATGAGGCCGGCCGGGACTTCCAGCTGGTCGTCGGCAAAGCGCACGTCGACCAGGCGCGGCTGGCCGTGCAGATCGGCGGTGCCGGCCTCAGGGATCGCAGCGGAACGCATCGCGCGGACCCAGCCTTCGTCGACCTCGAAGGCGATGATGCGGGCCTTGCCCTGGCTGTTGTTCATCACGAACTCGACAGCGCGCTCGAAGGAACCGAAGTTCAGGTGCGCCGACGCGCCGCCCTCGACATGCGCGTTGCCCTGCGCATCGACATGCACCAGCGAGCGGCTGCGTTCGCTCTCGACGCGGAACACCAGGCGGCCGCCGCCTTCGCCTTCGAGCAGCGGCCGGATCAGGCGAGGCAGCAACTCGGGGTTGCGTTCCACCGCGGACAGAGGGATCTGGAACATGTCGGGGCCGGGCTTGGTGTGCAACTCCGCGAACATCGCGTCGACGTCTTCCGGACCGGGCAGGTCGGCCTTGGCGGACTTGCGGCCACTGGCGAATTCGGCGGCCTCGGCGCGGTGCTGCACGGCTTGCGCTTCGAGTGCGATGGCTTCGTTGAGCAGCTTCCTGGATTCCTCGCGCAACGCGGCGGCGCGACGGGGGTTGTGGGTGTCGGCCAGAGCTGCTTCCGCATCCTTGGCGATGGCCTTGTCGAGCAGGCCGTTCGCGCGCTTCATCAACCCATCGGCCTGCTCGTGCAGGGCGCCGGCGGCCTGGCGTTGCAGCAGCGTGGCTTCCGGACTGGCGGGGTGCAGGGCGCGCGTGTCGGCACCGGGTTGCTCGGCGCCGATGCGCATCGCCGGGCCGGCCTCGGCATGGTCGATGGCGTGGGCGATCTCGGCGTCGCTGAGCTTGGGGAAGAGGCGCTGATCGGTGTCCGAAGCCGCGGCTGCCTTGGGTGCTTGGGTCTCCTCGGCGGCAGCGGGGCGCGGTGCGGGAGCGTCGTCACCGGTCGAGGTGCGAGGCGCGATGGTTTCATCGGCGCCGGATGTAGCGCGAGGCGTGGCGGCTTCATTGGCGCCGCCCGTGACGCGAGGTGCCGCGGCTTCATCGCTGCCGCCAGCCGTGCGGGCCGCGGTTGCAGCGTCGCTGTCGGCAGCAGCGCGCGGTGTGGCACCTTCCGCTTCGGTGCCGTGCGGTGTCGCGCGTCCGGCCGCGGGTGCAGCGGCCGGCGTCTCGACCAGCCCGCCATGCGTGGCGATGTGGTCCAGATTGATCGCGCGTCCCATCGCATCGTTGCCGTTGCGGCCATGCGTGTTGAGGAATTGCAGGTCTTCCACCGCCGCATGGAGCGCATCGCCTTCCAGCGGCTTCAAGCCCATGCGTTCGCGCTCCGAGTTGATGCGCGCGCCGCTGGCCTTCTGTGCGCGGTTCTGGATGCCCTGGCCGACCGCTTCGGCCGCACCTTCGCCAAAGCCCTGCACGAACGAATGCAGCCCCGCATGGCCGATCTCGACCAGGGCCGCGCCCATGTCGCCCTTGAACTTGCCGGTGCCCTTGTCCACGGCCAGTTCGGTTGCCTTGCCGGCCATGCCGCCCGCGGCCGAGATGCTCGCCTTGGTGAGGCCGCGACCGGCCATGCCGAGGCCGCCCTTGATCAGCCCGCCTTCGCTGGAGGCGTTCATGCCCGCGCCGATGGCGCTGCCGACCTTCGACACGCCCTTGAGCCCGACACCCGCCACGCGGCTCAGCGCACCGCCGGCCGCGAGCTTCTCGGCCTGCGCGCGAATGGCCGGCGCATTGCGCCCCAGCGCCTCGATCGACTGCGTCACGCTCGCCGTCGCCGCCCCGGCCAGCCCGCCCTTGATGAGGCCGCCGAGCAGCGCCATCACCGAATCGCCGCTGCTGCCCTTCCAGGTCTGCTCGTTGAGCGCCGCGTTGCCGAGGCCGCCGATGCCGCCGGTGATCGCGCCGATGATGATCTGGTCGACGACCGGGTTGCCCGTGAAGATCTTGGCCAGCGTGACCAGCGAGCGGGACGCGGTCTGTGCGGCCTGCGCCGCCTTCGACGCCACCTGCGCCGCCTTGCCGAGTTGCGCGCCGACACCCGCCGTGATCGCCTGCACCGCCGTCATCGCGAGGTCGATGCCGGCCTGTTCCCAGCCGTAGCGTCCGCCCTTGATCGCGTAGTTGGCGCTCATCGAGGCCAGGCCCGTGACCACGGCCGCGGCGATCAGCGGGGCTGCCGCGCCACCGGTGACAACGGTGATCACCGCGGCGGCGATCGCGCCCAGGATCGCGATGCCGGTGGTGGCGATGTCGGCGAAGGCATCGATGCGTGCCGAATAGTTCTCGGCCACCGTCTGCGCGATGGCGGTGGTGGCCTCGAAGGTGGCGCGGTCGGCGCCGGTGTAGTCGTCGCCCTTGAAGTTCGGCAGGCTGGAGAGCAGCTCGCCGCGCCGGTTCAGCGCGATCGGGCCGCCGGCCAGGGCTTCCAGCTGCTTGGTGGTGGCGGCCATGGCCCGGTCGGCATAGGTGCCGTCGGCCAGCATGCTGCCGAGGCCGCCCGATTCGCTGCGCTGCTGCGCGATGGCGAAGGCCGCGTTCTCCAGCTTCTCGCGGTCGTTGCGCGCGACGCCCTTCATCGCGCGTTCCATGCGCAGGCGGTCGTCGCCGGAGAGTTCGTTGAAGTCGCCGCCCTCGCCGTAGACGCCGAGTTCCGCATCGAGCGAATTGCCGGTGCGCTTCTTGTAGGCCGTGCGCATGTCCGCGATCTCGTCGCGGTTCATGCGCTCGGTGAAGCGGAACAGCAGTTCCTCGTTGGTGCCCCAGTGCGCATGCATCGCGTGGTCCATCGCGATGGCGCAGGTCTCCGGGGTGGGGCGTGCGTCGGTGATGAGGCCCTTGGCGAGTTGCGCATCCAGCGAGCCGGCGCCGAGCTTGTCGTTGAGGCGGGCGATGACGCGGTCGCGTGCGGCGATGACCTTGGGGTCGGTCATCGGCGTGGTGGGGTCGGCGGCCGCCTTGGCGGCGGCTGCCGGATCGAGTGGGGTGCCGGGCTTGGCATCGGCCGGGGCGGGTGTGCCGGGTGGCTCGGGCGCGTACTTCTGCGCGGCCAGCAGCACGACGGCAGCGCGCTTCTCGGCTGCCTGGCGGTGCGCGGCGCGCTCCTCGGGCGTGGCCTTGGAAAGGTCGCCGGAGAAGCCCGCGTCGAAGGTCGCCTTGTCGAAGCTCTCCGGGTCGAAGTCCTTGTCGCTCTGCATCGCTACGCCGACACGGGCCGCGCGCGCGGCGACGCTGTCGCCGCCGCCTTTCTCGGTCATGAGGGCGACGGAGAGGTCCTTGTCCGCGCCTTCGAGCTTGAGCGTGTAGTGATGACCGCCCTGGGCCGGGCCTTCCGCGTAGGTGACGCCGCCGCCTTCCTCGATATAGACCTGGATGTCGCGCGTCACGTACTTCACGGCGCGGTCTTCGGCGCTCATCTTCGCGACTTCGCCGGTGGTATCGGCCTTGGCCCAGTCGCTCTCGGCCACAAGCCCGCCAAGGGCGGCCACCACCGCCTTGCGGCGTGCATCCGGGTCGTCGTCGAGCAGGGCGCGGGCGTCGGAATCCTGGCCCATGGTGGTGCGGGCCTCGATCGCGCGGTTCAGCGCGGCCTTGTCGTTCTCCTTGCGCGCGTCGTCGACTTCGTCTTTCAGGCGCAGCGCGTCGGCGGTGACCTGGTCGCCGGTCTTCAAGGCATCGAAGACCTTGCTGTCGGTGCCGTCCAGCGCGGAGCTGACCTCGGCCACGACATCGCCATGCTGCTTTCCCAGGGCCGCGGCCTGCTCTGGGGTCAGCGCGCGCATCACGGCTTCGATGCGGGCCTCGTCGTCGTTGAAGAAACCGAGCGAGTCCTTTAATTCGAGCCGCGCGGCCTCGACCGCGTCGCCGCGCAGCCAGGCGCGGGTGGAAGCGTATTCGGTGCTCTTCTCGCCGAGGTTCTTGACCAGGTCGGGCTCCAGCGTGCCGCCCGCCACGCGGGGGTAGGACTCCCATTCCAGCGCCGACCCGCGCGCCGCGCTGACGCCGCGCACGGCGGCCACCACGCCGGTCTCGTCCACCGTGCCGGCGAAGCCGCCGCCGAAG
Organism: Variovorax rhizosphaerae; assembly: GCF_037889975.1. Classification (NCBI taxonomy): domain Bacteria; kingdom Pseudomonadati; phylum Pseudomonadota; class Betaproteobacteria; order Burkholderiales; family Comamonadaceae; genus Variovorax; species Variovorax rhizosphaerae. The sequence goes on along the minus strand of NZ_JBBKZT010000018.1, from coordinate 128,239 downwards.
GCCTTGGTGACGTTGGCGGAGCGCTTGTCGATGTCGTTCTGCACCTGGTCGCCGGTGCCGGTGATCTGCTTGCCGAACAAGGTGGCGGGGTCGGTGCGCTTCTTGAGGAATTCGGCCTCGGTCTTGGCCTCGTCCTCGAGGCCGCCACCCTTGGCAGCGGCGGCGCCGGGGGCAGGCGCGGGCGTGGCGCCGCCTGCTTCGGCATCGCACTTGCCGCAGCTGGATGCGAGTGCGGCGCCACCTTTTCCCGCGGCGCCCGGAGGGGGCGCTTGCGGCGCGGGTGGGGCCTTGACCTCGGCCTTCTTGCCGGTAAGGGTCTCGGCGAGTTTGGCGGCGGCTTCGCCGCGCTTGGCCTCGATGGACTTGGCCATGCGCTGGGCCAGCGGTTGCGCCCAACTCGCTGCGGCCGCGCTGACGGTGCCGGCGAGCCCGCCGAAGGCACTGACGAAGCTGTCGGCGTTGGCGCCGAACTCGGTCGCGGCCTGCGTGCCGAGGTTGCTGGTCGTCTGCTCGAACTGCGAGTGCAAGGCCTGGTTGCCGAGATGCGCCGTGGCCTCGCGCGCCGAGAGACCGTGCCGCAGGTTCTCCAGGTTGCCGGACAGGCGCGCATCGATCTGTGTGGCGCCCTTGCGCAGCCCGACGAGGCTGCCTTCGGGTGCGCGCTCGCTGGCCTGGTTGAGCGCCGCCATGCCGCGCGGCGCGGCATTGACGATCGCCTGACGTGCGCCGAGCGCCGCGCGCGCATAGCCGGGCAGGGCGGCGCGGCTGGCGCCGAGTGCGCCGTTGATGGCGCCCTGGGCCTCGCCACGCACGCCGCCCAATGCGGCGCGGGCCTGGCTCAGCAGGCGGCTGCGCGTCGCGCGCTGCTGGGCGCTGATCTGTGCCAACCGGCCTGCGGCGATCGCGGCGAGTGCATTGCGGCCGGCCTTGGCCTGGGCCTTCAACTGCTTGCGGGCGGCGTCGGTGGTCTTGCCGACGGCGGCGCGGCCCGCGGTGTTGGCGGCCACGCGCTCGGCCTCCAGCGATTCGCGAAAGCCGCAGCCCAGGCTGCAGACGCTGGTGTCGCGCGACTTGGTCCAGACCTTGGTCTTTTCCTTGACGCGCTCCTCGACCTGGGTGAAGTCCTTCTCGACCCACTTGGGGATGCGGCGCTGCACCGTCTCGTTGCGCGCGGCGGGCATCGGCGCGCCGGAGACCGGGTAGTTGGTGGCAGCGTTGTTGCGGAACTCGTTGAGCTTGGTCGTCGCTGCCTCGGCTGCGGTGGCGGTGGCCTTGATGACGCCGTTGTAGGCGCCGAGGTGGCCGGCGACGAGCCCGTCGACCACCGCGCCGATGCGTGCCGCGGCGGTGAGGTCGTCGGCGATGATCAGGCCGTAGGCGCTGTTGGCCGCCTGGGTGATGCTGAGGTCCGCGTTGGCGGCGGCGTTGTCGAGCTGGAGCTGGGCGAAGGATGCGCTGGCCTGGACGGCGGCGCGCGCGGCATCGGCCACGCTGTCGAGCTGGAAGCCTTCCTCGTCGCGGGCATGCAGGATCGCGCCGGCAACCAGGCCGTGCTGCTGGGCCATGTAGTTCGCGACCTGGTTGGCGCGGTCGCTGAAGCTGGACTGCTCGCGCTGCGCGGTGCGGACCAGGTTTTCATAGGCGCGGCTGGCCTGGGCGATGGCGACGGGGGCGCGTTGGCGTTGGCGCTCGGCATCGGCGGGGCCGGCGGCGGGTGGTGCAGGGGCTGCCTTGCTGTTGCTCGCGGGGGAGGGGGCCGGTGCGGGGGCGGGTGCTTTGGCGGGTTGGGCTTCGGGCAGGAGCAACTCGCTGCCGGGCAAGGAGGCGGGGGCGGGCCAGGACGGCGCGAGTGGGGTCCAGGCGAGGGGCTTGACCGTCAGGGCTTCGGCGCCGTCGTCGCCTTGCGCCTCCGGGTCGGTTGGCGCGGCGGAGGCTGTGGCGGCTTCGCCGTCGGGGTCGGCGGCGACGAGGCTGGCGCCACCTTGGGAGGACGGTCCGCCCTTCTTCTTCTTGGCGTCGGCTTCGCCGCCCTTGGCATCGGGTCCTGCCTTACCGCCATCGCCTGGCGCGGAAGCGGCGGACTTGTCGTTTTTGTCCTTCTTGTCCTTCTTGTCTTTTTCCTTGGACTGGTTGGATTTCGCGTCTTGGTCGGCCTTGGCGTCCTTGCGTTCGGTGGGCGCTGTACTCGCTACAGGCGCTTCCGGCGCGGGCGGCTGGCGCGGTCGCGTCGGGGCCGGTGGGCGAACGGGCGCGCCGGGTGCCAGCACGGCGGCAGGCACGGCGGGGGCGGCGTGGTCCAGCGGGGTCGACGGCGTGGGATTGCGGGCATCGGCGGCGGGCGGCTGGTAGGGCGTCGCGTCGGGGTTCGTTGCGTCGAGGTAGCGTGGCCAGCCGGCCGCCGCCTGGGTGTCGAGCGCAGGTTCGTACGTCGCGTCCAGCCTGGAATCGAGGGTGGCGTCGAACCGGGCGTCTAGCTGCGAATCGAGCCGGGCATCGAGACGCTCATCAACCCGCGCGTCGAGCCGTCCATCCATGCTCGCATCGAGCCGTCCATCCATCCTCCCATCGTGTCGCCCGGACAGCATGGCCGCCCCGTCGCCTCCTGGCCCTCCGCGCGACCGGGCCACCGGCCGGCGGCGGCGTTCCGGGGCCGGGATGCGCGCGCCCATGAGCTACTCCGCTGGCACCAGGCCGACCGGCATCGCGCGGCCCAGCTTGCGGTATTCGGCTTGCAGTGCGACGCCGAGGGCCGGCCAGTCGATCAGGCCCATGCGGCCCGTGATGGCGCGCGCGGTCAGCACCACGTTGCGAATGTGCCCGCCCGCGAAGTCGCATCCCGCTGCCAGCCGATTCAAGCCACTGGCCGTCAGCGCATGACCGTCGCCGAGATGCGCCAGCCACAACGCGCGGCGCTCGGCCGGCCCAGGCGCCGGAAAGTCGAGGATCGCGTCGAGCCGGCGCGTGAAGGCGCTATCGAAGCGGCTGCGACTGTTGCTGGTCAGCAGCACGATGCCGTCATAGGTCTCGATGCGCTGCAGCAGGTAGTTGGTCTGCTGGTTGGCATAGCGGTCGTTGGCATCCTTGACCTCGGTGCGCTTGCCGAACAGCGAATCGGCCTCGTCGAAGAGCAGCACCACGTCGGCATGCTCGGCACGTGCGAACAACTCGCCGAGGTTCTTCTCGGTCTCGCCGATCCACTTGCTGGTGACGCCGGCCAGGTCGACACGGAACAGCGGCTTGGACAACTGCGTTGCGAGCCAACCGCAGGCCAGTGTCTTGCCTGTCCCCGATGGCCCGACCAGCAAGGCGCGCACGCCGGGCCGGTAGCGCGTTCGGGCAGCGGGGCCGAGGGTGTCGGCGAGGCCTTCGCGGTGGCGGCAGCGTTCGGCCAGTGCGAGCAGGTCGGTGCGCAGCGCCGGCGTGAGGACCAGCGCGTCGTCGTCGATGTCTTCCGTCAGCGCCTGGGCCAGCGCGCCGAGCGTGCCGGCGTCGGCTTGGCGTGCGGCCCGGTGCAGGTGCTCGGGGTTGGCTTGCGCGGCCCCGTCGTCACGGGCCAGCGTGCCGGCGCGCGCATGCAGGCTGGCGATGCGCGCGGCGGTGTGGCGCTGGGTGCGGGCGAAGCGTTCGGCCTCCGTGGCGTCGTGGCCGAGGCCTTGCCAGATCGATGCGCGCTCGTCGGGTTCGGGCATGGGCAAGCGCCATTCGGCGAGTGGCTCGCCATCGCGTTGCCAACTGCCTTCGAGACCGGTCGCGATCAGCAGCGGGCCGGCGGTGATGCCGGCGTGGCGTGGCAGGCGATGTATCCGATGGGGTACTTCGCGACGATCGCCGGGACCGGGTTCGGCGCACAGCACGGGCAACGCGTCTTGCAGGATCAGCCAGGGCAGCAGGCCTGCCGGTGGCTCGCCTTCGATGAGCGCGGCGCGGGCGTTGCGGGCATGGGCGATGGCGACACAGGCCGCACGTGCCTCGGCCGGATCGCCGCTGCGGATCAGCAGTGCATCGCCGGCTTGCAGGCGCGTGGCGCGCAGCGTGGCCTCGGCTTGCACCGTGGTGGCCAACGTCGGTGCGGTGTCGAGCAGCGACACGCCGGGCCAGGCGCCGCTGCCGCCGGCCAGCGTCACCAGCAGGGGCAACGGCAGGCGCAGGGCCGCATCGGCGCGGGAACTGGCGCGGTCCACCGGCTCCTCGATGTGCAGCAGGCCGCTGGCGAGGGCGGCGCCGTCGAGCAAGGCGGTCAGAGACGCGGCAGTGCCCAGGCCGCGTTGCGCATCGAGGCAGGCGATGAGTCCGAGCGTGGGTCGGGCCTCGCGCAATGGGGCCTGCAACCAGGCCAGTGCGCGGCTGTGCATCACGTCGCTGTCGGCGGCATGGGACAAAGCCAGCGCAAAGGCTTCGCTGGCGTTGAGCCGGAGCGCGGTCACGAGTCGATGCAGGCGGGCGTCGGCCGTTGGTGGACGCGCACGCCAGTCGGACCATGCGCTCGGCAGGTCGAGCCAGGCCGATGCGTTGGCCTGTGCCACCAGCCAGTGCGCCTCCGGTGCGGCGTCGGGGAGTGCGCTGCCGGGGGCGAGCATGGCCAGCAGGCGCTGTGCCAAAGGGAGGTCATCGCTGGTCGCGACCGCTGCCACGCCGGTCAGGGCTTCGTCTCGCTTCATCGCAGGGCCTCGGGTTGCCGACCGCTGAAGTAGTGGAAGCGGACGATGCGTTGCAGCCAGGCCACCCAGCCGGGGTCGATGTCGAGGCCGGCGCGGCGGATGCGCAGGTCGGCCTGTGCAAGGGGCAGGTGCACGTCGATGTGGGTCGGGCCCCAGTCGAGCCAGCCGGGGCGCAGCGCGAGGCTGGCCAGGCCGATGCCGCATTGCAGGCGCAGGTGGCGGCGAAGGGTGTTGAGCCAGTGAGTGGTGCGCGCGTCGAGGTCGGGGGTGCGGGCGTCCTCCGGTGCGGCAAGTGCGGCGGCCAGCGACCACGTGGCGTCATCGTGGGGCAGGTCGAGGCGGGTGGCGATGCGTTGCAGCAGCCGTTGCATCAGGGGCGCCGCGTCGTCGTCCGCGACCGCGCCGAAGTGGAGGCGGGACAGCACGGGCACTAGGCACATCAGGCCGCCGGCAGTGGTGAACTGGCCGATGGCTTCGAGGGTGCGCGGTGGTGCGGGCGGTGCTTCGCGTTTGTCGTGCAAGGGCGATGGCGAGCTTGTTGGCAGGACTTGCGATGGCGGCGTGTGCGGCGTGGAAGGCGTCTTGCCTGCCGGAACCACCGGGGCAAAGCGTTGCGGGGCCACGGATTGCGTGACCGCATGGCTTGTGGCCACGGGTGACGGTGCGGGCACCGACGTATCGCTGAGAGTGCGCGGCGAGGCCTTCGAGGACGGCGGCGTCACCAAGGCCAGGCTTGGCGTGCGCGCTCCTGGCTCGTTGGAAGTGGCGCTTAGGGGCTGCGTGCGAGGCGCTTCATGCCGCGGGGCACCTGCGCGGTTGGCCAACGCAGCCGTTCCGGGCGCCGCATCCCCCGACAAAGCCCGTGCGCCATCGCCGGGCCGCAACGCAGGCACGTCGGCCACGGGATGAATCACGGCCCATGACCTCGGCAGCCGGACCCCGCTGTCCCGCAGCAAGGCCCCCATTTCGAGCAGCGTCTGCGCCCGCGCCCAACGTCCGTGGCCGGCGTCCTCCAGCGCCTGCAACAAGGCCGGCACCGTGTTGACCGCACCGGGCGACGACACCAGTTCACGCACGATGCGGCGCAGGCGTTCGCCCCTGTCCGCATCCGGCGCGAGCACCTCGGGAGGCAGCGCCAGCCGCCAGTGCCATGCGTCAGGAACGGCACCCACCGCCAGCCGCAGCGCATAGCAGCGCATCGCCTCGAAGGGACTGGCGAACCACACCGCGCCGGCCTGTGCCGCTTCCGCCGTGTCGCCGTGGACCCAGCGCAATCCCGCGGCTTGCACGCAGCGTTCGATGTGCAGGGACAAGCCCTGCGCGCTCCATCCCTCGGGCATGCGGCCCAGGTCGAGCCGCCGCACGAAAAGCAGGCGCTCGCCCCCGTCCGGCAGGCTGGCGCAACGCAATGCGTCGTCCAGACGCACCTGCAATTGCCGGGCATGCGATTCGCTGGGCACGCGCATTCGCAGGTGGCGGACGGTGCGGGTCATGTCTTGCCTTTGCGGTCAGCGCGACGCGATCGCCGCGACGCGTGCGGCCTTCGCGCTCACCACTTCACCGGCCGCGAACTGCACGCGCACGTCCAGCCCCAGATCGACTTGCGCACCGACTGTCGACAGCACACGCGCCGACACTTCGCCGCTGCCCACGTCCTCGATGGCCGCTCGCGCCACCAGGCTGCTGCCGCGATAGAGCATCGCCTGCATGCCGACGCGCAGCTTGTCGCCGGCATCGAGCGCGACCAGCGGAATGCGCACGCCGGGCCGCACGCCCACCACTGGCCGCGGCATACGCCCCGCCACGATGCGCCCGACCGGCGCGTGGCTCGCCAGCAGCAGGCACATGCGCACCAGGTCGCTGACCAGCGATTGCGCATCGTCCTTCGCCGGATCGACTTGCGCGAACAGCCAGTCGATGTAGGCCTGCATCTGGCGCCGGTCGGTCGAGTCGATCTCGCTCCAGCGCGGCAGGTTGGCACCGTTGCGCAAGGAAGGCGCGGCGTCGTACTGCGACATCAGCTCGGCCCAGTCGAGCCGGATCGATGCGCTGACGCCGCAGAACTCGGCATGCAGGCAGGCGCAGATCTGCGTGATCGAACCGTAGAGGTTGGCCGCGCGCTGGCTCACGATGCTGCGGCCGTGGTCGCCGTCGATGACGTCGCCGAGCGAGACCACTTCGACGGCCTGTGCGTGCAGCGCCTGCCAGCTCAGCGATGCGGCGCGCACGAGGTCGATGCTGTTCACGGCGCTCACGCGCGCTGCGAGCAGGGGCGTCTGGCGCGCGATGACGTTGCTCACCGACACACCCAGCGTCGGCGTCGCGCTGCGCAGAGCGCCGCCGAGCGACGCCGTCATTGCCGCGCTGGCATTGACGCGCTGTGCCACCAGCGTGGTGCGCAACTGCGCGGTCTGCAGCGTGCGCAGCAGCAGGTCGCTGCGATCGAGCTGGCGCAGCAGTGTGGGTGCCTGCACGAACCAGCTGGCCGGCGCCTCGCGCACCACGCGCAGCATTTCCTCCAGCTCGTCGGGCACGTCGGCATGGTCGCGCAGGCAGGCCGGCACCGGTGCCTCGGCCAGGGCCGGGTCGATGGTGCGGCGGGGCAGGTCCTGCATCGTGGCCGTCTCCCTGGGCCGCATGAAGGCGAGAAAGCGCACCTCCTCGGCCAGCACCTGCGCGCGGCGCGCGTTGACGGCATCGATGCGGGCTTGCTCCTCGGCGATCAGTGCGCGGGCCACGCCCACGTCGTGGCGTGCCTCGGCCAGCCGGTCGCCCGCGGCACCGACACGCGCGGCGGCATCGGCGCGGTCGCCTTGCAAGGCGGTCAGGGCCAGCTCGCAGCGCGTCAGGGCGTTGCGGTAGCCGTTGATACGGCCTTCCAACTGGCGCAGCATCGCGACGGTGTTGTCGGACAGGTCGGAGAGCTGCGAGAACAGGGTGGACTCGTCGGCCGGCAGCACCTGGCCCGCCGCGTTGCGCAACAGCGGCGGCGAGTCGTCCAGCATGCCTTGCAGCGCGGGATTGACGCGGAAGTCGGTGAGCCGGCGGCGCCGAAGCGTCACGTCGTTCGCAGGCGCACCGGCCAGGAACGGATCGTTCTCCAGCCCGAACACGTAGAACTCATCGCTCACGCCGGGCACCGCGCTGAACAGGCCCGAAGGCGCGCCGCCATCGTCGGCCATGAACTCGTTGAGCAGGCCGATCAGCTTCAGCACCGTGTCGCGCCGCGTCGCCAGGGCATAGTCGCGCGCCTCCTGCGAGGGCGAGGCCTTCAGCCGCTCGGCGATGGCCGTGGTGCGGATCGGGGACTTGCCGATGACCGGCGCCGACAGCACCACGTCGACCGGGCTGGGCATGTTGGCCACGTAGATCGGCTGGTAGGTGGCGAGCGCGGCCACTTGCTGCACCGGCGAGCCGGCCTTCATCTGCACGTCGCCACGCAGGTCGGCGCGCACGTTGACCTTGGGAGCGGCCTCGAGCTGGACCCCGAGGTTCAGGTTGAAGTTGGAGGCGCCGACGCTCGCCGTGTTGAAGAAGCGCGATGCGGCCAGCGGTGGCGTCGCGACCAGGGGCGCCGCCGCAGCAGGCGCCGCCGCTCGCGCAACGGCGGTCACCGGCACCTTCAAGCCCGCGATGTAGCTGGAGATCTGCGCTTGCGAGGCCACCGCCGTCTCGGCCTTGGCGATCGAGGCCAGCGTGGGCGACACGGCGATGCGCAGGGCGTCGGTACTGCTGAGCATCAGTTGCCGCACCCGGTAGATGTCCGACTGCATCTTGACGAAGCCGTGGTCGGTCAGGTCGTCGGTGCGGTCGATGCGGGCGCGCAGGTAGTCGACGAAGGGGCCTAGGCCGCGCACCGTGAGTTGCGCACGCTCCTGTTCCGACAGCACCGCCAGCAGCGGATCGGCCAGCAGGCTGGCTACGGTCTGCACCCGGCCGATGCGCGATGTATTCGTCGGTGCATAAAGGTCGCGTGCCTCGATCGGCAGCCAGGTGCCGGAGGGGCGCGCATTCGGCGGCGGGGCGAAGGCGAACCAGGGGCGCTCCGCGAAGTTGGTGACGAACACGCCGGTGCTGGCCTCGGTCTGCGTGATCGTCACCGCGCCGGACGCCGCGAAGGCCGCGCTGCCGCCGTGCAGGGTGAAGGCCATGCCGTCGACCGGCGTGGTCGGCGAGAGCCCGACATCGGCCTTCTGCACCACCAGCCGAACCCATTGGCCGGGCGGCGGCAGTCCGCCGATGCGCCGACGCGAATTGGTGTCGAGCGTGCCCCAGGGGATCAGGTCGAAGCCCCAGAAGGCGCGGTGCTCCCAGTTGCCTGCGGCATGCCACTGCAACATGACTTCGCGCGGCGGATCGTTCGGGTCGATGTAGACCCAGGCATAGAGCTGCTCGGCCGTGCCCAGCGCAAAGGTCGGGTTGGCGCCTTCGAAGTAGTGCTGGTGGATGCCTGCGGCCGAGGGCTCCAGGTGGCCGCCGTTCACCAGGTTCGGCGCGGCCGGCACGCTGTCCGGGATCGCGGGCACGACGCCGCGTGCCGGCTCGAAGGGCGCCCACAGGTCGTTCTGCGTGAGCAGGTCCCAGGGCTCGTCACCCTGGCGCCGTGCACCCAGCGGCAGCACGTTGCAGAACCACTTCGGTTGTTGGTTGGCTGTGCGCGTGCCGGCCATGCCGTAGGCGGCGCGGCCGTCGAAGAGCGTGAAGGCCATGCCGTCGATGGCCTGGCCGGCGGTTCCGACGACAGAGGCCAGCACCTCGAGTTGCACCCAGCGGCCGAGGTCCGGCAGCGGGCCCATCAGGCGGTGGCCGGCCGTGTTGGGCGCGCCGACGCCGGGCATCAGGTCCTCGCCCCAGATCGCGCGGTGCTCCCAGTCGGCGTTGCGCACATGCCATTGCAGCATCAGCATGCGCGGCGGGTTGTCGGGGTCGAGGAAGACCCATTGCGACATCGCGTCGGCGGTGCCGGGCGTGAGGATCTCGGTGGCGCTGTCGAAGTAGTGCTGGTGCGCGCCCGCGCGCAGCGCGCTGCGGTGGCCACCCCCGACAGGCGGCGGGCCCCAGGGGATCAGGGTCTCGGTCTCGACGGCGAGCGGGTCGTCGTTGTAGGCCGGCACGGTCTGCGGCTGGCCGGTCAGCACGCGTGTAAGCAAGGCAAGTTCCAGGCGCAGGCCCTGGCGCGCGCCGAGTTCGCGGGCGCGGCGGAGCAGGAAGCGGTTCAAGGTCGCATTGAACTCGGGGTCGATCACGTCGGTCTTGAGCAGGCGCGGCTCCCACGAGGCTTGCGGCACTGGGACCAGCAAGCGGACGCGGTTGGGCGCCGAGAGGTCGACGGGCGCGAGCGCCGCGGCATCGCGGAAGGCGGCGTCGAGTTGCTCGATGGGCACGGGCACGGCGTCGAGCGTGGTCAGTGGCGGGAAGAAGTCGCTGCGCCATGTCGCGAAGTTCAAGGCGTTGGTCGGCAGCAAGCCGCAGGGTGGCAGCGTGAGGAAGGGGTCGGCCAACTGCTGGGGCGGCGGCGCGGGATCGCCCAGCTCTGCGATCTGCTCGGCGAACTGCTCGATGCGCGCCTGCCACAGCGCGGGCAGGCGGCTGTTGGCCAGCAGGGGTGTCCGTCCGTCGATGGTGGCGCCAGGCTGGAGACGGGCTTCGCGCGCACGGCCGCCCTGGCGCACGACGCTGGCGCGGTCGCTGAACAGCGGCATGACGGTGGTGGCGGTGGCTGCCGTTGCGGCGGTGTCGAGTGCGAAGAGGGCGAGCGCCACGCCGGCATCGGCCCATGGCAAGACCTCGCCGGGCGCGAGCGCCGCCTCGGCTTCGAAGATGGCATGCGCGAGCGCATTGCGAAAGCGCAGGACGCTGGTCGGCAGCGGCCGCCACTCCTCGGGCCACGGGTACCACAGCAGGCGCAGGCCGTCGCCGATGCGCACGTCCTCGTAGGCGGCGCCATCGTCGGCCGCGCCACCGCAGGTGCAGAAGTCGCAGGGGTCGTTGGGGTCGATGCTGGACACGTCGACCACCACCGGTTGCGCGACCAGGATGCCGACGCGCGACATGCGGGCGCCGGCCGTGACGAGCAGTTGCGACAGCGGCAGGGTGCCGATGCTGCGGGCGTCGAGCGTGGGCAAGGTGGCGGGCGGCGTCGGGTCGTTCGGGTCCGGTGGCGGGGCGGGCGGCGTGGGCGACGGCGCGCTGAACCATGCGGGCGGGGCCAGCACCGGCAGGTCGGCCAGGCGCAGGGAGATCGGGCGCGTCAGCGTGATGTCCTCGCCGCTCGCGGCCAAGGCCTGGCCGGGCTCGATGAACAGGCGCAACTGGTTGCCGCCGCCCTCGGCGGGTGGGACCGCTTCGAGCCGATGGTTGACTTCGAGGCCGTTGACCACGCCGGCCGTGAAGGCCTGTCCGCGTTGCGCGATGCGTCCTGCCGCCCAGGCCTGCCGCGCGGCGAGCGTGGCGGCGCTGAGGGTGCGGCCGGCGAAGAGGTGCGGACGGCGCAGCCAGTCGGTGGCCGCGTCGGACGCGTTGCCGGGTTGCAGCGCGATGACACGCTCGCCAGGGAGCGGCGCGGCGATGGGGACGATGGTGCTCACGTCAGCCTCCCTTGCGCTTGGCCTTGCGGCCACTGCGCGATGGCGAATCGCCCGGGTCGGGCTGGGGTGCGTCGGCCGCCTTGCTGCGCGCGGCGCGGACCACCGGCGAGACAGCGCCGCCGCGGATGACCGGCGAGACGATGGGCGTGCCAGGGTTGATGACGGGTGAGACCGGCGTCAGCGGCGTCACGGGGTTGACGGGCGTGACAGGCCCCAGGATCGGCGGGCGGGGCCCTGGCGCTGGCGTGACGACTGGCGGGCGCGTGGGGACGGGCGACGGCGTTGGCGTGACTGGCGGGCGCGTCGGCGGCGGTACGGGTGCTGGCGGTGTTGGCGCGGGCGGCGTTGGCGTTGGCGTTGGGATCGGAGTCGGAGTCGGAGTCGGAGTGGGCGTTGGCGTTGGTGTTGGCGTCGGTGTCGGTGTCGGTGTCGGTGTCGGTGTCGGCGCGACGGGTGGCACTGGCACCGGCGTCCCCGGCGCGCCCACCGGCGCATCGAGGACGCGCGCCAGTTCCGCCACCACCTGCGTCGGCGCCTGCGACGCGTTCTGATCCAACTTCTTCCATGTCACGCCGGTCGCGATACGGCGCAGCGTGTCGGGCCGCAACTGGCCTTCGGGCGCGGCCTTCTCGACGCGCTCCAGCCCTTGGCCGGCGCCCGGCGCGGTGAGGTCGGCGCTGACCTTCAACACCGTCGCCAAGTCCAGCGAGGGTCGCGTGCCGGTTTCGCCAGCCGGGGCCGTCGCATCGGCGTCCCGCGCAGCCTGGGTCAGCGCGCCGAGGGTCGCCGCGCTCAACGCTGGCGATTCGGCCAGCCGCTTCGACGACAGCAGCGAGGTCAGCGTGCCCACGGCCGCGGGCGACGAACGGGACACCACGTTGTTGAACGAATCGCTCAGCCCCAGCATGCTCATGCGCGTGCGCAGCGAGGTGTCGAGCGTGCGTTCGTCGACACCGCTCACGGCCTGCCAGGCGCCGGTGTAGTCGTCGCGCACGGCGATGTGGCGGCGCCGCACGAACCAGAGGTTGGGCAGGCGCGCTAGCCGCTGCCATTCGGCGTCGGACGGGCTGGTCGGGTCGAGCACGACGACCGGACCGCTGGGCAGGCGCAGCTTCTGCAGGATCTCGAAGGGCTTGCGTTGCGCGATGAGGTTGGGCGCGGCCGGTTTGACGACCCGGCTGGTGCTGGCCAGCCGTGCATTCACGGCGCGCCATTCGTTGCGCGGCACGGGGGCCAGGATCAGCACCGCGGTGGAATCCAGCGCCTCGGCGGAGGCTTGCAGGTCGATCGGTTGCAGCATCAGCGCGTCCTCGATCAGCGCGGGCAGTTCGTCGTCCGGCACCGGGCTGAAGTCCACGTCGATCTCGGCCGGGAAGAAGCCCTGCGTGAAGTCGCGGATGTCGATGAGCCCGGTCGGCACCGGCCCGGCGCTGGGCAGCGCGGGGAACCACGAGGACGCGGGGAAGCTTCGGCCCCGCGTGTTCACGAGCACGTCGGCCAGGTGGTCCTGGTACTGCATCAGGTGCGCCAGCCGCAAGGCGCGTGGCGAGAAGCCAAGGCCGGGCAGGTCGCCGCGGTCCGCGCCGAGTTCGCGCCGCACCATCGCCTCGTCGACCCATTCGACCGTGTTGTTGCGCAGCGCCAGCAGCGCCAGCGGCAGCACGTTGGCCGACAGGCTCGCGCCGCCGCCGGCCACGAACACGTCGCGCGCGACCCGGCCGCGCCGCGCATCCAGCGCATCGGTGGCGCCATCGTCGGGCCAGGGCACCAGCACGACGGCGGTGGCCTCGATGGTGTCGCCGTCCTCGACGGTGCGCTGGCCGGTCAGGGAGGAGGGATAGGCGCCGATCGGGTTGGCGGTGTATTCGACCGGACGCAACGCGAGCACGAAGAGGCCGGTGCGACTGCGCATCGGCGGGTTGGGAATGCGGCCCAGGCCGAAGCGCGCGGACAGTTGTTCGGCTTGCGCGATGTTGGCCAGTGCGATGTCCAAGTTGCGTGGCAGCAGCACGAGTTCGCCGGCCGGGGTGATGCCGTGTCCGGTTTCAATGTGCAATGACTGGGAATCGCTGCTTTCGGTCACGCGCAGGCCCTGGGCGACGCCGCTGCCGGCCGCGCGACCCAGGTCGGCCTCGCGTGTCAGGGTGTATTGCTGCTCGCGGATCAGGTCGCGTGCGGCCAGGAAGCGGCCGTCGAACCAGCGCGGGCGCTCGCGGCGGGGGTCTTCGATGAGCACGCCGGCGCTGCGCAGGCGTTGCACGTCCGCACGGGCGACGAGTTCGCGGGCGACGCCTTGGGTGAGGTTGGGGAAAGGCATGGCGGGTCCTTAGAGGCCGATGGCGTTGGCCAGCAGGTTGACCGCCGGCAGGAAGCGGCGGCCGAAGTTGTCGACTTGGGGTGCTTCGGCGCTGCGCAACGGTGCGCCGGTGGCGACCAGCGCCTGCACCGGCATGAAGAGGCGCGCGAGGAACACGGCGCTGTGGTCGAACACGAGCGGGTGTTCGGGCAAGGGGTCGAGCGGGTCGGTGCTGCCGGAGCGGCCGGTCGCGGGATAGGCAGCGAGCACGGCATCTTGCGTCGCGGCGCGGCGGTCGGCGGGTGACTGGCCGCTGAGATCGGCGCCTTGCAGGGGCAGGCCGCTGTTGGTGTTGGAGAGGCCGGCGCGCAGCGTCATCACCACCTCGTAGGCATCGCGCAGGCGCGACACCGAGACCGCGTCGAGCGCGTCATACGGCCCAGTCGCGAAGCTGGGGGTGTAGCCATGCGCGCAGGCGATGAAGCGCAAATAGACATCGGCGACCACCGCAGCCGCAGGCAGCGGCGTGGCATCGGCCTGGCGGCGCACGCTGGCGAAGCGGGCGAGGTTGTCGTAGCTGGCCAGGCGCATCGCATCGCCGCCCTGCACGGCGGCCTGTTGCGTGAACCACGGCACGAGGCGCAGGCAGGCCGGACGCGGCACCTCGATGAGGCGGCCAAGCCGGTCGACCGCTACACCGGGGTCCACCACGATCTCTTCCGGATGGGGCGCGTCGCCGCCGATGACTTCCGGTTCGTAGTGCACGCGCAGGCCGGCCAGCGTGCCGTTGCCGGACAACTGCGCCAGGGCGCGCGCGAGGCGGCCGCGGTGGTAGGTCTGTTCGTCGCTGAAATCCTGCGCGGCCAGCATCATGCCGGTGGCATAGGAGGGGCGTTCGGGCAGCGGGCGGGCGTACAGCGGATCGGCGCTGGGATCGCGGCTTTGCACGGTCATGTCATGGCTCCTGGTTCAAGATGGGCGCGGTGCTGCCGCCGACGCGCGGGTCGAGCGCGGGCGACTGGCGCACCAGGTCGCCCATGCCGAGCACGCTGCGCTGCACGCGCACCGGTTGCGATCTGGCGGGCGGGGCGAGGTAGGTGTCGACGGCGACCAGGCTGGAGACGCCGACCAGCAGTGGCTTGGTCGCGGTCACGACGCGCACGTCGACGTGGGCCGGGGCTTCGAGTTCGGCGATGCGGCGGATCAGGCCGAGGTCTTGCGGCTCGACGTCCTGGTGCACAAAGATCGTCGCGCGGTGGGCGAGGCGGCCGTAGAAGGCGAGCACGGCATCGTTCTCTGCATCGGTGGCCTGGTCGCTGCGGAACAAGGCCATCAGTTCGGCCTGCTGCTGGTCGGCGAGGAACAGCGTGTCGCCGACGATGGAATTGCCGCTCCGGCCGAGGCCGGGGAGCAATGGATCGTCCTCGTCGACGAGGTCCACGCCGAGCAGCGTGGCCAGCAGGCGGCGCAGGCGGAAGTCCTCGATCACGACGATCTCGCCGCCACTCACGCCGCCGCCGGTTGCCACGTCGAGCGCGAAGGACAGGCCGCGTCGCGTGCCATGCCAGCGTGCAAGACGGGGGGCTTCGCGCAGCCAGGCACGGCGGCGATCGGCGGGCAGCACCGGATCGAAGGCCACGCCGACCCAGGTGGCGAGCCAGTCGAGTTGCGGCTCGGGCACCGTCGCCGGATGGGTCAGCACATGGGCGCTGGCGACGCGGTCTTCCAGCGTGGTCAGCACGCCTTCGAAGTTGGCGACCATGCGGGACAGGAAGTCCGAGGGGGTGGCCTTTGGCCGGTAGACGCCGATGTCGCGTGCGCCCAGCGGGTCGCGCACCAGGTGCCAGGTGGCCTGCTGCGCGCTGTCGAACAGGCGCCAGCGTTGCTGCGGCTGGATGGGCGTGGCGACGAGCGCGGTCGAGACTTCGGGCAGTTGCTGTTGCAGGGCCTGGAGGACCGTGGCGTCGGCGGCGCCGCCTGCGTCGAGCGAGGCCATTGCACTGGCGGGCAAGGTCGCGAGGCGCTCGCCAGCGGCCTGCGCATCGGAGCCGAACTGCGTCTCGCGCAGGAAGCGCGGCAGGTAGTGGTCGACGTAGTCGAAGCGGCCGGCCCAGGCGCGCAGTGCGCAGATCTCGGGTGTGGCGCGGCCGTCGCCGAGCAGCGTGCAGCGCACCCACAGGTAGCGGCCCACTAGGCGGCGCACGCGGCGCGTCGCGTCCTGGATCAGCACGCCGAACAGGCCGCAACGGTCGCGTTCGAGCGTCCAGGATGCGAGGCCGGGATGGCCAGGCAGCTCCGATGGCGCAGGGTCCCAGGCGGCGCGTGGCACCGGGCCGGCCATGATCGCCGGGGCGAGCGCGCCGATGTCGCGGCCGAAGCCGTGCGGTTGCCATGCGCTTGCGTCGTCCAGTGCGGGAGGCGTGGGGTCGGCGGTGGCGGCGAGCCAGGCGATGAAGCCTGTCCCGGCGGGGATCGAGGCCTCGGCCATGAGGCGATGCCAGACGGTGTCGGGTTGGCCGCTGTCGAGCCATTGGGCCGCAAGGCCGTCGGCGGTATCGATCCAGTTCGTGGCTTCGCCGCGGCGCGCGGTGTTGACCAGCGAGAGCGGCAGCAAGGGCTCGGCCTCGTCGTCGTTCAACGGGTAGCGCGGGGGCGTTTCCAGCGTGTGGGCGAAGGAGGCATCGACGGCGCCGATGGCCAGCGGATAGACCTCGCCGAGCACGATGCCGCCGTCGTCGAAGGACAGGGCATCGGTGCGGCCGGGCAGTCGCACGGCTATGGCGCCGTTGGCGAGCCAAGCCAGGCTGTAGGCGTAGCGGCCACCGGCGAGTTCCACGGCGGGTGTGAGCGCGCCACGGACGGCGTCGATGCCGCGCAGGCGTGCCGCGCCGTCGGGGCCCCAGCTCAACAGGCGCAACGACGGGCCGGGGCAGGCCGCCAGCGCGATGGGCTGTTCGTCGGCGGGCCAGGCGACTTGTTCCAGCAGGCGCAGCGTGGGCGGGAAGCAGTTCTCGGGCTCGGGGCGGAAGACCTGTGGTGCGTACTCGTCGCGTGCCGGTGTCTGCAAGGAGAGCGGACGGCCTTCGAGCCGCGCCAGCCTTCCGCTGGTGCGCTCCAGCAGCCACACGCCGCCATCCGCATGGGCCGCGAGGCGCCACGGCACGAAGCCCTCGGTCGGCACGTGTGTCGTCGCGAATCGGCCGCGCAGGTCGTGCATGAGCACGCCGTCGGGCAAGGCGACGTAGAGCACGCCGTTGGTGCCGACGCAGATGTCGGTCGGTGCAAGTTCCAGCGGCAGCGTGATCGCATCTCCGGGCAGATGGCCGGTATGCACGACCACTGACATCGCGTCGCCGTCCCATCGCGCCACAGAGCCGAAGCTGTCGACCGCGCGCGGCACCACGTCCAGTGCGGCCAGTGCCGCGGCCTCTGCAACGGCATCGACCGGCGATTCGATCTCGCGCTCGCTCGCCAGCCGCAAGGCCTTGCAGCCGCTGTCGTAGCGCGTGTGCCCATGGCTGCGCCAGTGACCGGCATTCGCCAGCAGGAAGAAGCGCAGGCCATTGGCGTCCATGGCGTTTCAGCAGAGTTCGGGCACGACGGGCACCGCGACCTGGTTGGCCTTGGCGAACGGGTTGGGCAGCGCGGCCAGCGATGTGGGCACGGCCGTGTCCCCATCGACGACGATCACGCCGAGCAACTCGGGCAACTGCCAGCGCGCGAGTTCGAGGCTGCGCGTGCCGTCCGGCTGATTGCGTGGCAGCAGCGTCCAGGCGGGGCCGCTCTCCGACACGCCCTTGCCGAACAGGTTCAGCCCCGACACCTCGCGCACGCCCGCCACGCGGGACACCTCGACCTCCAGCTCGCGCTCGCGCACATGTCGGCCCAGCGTCCACCCCTTGCCATCGGCGCCCCCGGGTGGCAGAGGCCACAGCAGCCGCTTCAACGCTTGACGCACTTCGAGCAGCACGGCATCGCGGCCGAAGCCATCGCGCAGCACGACACCGACGGCCAACCCCAGCGGGATGTATTCGCAGCCGATCACGTACAGCTCCGAAGCCAGCGGCGAGCGGGCTGCAAGGTGGCTGTGCGTGCGTTCGAGGAAGGGCCGATCGGGGCGCGGGTTACTTGCCTGCGCCGTGGTCATCGGCTGCTCGGGCAGCACCATCACGCTGACCACCCCGGGCACCTCGAAGCGCCGGTCGCGCGGCTTGAAGCGCGGCATGACCTCGACGCGGCCCATCGCAATGCCGGGCACTTCGAAGGCGAGGCGCTGGTAGTCGAGCGGCGTCACGGCCCGGTCGCGATGGCGCAGCAGCGCGGGGATGCGCGCTTCGGCCTGTGCCATGGTCTCGGCATCGACGCCGCCTTGCATGGCGAGCGGCTGCTGCACCTTGAGCGGAGACGAGCGACCACCTTCGACGCGCGTGGCGCTGATGGCCGTGAGGGACTGTGGTGGGAGGTTGCCGACCACGCCACCACCGAAGCGACCGAAGGCCAGGCGCACGCGCATCTGGCGATCCGGGATGCGTCCGCGAATGCCGTCGCCGAAGCGCAGCGTGCCTGCGGCGGCATCGAGTTCGAAGGCGGCGGCTTCGCGTGCGACGTTGGGGTTGGCATCGATCGTTGCCAAGTCCTCGACGCGGCTCCACGTGCGGTAGCCCTGTCCGGGTTCCTCGACCTCGATCACCAGCGTGTCGGCATCGACCGAGCCTTGCGGCAATGAAAAACTCTGGTCCGCCGCGCCGGTGGAACTGCCGAGCACGCTGCCGCGCAAGGTGACGCGCTGGTCCACTTCGACCGCATTCGCGCCGATCCACGACAGCGCCAGATGCTCGACCTGCCCACCAGGCCGCGGGCGCAGCCGCAGCCAGCCCACGAGGCGCCCAGCGCGATCGGCGTCGTCGATGCGCGGTGGGGTGTCGCCAACGCCGGCCGACGGATTGGCCAGCACATCGTTCGGCGGCACCCACAGGCGGTCACTGTCGGGCAAGGGCAGTCGCAGCGTGCCGGCACGGGTCAGGCCTGCGGTGGTGTTGCTGTCCGGCAGCGGATCGAGCGTGAGGTACTCGGTGCCGAAGGTGCCGGTGCCGCGTGTCGCGAGTTCCCACAGCACGGGCAGCGGGGCAGGCGTTTCGAGTTCATCGAACAGTTCCGGCGTGCTGATGGTGGGCACCACGCCGAGCGACAGCAGCGTCGGCGTGCCGGCCGCGCCGCCGAGGGCGTTGCGCACCGCCGCGTTGGTGGCCGCCTGCTCGGTGGGCCGGGCCGCGGTGGGCGCGAGCAATGCGAGCCACAGCACGCGATCGATGCTGCTCGCGAAGACGTCGAGGCCATCGGGCTCGGCTCGATCGGCATCGAACACGCGATGCGTTTCATAGGGCTCGGCCGCGCCGTTGACGCGATGGATGCGCGCCAGCCCCGCAACGACGTCGGCCATGCGGGCGCGCTCGCCATCGTCCAGCGCACGCTTGATGTACGCCTCGGCCACGATCGGCAGCACGCTGGTCTCGGCCAGTGTCTCGAAGGGCGCCGCGCCGCTCAGCGTGGCGCCGGGTTGCAGGGTCTGCACGGCCAGTTCGTTGGGTGGCTGCGCGTAGGCCAGTTGCACGATGCCGCGCGCCGGCAACGCGCCCTTCATCGGCGCACCGAGCAACTGTTGGAACACCAGCCGCTGCCGTTCGGGCACGAGGTTGGCGCGGTACAGCAGCGCATCGCCGAGCCATGCGAACAGCTCGACCATGGTGCGGCCGGGATCGCCGAGGCGCGGGTTGGTCCATTCCGGCGTGTGGGCCGGGATGCGGGCGAGCAGGTCTTCGACGAGGTCGTCGAAGCGCCGGTCGTCCAGGCGGGGTGGGGTGATGGCCATGGTGCGTTACCGGGTTTCTTGTGTCATGGTCAGCGCGAGCGTCGCGGCCTCGCCGGTGCGTTGCAGCCGGTAGGCGATCTCGACACGGATCTGTGTGGGCTCGCCAGCGACCTCGAGCACGTCGACCCGGTCGAGCACGATGCGCGGCTCCCAGCGCGTGACGGCATCGGTCACCAGCACCTGGATGCGGCGGCGCGTGGCCAGCGTGTTGGGCTCGTGCAGCAGGCGGTCGAGGCCGGCGCCGAAGTCGGGCCGCATCAGTTGCTCGCCGGGGCGGGTGGCCAGCAGCGCCTGCAAGGTGTCGCGCACGCTGCGTTCGAGCACCGGCCAGTCGAGGCGGCCGTGGGCATCGGGCAGCGCGAACAGCGGCCAGCCGATGGCGGGGCGGGTCAGGTTGAACTCAGCCATTGCCGTCGCTCCGCTTGGGGAACGGGATGCAGATCTTGATGAACAGCATCCAGCGGAAGAACAGGTCGAACAGGCTCAGGAAGATGTTCAGCGAGATGAACGCGCAGATCGTGATGATCGGGATGTTGAAGCTGCAGATCCAGCCGAGCGTGAGGTTGCCGGTCGAGCCCTTGCCGTCGAGCATGTCCTTGGGGTTGCCCGACATCAGCGTCTGCAGCGAGGGCGGCACGACGAAGGAGACATTGGGCTTGAGGCCGGCGAGGAAGCCACGGTCGGTCGGGTCGGGCATGGCGATCTGTACCGGTGGGGCGCCCGCGCCTTCGTACCAGGGGGCGATGACGAAGGGCTCGCTGGGCTCGGACCAGACGGTGCGGGCGGGGCAGCTGCCTTCGGGCTTGAGGCGGACGAAGGCATGCACGATGTACTTGGAACCCGGCTCGTCGTAGCGTCCTGGGGCGCCCTTCACGGTGGCGAAACGGGCGCGCATGGCGGAGGAGAGCGATGAGCGCAGGGCGCGCTTGTCGGCGTCGGAGAGTGCGGGCCAGGCGCGCGGCATCTCGGGCGCGGGTGCGCCGGGGTCGCGCTCGATGACCAGGCGCACGGCGGCGCGCAGGAAGCTGCCGGCATCGACGAAGCGCTGGACCTCGTTGTCTCTGCCGCGGAAGACCATCGGCAACTGGATGGCCTGCAGCCGCGCGTAGACCGCAGCGCTCGCCGGGCTGGTGCCGAAGGCATCGAACTCGCTCGCCAACTGCCGCAGCAGCGTCACGAAGCGCTTCATCGCGAGGTTGCCTGGGTTGGCGTTGAGTACGGCCCAGTCCGCGTTGCTGATGCCTTGCGGCTGGATGGCAGCACCGGGCTCGCCGAGTGCATCGACCCAGGCCGTTTGCAGCGAGCTGCCGGCGAATGGGAAGTCCATCGCCTCGCCGCGCAAAGGTTCGACGAGATGGTTTATGAAGTCGGCCGAGTCGGCGCCGAAGCCGTCGCCGAAGGTTTCGCTTTCTGGCGCGGGCATCGCGGCGAGTTCACCGCTGCTGGTCGGCACGATGCCGCAGTAGAGGGTCTTGGCCGCGGCGGCGCAGACGTCCGGTGGCGCGAGGAACAGCGGGTGCGTCTTTTCTTCGAGCCAGGCATCGGCCGGTTCGAGCGCGAGTTGAGTGAAGGCCCGGTCGAGCGCCGCGCCGAGGCGTGGTGCGGGCAGGCGCTGTTGCATGCCGGGGTCCGCGCCCTCGGCGCCAAGGCGTTCGACCCGCGCCCAGCCTTGCAGCACGCCGCGCCGCGACATCCATCCTTCGAGCCAGGAACCGTGCGGGTCGCTGCGCAATCGCCGCACGACGAAGCCGGCCGAGGCGATGCGCTTGGGGTCCAGTCGCGGCAGGCCGGGCGTGTCGCACCAGGCTTCGATCAGCGCCAGGTGGAACTGCCGCTGCACCGGCTGGAACAGCTTCAGCACGCCGGACTTGTTGCGCTGACCCGCGACGAGACTCTTCAGCGCGGCACTGCCATCGGCATCGCGCAGTTGCGCGTAGGTGCTGGCGAGGAAGTCGTCATCGCTGCGTTGCAGCAGGAAGGGCGCGCTGCCCTGGCCGGGCGCCGGTGGCGGCCGGAGGTTGCGCGGTGCGCCAACCCGCACCGGATGGTGCTGCTGCATGGGTGGCTGCTGCCGTTGAAGGACTTGTGCCATGCCGGTCTACCAGATGTTGCCCGCACCGGGCGTGTAGGCGGTGGAGATCACCGTGTTGCTGATCAGCGTGTCGCACTTGACGACGCCGCTGAAGGTCGACATGCCCGCATCGACCGTGACCATCCCGGCGCTCACGGCCACCTGCGAGGCCTGCACCGTGACCTTGGCCGACGCAGTCACCGTGATGCCAGCAGTCTCCAGCTTGATGGAATTGCCGTTGGAATCCTCCAGCGTCAGCGTGCCGGGTCCGTCCTTCAGCGTCACGCTCTGGCCGCCAGGCGTTTCAAGCTTCAAGGTTTCCTGGCCGCTTTCGTCCGTGAAGGTGATGCGGATGCCGTTCTTTGACGCGATGCACTTGGTGACGTTGCGCCCTCCGCTGTCGATCGAAGCCGGCGCGGGCGAGGCACCGTTCCAGAGCCCGCCGACGATCAATGGAAAGCGCGTGTCGCCCCCCGCGAAGACCACCAGCACTTCGTCATCCACATCCGGGATGAAGAAGGCGCCGCGCTCATTGCCCGCAAACGCCGACACCACACGCGCCCACAGCGGCGCATCGTTGTCGTCGCCGTCGAAGGCAATGAGGCGGACCTGCACGCGGTTGGCACTGTCGGGATCGTCGAGCGAGACGACGCGGGCCAGGTGCGCGGCCTGGTAGAACGCGGCGGGGCGGTCGAAGATGGAATGGTTGATGTGCATGTCAGCCAGCCAGGTACGCGCACTCGGCGCTGAATTCGGTGCGGTAGCCGTGCTGCAGATCGAACAGATGGCAGGCCTGCGTCACGTAGTAGGTGTTGTCGAAGCGCGTGTCGAGGCCGGTCAGCGTCACGTGGCTGCCGACGCGCAACTTCGGGTTGCCTTCGGTGGTGCCGTCGACTTTCACGAAGCGGCGTGCGCGCTGGTCGAAGGCAGTCTGCGCGACAACAGTCGCTTCTTCATTCGTTGCAACGCTGACCTGCGCGACGCGTTCATGGCGCGCGCCGAATGCATCCCTCAACAGTTGCGCGCCCGTCTTGCCGCTGCCCGGGCCGAGGTGCGTCCCGCTGTCGGCGGTGGACTCGGCCACGCTGCCTTGCGCCGCATCCCAGCCGCGCACGCTGACGCTGGTGGCCTGGTCGGCCAGGTCGGCCCGCACGCGGGCGCGGCCAAGCTGGCCGTGCATCTGGAGTTCGATGGCGTTGCGCTTCACGTCCGCGCGCGGAGACACCTGCAGTTCTTCGCCGGCGATCTGCAGGTCGGCGTCGAAGCGCTCCAGCAGGCGGCGCAGGAAGGCGAGGTCGCTCTCGGCCAATTGGGCCCAGGTGCCGCTGGGCGAGGTCAGGCCGGCAATCACCGGACGCAGGCCGAGGTCGCTGGCGATGGCCTTGACCACGTCGGCCGGGGTCTTGTCGGTCCAGGTGCGGCTGCGGCGGGTGAGGCGCGCGGCCTGCAATGCGTCTTCGGCGAGCGCAACGATGGTCGGTGGCTCGCCGGTCGCGTATTCGAGTTCGAGCGCGGTGATGCGGCCGCGGAAGATCTCGCAGGGGCTGGCCTCTTCGCCGAGGTAGACGATCAACGCCGCGCCCAGCGCCAGCTTCGATCCCGACGAAAAGGCCAGGCTGGCGCCGCCGTCCGGCGTGCTGGCCCAATTGGAGAAGCGCAGCTCGATGCCGCTCAAGCCGCCGTCCTGCTCGTGCATGCGCATCGACTGGACCAGTTCGGCGGCGCGCTCGTCTTCCTGCCCATCGAAGCGCAAGGTCGGCCGTGCGCGGTAGATGGCGGCCTGGCTGACGGATGTTTCGGCCATGTTGCTGGGCTCCTCAGTCGGCGAGCAGGCGGGCCTGGCGTTCGGCCATCAACGCGAGCGCGTGGCGCAGGGCTTCGAGCGGATCGGGGCCCTGCTGCGTTTGCTGCTGTGCCGGCGCGGCCTCGCCTGCCGTGGCGGGTGGCGCGATCTCCGCGGTGACGTTCTCGAAAACGATGGCCATGGTGTTCAACCCTCGAAGTTGATCGAGGCGCGCAACCCCGATGGAATGTCGACCTGCGCCACAAGGCCCGCGCCACCACCGGCTGCCGCCTGGCCGCCGACGCCAATGGATGCGCCCGCCGAGATGCCGGCCGATGCGCCGATGGAGGCGCCGGCCGTGAGGCTCAGCGCGGCGTTGCTCGTGTTGAGGGACAGCGAAGGCGCAGGCGGCATGTCGACGCGCAGGCCGGCAAAAGCGCCGTTGGAGGCCGTGCCGAGCGATAGGCTGCTGCCGCTCGATGCGCTGGCGGAGGCGGAAGCGCTGAAGCCGATGCCGGTGCTGGCACCTGCGCCTGCGCCTGCGTTTGCACCGAGGCCGAACCCCGCGCCGGCACCGGCACCCGCACTGAGCCCGAATCCCGCACCAGCGCTCGCCCCGACTCCCGCACCAGCCCCCATGCCGATCCCGAACCCGGCACTCGCCGATGCCCCTGTGGAAAACGCCGCCGCCGCATTCAACGTGACCCCAGCCCCACCCACCGCCAGCGTCCCGCCGTCCGCAAAGCGAAGGCTCGCGCTGCCGTTGGCACTCGCGATGTCCCGCGCCGCACGCGGCTGTCCAAGCTGATTGGCCACGCTCGCCGGATTCGGCGACCCAGGGCTGTTCCCGGCCGGCACCATGACCGGCGGCGCATTCGTCGGCGCCGCATCGACCGACGCAGCCGGCGCATGCTTCTGGTCCGCGAAGACCTTGTCCTGGCTCGCCAGCGTCAGGTTGATGCCGCAGCGCAGGGGCACGCCTTCGGGCGAGAAGTAGTCGAGCGTTTCCTTGTACTGCTCCACCATGCCGGTGAACTCATAGGTGCCCCAGCTGAAGGTCACCTTCGGCGGCACCTGCTTGCCCTTGGGCCCGTCCGGCTTCATGAGCCGCGCCATGCGGTCGCTGAGTTCGCGCACGTCCTGGCCGTTGTGCGTGGTGTCGAACACCAGGTCCATCGTCAGCTTGGCGCTGCTGTTGGCGACGTACTGCTTCTTGTTCGGCCCCTTGGCCTCGCCCATCGTGTTCGACACGCTGTACTGCAGCGATGCCGGGTTGAAGTGCACCGTGATGTCGTCGCCGCCATCGATCTTGAAGTGGGCGAGGGTGACCGCGCGGTCGGTGGGTTGCAGTGCCATCACGGCGCCTCCAGCTGCAGGCCTTCATGGACCAGGTGCAGCTCCTCGATGCCGATCTCCGCCGTGCGGGCGTTGAGGTCGGCGGCTTTGAACTTGACCGGCATCGCACGCGCCAGGCGCCAGGTCATCGCCGTGTTGCCGGCCGCGTCCTGCACCGCGATCGAGACGTCGAGCCGGTACGCGCTGGCACCGCCGGCCACCAGCGCGAACCACTCCCACGCATGGCGCGTGCTGGTGACGCCGCGCTTGAGGATCACCGTGGCGAAGCTCACCGGACCCACGCGCTGCGCCGCGCCGTAGTTGGCGCCGCCGGACTTGATGACCTTGGGCTCCATCGTGGCTTCCAGTCCGGAACATTCCGAGAAGGCGCCCGAGCAGAGATTGATCTCCGCCCCAGCCTGTCCCTTGCCGCCCGTCAGCACGGCCCGCTTGAACGAGACGTGGAAGCGGAACATCTGCAGCGGCTGCAGCAGGTTTTCCTGGAGGTCTTGCGCGTCGGCCATTTGGGTTCCCCTGCGGTCAGGCGACCGCCTCCCCGAGCACCGCGTCGCTGCCTTCGGCGTGCTGTGCGGCGAGCAGCGAGAAGCTCACGGTGATGCGCTCGACCGAGGCCGCGGGCAGCAGCACCACCTCGACGATCAGGCGCCCTGCATCGAGGTCGGCCTGCGTCATCGTCCTGCGGTCGCATCGCACCTCGAAAGCGTCTTCCGGTGTGTCGCCGCCGAGGCCACCGGCGCGCCAGTAGCCCATCAGCAATTGCTCGAGCGAGAGCCTCGCCTGCCGCCACAACGCCGGCCCGTTCAAGCCAAAGGCGTGTGCCTGTCCCATCGCGCGAGCCGAGCGCAATACGCTGGCCACCAGCCGCGATGCCTGCCCGCCGCGCCAGGCCGGCGCAGGCGAGCTCGTGACGTCCGACTGCAATGCCCAGCCATCCGGCCCCGGTGCGAAGACGCACACGCGCTCCGCCAGTCGGGCCCACGGATGTTCCGCCACCAGGCTGGTCGCGGGCGTGGGCTCGCCGCGGATGATCTCCAGCCGAGGCGTGCCGGCCGCGCTGCGGAAGGTGCCGCGCGTCAGGGCATTGCGCGCCAGCGTGCCGCAAAGCAGTCCATCGGGCGGCATCAGCGCTTGCGGCATGTCCTGGCTTGCCGGGCTTTCCAGCCACGGCGTGGCGATCTGCACGAAGGCGCTGCTGGCCTGCGCCGGGTCGGTGCCGGCGGCGCGCAACAGCGTGGCCTCGGTCAATGCACCGAGCGGATCTGCAACGTAGCGGCGCTGCCATCCCGCGCTGCCTTCGAACAAGGGCAGGGCGGCGACAAAGCCGCAGTCGCGCCGGTAGCGCAAGAGGAAGTCCCGCACGCGGCCGACCGCCTGGGCCCACGCCGCGGTGCCGGCGACATCGAGCCGCGGCGCCGCGATGCGACGCAAGCCGGGATCCACCACGGGACCGACATCGTTGCCGCTGCATTCGACGAACACTTCCGGCGACGTGACGATCGGCCGTTCACCGTCCGGCGCGGGCGTCGGCAATGCATGCAGCAAGGGCAGGTCCGGCAGGCACAGCAGCGCGACTTGCTCCAGGCCGATCAAGTGCTCCAGTCCCTGCCAGGCCGCCGGATTGAAGCGGTCGACGGCACGCGGCGGCAGCAATGCAGCAAGACGCGCCGCCACAAGCACCACGCGCGCATTGCGCTCGGCCTGGTCGCGTGGCTCAGCCTCCAGCACCGGCCACGGATCGCCCACCCGCACGATGATGGCTCGCCGTCCGCCCGCAATGAAGAAGCTCCGCACTGCAGCGCCCAGCACCGCCGCACAACGCTGGCTGCCGTCGAGGCTCAAGGGCCGCGCCACGCTGTCGAACAGCCGGTCGAACTCCGACCAACTCTCCACCGCCACCGGCACCTGGTCCAGCGCATCGAGCCGGTCCGCCGGCAGGGCCCACGGCCCATCGATCCAGCCCGCATCGCGCAGGTCGGCCCGTTGCGCCGCCGAGAACGCCGTGCCAGCGCGCCGATGCACGAAGCCGATGAAGCAGGCAACATCGGTGCGCTCGGCCACGACGGTGGCCGGGATCTCGGCGGGGGCGAACACCAGCGGCATGTGGGGCCTCGTCCTCGTCAGACTTCGATGGTCAGGCCTTCGGCGCTGAGCACGATCTCTTCCAGTGCCAGGTCGCCGCCGCCCTTGCCAGCCAGCGTCGGCCCGGTGTACTTCATCGGGATCACGTTGCTCAGCACCCATTGCTGCACCGGCTGCTGGGCTTCGTCGAGCAGCTTGATGGTCACGCTCTTGCGCTGCGCATCGGGGCCGGCCACGCGGGTCTGCTTGATCCAGTCGAACAGCGTCTTCGAATTGATGACGCCGCGCTTGAGCGTGACGTCGCTGACCTTGTGCACGCCGGCCACCTTGCGCACGTGGTTCTCGCGCTCGTTGCCGTTGCGGTATTCGGCGACCGTGACTTCGGTGCCGAGGCCCGACACGTCGGAGAAGCCACCGAAGACCTCCCCGCCGTCGAAGTTGACGGTGAAATTGAAAGCGCCGTAGGGCGTGTTGCGGTTTGCCATGGCTGCAAGCTCCTGTATGTCTGGGGATGGATTCAGGCGCGCGCGTCAGCCGTCTTCTGGCCGATGCGGAAGATCACGAACTCGGCCGGCTTGATGATGGCCACGCCGATCAGGCAGATGAGGCGACCGTTGTCGAGGTCGTTCTGCGTCATCGTGCCGCGGTCGCAGCGCACGAAGAAAGCCTCCTCGACGGTGCTGCCCAGCAGCGCGCCGCCGCGCCATTCGTTGTAGAGGAAGTCGCTGATGGTCTGGCGCACATTGGCCCAGAGCCGTTCGCCATTGAGCTCGAAGACCGACCACTGCGTGCCGCGATCGATCGACGCTTCCAGGTAGTTGAAGTAGCGCCGGTCGCTGACGTACTTCCACTCCGGGTCGCTCGACACCAGCCGCGCGCCCCAGACGCGATAGCCGCGGCCCGAGAGGTAGCGCAGGCAGTTGATGCCGAGCGGATTCAGCGCCTCCTGCTGCGCGAAGTTGATGTCGGTCTCGAAGCGCAACGCGCCGCGCACCACCTCGTTGGCCGGCGCCTTGTAGACGCCGCGCTCGATGTCGTTCCGTGCATAGATGCCGGTGATGAAGCCCGAAGGCGGCAAGGCAATCTCGCGCGGGATGTCGTCGCGGCCCGGACGTGCCAGCGGATTGGCGGTGATGACCCACGGGTAGTACAGCGCGGCTCTTGTGGAGTCGACGCGGCCACGTTGGTCGCGCACCTGGCCGGGCGTCTGCGCGCGCGGCGTGTCCAGCACCGCGATGCGGTAGGCGCGGCGGTGCTCGGCATGCGAGATCAGCGCGTTCTGGATCGCCTGCGCATCGGCATAGATGCTGCTGCCGGGCGCCGCAACGATCGACACATCTTCCAGGCCGATCAGTTGGGCCAAGGCATGGGCGTAACTGCCGACAGTGGTCTCGTTGCCGACCCCGGGCGCACTGCCATCGGTGCCGCCGGCGAGGAACACCTGGCGCCGGCCTTCGGTGTCGCCCGGCACGGCCGCAAGCGCTGCGATGGCCGCTTGCAATTCAAAGGCGCTGACGCCGCTGCCGACCTGCACCCACACCAAGTTCTGCAGGTCGTCGGCGCGGTTGCCGGGCGTCTGCGCCAGCACAGTGCCGATGAAGCGCGGGTGCGCCGCGCCCAGGCCGATGTCATCGAAGACCTGGCCATAGCCGTCGGCATCGGTGAACTCGACCGACAAGGTCACGAGTTGCGCACGGATGCTGTCGTCGATCGTCAGCGCTGCGGCGGCGCTGTCGGCCCAGGCCGCGGGCGTGGTCTTGGTGAACAACGTGAAGACCGGCGCGGCCTCGGTGCCGGTGGTCACGCGCACCAGGCTGCCGACCGGTGCCGTGGCCAGCGTGCGCGCCGTTGCGGGCCGCGTCGTTTCGCGGAACACCAGCCGTCCGTTGCCGGTGGCGCCGGCCGACCGTGCAAAGGCGCTGATGGCCTCATCCCCCGCACCAGCCCCGATCGCGGCGGTCGCCACACCTCCACCCGCCGCCGCGGTGCGCACCACGTACAGCCGCGAGCCGCCGTTGTCGAAGTAGGCATGCACCGCATGCGCCAGGAAGTTGAGCTGGTGCCGCGCATCGGTCACGTCGGAAAACGCCAGGTTCTCGAAGCTGCCGTAGACCCGCTCGAAGTCGGTCAGGCTGGTCAGCAACTCCGACGCCACACCCACCGGTCCGCGCCGCGCGGGGCCGACGAAGGCCGTGGTGCTGGTGCCCACGCCCTCGACGGACTTGGCACGGAAACTGGTCTCTTCGACGTAGACGCCGGGGGCAAGGTATTCAGGCATGTGTGGCTCCTTTGGACGGGGCGGTGGGTGGAGGAAGTGAGGGGATAGATGAAGGCATCACGGCACGGCGAGCACCGTGCGCAGGGACTGCGCGCGGCCCGCCGTCAGTTGGATGTCGATGGGGGTCCCGCTGACCGGCGCTGGCACGGCCGGCAGGTTGTCGGGGTCGATGATCGGCAGCCGTGCCGGCGGACGCCCGATAGCGACGAGATCTTGCGCGACACGTGTGCCGACCGTGCCGGGCCAGCGCACGCGCACCGTCGCCGGGACCTGATCGACGACGACGGCATCCTCGCCATCGCCCCAGGTGGTGACCGGGATGCCGACCACCGGCAGCACGCATTCGCCGCGCCAGTCGCTGACGCCACCTGCAAGCAACTCCGCAGCCGCGTTGACCACTTCGATGAGCGCGCCACCGAGTGCATCGCCGTTGCCCGCGCTCACGTTGACGAACAGCGTCGACCAATTGTGGCCCAGGGGCGCCGTGGCGCTGCGCATCATCGGCACGCGTTGCGGCTGGAACAGCGAGTCGGGCAGGGTGGCGTTGAACGGGTTCGGGTCGCGTGGCAGCAGCATGCGGGCATCGCGCGGCATGTAGAGGCCGGACGGGTCGGTGATGCGAACGGCGAGCGCCTGGCTGCCGATTGCCGGTGTGGCGGGTGGCGCCGTGAAGGTATCGGCATGGGCCGCCAGCGGCGCCCACGCGACCAATGCGTACAAGCCGCTGACGTTGCGCACGAAGCGGGCGTCTTGCGCCTGCAGTTGCAGCGGATGGCCGACGCGTGCGCCCGTGCTGCCATCGACGCATTCGATGGCGCCGAGCACACGCCGGACGTCGTGTTCGATGGCTTCCCAGACAGCACTCATGTCGACCTCCAAACTTGGCACTTGATGTCCTCGCTGCCCCCCGAGGGGGTGCGAGCTTGCTTGGGGCGGCCCGGCGCCAACTCCATGAGCCCCCACGCTCGGCACTGCGTGTCCTCGCTGCCCCCCGAGGGGGTGCGAGCTTGCTTGGGGCGGCCCGGCGCTACGCTCATGGCCGTCCCCCTGGCCCATACGCAAAGTCCCGCGCCACCACAGGCGCGAACGCTTGCGCATCGACATCCGGATCCAGCCGCACCACGCGCGCCACATACGCGGCTGACAGCCGGTACGACGCATCGAGCGCATCCCAGATCCGCACCTGCTCGTCGATGCCCAGTTCCTGCGGCACGATCTGGATCACGTCGTCGCGCTGCCAGCCCGCTTCAGGCGACAGCGACGATGCGTCGAGCAAGGGATGCAGGTGCAGTTGCCGCATCGCCCAGGCCAGCGGCACCTGTTCGTCCTCCGCCGTGGCCGCGAAGGCCGTCAGCAGGTAGTGCAGGTCGAGCGAAAGCGCGTTCAGATGCTGGCTCGGTTGCGGGCGCCGCGAATGCTCGCTGACCGTGACGCGATACAGCAGCAGCCCGATGTGCGTGTCGTCATCCGACAGCGAGGTGGCCTCGCGCAGGGCCATCGACTCGAAAGTGCACGCCGGCATCGGCACAGCGCCCACGCCAGGCTGCGGGTAAGCGCTGCGCAGGAGGGTGGCGATGGAGTTGCCTACCGCGTGAAGGGCCCTTGCATTTGCCACGATGACTTCATCTCCCCGATAGCGTTGATGCGACAGGGATTGAAGTTATCGGACGAGCGATGTGAGCGCATCCTCACGAGTGACTACAGCTTTTGAGGTGTTCCGATCAGCCTAGGGAGAAGTCCGGCTGCCTTCAAGGCCGGACGCCGTTATTCGCGCGGGAAAAGCTGATGGTCCGGTGCCACAGGGTGTCCACGCCAAAGAAGCTGTCGGCCCCCTTCCAATGGATCGCATAGCTGGTGGAGGCGAAGTGGTTCAGGGGCAAGGCCTGCCGTTGCTTGCGTGTGTACTTCCGTTGGAGGTTGGTGCCATCGAAGGACCACTCGCCGCCGGTCTGCATCTCCCGTATCGAGCCCTTGCCGTCGTCGGTCTTTTCGAACTCGTCGAATTCGCCACTCCCGGCCAGCGCGATGACGGTGCGGGTCCTGATGCCTCCCTCATCGGATTCACTGAGCCACGTGCCGACGAGCTGAGCGCGGGCGTTCGCGATGGCGGCGGGGCGCGAGGGATCGCAGGCTGCGAGGCAAGCCGCGAGGAAGGCGAGAAGCAAGGGCCGGAGGATGCGCATGGGTGAAGGGATTGTGGCGGGTGCCGTCCGGACGCTGATGCTTTCGACGCACTCGTGGCCCGGCGCGCGCGAAGCCAACGACGCAACCGGCCGCGCCCGTTCGCTCATCTCCACCTTGGCCCCGCGCGAACGAAGCCAGCGCCGCTGCGCTAGGCTCGTCGGCCCAGGGTCCAACATCCATGTCATCCAGATCTCCCGCAGAACCCGGCGTCCACGACGGCCTGCCTTCCCCCGCACGCGGCCGGGCCATGCTGGTCATCATCCTCGGCATCATGGTCGCGGTGCTGGACGGCACCATCGTCAACCTCGCGTTGCCCGGCATCGCCGAGCAGTTGAAGGCCACGCCCTCGCATGCGATCTGGGTGGTCAATGCCTACCAGATCGCGACGCTGGTGATGCTGTTGCCGCTGGCCACGCTTGGCGACCTGGTCGGCTATCGGCGCATCTACATCGCAGGCATCGCGCTGTTCACGGTGGCCTCGATCGGCGCCATCTTCGCCAACTCGCTGGGCACCCTGATTGCGGCGCGCGCGGCGCAGGGGCTGGGCGCGGCCGGGATCATGAGCGTCAACTCGGCCCTGGTGCGGCTGATCTATCCGTCCGACCGGCTCGGCCGCGGCATGGCCATCAACTCGATGGTGGTGGCCACCTCCGCGGTGGCGGGGCCGTCGGTCGCGGCGGCGATCCTGTCGGTGGCTTCATGGCCCTGGCTGTTCGCGCTCAACCTGCCGCTGGGCATCGTGGTGCTGCTGATGGCGCGCCGCTCGCTGCCCGCCAACAGCGCACCGCCGGCGGAAGGGGCACGTTTGTCGCTCGTCGACGTGGTGTTCAACATCCTCATGTTCTCGCTGATCTTCCTCGGCGCCGACCAGCTCGGTGTCGGCAGCGCGTCAGGGCAGGGCGTCTCGGCCATGGCCTGGGCGACGCTGCTCGCGGGCCTGGGCATCGGCTTCGTGTTCCTGCGACGGCAATGCAAGCTGGCGTTGCCTCTGTTCCCGGTCGACCTGTTGCGCATCCCGGTGTTCGCGTTGTCGATGGGCACCTCCGTCGCGGCCTTCGCGGCGCAGACGCTGGCCTATATCGCGCTGCCGTTCCTGCTGCTCGGCGCCTACGGTCGCAGCCATGTCGAGGCGGGGCTGCTGATCACCTGCTGGCCGCTGGCCATCGTGGTGATGGCGCCGGTGGCCGGGCGGCTGATCGGCCGCTATCCGGACGGCTTGCTCGGTGCTGTCGGCCTGGCGCTGATGAGCACCGGCCTGGCCTTGCTCGCCGCCTTGCCGGCCAACCCCGCCAATGCCGACATCGTGTGGCGCATGGCGCTGTGCGGGGCGGGCTTCGGGCTGTTCCAGTCGCCCAACAACCACACCATCGTGACCTCGCCGCCCGCGCATCGCAGCGGCGCGGCCAGCGGCATGCTCGGCACCGCGCGGCTCACCGGACAGACGCTGGGCGCCGTGATCCTGGCCGGCGTGTTCAGCGTCTGGGGGCCATTGGATGGCAAGGGGCCGGTCGTCGCATTGGTCCTGGCGGCCTGTTGTGCGGGAGTCGCGGCGACTTTCAGCATAATGCGCCTCAGGAGGAGGCCGTCGGATATCGCGCGCGGCGCAGTCGAACCATGATGTCGCCCCATGCGTGAAGTCCCGGACACCATAGCCTGCCCAAGCTGCGACGCCATCTTTCATCGGGCGCAGTTGAACCCACGCGACGTGGCCCATTGCCAGCGCTGCGGCACCGAACTTGAACGCCACGCCGGAACCCTGCACCGCCGCGTGCTGCCGTTGACGCTGGCCAGCCTTATCCTTTTCGCCATTGCCAGCCTGTTCCCCATCGTCTCGATCGAGACGCACGGCCTGCACAGCGAGACCACGCTCGTCGGCGCCGTGTTCGTGCTGGGCGCGGAAGGCATGGCGCCGGTGGCGCTGCTGGTGCTGGTGACGACGCTGCTGTTCCCCTTGCTGCACTTGTGCATCCTGATCTGGGTGCTGGTTCCGTTGCAGCGGGGCCGGCGCACGCTGGGCTTCGCGGGGCTGGTGCGGATCATGCAGTCCCTGCGCCCCTGGGGGATGATCGAGGTGTTCCTGCTGGGCATCCTGGTCGCGGTGATCAAGCTGTCCGGCATGGCGACTGTGGTGGTCGGGCCGGCGCTTTGGGCGTTCGTGGTGCTGACGGTGT
Source organism: Variovorax rhizosphaerae (assembly GCF_037889975.1). NCBI lineage: Bacteria > Pseudomonadati > Pseudomonadota > Betaproteobacteria > Burkholderiales > Comamonadaceae > Variovorax > Variovorax rhizosphaerae. The sequence goes on along the minus strand of NZ_JBBKZT010000018.1, from coordinate 94,907 downwards.
TGCTGACCATGGTGCTGGCCTTCGACCCGCGCGGCTTGTGGGAAATGGCGTTCGATCGCCAGCCGGGCACATGAAAACGCTCGCTGAAGGCACGCCCGTCACCACCGCCGCCAGCCTGGGCCTGATGGTGTGCAGCCATTGCGGCACGGTGTGGGCCGATGCCCACGACGATGAGCACTGCGAGCGCTGCGGCACCCGCCTGCACCCGCGCAAACCCCAGAGCGTGAGTCGCACCTGGGCTTTCCTGCTCGCGGCCTGCGTGATGTATATCCCGGCCAACATGTTGCCGGTGATGATCACCACGACGCTGTTCGGCACGCAGTACGACACCATCCTGAGCGGCATCATCTACTTCTTCGTGAGCGGGGCCTACGGGCTGGCGGCCGTCATCTTCATTGCCAGCTTCCTGGTGCCGCTGTTCAAGCTGGTGGCGTTGCTCATCCTGGTGGTGGGTGCGCAGCGGCAAAGCAGCTGGCGCCGGCTGCAGCGCTCCAACCTCTATCACGTGGTCGAGTTCATCGGCCGATGGTCGATGCTCGACGTGTTCGTGGTATCGCTGATGACGGGGCTGGTGCAGATGAAGGGGCTGGCGGTGGTCAACGCCGGTGTCGGCATCGCGGCGTTTGGCGCCGTGGTGGTATTGACCATGCTAGCCTCGTTGAGTTTTGATCCGCGACTGACATGGGACGATCCTCAGGATATGTCAGACGACGTACAACCAGAAAGCGAAGCGCACGCGCAATGAGTGATTCAGAACCCTCCAAATCGCCGCCTGACATTGCCCGCCCCCAGGTGCGGCGCCGACGCGACTGGTTGCCCTCGCTGGTCTGGCTGATTCCGATCGTTGCGGCGCTGGTGGGCGTCGCGCTGGTCGCTCGCCTCGTGTTCGATCGCGGCCCGCAGATCGAGATCACCTTCAAGTCGGCCGAAGGGCTGGAGGCGGGCAAGACCGCCGTCAAGTACAAGGACGTGCAGATCGGCACCGTGCAATCGATCCGCCTGGCGCGCGACCGGTCTGCCGTGCGCGTCAAGGTGCAACTCGCCAAGGATGCCGACAGCTTCACCGCCACCGACACCCGCTACTGGGTGGTGCGGCCACGGCTGGACACCTCGGGCATCTCGGGGCTCGGCACTTTGCTGTCGGGTGCTTATATCGGCGCCGATGCGGGCACTTCGGAAGAAACCACCGGTGATTTCACCGGCCTGGAAGTGCCGCCCATCGTCACGCGCGATTCGTCGGGCCAGCAGTATTTGCTGCGCGCGGCCAATGTCGGCTCGCTCGACGTGGGATCGCCGGTTTACTTCCGGCGCATCAAGGTCGGGCAGGTGGCGGCCTACCAACTCGACAGCGATGGCGGCGGCGTCACCTTGCGGATTTTCATCAACGAGCCGTATGACAAGTTCGTGGGGGCCAACACGCGCTTCTGGCATGCCAGCGGCGTCGACGTTGCGCTGAGCGCAGGTGGCATCAATGTGCGCACGCAGTCGCTGGCGTCCATCCTGCTGGGCGGCATCGCGTTCCAATCACCCGACAACGAGATGGGCCCGCGGGCCAGCGAAAACACGGCCTACGCGCTCGCGAGCGACGAAACCGCCGCGATGAAGCCGATCGACGGCCCATCGCAAACCATGCTGATGCACTTCAACCAGTCCTTGCGCGGACTGGAGCCCGGCGCGCCGGTCGACTTCCGTGGCGTGGTGATCGGCGAGGTCAAGTCGATCGGCGTGGAATTCGACCGCTCCGAGCGCGAATTCCGCATGCCGGTGCTGGTGCAGATCTACCCCGACCGCCTGCGCCGCCGCGCCGGCAATGCCGACAGCGGCTTGCCTGAATCCAGCACCTCCCTGGCCACTCAGGAGGAGCGGCTGCGCTTCCTCATCAGCAAGGGATTGCGGGCCCAGTTGCGCAACGGCAACCTGCTGACGGGCCAGTTGTACGTGGCGCTGGACTTCTTTCCGAAGCAGCCAGGGAACAAGGTCGATGTGAACGTCAGTCCGATCGAATTGCCCACGGTGAAGGGCAGCTTCGAGGACCTGCAGTCGCAAGTGCAGGAGATCGCGACCAAGATCAACAAGATCCCCTTCGAGGAACTGGGCAAGGACATGCGCGTGTCGCTCGCTGCGCTCAACAAGACGTTGACCGGCGCCGAGAAGCTGGCCGCCTCGCTCAACAACGACGTGTCGCCGGAGATGGCTGCCGCGCTGAAGGACGTCCGCAAGACAGTCAACAGCGCCAATGCCGTCCTGCAGACGGACACGCCCCTGCAGCAGGACCTGCGCCAGACCCTGCAGGAGCTGACGCGCGCGGCTGGCTCGATGCGCGTGCTGACCGACTATCTGGAGCGCCACCCCGAGTCGCTGCTGCGCGGCAAACCGGACGACAAGAAGAAATGAAAGCCCTGACCTCCCTGATCTCCCTGGCCGCCGTTGCAGGTGCCATCACGGTGGCGCTTGGCGGCTGCGCCAGCTCGGCGTCGTCGCCGCGCTTCTACACGCTCGCCGCGCCGACGGCCGCAGCCGCGGCCGCGGTGCCGAGCGGGGCGGCACCGCTCTGGATCGAAGTCGGCCCGCTGGCCGTACCCGAGCGCCTGGCGCGCCCGCAGATGGTGGTGCGTACGGCTGGCGTCAATGCGCAGGTCGACGTGCTGGAGGACAGCCGTTGGGCGTCCTCGTTCGAGAACGAGATGCGCGACGCGTTGTCGAGCGGCATTGCCAGCCAACTCGGCGCGCTCGACGGCACGCGCGGCGGGCGGCCGGCTGCGGCGCCGGTCGTGCGCATCTCGGTGCAGGTGCGACGCTTCGACGCCGTGGACGGCAGCCGGGTGGACGCGAGCCTGGGCTGGTCGGCACGGCATGGCGAGCAATCGCGTGCGCTGGTCTGCCAGCTCAACCTGAGCGAGCCGGTCGGCGGCCCCGGCATCGACGCCGTGGCGCAAAGCGCACAGCGCCTGACGGCCAACGCTTCGGCCGCGATTGCGCGCGGCGTCACCGCATTGCAGTCGAATCCGGACGCTGCCTGTCCGGTTTGAGACATTTCGCAGGGGCCACTTGAGCGCTGGCGGGTCCGGCGGCACCCGGCACGCGGGGCCCGAGGGGGCTTCGAGGCAAGCTCCAATCGGCAGCCAAAGCCCTCCAATACTTCAAGGCATCGGTACTGTGCCCGCGTCACAATTTTGCGAGGCGGGTATCATCGGGGGTTCTCCGGTTGGGTCTCCCGCATTTGAACGCATCCCAAACCTACGCCCTCGCACTTGATGCGTCCCCCTGAACCCTGGAAACCATAGATGGCCAAAGCTGACAGCAAAACAGCCGTGATCGAAGGCGGACTCCGCTACAAATCCAAGCCCTCGGGCTCGCCTTATGCCGAAGTCTCGTCGTTCGGCGGCAGCACGATGTCCTGCTACATGTGCGGCAAGCACCGCGCCCGCGCCTCGCTGCAGATGAAGCGCCTGCTCGGCAAGTCCCAAGCTGTTTGCGCGCCTTCCTGCAAGGCGCTGGACGAAGCCATCAAGGGCTGAGAAGGTACGAAGCTTTCTACTGCGGCCACCGATCTCGGGCCTGCGCTCCTCGCCGTACTGGAGTACGGCTGCGGTGCTCAACCCGACCTCGGCGCCCTCGCTACGAAATCTTCGCACCTTCTCCCGAGCTTCTCTGTGATCCGTTGAAAAGCCGCTTTCGGGCGGCTTTTTGCATTGGGGCGTTCGGGTCCGCTTACGTGGCCGGTCGCCGGGGACCGGGCCTCACCGCGACCGTAGCCGCCCGCTCCGCTGCGAAGACTACTTCGCCAATTCCTGCAGCATCCGCGTGGCCAGGTAGATGCGCGGCACGATCGAATCCACTTCGATGTATTCGTCGCGCGCGTGGTATCCGAAGCCTGCCAGGCCGAAGCTCTCAACCACTGCGGGCTTGCCGGAGCGGCCTGCAAAGCCGGCGTCGGTGGCGCCGCCGGTCATCGGCGCGAGGGCGAGTTCGCGGTCGATTTCCTTGTAGATCTCCTGCGCCTTCTTTGCCATCGCCAGGCCCTTGTCGCCGGCCAGGAAGGCGGGGCGATTGGTTTCGATTTTCACGATGGTTTCGGTGTCGGGGATCAGCTTGCCGCTGGCGATCTTGGCCTGGACGGCCGCGTCGAGTTTCTTCTCGGCACCGGGTTGCGTGATGCGGATGTCGCCGATCGCCTGGGCCTTCTCGGTGATCTGGTTGCTCGGGCCGGTGGCCTTGGCCACGGTCCAGTTCAGCGTCACGCCGGGAATGTCCTTGGCCAGGTCCTTGGTCTGGAGCAACTGGTAAGAAAGTTCATACAGCGCGTTGCGCCCGAGTTCGGGCGCGGCACCGGCGTGCGCAGCGCGGCCCTTCACATCCATCGTCGCCGACGCGGTGCCGGCGGCGCCGAGCAGCAGGGCCTCGCCCTTGGCCACCGACTTGGCGGCGGTGGGCTCGAAGGACATCACGTAGTCCTGCTGCTCGCCCGTGGTGGCGATGAGTTCGCCCGATGCACGCGAGCCGACTTCCTCGTCGGTGTTGAAGATCACCGTCAGTGTGTCGAAGTCCTTCCAGCCCGCGTCCACGAGGATCTTCAACGACGCCAGGATGACGGCGATGCCGCCCTTGTCATCCGCGATGCCGGGGCCGTAGATGCGGTTGCCATCGATCCGGTAGCCCTGCGACTGCAAGATGCCGTCCGGGTACACCGTGTCCATGTGGGCCTGCAGCAAAATCCTGCGCTTGCCATTGCCCTTCAGGGTGCCGACGACGATCTCGGCCGGCGTGCCGATCGTGGTCTTGATGCGCTTCGTCTGGAATCCCATCGCCTTGAGGCGGCCGTCGGTGATGTCGGCCATTTTCAACAGACCTTCGGCGTTGAGGCTGCCCGATTCGACGAGCACCATTTCCTTGAGGTTCTCGATGAGGGCGGGCTGCGCCTTCTCCGCGGCGGCCAGCAGCTTGGCGTCGGGTGCGGCTTGCGCGGCGGTGGCGCCAAGGGCCAGGCTGCAGGCGAGGGCGATGGAGGATATGGGGGCGGGGATTCGGAAGGTCATGCTGGCGAAGTGCGGTTGAAAGGGTTTCGCGAGCTTAGCCTCCTGGCATCGCGCAGACGGGCAATTCGGTGACAGCATGCGTCCTGCTGCGTTCGCTTTCGCCCGCGGGCTTGATCACCCTTGCAGTGCCCTCGCGTGGTGTCGCCGTGAGCTTGAACCGCGCGTTCACGCGGTCGGGCCGTAAAGCTTCGCCAACGTCCTCTTCGCGCTTTGAATCAAGCCAGGCCGTTCAGGGTGCAACTTTGCCTTGGTCGCTCCGAGCGCGATGATCTCGTGCGCCGAAGCCGCCGAAAGCTTCGCCGCGAGTGGGTCTTGCGGCTTCAATTTCCTGAACCTGGCCTCCGACAGGACGTGCACCTCCAGATGCCGGCCAAGGACCTTCGAAAGCTTCTCGCAAGCGATCGTCATTTCCATCTTTTCGGGCATCAGCTGGCCATGCACGATCAGCAACTCGACGTTGCCGTCCTCGTCCTCTCCCAGCACGAAGGCGCGCACGACAGACTCCTTGAATCTGGAGCGCAGCATGGCCCGAATCGGTTCTGCAGCGGCGAACGACTTCAATGCGATGCTGCGCAGCTCGTTGTGGAACACGAACGAACGATCGACCTCGACAGTCTCGGGCAAGCCGGACTTCGGCTTCTTCGTCCTCAAGATGCCACTCTTGACGAGGTGCTCCAAGGTACGTGATGCGTCCGCTGCATCGAGGCTTGAGCGCTGGGCAAGGTCACTCGTCGAGAACGCCTGTCCGGGTGCCGAATAGACGACCCTCAAGAGCTTTTGCACCTCGGGCGAAAAGAGAAAATCTGCTGCACTCATTCTTGCTGGGCTTGTGACATGCGCACCATCTTATGGGGCGCTGCGGCACGGGGCCGTCTAAACCGGCTTGAGGAACAGCCCGATGGTGAGCGCGATGCCAATGCAAACGACCGCAACGCGCAGCGCCTTCTCGTTGACGCGATGAAGCGCCCAGGCACCCAGCAAGCCGCCGATGATGGCGCCCGCCCCCAAGGCGCAGGCTTGCGGCCAATGGACCTCCGGCGACGCAACAAACAGCACGACTGCCGAGGCATTCATCACGCCCGCCAGCACATTCTTGGTGGCCGCCGCAGCGCGAGTCTGCAGCCCCGCCATCGTGAGCGCCGCCATCATCAGGAAGCCAATGCCGCCGCCGAAGTAGCCTCCATAGACCGCGATCAGGAATTGCAGGACGCCAGCGGCGCCGGGCCCGATATGCGCGCCGTCTTCCACCGGTTTGCGCAGAAAACTGCCCCACGCGAAAACGATCGTGGCAAAAAGCACCAACCACGGCACCAGGCGCGCGAAGATGCTGGACGGTGTGTTGAGCAACAGCAGGCCACCCATGACGCCGCCTGCGATGCTGATGATGAACAGCGTCCTGAACGAAAGCTTTCCCGCCCCCGACACCAGGCGCCGTCCGGAAAGCCCCGATGTCACCTGCCCCGGAAAGAGTGCAACGGTCGAGGTGATGTTGGCGGCGAGCGGTGACATGCCCGAGAGGATGAGCGCGGGCAATGTGATGAATGAGCCGCCACCTGCGAGCGCGTTCTGGAGGCCTGCCCAAAGTCCGGCGAACAGAAGAAGAGCAAACATCATGAGGATGGCAGTGTCGCTGAAAGGCGGAAGTCTGGAAGTCGGGCTCGGAAGTGGCGGCAAGGAACGACTACAGCAGGCTCTCGCTGACGAACGGGAACAGCAGCAGCAACTGCAGCCTCGTACCCCAACCCACGCCGGGCTCCTTGTCGAACACCTTCTCGACGCCGTTTTCCACGCCGATCCACTGCACCTTGTCGCCCGGCTGCTTCAGTCGGAGCCGGTAGCTGCCCGTGTCGCGCACGCGGTCCGCGAGCGTCAGGACCTGTTCGGCGAGTTCGGGCGAGTAGACCAGCATGCCCAACTCGGTGTTGATGCGCGAGGAGCGCAGGTCGAGGTTCATCGAGCCGACGAAGGTGGTCTGCCGGTCGACCACGATCAGCTTGGAATGCGAGCGGCCGATGCTGGCGTGCAAGGCCGCACTGATGAGCGAGTCGTTCTTGAGCTGGCTGGAGTCGACCTCGAACAGGTCGACGCCCATCTTCAGCATGTCGACGCGATAGCGCGCGTAGGCCGCACTGGTGAATGGCTCGTCGTTGGAAGCCATCGAGTTGGTCATGACCTCGACCCGCACCTCGTGATTGAGCGCATCGCGCATCCCTTCCATGCCCAGCTTGCCGGGAATGAAGTAGGGCGAGCCCAGCACCACCTCGGCCTTGGCCTCGCCGATGGTCCGGATGACGCGGGACATCACCGTGGTTTCATCGTCGCCGCGTGCCGCCCGGCCGCTGACCTTCTCGGGGTCATCGGCGAAGGCATCGATGGCGCCGTAGAGCAGTTTCAACGGCGGGCGTTGCAGGTCGGCGCTCAATGGGAGGTAGCCGAGCAGGTCCCGGGCATCCGGCGGCGGACTCGGAAACGCGGAGACGGCGTCCGCGGTAAGTTGCTCGAAGTCGGCGCGCAGGGCTGCGGGCTCCTTGCGGCGCGGTTCCACCGAATGCAGCGGGAAGACGCGTGGGCTGTTCCAGTAGCTGTCGAAGATGCCGGCCAGGCGCGGGACGGCCTCGCCGGCGACCAGCAGGTCGAAGTCGACGAAGTTGCCGCCCTTGCTGCTGAAGAAGTATTCGTCGGCGATGTTGCGCCCGCCCGCGATGGCAAACGCGCCGTCGGCGATCAGCAGCTTGTTGTGCATGCGGTGGTTGAGGCGCGAGAAATCACCCGCCGCCAGGATCCATCGCGTCAATTGCCAGGCCCGTCCTGTCGGGAATGGATTGAACAGCCGCACTTCCACGTTCGGGTAGGCGGCAAGGGCGGCGAGCAGGCGCTCGTTGTTGTCGGTGTAGAGGTCATCCACCAGCAGGCGCACCCGCACCCCGCGCAGTGCCGCATCGCGAACGGCCCGCACCAGCGCATGGCCGCTCAGGTCGTTCTGCAGCAGGTAGTACTGGATGTCGAGGCTCGTGCGGGCCTTGCGCACCAGCGCGAGACGCGCGTCCATCGACCAGGCGCTCAGCGGCAAGGGCCTGAAGCCGGAGCTCTTGCCCGCCGGTACGCTGAGCGCCGCGATGCGGCCCAGCCCATCCTGGCTGCTGGCCGGGATCGCCGTCACGGGCGTGCGGTCGACCACCGGGGGCAGGGACGCACAACCCTGCAGCAAGGCCAGCAGGCTGGCCAAGGCTGCGAGGAACAATGGCTTCAGCGTCATGGGGCGGAAATTGTTTCAGGTTTCGACGGTCTTCGGTCCTGGCAGCTCTTGAAGGGCTTTTTGGGGCGGCGCGGGGTTTCGTTCTTCAACAGGCCGTGAACGCCTTGTCGCGGATGTCTCCTCGTTTGCATGGACAGACAAGCGCGTGCCGGCTCCCTAGAGTGCCTCGGATGCACCAGTTGCCCCGCTACCCGTTCCGCCGTCCCGCAGAACTCGACGGTGCGCCATCGCCGCGGCGCCCGGTCGTGGTGGTGGGCGGCGGCCTGACCGGGCTCACGCTGGCACTCGACCTGGTGCGGCGCGGCGTCCCGGTGGTGGTGCTGGACGACGACGACACCGTCGGCGTGCGTGGCCTGGCTTCGCGCGGCATCGTCTGGGCGCAACGAACGCTGGACATCTTCGAGCGCCTGGGTGTCGCGCCGCGGATCGTGGCAAAAGGCGTGCGCTGGAACGTGGGGCGCGTGCTGTGCGCCGACAAGCCGGTCACCTCCTTCACGCTGCAGGACCAGCCCGATCTGCGCCACAACGGATTCGCCAACCTGCAGCAGTACTACGTCGAGCAATACCTCGTCGAGGCCTTGCAGGCCGAGCCCCTGGCCGACCTGCGCTGGCGCAATGAAGTCATCGGCCTGAAGGCGCACGACACGCATGTCGACCTGCAGGTGCGCACGCCGGAGGGCGACTATGCATTGCAAGCCGATTGGGTGATCGCCTGCGACGGCGCCTTCAGCCCGTGCTGCAAGCTGCTCGGCCTGGCGCCCCAGGTGTACGACCGCACCGAGGACCACTGGATCATCATCGACGTGTCGCTGCGCGATTGCACCTGGCCCGAGGAGCGCTGGACCTGGCTCGACGCCAGCGCGAACAACGGCCGCGCGGTGTGGCGCCACAAGATGGCGGACGACACCTGGCGGCTCGACTTCCAGCTCAGCGAGGGCGAAGATCCGCGCGACGCCGCCACGCCCGAGGCCATGCGCCGCAGGGTCCGCGCACTGATCGGCGGCGACATCGCCTTCGACGTTGCCTGGTCGGGCGCGTGGGCCTATCGGCACGAATGCCTGGAGTCGATGCGCCATGGCCGCGTGCTGTTCGCGGGCGACGCGGCGCATCTGGTCGCGCCCTTCGGCGCACGCGGCGGCAACGGCGGCGTGCAGGATGCGGACAACCTCGGCTGGAAGCTCGCGCTGGTTGCGGCGCAGGGCGTGGACGCCGACTTGCTCGACAGCTATTCGCAGGAGCGGCGCGCGGCGGCGCTCGAGAACATCCGGCAGGCGCGGCGCTCGTCGCGCTTCGTCTATCCGCGCGGGCTTGAATCCGTGCAGCTCTGGCGCGACGCCATCATGGCCTTGGCGCCCTCGTTGCCATGGGCGGCGCGGTTGATCAACACGGGCAGGTTGTCGGCGCCCGCGGTGTACCGCGGCGATTCGCCCCTGGTCGACAGCGACGGCGGGGCGGCCTTGCCGGACGTGGTGCTGCACCAGGACGGCGCCAGCCTGCATCGACTGCTCGGGCCGTGGTTCACGCTGCTGTGCTTCTCGGACCGTGCGGTGGCCTGCGCTCATCCGCTGGTCAAGGCGGTGGCGGTGGACCCGCATTGCGACGCCGCCGGACGCGCGGCGCTCCAACGCCAGCTCGGCGTGCCGCCCGATGGCGGGCAGGCCTGGCTCATCCGGCCGGACCAGCACATCGCGTCACGCCACGTGCATGAACCCGCTTTCGATCTCGCCCGCGCGCTTGCACCTTGCACGCCCTCCAGCACGGAACCCTCCCATGCCCAGCACCCAGCCACAGCTTGACGACCTCCTCGAATCGCTGATCGCGCTCACGCACGGTATTCCTGCAGAGCAACAGGCCGCCTTGCTCGCGCGCCTCGTGCTGGTGCTGGCATCGAAACTGGACGATGTTTCGGTTGTCGAAGAAGCCATCGCGCAAGTGGCGCAACTGGCGGGCCAGCCGCTGGAACGCACACTTCCTTGAGTGCCCGGCGGGGGCAGCGTCCTAGGCGTTTACCCGGAATCGCGCGACTACGACCGCCCCTGGGAAGGTGGCGCAAATGTGGCATTTCTCGCGCACTTTTCCGAGTGAAAGTCCTCGAATCGGACCGTTCCGAATCAGCAAGGGTGCGCCAATTTTTAGATCGCCCGTTGCGAAAAACGGTGCTTGGCAGCAACGCCGCCGACTTCTTACATTCGCCTCACTGGTGCTCGAAGCCCTCCGTAACGAGCCCCGCCCAGTTGCCGCATTCACCCCGCTTGCACACATCGAAAGGTTTCCGCCATGGCCCACGTTTGCGACCTCCGTCGCCGCAGTCTCCTCAAGAGCTCCCTCGTTGCCGGAGGCCTTTCGGCCGGCGGTTTCCTGTCGATCGATGCCTTCGCGCAGGGCAAGGCAAAGATCAACATGCAACTCGGCTGGATCCCCGGCGTCAACCAGATCGGCGAGGTGGTGGCCAAGCGCCTTGGCTTCTACGAGCAGGAAGGCATCGAGTTCGCCATCCAGCCCGGCGGCCCGAACATCGATGGCGTGGCCATCGTGGCGTCCGGCCGCTATGAAGTGGGCCAGGTTTCCTCCAGCCCCTCCGTGATGCTGGCCGTGTCCCAGGGCCTGCCGATCAAGTGCTTCGCCGTCGGTGCACAGAAGCACCCGTTCACCTTCTTCTCGCTGGCCAAGAATCCGGTGAAGAAGCCGCAGGACCTGGTCGGCAAGAAGGTCGGCATTCCGTCGACCGCGGCCATCCTGCTGCGCGCCCTGCTGGCCAAGAACAAGATCGCTGAGAAGGACGTGACCGTGGTCACCGTCGGCTCCGACATGGCGCCGCTGCTGACGGGGCAGGTCGATGTGGTCACCGGCTGGCTCACCAGCACCACCGCGCTCAAGGCGCTCGGCCCGGGCCGTGTCGACCTGACGCTGTGGGATGCCGGCGTGCAGCTCTACGCGTTGCCGTACTACGCAACTCACGCGACGCTGGAAAAGCAACCCAAGGTCATCGAAGCTTTCCTGCGCGCCACCTCGCGCGGCTGGCATCACGTCAAGGCCAACCGCGACGAAGCCGCCGACCTGTTGATCAAGGAATATCCGAACCTCAAGCGCGAAGACGAGCGCGCCGCCATCGACGTGATGCTCGAGTACGCGCTCGGCGGCATGGCGCAGACCCAGGGCTGGGGCACGATGGACCCGGCGGTCTGGCAATCGCAGATCACGACGTATTCGGAGCTGGGCCAGTTCACCGCCAAGACGCCGAAGCTGGAAGACGTGATCTCGCTGGACGCGCTCAAGGCGACGGCGGCTGCACGGACGAAGGTGGCCTGACGTGTCCGCCGTCATGAACGCCGCACCGGCGATCTCGTGCCGCGACATCGGCATGCGCTTCTTCACCGAGCGCCGCGATGTCACCGCCATCAAGAGCCTGGACCTGGACGTGGCACAGGGCGAGTTCCTGACGCTGCTCGGCCCGTCGGGCTGCGGCAAGTCCACGTTCCTGCGCGTCGTCGCCGACCTGCTGGAACCGAGCCGCGGCAAGATCGAAGTGCTCTCCGGCACGCCGCAAGCCGCCCGCGAAAAGCGCGACATCGGCTTCGTGTTCCAGGATGCCGCCTTGCTGCCCTGGCGCACGGCGTTGCAGAACGTCGAGCTGCCGTTGCAGGTGGGCAAGGGCGCGAGCCGCAAGGGCCGCCGCTCGCCGAAGGAACTGCTCGAACTCGTCGGCCTCAAGGACCGCGCCAACGCCTGGCCGCACGAGATGTCTGGCGGTCAACGCCAGCGCGTCTCCATCGCCCGTGCCTTGGCCAGCGATCCCAAGATCCTGCTGATGGACGAGCCCTTCGGCGCCCTCGACGAGATCACGCGCGACCGGCTCAACGAGGAAATCCGCAAGGTCTGGAAAGAGACAGGCGTGACCATCCTCTTCGTGACGCACAGCATCCACGAGGCCGCCTTCCTCGGCCAGCGCGTGCTGATGCTGGCCGCCAACCCGGGCCGCGTGCGCGAGATCGTGCCCGTCAACCTGCCCGAAGACCGCACGCTCGACATCCGCGAGACGCCGGAATTCGTCCAGCTCACGGCGCACCTGCGTCGCGTGCTGGAAACCTGCTGAGGCCAACCATGACAACCAGTTCCCTCGATACGCCGGTGGCCGTCCTGAACCAGACGCCCGTCGACGCCGAATACCTCAAGTGGGCCGCGGCACGTCGCCGCCGCATGTGGCGCCGCCGCATCCTGCCGGCGCTCGGCATCGGCGGCCTGCTCGCCCTGTGGTGGGCCGTGATCACGATCTTCGAGGTCAAGCCCTTCATCGCGCCATCGCCCTGGGCGGTGGTCGAGACGCTCTATGCCAAGCGCGCGGTGCTGCTCGACAACCTGATCCCCACGGCGCTCGAAGCGGCCGGCGGCTTCCTGCTGGGCAACCTGGCGGCGATCATCATCGCGACCATCTTTGTCCACAACAAGACGCTGCAGGACATCTTCTTCCCGGTCGTGCTGATGTTCAACGCGATCCCGCTGGTGGCCAAGGCTCCCGTGCTGGTGCTGATCATGGGCAACGGCATGGAGCCGAAGATCACGATCGCCGCGCTGGTGTGCTTCTTCCCGACGCTCGTGAACATGGTGCGCGGCCTCGAATCGGTGAATCCGCAGGCGATGGAGCTGATGCGCGTGCTGTCGGCCAGCAAGATGGAAATCTTCTTCCGCCTTCGCCTGCTGAACGCATTGCCGTACCTGTTCTCTGCCTTGCGCATCGCGGCTTCGATGAGCGTGATCGGCGCGGTGGTCGGTGAATGGGTGGGTGCCACGGTCGGCATCGGCGCCATGATCCTGCAAGCCACCTTCAACTTCGATTCGCCGCTGCTCTACGCCGCGATCGTGATGAGTGCGACCTTGTCCGGACTGTTCTTCCTTCTCGTCACCGTGGCCGAGCGACTGATCATTCGCTGGCATCCCGAAGACGCATCGCACTGAACGTGCACAACAGGGCGGCAGCTCAACCAAAACGCGCCGCCCACCTCGACATATCAACTGGAGATTTCTATGAGCCGTATTGGTGATTGGATGCAAGAGCCTGCCCACGACATTCGCGTGGCAGCCGAATCGGACGTGGTCGTTGTCGGTGGCGGCCCCGCTGGCCAGGCCGCGGCACTGGCTGCAGCGCGCAACGGCGCAAGCGTCACGCTGCTGGAGCGCTACAACCACCTGGGTGGCCTCGCATCGGGTGGCATGGTGCTGGTGCTCGACGACATGTGGGACAACCATCAGCAGGAAATTTCCGTGCGCGGCATCTGCATGGAGATGATCGAGCGCATGGCCTCACGCGGCCTGGCCGAGTACCCCAAGCAGCACGAATGGGGCTCGCTGCCGGAGTCCGTGCGCCGCTGGAAGCGCTGGGGTACCTTCGATTTCCACAGCAAGGAAAAGCCGCATCCCATCTGCTTTGCCGCCGCTTTCGATCCGGACGCGTTCAAGCGCGCCTCGCTGGAGATGGTCAATCAGGCCGGCATCAACCTGCGTCTGCACTCGTGGTTCTCGCGCACGCTGGTGGAAGACGGCAAGGTCAAGGGCGTGGTCTGCGAATCCAAGAGTGGCCGTGAAGCCATCCTGGGCAAGGTGGTGATCGATGCCACGGGTGACCTCGACGTGGCCGCATCGGCCGGCGCACCGCACATCAGCGGCGCCTACATCGTGACGACCGTGTTCCGCCTCGGCGGCGTGGATACAGACGAAGCCGAACGCTTCGAGTACGAAGAGCCCGCTGCCTTCCAGGCCATCGACCGCGAGGTCAAGCACATCCTCGGCGGCGCCTGGGACAGTTGGTGGCTCAAGACGCCGCTGCCTGGCGTCGTGTGGTGCAACTGCCCCCACATGGCCGGCCTCGACGGCCTCAAGGTGGCCGACCTGACCCGCGCCGAAGTGCAGGGCCGCAACACCATCCACAAGGTGATCGAGTTCATCCGCAGCAAGCTGCCGGGCTTCAAGAACTGCTTCCTGGTCGACCTGGCGCCACAGACCGGCATCCGCCAGACGCGCCTGCTGGAAGGCGAATACGTCATGTCGAAGGAAGACGTGGCGCAGCGCGTGCGCTTCGAGGACAGCGTGGCCCGTGGTCGCGACTACTACTATCCGTACCGCACGCTGGTGCCGCGCAGCGTCGACAACCTGCTGGTGGCAGGCCGCCACTATTCGTCGACCTCGGCGGCACAGAAGATCTCGCGCGAGATCCCGCCCTGCATGGCCATGGGCGAAGCCGCCGGCGTGGCCGCGGCGCAATCGCTGGACGCGGGCGTGCTGGTGCGCAACGTCGATGTCGCCAAGCTGCAGCGCACGCTGCGTGCGCAAGGCGCGGACCCCGGCGACCAGGTCGGCCCCAACGCCGACGTTCCTGAAATCGCCCGTTCGTTCGCGGAGGTTGCATGACTTCACAAACGCTGCCGCTCGAAGGCATCCGCGTCATCGACTTCACGCAGGTGATGATGGGCCCGGTCTGCACCCAGATGCTGGCCGACCACGGCGCCGACGTGATCAAGGTCGAGCGCAAGGGCGCGGGCGACCTGAGCCGCTCGACCTTCGCGCCGGTCGCCGGACATGACAACCCGATCTTCTGCAGCCTCAACCGCAACAAGCGCAGCGTGGAGATCGACCTGCGCGACCCGGCGCAAGTGGATCTGGTCAAGGCGCTGATCGCCGATGCCGACGTGGTCACCAACAACTTCCGCGCCGGTGTGATGGAACGCCTGGGCCTGGGCTACGAGGATTGCAAGCGCCTCAACCCGCGCATCATCTATGCGGTCGGCACCGGCTTTGGCGAGACCGGCCCCTACGCCCACAAGGGCGGCCAGGACGTGCTGGCGCAGGCGCTCACCGGCGTGATGGCGCGCCGTGCGGACGATTCGATTCCGGTCTCCATCTACCCGACCGCGTTGGCCGACTACACGGCGGGCATGCACATGGTGCAGGGCATCCTGTTCGCGCTGCTGCAGCGCGAGCGCACGGGCGAAGGGCAGAAGATTTCGGTCTCGCTCTTCAACTCCATGCTGGCCATGCAGATGCAGGAGGCCGCGATGATCATGATGGAGGACTCGGAGGTCAACTGGGCCGCCATGCCGCTGTCGGGCACCTTCGAGACGAAGAACGGCCCGCTGGTGCTGGTCGGTGCTTTCAAGCAGCATCCGCTGCGCGACATCTGCACCGCGCTGGAGATCGACGACCTGTCGCTGGATCCGCGCTTTGCCAACCTGCAGGCGCAGTTCCAGCACAAGGCCGAACTGCATGCGATCTTCCGCGAGCGCTTTGCCAGCAACACGCGTGAACACTGGCTGGCTCGCCTGGAAGAACAGGACCTGCTGTCGGCGCCGGTGCGCGACATGCGCGAGGCGCTGGTCGACCCGCAGACGCTGCACAACAAGATGATCCTGGAAGACACCGAACTGTCGGACCGTCCGCTGAAGTTCATCGCCAGCCCGATCCAGATGTCCGGCGCGAGCACCGGCATCCGGCGCGAACCGCCGCGCCTCGGGCAGCACACGGAAGAAGTTCTCGCCGAAGCGCGCGCGCTGGTTGAAGGGGTAGCGCAATGAGTGCGGTGCATGCCATCCCGACAGAGCGGCTTGCCTCGACCAGCGTTCGCTACGAAGTCGCGAACAACGTCGCGACCGTCACCATCGACCGCCCCGACGTGCTCAACGCCGTCGACCTCCCGACCGAGGCCGAGCTGATCCGCATCTGGGAAGACATCGAGAAGCGCAACGACATCCGTGTCGTGGTGCTGACCGGCACGGGCGAGCGTTCCTTCTGTGCCGGCGCTGACCTGAAGAACACCTCCAATCTCAAGGGCGTCGAGTACTGGGCCGCATCGCGTCCGGGCGGCTTCGGCGGCATCGCGCTGCGCGAGACGCTCAACGTGCCGGTGATCGCCAAGGTCAACGGCTTTGCGCTGGGTGGTGGCTTCGAGATGGTGCTGGGCTGCGACCTGGTGATCGCCTGCGAGGAAGCTAGCTTCGGCCTGCCCGAGCCGCTCGTCGGCCGGCTGCCGCTGGACGGCGGGATGCTGCTGCTGCAACGCCAGATTCCCTATCGCCAGGCGATGGGCATGATGCTGACCGGCCAGCGCATCAAGGCCGCGCGTGCCTTGGAGATGGGCCTGATCAACGAGGTCGTCCCGCGTGCCGAACTCGACGCAGCCGTCGACCGCTGGGTGCAACAGTTGCTCGCCTGCGCACCGCTGTCGCTCAAGGCGATCAAGCAGGTGGTGCGCCAGACGGCCCAGCTCTCGCCCACGCAGGCCCACGGCATGCGCCTGCCCGCGCTGGTCGATGCCTTGCAGTCCGAAGACTCGAACGAAGGCGTGCTCGCGTTCCAGCAGAAGCGCAAGCCGGTCTGGAAGGGCCGCTGAGCCTTCACAAGAAGTCCACGCCATGGCACACGTCATCACCACGGCCTGCATCGACTGCAAGGACGGCGCCTGCGTGCCCGTCTGCCCGGTCGATTGCATCTACGAAGGCGCGCGCACTCTGTACATTCACCCCGATGAATGCATTGACTGCGGTATTTGCGTATCGGCCTGCCCGGTGCAGGCCATCTATGAAGAGTTTCGGGTACCGCCCGAACTGGCCCACTTCACGGCGATCAACCGCGAGTTCTTCGACAAGGATGTCAGCGGGTTGGGTTCGCCGGGTGGGGCCGAAGGCCGCCGCATCGCCTGCGACCACGCCGCCATTGCGCGCGAAATTCCCATCGCCCGGGCTGCCTGAGGGCGCAGGTTCGGGGAAGGCGGCCTGATGCACGCCAGCGTCCTCAAGTACTTCATCGAAGTGGCGAGTTGCGGCTCGGTGCGCAAGGCGTCGGAGCGGCTTTTCGTGGCCGCCAGCGCGGTCAACCGGCAGATCCACAAGCTGGAAGATGAACTCGGCGTCGAACTCTTCGACCGCCTGCCGACCGGCCTGCGCCTCAACCCCGCTGGCGAGCGCCTGCTCAAGCATGCGCAGGAAACGCTGCACCAGTTCCAGGTCATGCGCACCGAGCTCGATGCGCTCAAGGGCGAGCGCACCGGGCACGTCAAGGTCGCGGCGATGGACTCCTTCTTCGAGGAGTTGCTGCCGTCGGCCGTCGAGGAGTTCCTGCAGATCTTCCCGGCCGTCACGTACACCATCACCTCGATCCAGCCGATGGAGGTGGCGCAACTGGTGATGACCGGGCAGGCCGACGTGGGTCTGGCTTTCGTGGGCCGGGTGCCCGGTGGCGTCAAGGTCATGAGCAAGGCCAGGCTGCCGATCGGCATCGTGCTGCCGCCTGGCCATCCGCTGGCCGATCACGCGAGCGTGAGCCTCAAGGACTGCGCCCACTATCCCTTCCTGCGCTCCAGTTCGCACCCCGTCATCAGCGCGGCGCTGTCACCCGAGTTCGCCGCCTTCTGGGACGACATGGAGCCGGCCGCCACCTGCAACTCCACGCCGCTGCTCAAGCGGCTGATCATGGGTGGCAAGGGCATTTCCTGCTTCTCGAAGATCGCCTTCATCGAGGAACTGAAGCGCGGTGAACTGCTGTGGCGGCCCTTCGAATTGCCGGCGCTCAACGAGTTGCAGGTCGGCATCCTCGTGCCGACGCAACGCGTGCTGCCGCACGTCACGCAGAACTTCGTCGGACGCATGGCGCGGCGGCTGATGCAGCTCGAGGCCACAGCCGCTGCACTGTGACGTTCAGTCTTTCTCCGGCATCGTGGACGAGTGGTGGCTCGTGATGAGCCACTGCTTGCCCGTCCATCGGTACGTGAACGTGTAGCGCGCCTTCACCTGCGACCCGTCGCCGAACTTGAAGGTATACAGGCCGGCGTCGATCGCGCTGTTGCAATCGATCTCGATCCTGCGGCTGTCGATGGTGCCCACCGGCTTGCGCGGGAGGAAGTGCTCGAAGTAATCGAGCTTCTCCTCCGCGTTCAGGCGCGGCTTGTTGGAGACCGTGGGCAACAGGATCGACTTCGGGGCATAGTTCGCCACGACCTTCTTGGGGTCGCCGGTCTGCAAGGATGCATTCCAGCGGTCGAACAGTGCGGCTATCTGCTTGTCGGAGGTCGCATGGCAGACCTCGGATTTCGCATGGGCCAGGGAAGCTGCCGCCATCGAAAGAGCGGCAACGGACGCGAAGCGCAAGAATTGCATGACGCCTCCTACCCGTTGGGGGTGTGGGGCCGCGATCCTAGGCGGCTTTGGTGGAATTGTCCAAGAAATGATTCCGCTGACGAGAATTCGTCAGGAGCCTTGTGCTCACAGCAGCCGCTTGAACGTCTTCTTCCGCCACACCAGGCGGTAGTAGGCCGTCTGCAACACCAGCATCGCCACGAACGCCGCCGGGTACGCGACCCAGATCCCGTTCAAGCCGATCCGGTGGCTCATGAACACCGCCACCGGCACCTCCACCAGCGCGATGCAGAAGATCGCGATGCCGGTCGGCACCAGCACCGATCCGCTGGCCCGCATGATCCCCGACAGCACCGAGGCCATGCCGAAGATGATGCTGCCCCACAGCATGATGTGCAGCAGGGTCTGGGCCAGTTCGATCACCGGCTCGCTGGTGATGAACAGCGCCATCAGGTGGCGCGAGAACAGGTAGCCGATCACCACCAGCGAACCCGTCAGCACCAGGTTCATCAGCAAGCCGGTGCGCGCGATGGCGCCAAGCTTGTCGGAACGTCCCGCGCCGATCGCCTGCGCGCCGAGGATCGAGGAGGTGATCGCGATCGAGATGGCCGGGAACTGGACGTACGCCACCACCTGGTTGACCGCGCCGTAGGCCGCCGTGGCGCTGGAGCCATAGGCGTTGACGAGCGACAACAGGGCGACTTCGGCCAGCGAGATCACGATCATCTGCACGCCGGTCGGCACGCCGACTTTCAGCACCGTCTTGAGCACCTTCGGATTGATGCGCATGTGCCGGGCGAATTCGGCGTCGGGCGCCAGCGGACTCTTCTTGGAGCGGAGGCGAAACGCCAGCCAGATCGTCGACACCACGAAGGAAACCACCGTGGCCGCCGCACCGCTGGCCACGCCGAGCTTCGGCAGCCCGCCCCAGCCGAGGATCAGCGCGGGCGTCAGCACCAGGCCGATGCAGGTCGACACCAGCAGCGTGAACAGCGGCGTCACCGTGTCGCCGACGCCGCGCAGCATCGCCGTCGACAGCAGGAACACGAACAACCCCGGCATCGCGATCAACATGATGCGGGCATAGCGGGTCGCCTCGGGCAGGATGTCCGCCGGCGTGCCGAGTGCCTCCAGCAGGTGCGTGGTGAACGCGCCGCCGAACACCGCGATGAGCAGCCCGAAGGCGATGCCCACCGACAAGGTGGTGCCTGCCACCGTCTTGACCTTGTCCGTGTCCCGCGCGCCCCAGGCCTGGCCGATCAGCACCGACGCGCCCGCGCCCAGGCCGATGGTGAAGGCGATGAAGAAGAACATCACCGGGAAGAAGCTCGACACCGCGGCCATCGCCCCAACGCCGATCAACTGCCCCACGTAGATGTTATTGAGCGTGCCCGACAGCGACTGCAGGATGTTGCTGAGCAGCATCGGCGCGAGGAAGGCCGCGAAGATTTTCCAGAGCGGCTTGCCCTCGACATAGCCGCGTCCACGCGGCGTCGCGGCGGGCGGCGACACGGGCGCCGGCACCGGATCGACCACGGCGGCGGGTGGCGCCGCGATCTCGCCGGCGATGCGCACATCGTCGGGCTCCAGTTCATCGCGCCGGTTCATGCGGCAACCCAGGCGTTGGCAGAAAGTTGCGCGAGATGGGCCTTGACGTCGACGGGCCAGCCGGCGACGAGCGCCTCGAAGCGCGCCTGTTCTCCGGCAAACAGGGCGCGGCTGGCCTCCTCGAAATCAGGCAAGTGCCCGGCGATGGCGCTCATGAAGCGGTAGGTGGCTTCGCGCGAGGCGCGTACCGCGTCGCGGCCGACGTGAATCCGGCGCGCGTCTTCCACCAGCTTGCGCAGCGCGACCGAGGCGCCGCCCGGCTGGCGGTTGAGCCAGTCCCAGTGGCGGGGTAGCAGCGTGACCTCGCGTGCCACGACGCCCAGCTTCGGACGGCCGACGGTGCGGGGCGCTGGCTCCGGTGAGGCGCTTGGCTGGCCGGCGTCCGGCCGAAGGTCGAGATCGATCGACTCGCCGGTGGAGTCGTCGAAGACGAACACCGGTTCGCTGTCAGCGCGGCGTCGCAACTGCGCGATGACTTCGGTGCGTGGTCCTGTCGCGATGCGTTGGAATCCGGCGAAAACGGTCAGCGAGTCAGAGGCGGGTCCTGTTTCGGAATACGTCATTTTGTTTTTATCCGGGTGAAATCGAGATTCTATATTACCCGGATGAAATGGACGAGCGCTCTTACTGCCGCCCAGCTTCGAGTCCAGCGGCAGCCGGCGCGCCAGCGAATTCAATCCGTCCCGTGCCGCAGTGCGTGCCACCAGCGCCGCATGTCGCGCTTGAATGCGTGCACGGCACGCCACGTGGCACTGCCGCGGACCTGCAACAGCACGCGGTCCTTCCACGCCTTCCAGCGCGGATACCACTTTGCGAACTGCGGCAGTTGCATCAGCGCCGGCAGCGTGAGCTGGAACAGGCGCGCGACGATGGCCGTGCCCGCGATCTTGGCGCCGATCAGCAGGACGACGCCGGTCTTGAAGTGCCCCAGCCCGAAGAAATAGAGCGCCATCAGCTTCACGGGAAACAGCGTGACCATCGGCACGAGCAGCACCACCAGGGCACCCCACGGCGGCAAAGCGCTGACCTTGTGTTCCAGCCGCGCCCAGAGCGGCAGCCGGCCCAAGCGAGCGGCCAGCGCGGCCAACGGCGCCCAACCCCATTCCTCGAACAGCAACACCGGCACCAGCAGGGCCGTGACGATGGCGCGCAATACGCTTCGTCGCGCTGGGCGGGGAGGGGTGTTCATCGAGGGCAGCATAGCCCTGTAAGCCGACGGATTTACCTCCCTCGTTGCGCGAGCCCGTGTGGCAAACTTCTGCGCTTTATCCGCGCTGCCCCCTGCGGCGCCCGCCGGAGACTCGGTTCAGACATGCAGAAAATCATTCGCCAGCTTGCGGCAGAAATCAAAGTCGGCGAGCACCAGGTCAAGGCCGCCATCGACCTGCTCGACGGCGGCGCCACGGTTCCCTTCATCGCCCGCTACCGCAAGGAGGCCACCGACGGTCTGGACGACATACAACTGCGCGAACTCGAAGCGCGCCTCAGCTACCTGCGCGAACTGGAAGATCGACGTGCTGCCGTGCTCAAGAGCATCGAGGACCAGGGAAAGCTCACGCCCGAACTGCGCGCGGCCATCGAATTCGCGCCGACCAAGCAGGAGCTGGAAGACCTCTACCTGCCCTACAAGCCCAAGCGCCGGACCAAGGGCCAGATGGCGCGCGAGGCCGGCATCGAACCGCTGGCCGACAAGCTCTTCGCCAATCCCACGCTCAACCCGCAGGAGGAGGCCGTGGCTTTCGTCAAGCCGGCCGCAGACGGGCTCGACTTTTCCACGGTGCAACTGGTGCTGGACGGCGTGCGCGACATCCTCGCCGAGCGCTGGGCCGAAGACGCGGTGCTGGTGCAGTCGCTGCGCCAATGGCTGTGGAGCGAAGGCCTCTTCAAGTCGTCGTTGATGGCGGGCAAGGACGAGAACAACGCCGACGTTTCCAAGTTCCGCGACTACTTCGACTACGACGAACCCATCGGCCGCGTGCCCTCGCACCGCGCGCTGGCCGTGTTCCGCGGCCGCACGCTGGAGATCCTCGATGCCAAGCTGGTGTTACCGGTCGAGCCCGAACCGGGCAAGCCGTCGATCGCCGAAGGCAAGATCGCGCTGCACCTGGGCTGGAGCCATGCGAGCCGCGCGTCCGATGACCTGATCCGCAAGGCCGTGGCCTGGACTTGGCGCGTGAAGCTGTCCCTCTCGACCGAGCGCGACCTGTTCACCCGCCTGCGCGAAGAAGCCGAGAAGGTCGCGATCAAGGTCTTTGCCGACAACCTGCGCGACTTGCTCCTGGCAGCGCCGGCGGGCCCGCGCGTCGTGCTCGGTCTGGACCCCGGCATCCGCACCGGCGTGAAGGTTGCGGTGGTCGACGCCACCGGCAAGCTGGTCGAAACGTCCACCGTGTTCCCCCACGAGCCGCGCAAGGACTGGGAAGGTTCGCTGCACACGCTCGGCAAGTTGTGCGCGAAGCACGGTGTGAACCTGATCGCCATCGGCAACGGCACCGCCAGCCGCGAGACCGACAAGCTCGCCGCCGACCTCATCAAGCTGCTTGGCAAGATGGCCGCGCAAGCCGGCGCGCCGGCCATGACCATCGACAAGGTGGTCGTCAGTGAAGCCGGCGCCTCCGTCTACTCTGCGAGCGAATTCGCATCGCAGGAAATGCCCGATGTCGACGTGAGCCTGCGCGGCGCTGCGAGCATCGCGCGCCGCCTGCAGGACCCATTGGCCGAACTCGTGAAGATCGACCCCAAGAGCATCGGCGTCGGCCAGTACCAGCATGACGTGAACCAGAGCGAGCTCACGCGCACGCTGCATGCGGTGGTGGAAGACTGCGTGAACTCCGTGGGTGTGGACCTCAATACGGCCAGCGTGCCGCTGCTGAGCCGCGTATCGGGCCTGTCAGCCAGCGTAGCGAAGTCTGTCGTTCGATGGCGCGAAGCGAATGGCGCCTTTGTCACGCGCAAGCAATTGCTCGAAGTCACGGGTTTCGGCCCCAAGGCCTTCGAGCAGAGCGCCGGCTTCCTGCGCGTGCGCGGCGGCAGCAACCCGCTCGACATCACCGGCGTGCACCCGGAAACCTATCCGCTGGTCGAGCAGATCATGGTCAAGACCGGCAAGCCGATCACCGAGCTGATGGGCCGCGCCGAGATGCTCAAGACGTTGAAGCCCGAGCTCTTCGCCAACGAGAAGTTCGGTGTCATCACGGTCAAGGACATCCTCGGCGAACTGGAGAAGCCCGGCCGCGACCCGCGCCCCGACTTCAAGGTCGCGCGCTTCAACGACGGCGTGGAAGACATCAAGGACCTGGTCGAAGGCATGGTCCTCGAAGGCACGGTCAGCAACGTCGCGCAGTTCGGCGCCTTCATCGACCTGGGCGTGCACCAGGACGGCCTGGTCCATGTGAGCCAGCTCTCGCACAAGTTCGTCAACGATGCGCGCGAGGTCGTGAAGACCGGCGACATCGTCAGGGTCAAGGTGATGGAGGTGGACGTGGCGCGCAAGCGCATCGGCTTGTCGATGAAGCTCGACGCTGCACCGCCGCGCCGCGACGGTCCGCGGGACAACCGCTTCGAAGGCGCCAGCCGCGGCCAGCAGCAGGGTCCACGCCGCGACAGCACGCCGCAGCCATCCAGCCAGATGGCCAACGCCTTCGCCAAGCTGCAGGGACTGCGCAAGTAGGTGGCTCACGCAGGTGACTTGATGCGCGTGACGGCGGCACGCGTTGGTGCGTGTGCTGCAGGCGCACGGATATTGCTTGAACGCCCTGCATGAAAGCGCTGCGAATTCATGCCGGCCCACTCGCACGCGAGCACATTGCCCGGCACGGGTTGCTTCCGCAACACGTGCGCACCATCCCCGGCGCGGCTGGCGGGCCAAAAGGCCTGATCCTCGGGCCGCTGGACCGCTTCACGTTCGGCGAATGGTTGCCGCGGTCGAACCAGCCCGTCGATCTGGTGGGGGCCTCCATCGGAGCGTGGCGCCTGGCGAATGCGTGCCTCGACGACGTGACCACCGCCCTGGAACAGTTCGAGCACGGCTACATCCACCAGCACTTCGACGTACCGGAGGGACAGAAGCGCCTGACGGCGCAGCAGGTGAGCCGTCAATTCGGCAATGACTTGCGCGGGTTCTTCGCGGGTCGCGTGGCCGAGGTCACGCACCATTCGCGGTTCAGGCTGCACGTCATCACGTCGCGAGGACGCCATATCCTGGGTCGCGAAGGGCCTGCGCGAACGCCGGTGGGATACCTCGGTGCCTTCGTCACCAACAGCGTGCATCGCCGCAGCCTCGGCGCATGGCTGGAGCGTGTGGTGTTCTCGAGTCCCGGCGCGGCGTTGCCTTTTGCCACCCGCGATTTCCGCACACGCCAGGTGGCGCTGGACGAAGCCAATTTCGCGCCGGCGCTGCAGGCTTCATGCTCCATCCCCTTCATGCTCGAAGCCGTACACGACATCCCCGGTGCGCCGCCCGGCGCTTACTGGGACGGTGGTATCACTGACTATCACCTGCATCTGAACTACAGCAACGACGATGGCCTCGTGCTGTATCCGCATTTCCAGAAGGCCGTGGTGCCCGGCTGGCTCGACAAGGGCCTGAAGTGGCGGCACAAATCGACACACTTTCTCGACCGCATGGTGTTGCTCGCGCCCGACACGGATTGGGTCAAGACGTTGCCGAACGGCAAGTTGCCCGACCGCAATGACTTCCTGCGCTATGGCAACGATATGCAGGGCAGGGTGGCGGCCTGGCGCAAGGCGGCGGCCGAGGCGCACCGGCTTGCGGACGAATGGCAGGAGTGGCTGGCGCGGCCCGACCTGGGCCAGGTCGGCGCGCTGTAGTCACTTGAAGCAACCGCGCACAGAGGGCTTTGCAGTCAAGCGCAGAACAAGACAGAGCAGCGCGAGAACTGCCTGTTCGTGGGCACCCGCGGAACCGGATTGCCGGGCCGCCGGGTGCGTCGCCTTGAGGGGGGAAGCGTCGCAGGCGCTTCGGGGTTGGGCCAACCTTCCCGCGGAACCGGGTGGTTTTCCGGGCCGCTGGGTGCGCCGGCTTGACGGGCTGAGGGCAGCGGCTCCAAGCCCTGCCTGCGCAGGCTGTAGGCTTGGACGGCTCGCAAGAGCAGCCGCCGCTGGCGGCCGCCCCCGGCGCCGCAGGCGCATTCGGGGGTGGGTCTATTCAATCCTTGTTGAGTGAGCGATTGATACGCAGCGCCAACAGCGTGCACACCACGCCGGAGAGCAGGTAGCCGCTCAAGGCGACCAGGCCGAAGTGGGAGGACAGGCCGATGGCCACCAGCGGCGCAAATGCCGCACCAATCAGCCATGCGAGATCGGACGTGAGCGCGGCGCCGGTATAGCGGTATTTGGCCTCGAGGTTGCCGGTTGCCGCGCCCGCGGACTGGCCGTAGGACAGGCCCAGTAGCGCAAATCCGACCAGGATGAAAATGTTCTGGTGAATGACTTGCCCGCCGAGCATCAGCGGCGAAAGCGCCGCGAAGACGCCGATCAACGCGGCCATGATGCCCAGCGTGCTGCGGCGGCCAATCCGGTCGGCAATCCAGCCGGAAGCCATCACACCGAACAACGCCAGTACGCCACCGAAGATCTGCACTATCAGGATGTCATCGATGGCCTGGGCCGAATGCACGATGAGCCAGGACAGCGGAAACACCGTCACAAGATGGAACAGGGCATAGCTGGCGAGCGCAGCAAAAGCGCCGATCACGACACTGCCGCCACTGGTGTCCAGCAATTCACTGACCTTCTCGACGGGGTGCAATTGATACTTGTCGAGCAACTGTTCGTACTCTTCGGTCACCACGATCCGCAGACGCGCGAAGAGTGCCACCACGTTGATCGTGAATGCGACGTAGAACGGATAGCGCCAACCCCAATCCATGAAATCCGCCGGCGTCAATTCGGTGTAGAGGTAGAGGAACAGGCCTGCAGCGATGATGAAGCCAATAGGCGCACCGAGCTGCGGAATCATGGCGTACCAGCCGTGGCGCTTCGGAGGAGCATGGAGAGCGAGCAGCGACGGCAGGCCATCCCACGAGCCGCCCAGACCGAAGCCTTGGAAGCAACGCAAGACCGACAGCAACACAATCGCCCAAGGCCCGATGCTTTCATAGCCCGGCAGGAAGGCAATGCCCGCTGTGGCAAATCCAAGCATGAAGAGCGCCGACGTCAGCTTGACGCCGCGGCCCCACCGGCGTTCTATGTTGAAGAAGACGATGGTGCCGATGGGCCGCGCAATGAATGCGAGGGCGAACACCACGAACGAATACAAGGTGCCTTCCAGCGGTTCCTCGAACGGGAAGAACACTCCCGGGAACACCAGCACCGAGGCGATGCCGTAGACAAAATAGTCAAAATACTCCGAGGCTCGCCCGACAATCACGCCGACGGCGATCTCGCTGGGAGCAACGCCGGAATGTCCGGAATTGAGCTTGCTGACGTCGCGCTCCATGCCACGGGGCGACAAGTCATTTTGTTGTTGGCTGATGCTGGACATCGTGCTCGCTTGTGATTAGGGTGTGGTCACACAAATACGGAGGGTCGCATTGCTTGATAAATCTTGCCATAGGACAAAACGTCCAATGCATCTTGCGCCAGACATAGGACAAAACGTCCAATGCCCTTCGCCCTCCGTTGGACTTAGATTCTGCTCGTTCCCGCCCACGCTTACCACCCTCCCGCACGGCATGTCTTCACTCAAGTACCTTCGTGGTCTCTTTCTGCTCCCGGCAGCCGCCTTGCTGGCGGGTTGCGACTGGGTGACGATGAGCCCCTCTGGCGACATCGCACTGCAGCAGCGAGATCTCATCATCGTTTCGACCTTGCTGATGCTCGTGATCATCATTCCGGTGATCGTGCTGACGCTGGTCTTCGCATACCGCTATCGCGCGTCCAACGAGGAAGCCGATTACCGGCCCGACTGGGATCATTCCTCCCAGCTTGAACTGCTGATCTGGGCGGCGCCGCTGCTGATCATCATTGCCCTGGGCGCCGTCACCTGGATCAGCACCCACACGCTCGATCCCTACCGCGAACTCAAGCGCCTGGACAAGAAGCGCGGGATCGCACCCAGTGTGGCGCCGCTGGTTGTCGAGGTGGTTGCGCTCGACTGGAAGTGGCTGTTCATCTATCCGGAGCAGGGCATCGCACTGGTCAATGAAGTGGCGGCGCCAGTCGACCGGCCCATCCAGTTCAAGATCACGGCTTCCGGCGTCATGAATTCGTTCTTCATTCCCGCACTGGCCGGCCAGATCTACGCCATGCCGGGCATGCAGACCCAACTCCATGCCGTCATCAACAAGCCCGGCGAGTTCGAAGGCTTCTCCGCCAACTTCAGCGGGCATGGCTTCTCGCACATGAAGTTCAAGTTCCATGGCCTGGCTGCGGATGGTTTCGATGCCTGGGTGCAGAAGGCCAAGGACGGCGGGGGCACCCTCGACAGGGCGGGCTACCTTGAACTCGAAAAGCCCAGCGAGGCAGTGCCGGTGAAGCGTTATGCCACCGTGGCGCCCGACCTCTATGGCGCCATCCTCAATCGCTGCGTCGAAGCCGGCAAGATGTGCATCAAGGACATGATGGCCATCGACAACAGCGGCGGACTCGGCAAGCCGAGTGCCTATAACGTGACCTCGGTGCCGGCCTCGCCTGACGGCAAGCCGGCTCGCACCTTCGTCGCCGCCATGTGCAGCATCAACGATCCGACAGATCCCCTCGTGTCGAACGCATCTCCCCGCACCAACTGATCAGGCGTCCGCAATCCCTATGGATCTCACCAAGCTCATCTTCGGCCGCCTGACGCTCGAAGCCATCCCCTACCACGAACCCATCCTGATCGCGACCTTTGCGGCCGTCGTGCTGGGCGGCGTAGCCCTCCTGGGCGCAGTGACCTACTTCAAGCTCTGGGGCTACCTGTGGCGCGAGTGGTTCACGAGCATCGATCACAAGAAGATCGGGGTGATGTACATCATCCTTGGCATCATCATGCTGCTGCGTGGCTTTGCCGACGCCATCATGATGCGAGTGCAGCAAGCTATCGCCTTCAACGGCAATGAGGGCTACCTGCCGCCTCACCACTACGACCAGATCTTCACGGCGCACGGCGTGATCATGATCTTCTTCGTGGCCATGCCGCTCGTCACGGGCCTCATGAACTTCGTGGTGCCGCTGCAGATCGGCGCACGCGACGTGGCCTTTCCGTTCCTCAACAACTTCAGCTTCTGGATGACCGTCACGGGTGCCGTGCTGGTGATGGCGTCGCTGTTCGTCGGCGAGTTCGCGCGCACGGGTTGGCTGGCTTACCCGCCGCTGTCCGGCCTGATGCACAGCCCGGACGTGGGGGTCGACTACTACATATGGTCATTGCAGCTGGCGGGGATAGGAACGCTCCTATCAGGCGTCAACCTGGTCGTGACCATCCTGAAGATGCGCGCGCCTGGCATGGGCCTCATGAAGATGCCGGTCTTCACCTGGACCGCGCTGTGTACCAACGTGCTGATCGTCGCTGCCTTCCCGGTGCTCACCGCCGTGCTTGCGTTGCTGTCGCTCGACCGCTACCTGGACTTCAACTTCTTCACGAACGACCTTGGCGGCAATGCCATGATGTACGTGAACCTGATCTGGATCTGGGGCCACCCGGAGGTGTACATCCTGGTGCTGCCGGTGTTCGGCGTGTTCTCCGAAGTCGTGTCGACCTTCTCTGGCAAGCGGCTGTTCGGCTACTCGTCGATGGTCTACGCCACGGTCGTGATCACGATCCTGTCGTACCTCGTGTGGCTGCACCACTTCTTCACGATGGGCTCGGGCGCCAGCGTGAATTCGTTCTTCGGCATCACGACGATGATCATCTCGATCCCGACCGGGGCGAAGATCTTCAACTGGTTGTTCACCATGTACCGCGGCCGCATCCGCTACGAAGTGCCGATGCTGTGGACGATCGGCTTCATGGTCACCTTCGTGATCGGGGGCATGACGGGCGTGCTGCTGGCGGTGCCGCCGGCTGACTTCGTGCTGCACAACAGCCTGTTCCTGATCGCCCACTTCCACAACGTGATCATCGGCGGCGTGCTGTTCGGCTTGATGGCGGGCATCACCTTCTGGTTCCCGAAGGCCTTCGGCTTCAAGCTCGATCCGTTCTGGGGCAAGTGCTCGTTCTGGTTCTGGCTCATCGGCTTCTACTTCGCGTTCATGCCGCTGTACGCGCTGGGCCTGATGGGTGTGACGCGGCGCCTGAGCAAGTTCGATGATCCGTCCCTGCAGATCTGGTTCCAGATCGCGGCCTTCGGCGCCTTCCTGATTGCCATCGGCATCGCCTGCTTCCTCATCCAGCTCGTCGTGAGCTTCATGCGGCGCGAACAGCTCAAAGACACGACGGGCGACCCGTGGGACGGCCGGACCCTCGAATGGTCGACCTCGTCGCCGCCGCCTGCCTACAACTTCGCCTTCACGCCCGTGATCCACGACAACGACGCGTGGTACGACATGAAGAAGCGCGGCTATACGCGGCCACTTGAGGGCTTCATTCCGATCCACATGCCGAAGAACACCGGCGCCGGCATCATCCTGGCCGGGCTCAGTATCGTGTTCGGGTTTGCAATGATCTGGCACATGTGGCTGATCGCGGGCGTGTCGTTCTTCGCGCTATTCGTCGCCGTCATCGTCCATACGTTCAACTACAAGCGCGACTATCACGTCGGCGTCGAAGAGGTCGCCCGGACCGAAGCCGCCCGCACCCGCATGCTTGCCGCCAGCAATATCTGACATGACCGCTTCTTCTACAGCCAACTTGACGGCGTCCGGTGACGTGAGCTTCTACCTCAAGGAAGAGCATCACGTCGAGAACGGGACGATGCTGGGGTTCTGGATCTACCTGATGAGCGACTGTCTCATCTTCGCGGTCCTTTTCGCGACGTACGGGGTGCTGGGTCGCAGCTATGCGGCGGGTCCGACGGGCGCTGACCTGTTCGAGCTGCCGCTGGTGGCGCTCAACACCTCGATGCTGCTGTTCTCGTCGATCACGTATGGCTTCGCGATCCTCGAGATGCAGAAGAACAAGGTCGCTTCGATGCAGCGCTGGTTGTTCGTCACCGGACTCTTCGGCCTGGCCTTCCTCGGCATTGAAATGTACGAGTTTGCCCACCTGATCCACGAGGGCGCCGGACCACAACGCAGTGCATTCCTGTCGTCGTTCTTCGCGCTGGTCGGCACGCACGGGCTCCATGTCACCTGCGGCATCATCTGGCTCGGGGTGCTGATGGTGCAGGTCGGCAAGCACGGCCTCATCGAGGCGAACAAGCGCCGCCTGCTGTGCCTGTCGATGTTCTGGCACTTTCTGGACGTGGTCTGGATTGGGGTCTTCACTTTTGTTTACTTGATGGGATCACTGCCATGAGCGCTCCAGATCACGCCCACGACGACCATGGACACGGCGGTGGTGCGCCGCACAGTACGCTGAGCGGCTATCTGAAGGGATTTTTCCTGTCGGTCATCCTCACGGCGATTCCTTTCTGGCTCGTCATGGGCAAGGTCTTCGACAAGCAGAGCACCACGATCCTGGTGATCCTGGCCTTCGGCATCGTGCAGATCTTCGTGCACATGATCTATTTCCTGCACATGAATACGAAGGTCGAGGGTGGCTGGTCGATGACCGCGCTGGCCTTCACATTGATCCTTGTCGTCATCACGTTGTCCGGATCGATCTGGGTGATGTTCCACCTGAATCACAACATGATGCCGATGTCAGCGCATGAAATGAAGAACATGCCTTGAGGGGCGTTGCGCGGGTGGCTGCGGCCACCGTTGCAGTCCTTCTTTTTGCTGGATTCGTGGGGCTTGGAACCTGGCAGGTCGAGCGCAGGGCTTGGAAGCTCGATCTCATCGAACGGGTTGAACAGCGGGTGCATGCATCTGCAGTGGCGGCGCCGGAGCCTGCGAACTGGCCTGAAGTCAATGCCGTACGCGACGAATACCGGCACGTCAGCGTGACCGGCACCTTCCTGCATGACAAGGAGTCCCTGGTCCAGGCGGTGACCACGTTGGGCAGCGGCTTCTGGGTGCTGACGCCGTTACGCCAGGTGCGCGATGGAAGCGTGGTGCTCGTCAACCGCGGTTTCGTGCCGCCCGAGGCGCGAGAGCGCACGGCGCGAACCGCGTCGGAGCCCCTGGGCGTGACGACCGTCACCGGTTTGCTCCGCGTGACCGAACCGAAGGGCGGCTTCCTGCGCAGCAATGATGCAGCGACCAGCCGTTGGTATTCGCGCGACGTGCAGGCTATTGCCGCCGCAAAAGGGCTGGCCAAGGTTGCGCCGTATTTCATCGATGCGGACGCGATCCCGTCCGCGGGCGAGCATGCATGGCCCGCAGGCGGACTTACCGTCATCTCTTTCCAGAACAACCACCTCGTCTATGCACTGACCTGGTACGCATTGGCACTCATGGTGGTCGGTGCTGCGTGGATCTTCCGGCGACAAGGCCCCCAGGACCGGGCAGAGCCCGGCCCGACCTCGGTAGGGGATTGAGTCAAGGGCCCCAGGGCCTGTCCCTGCCCAGCCCGCCCCCAGCGGGGGATTGGGTCGAGACGGCAAAGCCACATCGACCCAAGAAAAGCCGCATCAACCCAGGTCCAGACGGGAGGGCGGCAAAGCGGCGGCAAGATAGGGGGATGGGAAACCCGTCCATCACCATCGACGCCGCGCGCGTCGACAACGTCACCGGCCACAAGAACATGCTGCAGTTGATCCAGCTTCGCTGGATCGCCGTGGCAGGGCAGTTCTTCACGATCGGGGTGGTGCACTTCGGCTTCGATATCCCGCTGCCCATCGAGACAATGCTGGCCGTGCTGGCGGCCCTGGCCGTGTTCAACATCGCGAGCATGGTGCGTTGGCGCAGTCCGAAGGAGGTGACGAACCGCCGCCTGTTTGTCGCCTTGCTGGTCGACGTGGCCACGCTGACGGCGCAGCTCTACCTGAGTGGCGGCGCTTCCAACCCGTTCATCTTCCTGTACCTGTTGCAAGTCAACCTGGGTGCGGTGCTGCTGACTCCCCGGGCGACTTGGACCCTTGTCGGGATCTCCATTGCCTGCTTTGGCGGATTGGCCCTCTATGGGCGCCCGTTGCCACTGCCGCTCGACCAGGCGGGCGGGCTGTCGAGCCCGTATGTGCAAGGCATGCTGATTTGCTTTGCCCTCGACGTGGCGTTGCTGGTGATCTTCATCACCCGCATTGGCGGCAACCTGCGCGAGCGGGATGCGCGCCTGGCGAGTTTGCGACAGCGTGCGGCCGAAGAAGAACATGTGGTGCGCATGGGATTGCTGGCCTCCGGCGCGGCACATGAACTCGGAACGCCATTGGCCACGCTCGCCGTGATCCTTGGTGACTGGCGTCGCATGAGTCCGTTCATGGCCGATCGCGAGCTGCTC
The DNA here is from genome assembly GCF_037889975.1 of Variovorax rhizosphaerae. Classification (NCBI taxonomy): domain Bacteria; kingdom Pseudomonadati; phylum Pseudomonadota; class Betaproteobacteria; order Burkholderiales; family Comamonadaceae; genus Variovorax; species Variovorax rhizosphaerae. The sequence goes on along the minus strand of NZ_JBBKZT010000018.1, from coordinate 62,468 downwards.
CAGGAACTCGTCGAGATGCAGGCCCAGGTGCAACGCTGCAAGACCATTGTGAGCGGCATCCTGCTTTCCGCGGGTGAAGCGCGTGGCGAGTCTTCGGTCAAGACCACCGTGTGTACGTTTCTCGACGAGTTGGTCGGGGAATGGCGCAGCACTCGCCCGGTGCGCTGGTTCACCTATGACAACCGCTTTCACGAAGACCTGCCCATGGTGTCGGATTCGGCTGTGAAACAGATGGTCTGCAATGTCCTGGACAATGCACTGGAGGCGTCACCGAATTGGTGCAGCCTCGAAGCCATGCGCAAGGGCGGCTCGCTCGTGATCACGGTGACGGATACGGGTCCCGGATTCGCGCCCGAAATGCTGGGGCAATTCGGCAAGCCCTACCAATCCAGCAAGGGGCGGCCAGGCGGAGGTCTGGGCTTGTTCTTGTCGGTGAACGTGGCCCGCACGATTGGCGGCACCGTCTCCGCACACAATCGCACAGTCGGTGGGGCGGTGGTTACGATCTCCTTGCCGCTTGCTGCATTTACGCTCGAGGAAAAGAAAACATATGGACGCTGATGAACGCCTTTTGCTCATTGTGGAGGACGATGCGGCATTCGCGCGGACGCTGGGTCGTTCGTTCGAGCGCCGGGGGTATCAGGTGGTTCTTGCTGCCAGTCTCGAAGAAGTGCTGGTGTTGCTGCGCACTTGCACCCCCCGTTATGGGGTGATCGACCTCAAGCTGGATGGCCAGGCGTCCGGACTTGCCTGCGTTCAGGCGCTTCATGCGCGCAACCCGGCCACGCTGATCGTGGTGTTGACAGGATTCGCGAGCATCGCGACGGCTGTCGAGGCCGTCAAACTCGGCGCCTGCCACTACTTGGCCAAGCCGTCCAATACCGACGACATCGAGGCGGCATTCGGCCGCTCCACGGGTGACGTGGAGGTGGCGCTGACCAATCGTTCGTCTTCGATCAAGACGCTCGAGTGGGAGCGCATCCACGAGACGCTCGCGGACACTGGCTTCAACATATCGGAGACTGCGCGTCGCCTGGGCATGCACCGGCGCACGCTGGCCCGCAAGCTGGGCAAGCAGCAGGTCAAATAGGCGTGTCCACGCTCGGGACTTCGGTCGCCGTTGGAGCAGGCATCGCCTGGAAATCCTCTTGCCGCAACTCGATGGGCTTCCCGTGCGAAGTGCGTTCGGCTGCGCGGTCCCATGCGAGGCGATAGCGCTCGAGTTCCTCGGCGGTGCCAGCACCCTTGAGGGCGACCAGGCACTCGAGTGCGGTGAGCCAATGGTGGTAGTAGGTGTCACCCAGGTCGGCTTCGCCGGCTTCGCGCGCGCCACGGATCTGTGTGGAGAGTGCCGCGGTCCATTCGCGCCAGGTGAACAATCCTTGCGCATGCAGGGACACGACCATGGCGAAGGCCTGCGCCTCCCAGGGTTCCCGGAAAACGGGTTCGCCGTCCTGCATGGGCAAGTGATCGAGGGATTGGGGCAAGGTGATCATTGCGCTCTCCATGGTCACGGGGTGTGCTCCTACGGTGCTGAGTGCTCCAGGTAGCATTCCCAGGCATCGATGGAAACGCGCAGGCCGGGCGCGGAATTCGCACCCCAGAGTTCGCGCCCGTCGAAAACGACCGTGTAGAGCCACTGTGGCTGCTCGCCGAGTCCCTGCGCGTTGGCATCGGCGAAGACATGGGCGCCGTGCAGGTGCTCGACGATGCCGGTCTTGCCGCGGGCATAGGCCGGTAGCCTTGTGTGGTGTTCGACATGGCGGACCTGCGTGCGGACACGGTCGCCTGCGCGGAAGCGCGGCTGCGAATCAATCTGGCGCAAGGTCGGCGAACCCTTGGCCAGCGCGGCCGCAACCTCCGCGGCGCGCAGCACGCGCTTCGTCTCGCGGGGCGGATAGAGCATGCGGCCGGCTTCGATTTCGTCCGGCAGCACCTGCAGGCGATCGGCCATCAGGCGCTCCAGCGCGGCGAGCCAGATCTCGTAGTAGGACATGCGGGCATAGGCCGGGAGCGTTTCACGAACGCTGCGGCTCTGGTCGATGTTCCAGGAACCGGTGCCACCCATCGCCAGCGTCAGTGCCAGCACGCGTGGTTCCCAGGCGCTGTGGAAGACTTCGCCTTCGGGTTCCTGCACGATGCGCCCCGGCACGTCCTGGCCGCCGAGGTCCGCGTGACTGGTGTAGGTCATCGCTGCTCCGGCGTGCGCGCAAGCCCGGTGCCGATCATCGAATCGCGCGTGACCAAGTCCGCGAGCCGGTCCTCGCTCCAGCCCTCGGTGCCGGCGGGACGTTGCGGAACCACGAGGTAGCGCACCTCCGCGGTCGAATCCCAGACGCGGATGGCGGTCGTGTCGGGGAGCGAGACGCCGAACTCGGCGAGCACGCCGCGCGGGTCCTTCACGGCGCGTGAGCGGTAGACCGCGCTCTTGTACCAGGTTGGCGGCAAGCCAAGCACCGGCCAGGGGTAGCAGCTGCAGAGCGTGCAGACCACCATGTTGTGCTGGTCGTCGGTGTTCTCGACGGCGATCATGTGTTCGCCCTGGCGGCCGGTGAAATCGAGCGAGGCGATGGCCGCGCTGGCATCGCGCATCAACCACTCGCGGTAGGTCGGATCGACCCAGGCCCTGGCCACCACCCGCGCGCCGTTGCGCGGGCCGATCTTGCTCTGGTAGGTGTCGATGAGGACATCGAGGGCGGCGGGGTCGATGTAGCCCTTTTGCGAGAGCACGCTCTGCAGCGCGCGAACCCGGAGGTCCATGGCGCCGAGTTCGCTGTGATCGCCGTCGTGGCCGTGATCGTGGCCGTGGCGCTCGTGCTCGTGCTCGTGATCGTGATCGTGATCGTGGTCGTGATGCGGCTCGTGATGCGGATCGTGGGCCATGCGTCCCTCCTTACATCGACGCTTGCAGCATCACCCGATAGTCGTCCCGCGTTGCCAGCCTTGGGTTGGTCTTGTGGCAGTGGTCGGCCATGGCGCCGTCGATGATCTTCTCGAACAGATCGCTCGTCACGCCGGCCTCCGCCAACCCGGCTGGCAGGCCGAGGCGGGCGTTCATGTCGCGGATGGCGTCGCCGAGATCGCCGGCGGAGTCGAGATGCATGGCCTGCGCCATGCGCTGCAGGCGCCGGTCCTTCTGCACGGACTCGGCGCCGCTGTTGAAGTGGATCACCGCGGGCAGGAAGAGGGCGTTGAGGGTGCCGTGGTGCAGCCGCGGGTCGACCCCGCCCAGGCTGTGGCTCAGGCTGTGCACGCAGCCCAAGCCTTTCTGGAAGGCCATCGCACCCTGCATCGAGGCGCTCATCAGGTTGAGCCTCGCCTCGCGGTCGCTGCCGTCCCTGGTGGCGCGTTCGATGTGGCCCCAGGCGCGCTCCAGGCCGTCGAGCGCGATGCCGTCGGCCGGCGGGTTGAAGGCGGCCGACATGAAGGTTTCCATGCAGTGCGCGATCGCGTCCATGCCGGTGGCCGCCGTCAGTCGCGGCGGCAGGCCGAGCGTGAGTTCCGGGTCGCAGATGGCGGCCTTCGGCATCAGGAACCAGCTGTGGAAGCCGAGCTTGCGGTGGTTGTCCACGATGATGATGGCGCCGCGGGCCACCTCGCTGCCGGTGCCACTGGTGGTGGGCACGGCGATCAGCGGGGCCACGCGATCGGTGATCTTCGGCGAGCCGCCTTCGATGGTCGCGTAGGTGGTGAGCGGCCCTTCGTGCGTGGCGAGGATGGCCACGCCCTTGGCGCAATCGATGGCCGAGCCGCCACCGACGGCGATGAGGCCGTCGCAGCGATGGCCGCGATAGACCTCGACGGCGGCGCGCACCGCTGCTTCCGTCGGATTGGACGGCGTCTGGTCGAACACGGCCACTTCCAGGTCGCCCAGTGCATCGAGCGCCTTCTGCAGGACGCCTGCGGCGCGCACGCCTGCATCCGTGACGATCATGGGCCGGTTGATGCCGATGCGCGCGCATTCCGCCGACAGCAGTTGGACGGCGCCGAACTCGAACTGGACTTGGGTGAGGTACTGGATGAGGGCCATGTGGGGTGGAGGTCAGTGGCGCAACGGTAGGATGCGAACCGCCAATCTAACAAAGCGCAGACCTTCGTGAACATGAAACATACCCTTGCCGCCGCCGTGGCTGTCGTTGTGCTCGGCATGGCCCTGGCGTCGGGAGCGCAGGCCGAATGCATGAGCGATGCCGACGTGGCCGCGATGGCTGCTGCCATGGCCGCGAGGATGCCGGCCGCGAATCCGCCGCAGGACTTCAGCGAGGCCGACGCCAGTTGCACGCGCGCCAAGCTCAACAAGCTGCTGCTCGCCCGATACGGCACGCCCATCGGCTACAAGGCCGGGCTGACCAATTCCAACATCCAGAAGCGCTTCGGCTACGACAAGCCGGTGTGGGGCGTGCTCTACCAGGGCATGGTGCTGGACACCGGGGCGACGGTGGACGCGGCCTTCGGGGCCCGCCCGCTCTACGAAGCCGACCTGCTGGTGCGCGTGCGCAGCGAGGCCATCAATCGCGCGAAGACGCCGGCGGACGTGATGGCGGCGATCGACCAGATCGTGCCTTTCATCGAACTCGCCGACCTCGCCGTGCAGTCGACCACCGCCTTGAACGGCCCCGGCGTCACGGCCATCAATGCGGGCGCGCGACTCGGCGTGAAAGGGCTCGCCGTCCTCGTCCCGCAAGCCGACTTCGCGCAGGCCTACCTGCTGGAAGCCCTGCGCGACATGACGGTGCGCATCACCGACAGCGGCACCGGCGCAGAACTGGCGCGCGGCAAGGGCAGCGACATCCTGGGCCAGCCGCTCGACGCGGTGGTCTGGCTCGCCGATGCGCTGGCCAAGGAAGGCCTGGCGATGCGGCCCGGCGACCTGATCAGCCTGGGCTCGTTCTCCCCGTTGTTGACGCCGAAGGCGGGGCAGTCGGTGCAGGTGAGCTATGACGGCTTGCCTGGGGCGCAGTCGGTGTCGGTGAGTTTCAAATGAGGGGGCGCAAGGCGGCGCTGACGCCGAAGATGGCCGGCGTGGTCGAGCGCATGGCGCGCGCGGGTCATCCGCCGCTCAACGCCATGACGCCTGACGAGGCCAAGGCGGCCTATGAAAAGGGTGCCGGCGTCCTGGAGGTGCCGAAGCCGCCACTCGCGCGGATCGAGGATTTCGCAGTGCCGGCACGGGACGGCCATCCCATCCCGGCGCGGTTGTATGCGCCGTCCGCCGAGGTGCTGCCGGTGCTGGTCTACTTCCACGGCGGCGGCTTCACCGTCGGCAACATCCGCACGCACGACACGCTGTGCCGCGTGCTCAGCCGCGACGCCGGATGTGCCGTGGTCTCGGTCGACTACCGCCTCGCGCCCGAAAACAAGTTCCCGACCGCGTCGAACGATGCCTGGGACGCCGTGCAGCACATCGCGAAGGAGGGCGGGGCGCTAGGCCTGGACGCCACCCGCCTCGCGCTCGGTGGCGACAGCGCCGGCGGCGCACTCACGGCCGCCTGCGCGATCATGGCGCGCGACGTCGGCCTGCCGGTCGCCTTGCAGCTGATGTTCTACCCCGGCGTCGCCGCGCACCAGGACACCGATTCGCACCGGCTGTACGCGGACGGGCCCTTGCTGACCAAGGCGCTGATCGACTACTTCTTCGCAGGCTACGTGCGGAGCCCCGCGGATCGCGAGGACTGGCGCTTCGCACCGCTGTTGGCCGATGACGTCGAAGGCGTGGCGCCAGCCTGGATCGGGCTGGCCGAATGCGATCCGGTCGTCGACGAAGGCATCGCCTATGCCGACAAGCTGCGCGCCGCCGGCGTGCCGGTGGACCTCGAGATCTACCGCGGTGTGATCCACGAATTCGTCAAGATGGGTCGCGCGATTCCGGAAGCGCTGACTGCGCAAGCCGATGCCGCGCGGGCTTTGCGCGCGGCGTTGACTCCGTAGGCATCGCGGCTGCCGTTGCGCGCAGGCAGGCCATCAGTTGCTCCGTTGCGGGCGTCCGGCTTCTTCCGCGCAGCGTGATCATCCCGACCGGCGGCAGCTCGATCGGGACATCCAGCTTCAGGATCTTCAGCAGGCCCTCGCTTTCAAAGTGCCGTGCCACACCGCGTGCCAGGAAGCCCACCGCGGGACGCTCGCGTACGAAGGTCAGCGTGACCATGAACGACGCGGTCTCCACGATGTCGACCGGCGGCGCGAGGCCGTGCTTGTAGAACATCTGCTCCAGCTTGATCCGTGACGAGGCCCAGGGCGGCGGGACGACCCAGGGCAGCGCGGCCAGCTTGGCCCAGTCGAGTTTCGGGTCGCGTACGAACGCGTGGTCGGGGCGCATGACGATGCACATCGGTTCGGCATAGAGCGCCTCGGTGTCGAGGTCGGGGGACGCATAGCCAGGCTCCAGCCGGCCCACGAACAGATCGAGTTCGCCGACCCGCAGTCGCGGCAGCAGCCGGGTGAGATCGCCTTCTTCCACCATCACCGTGGTCTGGCTGGAACGCTGCTTCAGCATCGCGACGGCGCGCACCAGCAACGAGGGCGTGGCCACCACCATCGCGCCCACGCTGACGCGCCCGGAGGCGCCACCGGCGACGGCATCGATCTCGTCGCGCGTGCGGCCATAGTCGGCCAGCACCGAGCGGGCAAAGCGGACCACGGCCACCCCGTAGGCGGTGGGTTCCGTCCCGCGGGTGGACCGGACGAACAGGCTGAGGTCGAACATCCGCTCGATCTCGGCCAGCGTCTTGGAGACCGCCGGCTGGCTGACGGAAAGGAATTCGGCAGCGCGCCCGAGATGGCGGAACTCGTCCAGCGCCACCAGCAACTGCAGGTGTCGCAGCTTGAGGTTGGACCGTAGCACCCGATCGATATCGGCCATTGAAGCTCCATAACCAGAACGGAATGAAGAGAGTCGCTTATTTCATTGGATTGTAATGAAGCGCCGGCCAACAATCAGCGCTCCACGAATCGAAGAACGAGAGACAAGATGCGAAACACTCGCCGCCAGTTCATGCTGCACAGCCTCGCTGCCGCAACCCTTCCCCTTGCCTCGACGCGCGCGTTTGCCACGGGCTACCCGGATCGGCCCGTTACCTTCATCTGCCCCTGGCCCGCCGGTGGCACGGCCGACGTGACGATGCGCGCGCTGTGCGCAGCCGCGGCCAAGGAACTCGGGCAATCGGTGGTGGTGGACAACAAGGCGGGCGCCTCCGGGATGATCGGCCTCAAGGCGCTCGCAGCAGCCAAGGCGGACGGCTACACGATCGGCCAGATTCCGATTTCGGTGACGCGTTTCTCTCAACTGGGCACGGTCCAGCTCGATCCGCTCAAGGACCTGAGCTACATCGCGCGTGTGTCCGGCCAGACCTTCGGCATTGCGGTGCGCGCCGAGGCGCCGTGGAAGACGCTCAAGGAGCTGGTTGCCGATGCCAAGGCGAATCCCGACAAGATCACCTACGGCACGGCCGGCCTGGGTGGCGCCACGCACGTGGGCATGGAAGAGTTCGCCATCGCCGCGGGCGTGAAGTTCAACGCCATTCCGTACAAGGGTGGCTCGGAGGCATTGCAGGGCTTGATGGGCGGCCACGTCGATGTGCTGGCCGATTCGAGCTCCTGGGCACCGCAGGTGAAGGCCGGCAAACTGCGCCTGCTGGCGACCTGGGGCGAACAACGCACCACCGAATTCAAGGACGTGCCGACGCTGAAGGAATCCGGCTACAACGTGGTGGTCGATGCGCCCAACGGCATCGGCGCCCCGAAGGGCGTTCCGGCCGACGTGATGACCAAGTTGCGCGCGGCCTTCAAGGTCGCAGCGGCCAGCCCCGAGTTCACCGCGGCCTGCGCCAGGATCGACGCGCCGCTGATGTACCTGGATGCGCCGGAGTACGAGAAGTACGTGACAGCCTCCGTCGCCAAGGACAAGGTGCTGATCGAGCGGCTCAAGCTCAAGGAACTGTTGACCAAGAACTGATCGGACTGCCATGCCCCAGCACACTGTCCTCGTCACGGCCCAGCACCTCATGCAGGAAGCGCAGCAGATCCTGCGCGACGCGGGCGCCAGCCTCGAATTCATGGCCGAGCCCATCGACGAGGCCAGCCTGGCCAGCCGGCTTTCCAAGGGGGACGTGGACGCGGTCATCCTGCGCGGCTCCAAGCCCTTTACCGCGGGCGTCCTTGCGATGGCGCAAGGCCTGAAGATCATCGCGAAGAACGGTGCGGGCGTCGACAGCGTCGATCTTGCAGAGGCGGCGCGTCGCGGCATCACGGTCGCCGTGGCGCCGGGCGGCAATGCCGATGCGGTCGCCGAGCATGCCATCGCGCTGATGCTGGCCCTCGTGCGGGACCTGCATCGCCTGGACCGCAAGCTGAAGGCCGGTGGCTGGGAAGGCACCTCGTGGCTGGGGCGAGACTTTCGTGGATCGGTGGTCGGGATCGTCGGCTACGGCAGCATCGGCCGCAGCACGGCACGGCTTGCATCGGCACTCGGCGCGCAGGTCGTGGTGATGAGCGGCACACGACGCGAGGCCGATGGCTTCGAGATCGAATCCGATCTGCACAAGCTGCTGCCGCGCATCGACATCCTGAGCCTGCACTGCCCGTTGACGGCGCAGACGCGCGGTCTCATCGGGCAGCGCGAACTGGCGCTCATGAAGCCCGGCGCACTCGTCGTGAACACGGCGCGCGGCCCGGTCGTCGATGAAGCGGCATTGGTCGAGGCATTGCGCAGCGGACACCTGGGCGGCGCGGGCCTCGACACCTTCGAGGTGGAGCCCCTCGGCGCGGACAACCCGCTGCTCACGCTCGACAACGTCATCCTCACGCCACACGTCGCAGGCGTCACCCGCCAGGCGGCGTTGCGTGTGGCGACCATGACCGCGCAGAACGTCGTGAACGCGCTCGCCGGGCAGGCCTTGCCTCCGGGCCATGTGGTGGCCGGACCGGCGCAGCGCGCGGCCTGACCACCTCGCCGCACCCCTTCAACAGAACACGGAGACAAAGAATGTCCAACGCCGAGCTGCGCACCCATCCCGAAGATTCCGCCCGCGAGGTCGCGGACCTGCCGTCCGCCTGCGTGCAGGCCCATGCGGCGAACCTGATGGTCTTGCACGACGGAACGCTGGCCTGCGTCTGGTTCGGCGGCTCGATGGAAGGGCGCTCCGACATCTCGGTCTACATGGCCCGACTGGATGCCGAGGCGGGCGAATGGTCGCAGCCGACGCAGCTCTCGAATGACGTCGAGCGTTCGGAGCAGAACCCGATCCTGTTTCCCGTGCCGGGCGGTCCGCTGTGGCTGTTGCACACGGCGCAGCTTTCCGGCAACCAGGACACGGCTGTCGTGCGTCGCCGCATTTCGCACGACAACGGCAAGAGCTGGGGCGCGACCGAGACGCTGGCGGATGCACCCGCGGGCACCTTCGTGCGCCAGCCCATCCATGTGCACACGGACGGCACCTGGCTGCTGCCGATCTTCGATTGCCGCGTCGTGCCCGGCCAGAAATGGGACGGCAGCCTCGACGAAAGCGCCGTCTTGCGCTCGACCGACCAGGGTGCCACATGGCAGCGCATACCGGTGCCGGACAGCGTGGGCTGCGTGCACATGAGCATCGTGCCGGCCGCGGGCAACAGCCTGCTGGGCTTCTTCCGCAGCCGCTGGGCCGACAACATCTACATGACCCGCAGCGAGGACGGCGGCCTCAGCTGGCGCAAGCCCGTGCCGACCGCGCTGCCCAACAACAACTCGTCGATCCAGGCGCTGCGCCTGGCCGACGGGCGGCTCGCGATGATCCTGAACGCCAGCAGCGCAGCGGATGCGACCGAGCGGCGCGATTCGCTCTACGACGAACTCGAAGACCAGGCGACTTCTGCCGACGGAGCCGCCGTGGTGGAAGCGCCGCCGAAGACGATGCGCCGCGCTTTCTGGGGCGCACCGCGCGCACCGATGACGCTCGCGCTGTCGGACGACGACGGGCAGACCTGGCCGTGGCAGCGCAACCTGGAAACTGGCGACGGCTGGTGCATGAGCAATGACTCCGCCCGCGGCCTCAACCGCGAGTACTCCTATCCCTCCCTGCGCCAGACCGCCGACGGCGCCCTGCATGTGGCCTACACCGTGTTCCGCAAGCACATCCGCCATGCGCGGGTGATGCCGGACTGGATCACGCAGGCCTGAGCAACAGCGACGTCGACCCCTCCATACCCACAAAGAGACACAACACCATGATCAAGCGAGCCAGCCTTCTCCGTGCGACCGTCGCCGCGGCCCTGTACGCCACATTGGGTGGCGCGTGGGCCGATGCCTATCCGTCCAGGACGGTGACGATCATCATCCCGTTCCCGCCGGGCGGCACGCTCGACGTGGTCGGCCGACAACTGGCGCAGAAGCTCGCCGAGCAAACGGGCCAGTCCTTCATCATCGACAACAAGCCAGGCGGCGTCGGCACCATCGGCGCCATGGCGGTCAAGCAGGCCCAGGCCGACGGCTACACGCTGCTGTTCGCGCCCTCGACGCATGCGACGACGCCGATGACCATGAAGGCGCCGTACGACGTGATCAAGGACTTCTCCCCGATCGCGCTGGTGGCCAAGGCGCCGCTGGGCGTCTCGGTCAACAACGACGTTCCGGCGAAGGACATCAAGGGCCTGATCACGTATGCCAAGGCCAACCCCGGCAAGCTCAGCTTCGCCATCGGCTCGACCGGTTCCGCTGGCCATCTTTCGACGGAGTTGCTGAAGCGGTCGGGCAATGCCGACCTCATGATCGTGCCGTACAAGGGCTCGGCGCCTGCCTACCAGGACCTGATCGGCGGCCAGATCAACGGCTTCATCGACCCGATCCTCGGATCTACCTCCTACGTGAAATCCGGCCGCCTGCGCCTGCTGGCCGTCACGTCGAAGGCGCGCCTGCCCAGCATGCCGGATGTGCCGACGGTTGCCGAGACCATTCCGGGCTACGAGTTCTACAGCTGGTATGGGCTCTGGGGTCCGGCCAAGCTGCCGGCGGAGGTGGTGGCCAAGCTGAATGCCGAGGTGAACAAGGCGCTCTCGACCGACATGCGCGAGAAGCTGGTCAGCCAGGGGCTGGAAGTCAACGGCGGCTCCGTCGCGGACTTCGTCAAGTTCGAGCAGGAGGACATGGCGAAGGCACAGAAGATCATCAACGAAGGGAAGATCCGTGCCGACTGATGCGCCGCGTGCCGTCGTCACGGGTAGCAGCTCCGGCATCGGCCGGGCCGTGGCGCAGCGCCTCTTGGCCGATGGCTGGCAGGTCACTGGCGTGCAGCGCGGCGCGCCGGACATCGATCATCCGGCGTTCACCGCCTTGGCTTGCGACCTGAGTGAGGGAGGCGAGGTCGATGCCTTGGTCGCCAGGCTGGGCACGCCGCAGGCGGTGGTGCATGCGTCGGGTGTGTTGCGTCCCGGCGCGCTTGGCGCCATGGACGCCGACGACGGCGCGTTGATGTGGCGCCTGCACGTGGATGCCGCGTCGCGGCTCGCCAACGCCTTGCTGCCGCGGATGGCCTCGGCCGGCGCTGGTCGCATGGTGCTGATCGGCAGTCGCGTCTCCGGCGGCATGCCCGGCCGCAGCCAGTACGCAGCCAGCAAGGCGGCACTGATCGCGCTGGCCCGCAGTTGGGGCTCCGAGGTCGCGGCCCAGGGCGTGACGGTCAATGTGGTGTCGCCGGCCGCGACCGACACGGCCATGCTCGCGGACCCGGCCCGTGCGTCCACCCAACCCAAGCTGCCACCGCTCGGCCGCCTGATCCGACCTGAAGAGGTGGCGGCGCTCGTCGCATTCCTCCTGTCCGATGACGCTGCGCCGATCACCGGGCAGGACATTCAGGTCTGCGGCGGCTCCTCGCTGCCAAGATGATTTCGACAACCATGTCCGCCTCGCTTTCCAACCATGCGCCAGCGCCTCGAAACCCGCGTCGCTCAAGGACCCCAGCATGACCACCGACAAACAGACCATCTCCCCCCTGATCTCGCTGCACGCCAACGACAACGTGCTGGTCGCCCGCGCGCCGATCGCGCTGGGCCAGGAACTGCCCGAGTTCGGCCTGCGCATGCGCGCCCAGGTGCCAGCGGGCCACAAGATTGCGGCGCGGCGCATCGCCGCGGGCGAACCCGTGCGCAAGTACGACACGGTGATCGGCGCGGCGATGCGCGACATCGAGGCCGGCGAACACGTGCACACGCACAACCTGGAACTGATCGACTTCGACCGCGACCCCGGCTTCTGCGAGGACGTGCGGCCGGTGGACTACGTGCCGGAGGCCGAGCGCGCCACCTTCATGGGCATCGTGCGCCCGGATGGGCGGGTCGCCACGCGCAACTTCATCGGGCTCATCTCCTCGGTGAACTGCTCGGCGACGGCCATTCATCACATCGCTGCGCACTTCACGCCGGAGCGCCTGGCGCCGTATCCGAACATCGACGGCGTGGTCGCTTTCGCGCAGACCAGCGGCTGCGGCATGTCTTCTCCCAGCGAGCATTTCGACGTGCTGCGAAGGACCATCGCCGGCTATGCGCGCCATCCCAACCTGGGCGGCGTGCTGATCGTCGGGTTGGGCTGCGAGCGCAACCAGGTGGCGGACCTCGTTGCCTCGCAAGGCCTGACGCTGGGCAGCCACGTCAAGACCTTCGTGATGCAGGACACCGGCGGCACGCGCGCCACGATCGCCGCGGGCATTGCTGCGATCGAGGCGATGCTGCCGTCGGCCAATGACGTCAAGCGCCAGCCGGTCAGCGCGGCGCATCTGAAGATCGGCCTGGAATGCGGCGGGTCGGATGGCTTTTCCGGCATCACCGCCAATCCGGCACTCGGTGCGGCGATGGACATCCTGGTGCGGCACGGCGGCACGGCCATCCTGTCGGAGACGCCGGAAATCCATGGCGTCGAATACATGCTCACGCGGCGTGCCATCAGTGCCGAGGTCGGCCAGAAGTTGCTGGACCGCCTGGCCTGGTGGGAGGAGTACACGCGCGGCCACAACGGGCAGTTCAACGGTGTGGTCGGCCCGGGCAACCAGGCGGGCGGGCTGGCCAACATCTTCGAGAAGTCGCTGGGCTCGGCCATGAAGGGCGGCACGACGCCCTTGCAGGCGGTCTACGAATACGCCGAGCCGATCGACAAGGCTGGCTTCGTGTTCATGGATTCGCCGGGCTACGACCCGGTGGCGGCCACCGGCCAGATCGCCAGCGGCGCCAACCTGATCTGCTTCACCACCGGCCGCGGTTCGATGTTCGGCAGCAAGCCCGCGCCGACGATCAAGCTGGCCAGCAACACGCCGATGTTCACGCGCCTGGAAGAGGACATGGACATCAACTGCGGCGCGGTGCTCGATGGCGAGGTGGATGTGCAGCAGATGGGCCAGCGCATCTTCGAGCGCATCCTCGACGCGGCTTCGGGGAAGAAGACGAAGAGCGAGGAGCTGGGGTTGGGCAACCACGAGTTCGTGCCGTGGCACATGGGCATCGTGAGTTGATGTTGCTTTCCACCGCCCCGGATGCGTCGGAGGACGCAGGCCACCACCAGCCCCTCAACAGACCCACAAGAAGAAACTCCATGCCACTGACCCTTCAACGAACCGAGCTGTTGCGCAGCCAGAACTACATCGCCGGCGAATGGCGCGCAGCCTCCGGCAGCACGTTCGACGTGACCGATCCGGCCACCGGCGCGGTGATCATCCACGTGCCGGACTCCGGCGCCACGGAGGCATGCGACGCAGCCGATGCCGCGCATGAAGCCTTCGCCTCCTGGCGGAAGGTCCCGGCGAAGCAGCGCGCCCAGATCATCAAGCGCTGGAACGACCTCGTCATGGCGCACCAGGACGACCTGGGCACGTTGGTGTCGATGGAGCAGGGCAAGCCGCTGGCCGAAGGCAAGGGTGAGATCGCCTACGCGGCCAGCTACATCGAATGGTTCGCCGAGGAAGCGACCCGCATGAACGGCGAGATCATTCCCGCACCCGTCGCTGGCCGTCGCATGTTCGCGATCAAGGAGCCGGTCGGCGTCATCGCGGCCATCACCCCCTGGAACTTCCCGGCCGCGATGATCGCCCGCAAGATCGCGCCCGCCCTGGCCGCGGGCTGCACCGTGGTCTGCAAGCCGGCCGAGGACACGCCGCTGACCTCGCTGGCCCTCGTGCGCCTGGCAGAGGAAGCCGGCGTACCGCCGGGCGTACTCAACATCGTCACGGCCTCCCGCGACAAGACGCCCGAAGTGGTCGATGCCTGGCTGGACGACCCGCGCGTGCGCAAGATCACCTTCACCGGCTCGACGCCGGTGGGCAAGCACCTGGCGCGGCGCTCGGCCGATACGCTGAAAAAGCTGTCGCTCGAGCTCGGCGGCAACGCGCCCTTCATCGTCTTCGAGGATGCGGATCTGGATGCGGCTGTCGAGGGCCTGATGGCGGCCAAGTTCCGCAATGGCGGCCAGACCTGCGTCTGCCCCAACCGCGTGTTCGTGCAAGCCAAGGTGCATGACGCGTTCGCCGAGAAGCTGGCTTCACGTGTCAAGTCGCTGAAGGTCGGGCCGGCCACCGATGCGTCATCGCAGATCGGGCCGATGATCAACGCGCGGGCGGTCGAGAAAATCGAGCGTCATGTGGAGGACGCTGTCGCGCGCGGCGCCAGGGTGCTGGTCGGAGGAGGGCGGTTGCCTGAAGTCGGCCCCCGGTACTTCGCGCCCACCGTGCTGGTCTGCGCCGACAGCACCATGGCCTGCGCCAGCGAGGAGACCTTCGGTCCCGTGGCGGCGCTGACGCGCTTCGACACCGAGGCCGAGGTCATCGCCGCGGCCAACGACACGCCCTTCGGCCTGGCCGCCTACTTCTATTCCAACGACATTCGCCGCGTCTGGCGCGTCGCGGACGCGTTGGAGTCCGGTATCGTCGGCATCAATGAAGGTGCCATCGCGGCAGAGGCCGCACCCTTCGGCGGCGTCAAGGAATCCGGCTACGGCCGCGAAGGCTCCACGCACGGCCTGGACGACTTCCTGCACACCAAGTACGTGTGCCAGGGCCAACTCGATTGATCGGAACGCGCAACATGAACAACCCTTTCAAGCACGCGCTGTCCGACAAGCAAGCGCTCGTCGGCCTCTGGCTCTCGCTGGCAGACCCCTACGCGGCGGAGGCCTGCGCCACCGCTGGCTTTCAATGGCTGCTGATCGACGGCGAACACGCGCCCAACGATGTGCGCAGCACGCTGGCCCAACTGCAAGCTGTCGCCGCCTACCCGGCCCAGCCCGTGGTTCGCGCGGTGACGGGTGACACGGCGCTGATCAAGCAACTGCTCGACATCGGCGTGCAGAACCTGCTCGTTCCGATGGTCGACACGCCAGAGCAAGCACGCGCGCTCGTGGCCGCCACGCGCTATCCGCCGGACGGCATTCGCGGTGTCGGTGCCGCCGTGGCGCGTGCTTCGCGCTGGGGCGCGCGGCGCGACTACCTGGGCGCCGCCAATGACGAGATCTGCCTGCTGGTCCAGGCCGAGACCCGGACCGCGATGGCCAACCTGGAAGCGATCTGCGCGGTCGACGGCGTGGACGGCGTGTTCATCGGCCCGGCCGACCTGGCCGCGTCGATGGGCCACCGCGGCGCGCCCGGCCATCCGGAGGTACAGGCCGCCATCGACAACGCCATCCGCACGATTGTCGCCAGCGGAAAGGCCGCCGGCACGCTCACGGCCGACGCGAAGCTGGCACGCCACTACCTGGACCTGGGCGCCACCTTCGTCGCGGTGGGCATCGACATCACCTTGATGGTTCAGGGCGCGCGCCGCCTGGCCAACGACTTCGGCCTCGGCACCGAAAGCGCGATGAGCGCGGCCGGCGCGGCAGCCTACTGAAAACACTTCACAACGGAACAAGACCATGGCCACCACGAACAAGAAGACACTGAAGATCGCCAGCATCCCCGGCGACGGCATCGGCAAGGAAGTCATGCCCGAGGGGCACCGCGTGCTCGAGAAGGCGGCAAGCCGCTTCGGCTTCGACCTGCAGTTCACCGACATCGAATGGGCCAGCTGCGACTACTACCAGAAGCACGGCGACATGATGCCGGCCGACTGGAAGGCGCAGTTGCAGAGCCAGGACGCGATCTACTTCGGCGCCGTCGGCTGGCCGGACACCGTGCCGGACCACGTCTCGCTGTGGGGCTCGCTGCTCAAGTTCCGCCGCGAGTTCGACCAGTACATCAACCTGCGCCCCGCGCGCCTGTTCGAAGGCGTGCCGTGTCCGCTGGCCGGGCGCAAGGCGGGCGACATCGACTTCTACATCGTGCGCGAGAACACCGAGGGCGAGTACACCAACCTCGGCGGCGTCATGTACCCGGGGACCGAGCGCGAGATCGTGATCCAGGAATCGGTGTTCAGCCGATTCGGCACCGACCGCGTGCTCAAGTACGCCTTCGAACTGGCGAAGTCGCGCGAGCGCAAGCACCTGACCGTGGCGACCAAGAGCAACGGCATCGCGATCAGCATGCCGTGGTGGGACAGCCGCGCCGACGCCGTTGGGCAGGACTATCCGCAGGTCAAGATCGACAAGCAGCACATCGACATCCTCACCGCGCGCTTCGTGCTGCAGCCGCAGCGCTTCGACGTGGTGGTGGCGAGCAACCTGTTCGGGGACATCCTGTCCGACTTGGGCCCAGCGTGCACCGGCACCATCGGCCTGGCGCCCTCGGCCAACCTCAACCCGGAACGCAAATTCCCGTCGCTGTTCGAGCCGGTGCATGGCTCGGCACCGGACATCTACGGCAAAGGCATTGCCAACCCCATCGCGATGATCTGGTCGGGTGCGTTGATGCTCGATTTCCTCGGCCAGAAAGAAGCGCACGATGCGATCCTGAATGCCATCGAGCAGGTGCTCAAGGACGGTCCGCGCACCGGCGACCTGGGCGGCAAGGCGACGACGGTGGAGCTGGGCAAGGCGATTGCCGGACTGATCTAGTGCGATGAAGGAGGGCATGCGACCGGCGGCATCGGGGCCGCGAAGCGCGCGCTGAAGGAAGACCGGCCAAAGGTAGTAATCAATCGTGAGGTTGGACCTGTCCACAGCCTGTGCTACATCGGGTCTTCGAATGGAGGGGCCATGTCTTCTGCTGCGAATTCCCTGTTCTTTGACCAAGTCCATTGGCGAGTCATCGCCTCCGGCTTCGATACCGAGCGCTGGTTCAACGATGGCCAGGCGGTGGGCACGGGCGGCATTGCGAACCCGCAACCCACGCGCGTGCCTGCCGGGCATTACTACTACCGCTTTGCGAGCAGCAGCGCCTCGCGCGCGTCACGCTTCGGCGGCGGCTGGTGGGTCGACTTCGAGAACTTCAACCTGGTCAGGCGATTCGCGGCTGCCAACGGTTACTCGCTGCGCGATGCGGCTCGATTGATGCTCGCATTGCCCTATGCGTGGACGCGCGTAGATCAACTGGTCCGAGCCCTTTTGTGCGAGCCCTTGCGCGCTTACACCGGGCCGGGGAAGGCAGCGCAGGGCTCGTCGGCTGGGGGCGATCGCGGCACGCGTTGGATTCCCACCCAGCATGTCCGAGTTCGGCAGCTCTACATTCCCGGTCTCTTCGTTGACGATGGCCGCGATCCGTTGTTCGAGAGGGTCTTCGTGCAGCCGATGGAAGTCACGCCATTGGGATGAGCGTCCGCGATCACACACCGCGCCTGCTGTGCGCCACATACACGACTTTGCAATCCAGCGCAGAACAAGGCGGAGCGCCGCAGACAGTGCTGTCGCGCGGCAAGGCGATCCAAGGCAAGGTAGTGATGCGCTGGATTGCGAAGTCGTATCACTTCTCCGGCGCCGATTGCGACAGAACACGACCATCCGGCTGGGGCGCGCCACGCTCCGCCAGGCCGACCCAGCCGCCGCCCAGCGCCTTGTAGAGCGCCACGTTCTGCAGCAGCACATCCGCTTCTGATTGCGCGAGCTGGATGCGTGCCGCAAAGAGGTTGCGCTCGGCGTCCGTCACTTCCAGGTAGCTGGTGTAGCCGCCCTCGTAGCGCCTCCATGCGAGGCGCAGGTAGCGGTCGAGTGAACTCACCGCGAGCTTCTGTGCATCGAGCGCTTGCCGGCTGCTGCTGATGCCGGTGAGCGCGTTCTCGGTTTCGCCGAAGGCGGATTGCACGGCCTTTCGGTACTGCGCCAGCGACTCGCGCTGGGCCGCCTCGGCGCTGCGCACCTGGCCTGCGATGGCGCCGGCGGTGAAGATCGGCACACTCAGGTCCGCGCCATAGCTCCAGACGCGCGCCGCGCCGCCCCACAGGTCCGACAGCGTGCGGCTCGACTGCCCGAACGCGCCGGTGAGCGAGATGGTCGGGAAGTACGCGGCCTTCGCGGCACCGATGCGCGCATTGGCCGCGACCAGCGCCTGCTCGGCCTGCAGGATGTCAGGGCGGCGGTCAAGCAGATCGGAGGGCAGGCCGGCGGGCACTGGCGGTGCTGTCAGTGCAGCAATGGTGCCGCGCGAGATCGGCCCCGGGTTGCGCCCGAGCAGCGCGGACAGCGCGTTCTCCTGGATCGCGATGTTCTGCTCCAGCACCGGGATGTTGCGCAATGCCGTCGCGTACTCCGAGCGCGCCTGGCTCACCTCGACCTCGGACACCACGCCGCCCTTGAAGCGCTTCTCGAACAGGTTCAGCGCGTCCAGGCGAATGCGCAGCGTCTCGCGCGTCACCTCCAGTTCACGGTCGAGGTCGAGCAGGTGCACGTAGCCGGTGACCGTGGCGGCCACGAAGGACAGCACCGCCCCGCGCCGGAAAGCCTCGCTGGCCTGCAGGTCCGCGGTGGCGGCCTCCGTGAGCCGACGGGTGCGGCCGAACAGGTCGATCTCCCAGCTGGCCAGCAAGGTCGCCTGCAAGCTGTTGTACGGATTGATCTGGGGCGCGCCCGTGATCGTGCGCTCGCTTGCGCGGTTGCGGCTGCCGGCTGCGTCAGCGGCCAGTTGCGGAAACAGTGCGGCGCGCGTCGTGCCGAGCGCGCCGTAGTACTGGTCGACGCGCGCAGCCGCCGAGACAAGGTCGTTGTTGTTGCGCAGGCCTTCCGTGACCAGCGCATCGAGTTGCGCGTCTCCGAATTGCTGCCACCAGGCCGTGTCGGCGGCGGTCGGGCTGCTGGCTTGCAATGCAGCACCACGGAACTGCGCCGGCACGTCGAGGGCAGGGCGCTTGTAGTCCGGCCCGAGCATGCAGCCCGCGAGCAGTAGCGCAAGCAGCGGCGCAGCGTGTTCAATGCGGCGCATCGGACACCGCCTCGTCATCGGGTGCAGCGTCGGAAGCCGGCTGCTTCTTCTTGCCGAACCGCGCACTCATCGTCTCGAAAGCCCAGAAGAACATCGGGATGAAGAAGATCGCAATTACCGTCGCGCCCAGCATCCCGCCGATCACCCCGGTGCCGAGCGACTGCCGGCTCGCGGCAGAAGCGCCGCTCGCGATCGCCAGCGGAATGCACCCGAGGATGAAAGCCAGCGAGGTCATGATGATCGGCCGCAGACGCAGCCGTGCGGCGCTCAACGCAGCGTCATACGGTGACATGCCCTTGTGGCGCTGCTCGATCGCGAACTCGAAGATCAGGATCGCGTTCTTCGCGGCCAGCGCGATCAGCACCGTCAGCCCGATCTGGAAGTACACATCGTTCTGGATGCCCCGCATCCAGATCGCGGCAATGGCGCCGAACAGCGCGAAGGGCACCGCGAGCAGCACGCCGATCGGCAGCGTCCATTTCTCGTACTGCGCCGCCAGGATCAGGAACACCATCACCAGCGCAAAGCCGAACACCAGCCCTGCGGTCGAGCCCGCCTTGCGCTCCTCATAGGACTGCCCCGACCATGCATAGGTGAAGCCGGCCGGCAGCACCTCGCGCGCCAGCGCCTCCATCACATCGAGCGCCTGCCCGGAGCTGTAGCCCACCGCCGCATCGCCCGTGATCTTGGCGGCAGTGAAGTTGTTGAAGCGCGTGACGATGTCCGCGCCCGCCACGTAGCGGGTAGTGGCCAGCGCATTCAACGGCACCATCTGCCCGCTGCGGTTGCGCACGTACATGTTCTGCAGGTCGTCTGGTGTGACGCGGTAGCTTGGCTCCGCTTGCAGGATCACCTGGAACAGCCGGCTGTTCTTCGGAAACTGGCTCACGTAGAGCGAGCCGAACAGCGTCTGCAGCGTCTGGTACACCGCTTCGACCGGCACGCCCAGGCTCTCCGACTTGTCACGGTCCACGTCGACCATGAGTTGCCGCGAGCGTGTGTTGATGGTCGAGTTCACACCGCGCAATTCAGGTCGCGTGCGCGCCTTGGCGATGAACTCGCGCGTCACCTCCTCCACGCGCTGCAGCGAGGCGTCGCCTTCGCTCTGTATCCAGAACTCGAAGCCACCCGTGGTGCCCAGCCCCGGGATCGACGGCGGGTTCACCGGTACCAGGATCGCGTCCTGGTAGTTCGCGAACTCCCGGCCCGCATCGTGGATCAGCGCATCGGCCTTGTCGCCCGGCGCCTGCCGCTCCGCGAAGCCCTTGAGCGACACGAAGAGCACGCCCGCATTCGACTTGAGCTGCGAGTCGATCAGGCTGAAGCCCGGCACGCTGGCCACCGACTTCACGCCCGGCTGCTTGCTGAACCAGGCCTGGGCGCGATCGCTCGCGGCCTCGGTGCGATCGAGGCTGGCAGCGTCCGGCATGATCACCGCGGTGAAGATGTATCCCTGGTCTTCTACCGGCAGGAAGGAGGAGGGCACGCGCTTGAACAGGCCCATCATGACCGCGATGATTGCCACGATCAGGATCACCGCCAGCGCGAAGCGCTTGATGGCCAGTTGGACGGACCGCTCATAGCCGCCGGTCAGGCGTTCGAACTGCCGGTTGAACCAGCCGAAGAAGCCCTTCTTCTCGTGCGCACCCTCCTTGTGCGGCTTCAGCAGGATGGCCGCCAGCGCCGGCGAGAGCGTCAGCGCCACCAGTCCCGACAGCACCACCGACACCGCGATCGTGATCGCGAACTGCTTGTAGAGCTGCCCGGTAATGCCCGAGAGAAAGGCCACCGGGATGAACACCGCGCACAGCACCAGCACGATCGCGACCACCGGCCCGCTCACCTCGTCCATCGCCTGCTTGGCCGCGTCGGACGGCGACAGATGGAACTCGGCCATGTTGCGCTCGACGTTCTCCACCACCACGATGGCATCGTCCACCACGATGCCGATGGCCAGCACCATGCCGAACAGCGTCAGCATGTTGATCGAGAAGCCCATCGCGGTCATGCCGATGAAGGCGCCGAGGATGGACACCGGCACCGCCAGGATCGGCACCAGCGTCGCACGAAAGCTCTGCAGGAAGAGGAACACCACCAGCACCACCAGGATCACGGCTTCGACGAAGGTGTGGACCACTTCCTTGATCGACTCCTGCACGAACTCGGTGGTGTCCAGCGCAACGTCGTAGTCCAGTCCCTGCGGGAAGGTCTTCTTCATTTCCGCAAGCAGCTTGCGCACATCCTTCGCGACTTGCAGCGCGTTGGCGCCGGGCTGCTGGTAGATGGCGATCAGCGTTGCGGTCTTGCCGTTGTACTTGGAGCGGATCGAATAGTCCTTGGCGCCCAGTTCGGCCCGGCCGATGTCCTTCACCCGCACGATCGCACCCGTGCCCTGGTTGGAGGCGCGCAGGATGATGTTCTCGAACTCCTCGGGCTCGGTCATGCGGCCGGAGGTGGCGACCGGAAAGGTCTGCTGCACCGGCGTGGCGGTGGGTGACGCGCCGAGCCGGCCGGCGGCGTACTGCTGGTTCTGCGCGGCGACGGCCTGCTGCACATCGGTGGCCGTGAGGCCGAGCGAGGCCATGCGGTCGGGCTTGAGCCACAGGCGCATCGCGTAATCGGGCGAGCCGAAGATCGAGCTCTGGTTGGCGCCCGGCACGCGCTTGATCGCGTCCAGCACGTTGATGTTCGCGTAGTTCGCGATGTAGGTCGGATCGTTGCTGTTGTCGGGCGAATAGATCGCCACGATCATCATGAAGGCCTGCGACTTCTTCGCCACCGACACGCCCTGGCTGCTCACCGCGGAGGGCAGCGTCGGCAGCGCGAGGTTCACCCGGTTCTGCACGTCCACCTGCGCGAGCGACGGATCCGTGCCGATCTCGAAGTACACCGACAGCGTCATGTTCCCCGTCGAGCTCGACGTAGAGTTCATGTACATCATGCGATCGGCGCCGTTGACCTGCTGCTCGATCGGTGCGGCGATGTTCTGCGACACCACCTCCGAACTGGCGCCCGGATAGCTGGCGGAGACGGAGATCTGCGGTGGCGTGATGTCCGGGAACTGCGCGATCGGCAGGTTCACCATCGCCACCGCCCCGGCCAGCACCAGGACGATCGAGATGACGGACGCGAAGATGGGGCGGTCGATGAAGAAGTGCGAGAACTTCATCGTGCCCCCACCACCACCACGTCGACCCGACGCGCGTGTGCGGGCGACTTGCCACCCACGATGTCGGTCGGCTTCTCCATCGCGATGCGCTCGCGGGGTATACCGGCAGCGATGAGCGCGTCGCGCACGGCCTGCGCGCGCTCCTTGGCCAACTTGGCGTTGGCCTTGGCATTGCCGCTCGCATCGACGAAGCCGTGCACGGCGACGCGTGCGCCGGGCTGCGCCTTCAGCGAGGCGGCGACGGCTTGCAGGCGGGCGCGTCCGGTGGCGTCGATCGCGCTGCGGCCCTGGTCGAAGAAGACGGCGTCGGCGTCGGACGCGGCGGCCTGCGTGCCGGTGCCAGGCGATGCGGCCGGGGAGGGCGGACTGGCCGATGCGCCCGAGGTTGTGCCGCTGCCGCTTGCGCCCGAAGTTGCGCCGCTGCCGCTTGCGCCGGAGGCCGCCCCGCTCCCGGTTGCGCCCGAAGCCGGCCCACTCGCGCCAGCGCTTGAGGTCCCACTTGCGCCTGTGCCACCGCCGGAGGCCCCACCTCCGCTCGCGCCAGCACCTTTCGCCGTTGGCGTCGGCACCGATGGCGGCTGCAACGCAGCAACAGGCAGCGGCGGTGCCGCGACCTCCTTCGTCTTCACCGGCGCGCCGGGCGCCAGCCGCATGAAGCCGTCGACCACCACCTGCGCGCCGTCCTTCAGCCCGCTGCTCACCAGCCACTGGTCACCCAGCCAGTCGCCGGCCTCCACAGGCTGCGGCACTGCCTTGCCCTCGGGGCTCACGACCCAGACAAAGGCGCCGCGCGGCCCCTGCTGCACGGCCCGCTGCGGCACGACGATCGCATTGGGCCGCTTGAATCCGTACACCCTGACGCGCACGAACTGCCCCGGTCGCAGGTCACCTTCAGGATTGGGAATCTCCGCACGCAGCAGGAAGGTGCCGGTCTCCTGGCTGAATGCCGCATCCGCAAAGGTGATCCGGCCACGTGCCGGGAAAGTCGATCCGTCGGCCAGCAGCAGTTCGACTGTGTAGTCGTCGTTCGGCGCCTTGGTCAGCAGGCCCTTGGCAATCTCGTCCTTCCTGCGCAGCGACTCGTTCTCCGACAGACTGAAGTTGACGCGCATCGGGTCGAGCTTCGCGACGTAGGTGAGCACGCTGTTCTGCCCGCTGACGTAGGCGCCGTTCTGCACCTTCGCAAAAGACGAGAGGCCGGCCACGGGCGAGGTGATCGTCGCGTAGCTGAGATTGAGCGTCGCGTTGGTGACTTTCGCACCGGCCGCTTCCACCGCCGCGGTCGCGGCCTGCTCGTTGCCGGTGGCATCGTCCAGGTCCTTCACGGCCAGCGCGTTGTCGGCCACCAGCGGCTTCACGCGCTGGAGGTTGGCGCGCGCCGTGCTGAGCCGCGCCTTCTGCTGCGCGAGCTCGGCGCGTGCGGCCTGGAGGTCGGCGTCGAAGGGCTTCGGGTCGATCAGGAACATCACCTGCCCGGGCTTGACGAAGGCGCCTTCGTTGTACAGGCGCTTTTCCAGGAAGCCGTTGACCCGTGCGCGGATCTCCACCTGCTGCGAGCTCTCGGTCTGGCCGACGAAGTCGAAGGTCACGGGCACCAGCTGCGTCTTGACCACCTGCACCGCGACTTCGGCGACCGGGACGGGCGGCTTCTCGGGCTCCTTGCCGGAACACGCCGTCAACAAGGCGATCACAAGCAGCGCCGGGAAGGCGCCTGGAAATGTCTTGACGTGCAGGTCCATCCGCTCCTCCTCCACGGAAGATCCGGTGCCGCCTGCTGGCGCCGGGAGGACCGTGTGGCTCTTGCTGGGCCGCAAATGGTCGCTACTGGGGGAGCGATTGGCAACTGACCTTTGGGGCAACGACTGCCGCAGCAGCGTGACGAAGGAGCGGATCGCAGCGGCATTGAGCGCGCCCGCAGCACTTCCGACTGCGTTGCGCGGACTTCGCTGGCCATGGACAAGAGAACTGTATGCGCATACAGTGTCGACATGGATTCCCTTCCCTCCACCGTCTGGATCGCGGCCTGCGCCCATCGCCTTCAGCGGCACTGGCGCACGGTGGACCCTGATGTGCTCGAGGAGACCGCCGCAGAGTTGTGGCGCGACGA
Organism: Variovorax rhizosphaerae; assembly: GCF_037889975.1. Taxonomy (NCBI): domain Bacteria; kingdom Pseudomonadati; phylum Pseudomonadota; class Betaproteobacteria; order Burkholderiales; family Comamonadaceae; genus Variovorax; species Variovorax rhizosphaerae. The sequence goes on along the minus strand of NZ_JBBKZT010000018.1, from coordinate 37,963 downwards.
GCGGCTGCGCTCGATGGGGCCGACCGAGGCCGCGTCAGACTGGTTGAAGCCGCTGGAGGGCGAGCCCGCGGGGCAATGGGCCAAGCGGGGTCGCTAAGGCGCCGGCATGCGCTTCAACCACCCCAGCCCCTTCGCGTGCAGGCTCTGCACATAGAGCCGTTCCGCCGTCTCGGTGATGCTCGTCGCCTCGGGATAGGCGCCCGTCGGATCCTGCATGTTCGCCACCACCTTGCCGTCCTCCGTGAACGCCATGACATGCCCGTAGGCCTTGGGCACCGGCCACATCGCGCGCGGCAGGCGCAGCGACAGGCTGCGCAGGAAGGGCTTGTCGGCCATCCTGTCGACGGCGGGGTTGCGCGGCTTGACCAGGCCCGCCCAGATCTTTCCGTCGAGGCCACGCATGAGGTTGTCCGGGTAGCCGGGCAGGTTGTCGAACAGCACGCTGGCCTGCGCGACGGGGCCGGCCCGCAGGTCGAGGTCGCGCGCCTGCACGTCGATCTTCCAGATGCGGTACTTGCCCGTCTCCGCCACGAACAGGCTCTTCTCGTCCGTGCTCAACGCCACGCCATTGGCAAAGGACAGGCCGCGCGCGACGATGCGCGTCGCCTTCGTGGCCGGGTCGTAGACGAGGATGCGGCCGGTCGACGACTGCTCGATGATGTCCAGCACGCTGGCCTCGAAGGTGCCGCCCCAGTCCGCCGGTGCGAAGCGCGTCGAGGCATCGCTGAAGTACATCCTGCCGCCCGAGCCGGCGCCGCGCGCCACCGCCACGGCATCCGCATAGCGGATCGGGTCGCCGCCGACCTTGTCGGCCAGCACGCTGACCTGCTTCGCCGGGCTCACCGACAGCAGGCCCTTGACCGCATCCGCCGCGATCAGATTGCCGGCCGCGTCGAAGTCGAAGCCCAGCACCCGGCCGCCGGTGTTGACGAACACCTGCTGCGCGGCGCCGTCGGGGCGCATGCGCAGGATGTTGCCGCTGGCCACCGTGGTGTAGAGCATGCCGTCGGGCCCGATGGCGATGTGCTCCGGCCCTTCCTCGCGGCCGAGGTCGATCATGTTGAGGCTGGCCAGACGGTCGTTCACCGCGAAGGCACCCGTGTAGCCGGGTTCGGCGGGCGCCACCCAGGCCACCGGCGCCACCGGCACCGGCCACAACGCCAGATAGACGGCGAGCACCGCCATCAGCAACGTGAGCGCGACGAACACTTTCTTCAACATGCGCAATGTCTCCTATGTGGTGCCGGCGATTGTGGCGGCGATGGAGAATCGGCCCGCCCGAGACAACCCCCACAACAGCCCCAGGAGACCTTGATGCCCCGCCGTAGCGATTTCCGTTTCTTTCACCGCCTGCGCGTGCGCTGGGCCGAAGTCGACATGCAGAAGATCGTCTTCAACGCGCACTACCTGATGTACTTCGACACCGCCATCGCCGACTACTGGCGCGCGCTGGCCTTGCCCTACGAGGAATCGATGGTCGCGATGGGTGGCGACCTCTACGTGCGCAAGGCGACGATCGAGTTCAACGCCTCGGCACGGGTCGATGACGTGATCGACGTGGGCATGCGCTGCGCGCGCATCGGCAACTCGTCGATCCACTTCGAAGGCGCGCTGTTCCGTGGCGACGCCTTGCTCGTGACCTGCGAGCTGGTCTACGTCTTTGCCGACCCGGCCACACAGACCTCCAGGCAAGTGCCCCAGGTGCTGCGTGCCTTGCTCACGGACTACGAGGCGCGCGAACCGGTCTTCGAGGTCGTCGCCGGTTCCTGGGACGAGCTCGGGGAGGGCGCCGGCGCGCTGCGGCGCGAGGTCTTCATCGAGGAGCAGAAGGTCCCGGTCGACATGGAATGGGACGAGCACGATGCCGTCGCCGTGCACGGGGTGGCACGCAACCGCCTGGGCCGGGTCATCGCCACGGGGCGCCTCCTCAGCGAAGCGCCTGGCATCGCGCGCGTCGGCCGCATGGCGGTGCATCGCGCGATGCGCGGCGGCGGCCATGGCGCCTCTGTGCTCAAGCTGCTCGAGGACGCCGCCCGCGCGCGCGGCGACTGCGAGGTCCGGCTCCATGCGCAGCAAAGCGCCGAGGCCTTCTACGCGCGGCTGGGCTATGTGCCGAGTGGCGAGCCCTTCGAGGAAGCCGGCATCGGCCACATCGAGATGCGCCGGATGCTCTGACGGCCGAATCGCCCGTGGCCCTGCCCGGAAGTTTCCGGGCGGTGCGCAGACGCGTCCTGCATCGCCCAGCCCGGGTGACTGCTCCAATACATCCATCTGCTGTCACGCATCAAAACAAATGTGAAGACAAGAAGAAGCGCCCCTTGAGGGCGAGGGTTGGGAGGAATCTGATCCCCGGCGACGCAAGTCTCCGGGGATTTTTTTGCCTTCGCTCGCCATGCCATCGTTGCGCAAATTGTCAATTGCCGTCGGGTCCTTGATTCATGTAATTTCAAATCGCTGCCTGAAAAGAAGTTTAGGAAATATCCCGCACGACGCGCGGAATTTTCCAGTATGAATACCCCGACCAGGATGGTCCAATACATTTCATCAGCTGTCACCTCAAGCAAATATAAAAAGTAACGAGAGGCGCCCCGTGAGGGCGATATGGAGAGGGACCTTTCCCCGGAAGCGAGAGTTTCCGGGGATCTTTTTTTTCACCTGCCGCCACGGTGCAATGCCGGGCGAATCCATATCTCAGAATTCGCGTGAAGTATCACGTCGAATTATCTGAAAAATAAAAACTTCCCTCTGAAAACGAGAGGGCGCAGCAGAAATGTCAGCGCCCGTGTGCGAAGTTTCCCAAGCCCGGCTCGGACGCGACCTGCATACGGGAAAACCCGTAAAAGGTCCAATACATACATGCAAATAAACATTGCCAGCCACCTGAAAGGCCAGCGATTTTTATTTCGAAATCGCTGAAGAAATTCAGCCGGCACGTCACTTGGTCGGAATGACTGCCCCGAAAAAATCATCCGGCATTTTTGGAGTTAGCCAATCATGAACAAGTCATTCAAGAGCATCTGGAACGAGTCGCTGGGCACGTTCGTCGCCGCATCGGAAATCAGCACCGCCAAGGGCAAGTCCTGCCAGTCCGACAGCCGTTCTGGCGGCGGGCGCAATTACGTCGTCAGGCTCACATCCACCGTCGCCGCGTGCTTGACGCTGATGGGGGTGAGCATCCCGGCAGCGGCAAACACCTATACGGGAACAGGTGGTGCTTGCACGGCTGGCGCTTCGGTAGGTCCTGACGGCGTCGTGAGCTACGGCGCACCCGGAAACCCGGTGGACGGCAGTGGCACCTGGTCGAACGTGTTGGGTTGCGGCGCCACGGGCAACGGCCAATCCGCCGCGACGGCCCTTGGCGGCTTCGCCACGGTGACCGCCAAAGCCGGCACCGCACTCGGGTTCGCCGCGACGGCCGGGCAGTACGCCCTGGCCGCAGGCCTGCAGGCCAAGGCGGCTGGCACCTCCAGCGTGGCACTTGGCTACAACAGCACCGCGTCCAAAGACACTGCGACCGCGATCGGCGGAACCTCGAACACGGCGAGTGGCGCGGGCGTTCTGGCCTCCGGTGTCGGCGCCGTGGCGATCGGCGCCGACGCGACCAAGGGTGCACAGGCAACGGGTGATGAGAGCGTGGCCATCGGCGCCCAATCCGTCGCCAGCAACTACAGCGCCACAGCCATTGGCTTCAAGGCTTCGGCAGCCAATGGCTACACCACGGCGGTCGGTTTCCAGAGCCAGGCGACCGGCGACCAGTCATCGGCCTTCGGTCTCAATGCAAAGTCCGGCGGCGATTTTTCCGTCGCAGTCGGCAACGATGCCAGGTCAACGGGTTACGCGTCTTCCGCCTTCGGCTCCACTGCAACGGCTGCGGGCGCCAGCTCGACCGCCATCGGCCGCGATGCAAAGTCTGCCGGCGCTTCCTCGAGCGCATTGGGGCAGAACAGTTCTGCAGCCGGCGACAACGCGGTCGCGGTGGGTGTCAACTCTTCAGCATCGGTCGGCTCGGCGGCTGCCGTCGGCGCGGGCGCAAACGCATCGGGCACCTCGTCCGTGGCCTTCGGTGTGAGCGCCGCGGCTTCCAGCACGGCCGCAGTGGCTGTCGGCTCCAATGCAGCGGCTTCACAAGCCTACGCGGTCGCCATCGGCCAGGGCGCCAAGGCCCAGTCCGCCAACAGCGTGGCCCTCGGCTACAGCAGCACCACGTCGGCCAGCGCGCCGACCGGCACCGGCTACCTGACGAACTCGGCCGCACCGGGCAGCGAAGTGTCGGTGGGCAACAGCAGCATGCTGCGCCGCATCACCAACGTCGCCGATGGCGCGGCACAGCAGGACGCTGTGACCGTGGCGCAGCTGAGCACCAGCATCTCCAACATCAATGCGCAAGGCATCAAGTACTTCCACGCCAACAGCACGGGTGCGGACTCTGTTGCGACCGGGGCTGACGCGGTCGCGATCGGAAGCAATGCCACCGCCAGCGGGGGCGCTTCGTTCGCGCTCGGCCCGGGATCCCAGGCGCTGGGCCAGAATTCCGCCGCCATCGGCTACAACTCGCAAGCCAAGGCCGGTTCGGCGCTCGCCATCGGCGCAGGTGCTGTCTCCGCCGGGTCGAGCATTGCCATCGGCGTCCAGGCGCAGGCGGCACTCAACTCCACGGCCATCGGCCCCATCGCCAATGCGACAGGGCAGTTCGCCACCGTCATCGGCTACAACGCCAACGGGCGCTACGACAACAGCGTCGCCATCGGCCGCGACAGCGACACCGGCACGGTTGCGCCGACCACCACCGGCTACCTGACCAACCAGGCCGCACCCGGCAGCGAAGTCTCGTTCGGTCGGACCGGCGCCACCCGCCGCCTCACCAACATCGCCGACGGTGCCGCTGCGACGGACGCCGTAACGGTGGCCCAGTTGAGCACCAGCAACAGCAGCCTGTCGACCGGCGTCAGCACAGCGATGAGCAACGTCGCGTCTCTCTGGACCAATGTCAACGCCCTGAACGTCGAAACCGACAAGCTCGGCCAGACGACGGCTGCAGCACTGGGTGGCGGCTCGGCCTACGACCCCGTGACTGGCGCCATCTCGGCACCCGCCTACACGACCTACAACGGCAATGGCACGACGTCCACGGCCAACGACGTGGGCACGGCCATCAACAACATCAACAGCAAGGGCATCAAGTACTTCCACGCGAACAGCACGGGCGCCGACAGCAGCGCTACAGGCGTGGATACGATTGCAATCGGTACGAACGCATCGGCGACCGCGGCAAATGGGATGGCCATTGGCACGAGTGCGGTGTCAAATGGCGGCGGCTCCATTTCAATCGGCAAATCTACCCAGACAAACTATTCCGGCGTCGCGCTCGGGAATCAGGCCCGCGCGGTTGCCACCGTCGGCTCGGGTGTCGCCATTGGCGCACTGGCCAATGCTTCTGGCCCAGGCTCGCAGATTGCCATCGGCAACGTGGCGACAGCGACCGGCAACAACGCAGTGGCGATCGGCGGCAATCCGACTTCGACCGCGACCACGGCGACGGGCGACTTTTCCGTGGCCCTCGGGGCCAGTTCCATTGCGTCCGGCGCGAGTGCCGTCGCAATTGGTGGCAATGCAACAGGGGCCGCCAAGGCGACCAACACCAACGCCGTGGCCATTGGCGCTCAAGCGCTGAGCGGCGGCGCCAATGCGGTGTCCGTGGGCGTCAACGCACGCGCCAGCCAAGCCAACGGCATGGCAATCGGCACGAACGCCGTCGCCACCAACGCCAATGACGTGGCATTGGGCACCGATTCCGTGACGGGCGCGGTGCATACCGGCAACACGACGCTGATGGGCGCTACCGCGGCTGGCATCGCCAGTGCCACCGCCGGCGTCGTGAGTGTCGGCAAGGCCGGTGCGGAACGCCAGATCCAGAACGTCGCGGCCGGTGTCATCTCGAGCACCAGCACGGACGCAGTGAACGGCTCGCAACTCGCCGGCGTCACCACGGCCTTCGATTCGCTGTCGACCTCGACCGCGACCGGCTTCGCCGATGCAGACAACAAGATCAACTCGCTCTCGACCTCCACGTCGACGGGCCTGGCCACGACCAACAGCAGCCTCAGCTCGTTGTCGACCACCACGGCATCCAGCATCGGCTCGCTGTCCAGCTCGACCTCGAGCGGCCTGGCCAACGTCGCCAACAGCGTCAGCTCGCTCTCGACCTCCACATCGACCGCGTTCAACAGCTTCCAGGGCTCGATGTCCACCGGCATCAGCGACCTGAAGACGACGACCGACACGCTCGGCCAGACGGCGGCTACCGGCCTCGGCGGCGGCGCGACCTACAACACGGCGACGGGCAACATCAGCTCTCCGTCCTACTCGGTCTACAACGCCGACGGCTCGACCGGTTCGGTCAACAACGTCGGCGATGCGCTCGCCAGCATCAACGCCAACGGCATCAAGTACTTCCACGCCAGCTCGACCGGCGACGACAGCAAGACGACGGGTCGTGACGCCATCGCCATCGGTGGCGAAGCAACGGCCGGCAAGCTGGCCGTTGCCATGGGCTACCAGGCACAGGCTGAAGACGGCAACGTCGCCATCGGCAGCTTCTCGAAGACGAACGGCTACGGCACGCCGACGGCCGGCGCCAAGGTCGGCGACACGACCTTCGGCAACTTCGCAGGCAGCACGCCGTCTGGCGTCGTCAGCGTGGGTGACGTGGGCACGGAACGCCAGATCCAGAACGTGGCCGCCGGCCGCGTCTCGGCCGACAGCACGGATGCCGTCAACGGCAGCCAGTTGCACAGCGTGGCCACGCAGGTCGATGTGACCAACAAGAACCTGAACTCGCTCTCGACCTCGACGGCCGATGGCCTCAGCTCGCTCTCCACGTCCACCGCCAACGGCATCAACTCGCTGTCGACCTCGACGTCCGCAGGCTTCGCCAATACCGACAGCAAGATCAACTCGCTGTCGACGTCCACCTCGGCGGGCCTGGCCAGCGCCGACAGCAAGATCAACTCGCTGTCGACCTCCACGTCGACCGGCCTGGCCGATGTCGCCGGCAGCGTGGCTTCGCTCTCGTCGTCGACCTCGACCGGCTTCGCCAACGCCGACAGCAAGCTCAACTCGCTGTCGACCTCCACCTCGGCCGGCCTGACGACCGTCACCAACAGCGTCAACTCCCTCTCGACCTCCACGTCGAGCGGCTTCGCGACGGCCGACAGCAAGCTGAACTCGCTGTCCACCACGACCGCCTCGGGCATCAACAGCCTGTCGACCTCGACGGCCGCCGACATCGCATCGCTGTCGACCTCGACCTCGTCCAGCCTGGCCAACGCCGGCGCCGGCACGACCTCGCTCTCGACGAGCATCGCCAACCAGAACGCCAAGACCGACTCGCTGGGCAACGCCGCAGCCGCCAACCTCGGTGGCGGCTCGACCTATGACGCCGCCACGGGCAAGATCAGCGCCCCGGCCTACACCACGTACAACGCCGACGGCACGACCGGCTCGGTCAACAACGTCGGTGACGCTTTCGCTGCGATCAACAAGAACGGCATCAAGTATTTCCACGCCAACTCGACCGGCGCCGACAGCGTCGCCTCCGGCGCGGAAAGCGTCGCCATCGGCCCGAACGCCGTGGCCTCGCATGACCGCTCGGTCGCCATCGGCTCGGCCTCCAAGACCCAAGGCGCGGTGAACGCACCGACGGCCACGGTCGGCACGACCAGCTTCGGCTCCTTTGCCGGCGCCGTGCCCACGGGCAGCTTCAGCGTGGGCGATGCCGGTGTCGAACGCCAGGTGCAGAACGTGGCAGCAGGCCGCATCACGGCCGCCAGCACGGACGCCGTGAACGGCAGCCAGCTCTACCAGGTGGCCAAGGTCGTCGACCAGAACCGCGTGGGCCTCGATTCGCTCTCGACCTCCACGTCGACGGGTCTCGCCACGACCAACAGCAACCTCAACTCGCTGTCGACCTCCACGGCTTCGCAGATCGGCAGCCTGTCGACCTCGACCTCCACGGGTCTTGGCAACGCCAACAGCCGCATCGACTCGCTGTCGACCTCGACCGCGTCCGACATCGCCTCGCTGTCGACCTCCACGTCGACCAGCTTCGACAACTTCAGCTCAGGCCTGTCCACCGGCGTGAGCGCACTGCAAACGTCTGCCGACAAGCAAGGCGACACGACCGCGGCCGCACTCGGCGGTGGCGCCAGCTACAACGCCGCGACGGGTGAGATCAACGCACCGTCCTACAAGACGTACAACGCCGACGGCTCGACCAGCACGGTGAACAACGTCGGCGACGCGCTCGACAACATCAGCACCAAGGGCACGAAGTACTTCCATGCCAACTCGACGGCAGCTGACAGCGTCGTCACCGGCGCGGACAGCGTGGCCATCGGCCCGAACGCCGTGGCATCGCATGACAAGTCGGTCGCGATCGGTCAGGGCGCGAAGACCTCGGCAGCTGTGGGCGTGAGCGGCTTCTCCACGAACGGCACGGACTTCGGTTCCTTCGCCGGCGGCGCGCCGGTGGGCAGCTTCAGCGTCGGCGATGCCGGTGCCGAGCGCCAGATCCACAACGTCGCGGCAGGCCGCCTGTCGGATGCGAGCACGGACGCCGTCAACGGCAGCCAGCTGTACCAGGTTTCCAGGGTGACTGCCCAGAACCGTTCGGACATCTCGTCGCTGTCGACCTCCACGTCGGCCGGCCTGAACACGGCTTTCAGCGGCCTGAGCTCGCTCTCGACCGCCACGGCTTCCAGCATCGGCAGCCTGTCGTCCTCGACCTCGGTCGGCCTGGGCAACCTGGCGTCGGACCTGTCCTCGCTGTCGACCTCGACCTCGAGCGGCTTCGCCAACATGGGTGCGGGCCTCTCGACCGGCATCAGCAGCCTGCAAGTGGCGACCGACAAGCAAGGCCAGTCGACTGCAGCGGCCCTCGGTGGCGGCGCGACCTACGACGCAGCCACGGGCCAGGTCAGCGCACCGTCGTACACGACGTACAACGCCGACGGCTCGACCGGCACGGCCAGCAACGTCGGTGACGCGCTGAACAGCATCAACACCAAGGGCACGAAGTACTTCCACGCCAACTCCAACGGCGCAGACAGCAAGGCCCTCGGTGCCGAAAGCGTCGCCATCGGCCCGAACGCCGTCGCCGCGGATGCCAGCTCGGTCGCGATCGGCTCCGGCGCGCAGACGAAGGAAGCCAAGGCCGTGAACAGCGCCACGGTGGGCGCGCAGACCTTCGGCGGCTTCGCCGGTGCGACGCCCGCAGGCAGCTTCAGCGTCGGCAAGAAGGACGCGGAACGCCAGATCCAGAACGTGGCGGCAGGTCAAATCGCAGAAGACAGCACGGACGCCGTCAACGGCAGCCAGCTCTATCAAGTGGCGGCCAACCTGGACAAGGCCAGCGGCGACTTCGGTTCGCTGTCGACCTCGATGCAGACCAGCCTCGACGCCGTCAACGCCAGCGTCGGTTCGCTGTCGACCTCCACGTCGACCAGCTTCGGCAACGTCGCCAACAGCATCAATTCGCTGTCGACGTCCACCGCTTCGAGCATCGGCTCGCTGTCGACTTCCACGGCCAACGGCCTGAGCTCGCTGTCGACCTCGACGACGGCCAGCATCGGTTCGCTGTCGACCTCGACCTCGAGCAGCATCAGCGACCTGCAAGCCAAGGGCACCAACCTGGGTGACTCGGCAGCGGCCGGCCTGGGCGGCGGCGCCAAGTTCGACCCGGCCACGGGCAAGATCAGCGCTCCGTCGTACACGGTCTACAACGCCGACGGCTCGACCAGCCAGGCCGACAACGTGGGCGATGCACTCGACAGCATCAACACCAAGGGCACGAAGTATTTCCATGCCAACTCGACCGGCGCGGACAGCAGGGCCATCGGTGTGGACAGCGTGGCCATCGGCCCGAACGCGGTTGCCGGCTTCAACAATTCGGTCGCCATCGGCGCCGGTTCCCAGTCTGGCAAGGTCACGGTGGTCAACAACGTGACGGTGGGCAGCACCACGTACAACAACTTCGCCGGCAGTGCGCCGGTGGGCAGCTTCAGCGTGGGTGCCAAGGACGCGGAACGCCAGGTGCAGAACGTCGCCGCCGGCCAGATCGACGCCAGCAGCACCGACGCGATCAACGGCAGCCAGCTCTTCCAGGTGGCCAGCAACCTCGACAAGACGGGCACCGATCTCGGCTCGCTGAGCTCTGACGTGGGCAACCTGACGAACACGGTGAGCTCGCTGTCGAGTTCCACCTCGACCGGCCTGAGCAACCTGGGCAATGGCCTGGCATCGCTCTCGACCTCGACCTCGAGCAGCATCAGCGGCCTGGCCACCGACGTGGGCAGCCTGTCCACCGGCCTCGGCAACCTGACGGGCCGTGTCGACAACGTGACCAACCGCGTCGACGGCCTGGAAGGCGGCCTCAGTTCGCTGTCGACCAGCCTCAATGGCATGGGCAATGCGTCCGCTGCGGGTGTGTCGTCGCTGTCGACCACTGTCTCGGACATCAAGGACGCCGCGTCCAAGGTGACGAACAACCTGACATCCGTCGGCTCCGGCGCGGCGGCTGGCCTCGGTGGCGGCTCGACCTACGACGCTTCCAGCGGCAAGTGGTCGGCACCGAGCTACACCGTGCGCAATGCGGACGGCTCGACCTCGAACGTCAACAACGTGGGCGATGCACTCAACAGCATCAACCAGAACGGCACGAAGTACTTCCACACGAACTCGACGCTGGACGATTCGTCGGCCACCGGCGCCCACGCAGTGGCGATCGGCCCGCAGGCCGTGGCCAGCGGCACCAGCGCCGTGGCAATGGGCCAGGGCGCGCAAGCCACCGGCACCAACGCCATTGCCATCGGCAACGGCGCGGTGTCCAGCGGCGGCTCGCAAGCCATGGGTGCCAATGCCCGTGCCGGCAACAACGGCGTGGCCATCGGCGAGCAGACGGACGCTGGCGGCAGTGCGGCGGTGTCGCGAGGCACGGCCATCGGCTTCGGCGCGGTGGTGCAGGTCAATGGCGGCGTGGCGATCGGCGCGGGTTCGGCCGCAACGCGTAACGCTGGCGTCGCTGGCTTTGTGAGCGAGAGCGCGACCGACAAGCAGAAGGCTGCGGTGGCTGCCACGACCAGCACGCAAGGTGCCGTCGCGGTTGGCGGCGACGGCCAGACGCGCCAGATCACCGGCGTGGCCGCCGGCTCGGAAGACAGCGACGCCGCCAACGTGGCGCAGCTGAAGTCCGTGAGCGGCGAAGTGGGTCAGGTCGCCGGCCAGGTCAACGCGCTCCAATCGCAAGTCGGCCAGATCCAGGGCCAGGTGGCCGATCTGCAGAAGGGTGCCTACTCCGGCGTGGCCATGGGCTTCGCGATGTCCGGCACCTACATGCCGACCATGGAAGCCGGCGACAAGGCCGTCGGCGTGGGCGTGGGCAACTACAAGGGCTACTCGGCCATCGCCGTCAACTTCAAGGAGATGGCCAAGGACGGCAAGATGTCCTGGGGCGTGGGCCTGGCGACGACCGGCAAGGATGTGGGCGTCAACGCCGGCATCGGCTGGAAGTGGAAGTGATCCTCGGCTGACCTTCGGGTCTGGCGAATGAAAAGCGGCTCCTGCGTTTGCGCGCAGGAGCCGCTTTTTCGTCGGCGATCAGGAATCCCGGATCGGCCCGGTTGCGCCGCAGGCGCATCGGGGGTGGATCAAATATCCGCGAGCAGGGGATAGGGCAGGGGATCGACGGTCAGCGCCACGCCTTCGGGTCCACCGGCTCGCAGACCGCCGGCTTCCATCGCCGCAATCTGCATCGAGATGATGGCCGACCATTCGCCCGATGGCGACGCGGCCGACTGCACGACGGTGCCGGCCGGCTGTTCCGCATCGTTGGCCGCGAACACTTCCTCGCCCGCGGTGACGGGCGCGTCGGCGCGTACCACATAGGCCCGGCGCTTCAGCGTCCCGCGGAACTGGCTGCGCGCCACGATTTCCTGGCCGGGGTAGCAGCCCTTCTTGAAGTTCACGCCACCCACCGATTCGTAATTCAGCATTTGCGGCACGAAGGCGTCGAGCACTGGCGTGGTCAGCGTCGCGATGCCGCTGCGCACCTCGCTCCATTGCCAGAGGTTGGCATCCATTTCGGTGCCGGTCGGCGCGGGGCTGGCGACGGGTGCGATCCACAAAGCGCGGGGAATGCCATCGGCCGGATAGAGCGAAACCACGCTGGCTTCGCCGACCAAGCTGCGCAGGCCCGGCGCGGCAGATGCGTCGATACCGTTGCTCGCCAGCGCGGTGCCGGCCACGCCGTACAGCGCGAAATCCGCGCTGGCATCGCTGAGCTTCGCCTTGGCGCGCAGCACGTACATCTGCAGTCGCTTGAGCGTGGCCGCCAGGATGTCGCGGCTGCACACCAGCAGGATCGAATCGGGCTGCGGCCGGATGCCGATGAAGCTCGCGATCATGCGGCCCTTGGCGGTACACAGCGCGGCCAGGCGGGCTTGCGTGCCGTCGAGCAGGGAGAAATCCTGGGTGAGTTGACCGTGAAGGAAGGAAGCGGCGTCTGGGCCTTCGGCGCGGATCACGCCGAGGTGGGGGAGGGCAGCGATGCCATTGAGCACAACGGGGTTCATCGCTGAATTATCATGGCCGGCCCGCATCCGTTCACTCCGCAGGGCCAAGCGCTTTCCACTCCCCGAACCTGCTCGTGCGACGTTTCTTCCTGAAAGTTTTCTTGCTGGCTGCCCTCGCGGCGCTCGCTGTCGGCGCCTGGGGACTGTGGTGGGTGCAACAGCCTTTGAAGCTTTCCGCGCCCTCGCTGGACCTGTCCATCGAACCCGGCACCACGCCGCGCGGCATAGCCCAGGCCGTGGCCGACGCCGGCGTCGACGTGCAACCAAAGCTCCTCTACGGGTGGTTCCGCCTATCGGGCCAGTCCCGGCAGTTGCGCGCCGGCAGCTATGAACTGGAGCCGGGCGTGACACCGAAGATCCTGCTGAATGTGCTCGTGCGCGGCGAGGAAGCCACGCGCAGCGTCGTACTGGTCGAGGGCTGGAATTTCCGACAGGTGCGCGTGGCGCTGGCCAAGGCCGACCAGTTGAAGCCGGAAACCGCCGCGCTGAGCGATGAGGCCCTGATGGAAAAGCTCGGCCGCCCGGGCCAGCACCCGGAAGGCCGCTTCTTCCCGGACACCTACACCTACTCCAAGAACTCCACCGACACCGCCCTCCTGCAGCGCGCGATGCGCGCCATGGACCGCAAGCTCGCCGCCGCGTGGGCCGCACGTGCGTCCGACCTGCCGCTGAAGTCGGCCGACGAGGCGCTGATCCTGGCCAGCATTGTCGAAAAGGAGACAGGCAAGGCCAATGAGCGGGCGCAGATCGCCTCGGTCTTCATCAACCGCCTGCGCGCCGGCATGCCGCTGCAGACCGACCCCACCGTCATCTACGGCCTGGGCACGCGCTTCGACGGCAACCTCCGCAAGAAGGACCTCCAGACCGACACCCCTTGGAACACCTACACCCGCAACGGCCTGCCGCCCACCCCCATCGCCATGCCCGGCAAGGGCGCCTTGCTCGCCGCCGTGCAGCCGGCGCAGGGCAAGTCGCTGTACTTCGTCTCGCGCGGCGACGGCACCAGCCAGTTCAGCAATTCGCTCGATGAGCACAACAACGCGGTGAACCGCTATCAACGGAATCGACAATGAGCGACACGAAGTGCCGGGCGTCGGGGCAAGCAACGAGCGCCGCGCCGGGGGGCATCGAGGACACGAAGTGCCCAGCGTGGGGGCCGCAATGACCACGGGCCTGTTTCTCTCGCTCGAAGGCATCGACGGCGCCGGCAAGTCGAGCCACATCGACGCGCTCGAAGCGCTGTTCCGCGGCCAGGGCCGCGCCGTCACCCGCACCCGGGAACCTGGCGGCACGCCACTCGGCGAAACGCTGCGCACGCTGGTGCTGAACGAACCAATGGACCCGCTGACCGAGTCGCTGCTCGTCTTTGCGGCCCGGCGCGAGCATGTCTTGCAGGTCATCGTCCCTGCCCTGAAGCGCGGCGACGTGGTGTTGTGCGACCGCTTCACCGACGCGACCTTCGCCTACCAGGGTGCGGGCCGGGGCTTCGACCTGGGTGTGCTCGGCATGCTGGAACGCTGGGTCCAGGCCGATCCGGCGCATGCCGATGTGCTGCTGCAACCCGGCCTCACGCTCTGGTTCGACCTCCCGCCGGAGATCGCTGCCGAGCGCCTGGCCGGCGCGCGGCTGCCCGACAAGTTCGAGGCCCAACCCGTCGAGTTCTTCCGGCGCGTCGCCCAAGGCTATGCCGACCGGGCCGCAGCGGCGCCACGCTTCGCGCGCATCGATGCCGACCGCCCGCGCGAGCAGGTGTGGCAGCAGATCGAATCGACGCTACAGGCGCGGGGGGTGGCGTGACCGTGGTGCAGATCCTGGAGGTGCGCCCATGAGCAATCTATTGCCCTGGCTGCATGCGCCGCTGACCGAACTGCTGCGCCAGCGCGGCCATGCCTGGCTGCTGCAAGGCCCATCCGGTCTCGGCCAGTACGAACTCGCCTTGGCCCTGGCGAGCACCTGGCTGTGCGAGCAGCCCACGGCGCAGGGCGCCTGCGGCCATTGCGGCAGCTGCCATGCCATCGATGTCCGCACCCATGCCGACTTGTGCGTGCTGATGCCCGAGGTCGCGATGATGGACCTCAACTGGCCGCTCGACGAGAAGTCGCAGGCCGACATCGACGACAAGAAGCGCAAGCCCAGCAAGGAAATCCGCGTCGAATCCATGCGCGACGCGGTCGGTTTCGCGCAGCGCACCAGCGCGCGTGGCCGAGGCAAGGTGGTGCTGGTCTATCCGGCCGAGCGCATGAACGCGATCTCGGCCAATGCGCTGCTCAAGACGCTGGAAGAGCCGGTCGGTGACGTGCGCTTCGTGCTGGCCAGCGAAGCGGCCTGGCAATTGCTCCCCACCATCCGCAGCCGCTGCATCGGCTACACCTTGCCGTGGCCTGCAGAAGAGCAGGCGCAAGCCTGGCTGGTGGCGCAAGGTGTTCCCGCGGCCGACGCCGGCGCGTTGCTGCGCGCGGCGGGCGGCAGGCCCAGCGACGCCCTGCGCCAGGCGCGCAACGGCGGCTCGCCCAAAGCCTGGTCGTCGTTGCCCAAGGCCATGGCCAAGGGTGAGGTCGCCGCGTTATCCGGCCATGCGCCCAGCCAGGCGATCGACGCGCTGCAAAAGCTCTGCCACGACCTGATGGCCGTGGGGCAGGGCGCCGCGCCACGCTTCTTCTATGCGGCGGACCTGCCGAAGCCGCCATCCAGCCGTGCATTGGCGCGCTGGTCGAAGTCGCTCGCCGCCGCAGCCCGCACCGCCGAGCATCCCTTCAACCCCGGCCTCATGCTGGAGGCGCTTGTGAGCGAAGCGCGAAGCACCCTACACTCGGCCCCACCTCGCCCATGATGAACACCACCACCGCCACCCCAGCCGCCAATTCCCCACGGCCCAGCGTGATCCAGTTGGCCATCAAGGAAAAGGGTGCGCTGTACGCGGCCTACATCCCCTTGTTCGCAGAAGGCGGCATCTTCATTCCCACCGCGCGCGAGTACCGGCTCGGCGACGACGTCTACGTGCTGCTGACGCTGCCCGATGATCCGCAGCGCTATCCGGTCGCAGGCAAGGTGGCGTGGATCACGCCGGTGCGTGCCGCAGGCAATCGCGCTCCGGGCGTCGGCATCCGCTTTCCGTCGGACGAAAAGTCCCGCCAGCTCAAGGCTCGCATCGAGGAGGCGCTGGGCGGCACGATGGGCTCGGACCGGCCCACGCAAACGATCTAATACTCGCCCCAGGTCGCCGCGTTGCGGATCTCCCCTGGACCCGAGGCGATACCAGCGGCCCGGCGAAGCCGGTCCCGCGCTATCTCCCGCACAGACAAGTTGGCCTGGATGCCGCTTCGCCGATGGAAAGCCCGCCACCAAGACCGCGACGACGGGTTGGCGACAATAGGGCATGTTCACCGACTCCCATTGCCATCTCACGTTTCCCGAGTTGATCGACGACATGCCGCGGATTCGCGCCGCCATGGAGGCGGCGCAGGTCGACCGGGCGCTGTGCATTTGCACCAAGCTTGAAGAGTTCGACGCCGTGCACTCGCTGGCAGCGCGCTACGACAACTTCTGGGCCAGCGTCGGCGTGCACCCCGATGAAGAGGACATCCAGGAGCCCAGCTTCGACGACCTGGTGCGTCTTGCCGCGCTGCCCAAGGTGGTGGCCATCGGCGAAACCGGCCTCGACTACTACCAGATGGCGGAACGCAAGGGCGGCCGCAGCGTGGCCGACATGGAATGGCAACGTGACCGGTTTCGGGTCCACATCCGCGCGGCGCAGCAGACACGCAAGCCGCTGATCATCCACACCCGCAATGCCTCGGCCGACACCCTGTCCATCCTGCGGGAAGAAGGCGAGACCGGGGCCGGCAACGCCGCCGGCGGCGTGTTCCATTGCTTCACCGAGACGGCGGAAGTGGCGCGCGCCGCGCTCGACCTCGGTTTCTACATCTCGTTCTCCGGCATCCTCACCTTCAAGAAGGCCCAGGACCTGCGTGACGTGGCGGCCTTCGTGCCGATGGACCGAATGCTCATCGAGACCGA
Source organism: Variovorax rhizosphaerae (assembly GCF_037889975.1). NCBI lineage: Bacteria > Pseudomonadati > Pseudomonadota > Betaproteobacteria > Burkholderiales > Comamonadaceae > Variovorax > Variovorax rhizosphaerae. The sequence goes on along the minus strand of NZ_JBBKZT010000018.1, from coordinate 21,320 downwards.
CAGCCCCTACCTGGCGCCGGTGCCGTACCGCGGCAAGACCAACAATCCGTCCTACGTGCCCTATGTGGCGCAGCAGATTGCCCAAGTGCGACAGCTGTCCGTCGAGGCCGTGGCAGAGGCCACGAGCCGCAATTTCGAAACACTTTTCAGCGCGATCAAGTCATGAAGTATTCGATTAAAAAACTCCCCTATCTATTTGTTTTTGCGCTAATTTCTTGCGCAAGCGTTGCAGGTTCCTACGACGATTTCTTCCGCGCCGTACGCAGCGACAACGCCAGCGGCGTGCGCAGCCTGATCGAACGCGGTTTCGACCCGAACACACGTGACGACAAGCAACAGACCGGCCTGCTGATCGCCTTGCGCGAGCCCTCGCCCCGTGTCGTGCAGGTTCTGGTCGACTCCCCCAAGACCGACGTCGACGCCGTCAACGGCAGTGACGAAAGCCCTCTGATGATGGCCAGCCTCAAGGGCCAGCAAGAGGTCGTCGCCAAGCTGCTCGCGCGCGACGCCGCCGTCAACAAGACGGGCTGGACGCCGCTGCACTATGCGGCCACCAGCGGCCAGATCTCGATCATGAAGCTGCTGCTCGACAAGTTCGCCTTCATCGACGCGCAGTCACCCAACGGCACCACGCCGCTGATGATGGCCGCGATGTACGGATCGAGCGATGCGGTGAAGCTGCTGCTCGACGAGGGCGCCGACACGGCGATGAAGAACGAGCAGGGCATGACGGCTGTCGATTTCGCCAAGCGCGCGAATCGGGAGAGTGACGCAGCGATGATTGCCGCCGCCGGGCAGAAGAAGCCGCAGGCGCTGCCGAAAGAGGGCAAGTGGTAGAGGCGGGCCCTACTTGCGACCCAGGCGCTCGTAGCCGCTGAGTTCCATGAACCCCTGTCCCTCCGTGCTGCCCGTCACTTTCACCGGGCCTTCCCAGTAGACGTTCGCGGTCGTCTGCTGCGCCTCGAACTCGCTGTCGTCGACGAAAGGCTTGATGCTGTACGTGCCGGAAGGCAGCTTGACGTTCCATTCGACGACGTAGCTGATCTTCGTATCCGGACTCGTCCACTTGCGGCCGGGCGTGAGTTCGATCTCGCTGGCCTTGAGCGGAACGGCCCCCTTGGCGGTCGAGACGGTGCCGGAGGTCAGCACCTTGCGGCCGTCCGAGTCGAAGAGGTCGTAGAGCATCACATCGGAGCCGTCGGCCAGGTGCAGGGCGAACCAGTTCCAGCCGAAGCTCAAGACATCGAAGTCGCCCCATTGGTGGTCGAACCAGACGTCGCCACTCACCGGGATCTGGCGTCCGGCGACCTGGAGCTCGCCTTGCGCGGCCATGCGGGGGCGCGAATAGTAGTAGCTGATGCCGCTCTTGCCGAAGTCGAGCAGTCCAGGCGTGGCCGAACCGGCCGCCCTGTGCGCGACCACGGGGCCCGCATCGTTCAAGTTGAGCGCCAGCGAGACGCCTTCGAATTCAGCCCGCACGACGTGCGCATTGCCATTGGCAGCGACCTGCCATCCGTCTTGCCGGAAATCGAATCCGCTGGTGGTGCTCTTGGCCGGCAGTCCACCTGTGCGGCTTTGGCCCGAGAAGCGCCGGCCGTTCTGCAGGTCGGTCAGCGCCACATGCATGACGGTGTGCTTGACCAACCCGTTGGCGACGAAGACGGCCACGTGGAATGCATAGCGATTGCCCGTCTTCGCGTCGAGGATGCCGCTGTAGTACCACCATTCCATGCCCGACCCATGCGGCGCATCATCGGCCGGGAGATTCAGCGGGGGCAGGGCGGCGGTGCGTTCAACCGGTTTGCCAGCTGCGTCGGCCGGTCCACCGGATGCCGCCGTGGGCGCTGCTTCCTGATCAGATTCACGTGCGAAGTACAAGCCGGCAACCAACACCGCGATGACCGCCAACAGCGGTCCTGCGTAGGCGCGCCATCCCTTGCGACGCGAAGAGCCGCGTCCGCGATAGCGCCCGTAATAGCTCTTGCCCTTGTCGTCGGATTTCATCGGTGGCACCCGCGGTGAAAAATCGAAGACCCGAGCCTAGCATTGGCGCGCACTGCCGAAGACGGGCGCCGCCGCAGGTCTACTTGATGCCGTAGCGTGGCGCCACACGCAGTGCCACGAGGCTGACGAGCACGCCGAACACCATGTAGAACGCAGGCGAAATCTTGCTGCCCGTGGCGGTGATGAGCCATGCGCTGATGAACGGCGCAAAGCCGCCGAAGATGGCCACGCCAAGGCTGTAGCTCACGGACAGGCCAGTGCCGCGCATGCCCGCAGGAAACAACTCCGCCATCGTGGCCGCCATCGGCCCCCAGTAGGCCGTCGCCACCAGCCCGATGGCGGTCAGCGCGATCATCAGCGTCGTCACCGACGGGTACGAGACCAGCATGTAGAACAGCGGCACGATCATCACCAGCATGATGAGCGCCGCAGTCCGCATGATGGCCAGGCGCCCGATGCGATCGGACAACGCCCCGTAGAACGGCACCAGCGTCAGCTGCAGCACGCCGAGCCAGATCGTGCCCACGAAGGACATCGAGGGCGGCAGGCCCAGCTGCTTGACCGCGAAGGTCGGCATGAACAGCCCCGTGTACGAGATGATCGTGGCCAGGATGATGAGCCCCATCGACGTGAGCGTGCGGCCGCGCTGGTCGAGCAGGGCGGTGCGCACCGGCGGGGCCTTGGCGGCGGCGCTCTTGTCGAACTCGTCGCCTTCCTCCAGGTGCCGGCGGATGTAGAGGCCGACCGGGCCGAGCAACAGGCCGAAGAAGAACGGGATCCGCCAACCCCAGTCGAGCAGTTGCTCCGGCGTCAGCAAGGTGTTGAGCCCCATGCCGAAGGCGGCGCCGAGGAAGGTCGTGATGCCCTGGCTCGCGAACTGCCAGCTGGCATAGAAGCCGCGCCGGTTCGGATCCTGCTCGGCCAGCAAGGCCGTGGCGCTGCCGAACTCGCCGCCGGCCGCAAAGCCCTGCAGCAGCCGCGCGACGATGATGAGCACTGGCGCCCAGATCCCGATGCTTGCAAAGGTCGGCGACACCGCGATCAACAGCGTGCCACCCAGCATCAACCCCATCGACAGCGTCAGCGCCGCCTTGCGGCCCGCCGAGTCGGCATACGCGCCGAGGACGATCGAGCCCACCGGACGCATGAAGAAGGTCACGCCGAAGGTGCCGAGCGCGATCAACAACGATACGTTTTCGTTGTCCGAGGGGAAAAACAGCTTCGAAATGGTCACGGCCAGGAAGCCGTAGATGACGATCTCGAACCATTCCAGCGCGTTGCCGATGGAGATGGCCGTGATGACCTTGAAGGTGCTGGGCCGCGTGGCGGCGGACTTGGTGGAAGTGGTGTTGTTGACCACGGTCCGCGATGCGGCCGCGCCGTTCGGCGTGCTCATTGGATGTGTCCCCCCGTTGTTTCTTGTCGTGCGAACAGAAAGTTTCGCACGGCTGGCAGGACGCATGAATACGGAAGTGCGTAGCCGAGCCATCGTGGCGGCGCATGAAGCAAGACCGTCGCAGCGGAGTCGGCCGATGCTCCGGCGGCACGTTCAGGCGCCCAACCAGCGCCCCTCGAACCACTCACCACGCCGGGTGGCCTCCTGCACGCAGCCCACGAGCAAGTCCGCGACGCGTCGCACATGCTGGCCGACGACCCGGTTGGCCGGAAGCGCGAGGACGATCGTGCGCGTGATCCGTGGGTCGCTCAAGGGCGCGGCCGAACCTGTCTTGCGGGCCATGTCTTCGGCAACCGAAATCGCGGGAAGGATCGTCAGCCCGTGCCCACCGATCGCCAGGCTGCGCTGCACGCTCATCGCATTGGTCTCGGCGGCAATCGTCAACTCGACGCGAGAGACGGCGCAGGCGTGATCGACCAGCGTGCGGATGCCGTGCGACGTGCTGGGGAGGATCATGGGCTTGCCGGCCAGGCTTGCGAGCGTCACGGGTTGGTTCTTGCGCAACTTGGCCGATGTCGGTCCCAGCACCCACAGCGCCTCCTCGATGAGTGGCGTCACCTGGATGCTGGATGACCGCTCCGCACCGTAGAGCAGCGCGACATCCACCTCGCCCGACTCCAGCCACTGCGCCAGCGTGCCTGCGTAGCCCGTCACGATCCTGATGCGGATGCCGGGGTGGGCCTCGGCCACCGTTTTCAGGAGCGGGCTCGACAACAGGTCGCAGGTGCTGGGGAGCAGCCCCAAGGTCACGAGGCCGCTGATGCCGGTCGAGGACCCGCTGATCTCGGCCCTCGCGCGATCGAGTTCGAGCATCGCGCGCCTCGCGTAACCGACCAGCGCCTTGCCTGCCTCGGTGAGCACCATGCCATGGCGTTCCCGTTCAAACAGCTCCGTGCCGACATCCTCCTCCAGCAGACGAAGCTGCCTCGATACCGCGGGTTGGACGAGGTTGAGCAGCTCCGCGGCGCGGGTGACGTTGCCCGTGTCGCAGACGGTCAGGAAGGCGCGCAATTGCTTGAAGTCCATGGCTGGCTCCGTGCGATTTCAATCGTTGATGGTGGCATCACTTCTTTCTATTGGATGCGATGTGCCATCAGATTCTATGATTTCTTCACGCCGACTTCACTACCTAACCGTCACCAACAACGGAGCATCGATGAGCGAAACAGCCACCACAGCGCCCGCCTGGCAGCAGGACATCTTCAAGGTTCTCAAGGAAGGGGACGTGCGCCAGATCGCGTACGTGCCCGACGCGGGACATTCCCACGTGATCCGCTCCGCCATCGCGGACCCGGACATCCAGGACATCGTCCTGACGACGGAGGAGGAGGGCGTCGCGGTGGTCAGCGGGGCCTGGCTCGGCGGCCAGCGCGCTGTGCTGCTGATGCAGAGCAGTGGCGTCGGCAACTGCGTGAACATGTTCTCGCTGCTGTCGAGCGCCAACTTCCCGTTCTTCACCCTGGTGACGATGCGCGGCGAGTACGCGGACTTCAACCCGTGGCAAGGACCCATGGGCCGGGCGACCCAGGGAGCGCTCGAGCTGATGGGCATCACGGTCCTTCGCGCGTCGGATCCGGCGCAAGTCGAGGAGATCGTGAGGGCAGGCTTCGACGCCGCCTTCGAAGCCGGCGACCGCGTTGCCGTGCTGCTCGGACAGAACCTGATCGGACGCAAGAAGTGGGAGCGCAAGTGATGAGCCAGAACCCTGCCAAGGCGGCCAACCGCCGCCAGTTCGTTTCCGCGCTGCTGAAGGCGCTTCCGGATGCGCTCGTCGTGACCGGCCTCGGTTCTGCGTCCTACGACGTCTTTGCCGCCGGGGATCGCGACAACAACTACTACCTCTGGGGTGCGATGGGCGGTTCGACCTCGCTCGCCCTCGGCCTCGCCCTGGCGCAGCCGGACAAGTCCGTGCTGGTGATCACCGGCGATGGCGAACAGCTCATGGGTATCGGCAGCCTCGCGACGATTGCGGCCAAGCAGCCGCGCAACTTGACGATCGTCGTGCTCGACAACGGGCACTTCGGCGAGACCGGGATGCAGCGCAGCCACACGAGCCTCGGGACCGACCTGGTGGCCGTGGCCAAGGGCTTCGGGATTGCCGATGCCTACTCGGTAGACAGCGAAGAACACTGTGGCGAGATCGCCAGCCGTGCGGCCGAGCGTCTCGGGCCTACCTTCGTGCAGGTGCGAATCGACGCGGACGAGCCGCCCCGTGCACTGCCGCCGCGCGACGGGGTCTACGTCAAGAACCGGTTCCGTGATGCGCTGGGCTTGAAGCCTTTCTGATTCCATGAAGCGCTATCAACTTCGCATCGATGGCCAGTCCGTCGACCCCGCGGGCGCGGCCTGGCTCGAGAGCCAGAACCCGTACACCGGCGAGTCCTGGGCAGAGATCCCGCGTTCGGACGAACGCGACGTGGATCGCGCCGTGCAGGCCGCGCATCGTGCGCTGACTCAAGGCCCATGGGCCGAGATGTCGGCCAGCCAGCGCGGCATGCTGCTGCACCGGCTGGGTGACCTCATCGCCCGCGATGCCGCCAAGCTCGCGGCCACCGAAGTCCGCGACAACGGCAAGCTGCTCGCCGAGATGCTGGGCCAGCTCAACTACATCCCGCAGTGGTACTACTACTTCGGCGGATTGGCCGACAAGATCCAGGGCACGACGCTGCCGCTGGACAAGAAGGGCTACTTCGCGTTCACGCGCAATGAGCCATTGGGTGTGGTCGCGGCCATCACTCCGTGGAACTCGCCGCTGATGCTGGCCAGTTGGAAGATCGCTCCGGCGCTTGCCGCCGGATGCACTGTCGTCGTCAAGCCGTCGGAGTTCACATCGGCTTCCACGCTGGAGTTTGCGGAGTTGTTCGACGAGGCCGGCTTTCCGCCAGGCGTGTTCAACGTCGTCACAGGCTTTGGCGGGGAAGTGGGCACGCCGTTGGTGGAGCACCCGCTGGTGCGCAAGATCAGCTTCACCGGTTCCGACAGTACCGGTCGTGTCATCAACGAGAAGGCGGCGCGGAACTTCAAGCACACCGCGATGGAACTGGGCGGCAAGTCGCCCAACATCGTGTTCGCCGATGCGGACATCGACCAGGCCGTGTTCGGCGCGATCTCGGGCATCTTCGCGGCCACGGGCCAGACCTGCATCGCCGGCTCGCGGCTGCTGGTGCAGGACAGCATCTACGACACCGTCGTCGAGAAGCTCCTCGACGTGGCCAGGACGGCCCGCATGGGCGATCCGATGGATGCGGCCACGCAGGTGGGCCCGGTCACGACGCCGCCGCAATTCAGCAAGGTGCTCGAGTACATCGCCGTGGCGCGCGAGGAGGGCGCCACGCTGTTGCTGGGCGGCGAGCGTGGCGATGCGCCCGAGTGCGGCAATGGCTGGTTCGTGCAGCCCACGATCTTCGGCGACGTGCGCAATGACATGCGCATCGCCCAGGAAGAGGTCTTTGGCCCGGTGCTGTCGATCATCCGATTTAAGGACGAGGACGAGGCCGTTGCGATCGCGAACGACGTGCGGTTTGGCCTGGCGGCTGCGGTGTGGACCAGCGACATCGGCCGCGCGCTGCGCATGACCGAGCGTCTGCAGGCGGGCACCGTGTGGATCAACACCTATCGCGCGGTGAGCTTCATGGCGCCCTTCGGTGGCTACAAGGACTCGGGGCTCGGCCGCGAGAACGGCATCGATGCGATCCGCGAATACCTGCAGACCAAATGCGTATGGATCAACAGCGGCGCGGTTGCGGGCAATCCGTTCGTGATGCGCTGACCCAGTCAAAACAATCAATGGAGACAAGCATGAACATTTCGGATATTTCCAGGCGCGACTTGATGAAGTTGGGCGCGGCCGCAACGATGGGCGCGCCGCTGGCATCCTTCGCACAAGCGCCGAAGGGGCCCATTACCTTGGTCGTGCCCTTTGCCGCTGGCGGCGCCACAGACGTGGTTTCCCGCCTGGTCGCCCAGAAGCTCACGGAGCGCATCGGGCGCAGCGTCATTGTGGAGAACGTCGCCGGAGGCGGCGGCGCGATCGGTGCGGCCAAGGTGGCGAAGGCGACGGCCGACGGCAGCGTGCTGTTGATGGGCACGGTCGCGACGCACGCCATCAATCCGCTGTCGACACCACCGGCGCCCTACGATGCCCAGCGCGACTTCACACCCATCTCGCTCGTGGCGACGGTGCCCAACGTGCTGCTGGTCAGCAAGAACTTCAAGGCAAAGGACGTGCGCGAGCTCATTGCCATGCTGAAGGCGGAACCTGGCAAGTTCAGCTATGGGTCTTCAGGGGTCGGTACGCCGCCGCACCTGTCGGGGGAGTTGTTCAAGTCGATGGCGGGCGTCGACATCGGCCACGTTCCGTACAAGGGCGGTGGGCCGGCCATGACCGACTTGGTCGGCGGCCATATTCCGATCCTGTTCGATGTGTTGACCGGTGCGGCATCGCACATTCGAGCCGGATCGGTGCGCGCGCTGGCGGTGACGACCAGCAAGCGCTCGCCGTCATTCCCGGACATTCCGACGATCGCCGAGGCAGGTGTTCCTGGCTATGAAACGTACACCTGGAACGCGGTCTTCGGCCCTGCGAAGTTGCCGGCGGCATTCGTCGAATCGACGAGCCGAGAACTGCAGGCGGTGGTGGCGCAACCGGACGTTCAGGCCAAGCTGAAGGAACTGAGTGCAACGCCAGTCGGCTCGACACCGGAAGTGCTTGCCGCGCTGGTCAAGTCCGAGCTCGACAAGTGGGGCGCGGTCATCAAGTCCATCGGTGGTCTCAAGCGGGATTGAACGCCATGTCGGGCTCCAGCGTCGGACGAGCGAAAGAGGAGCGATGCCCTGCGGGCCAAGCAATGTGTCCGGAACCGCTCATGCATTTCAGGGCCTCGTCATGACGCGAACCCAATTGGAGACCGGCACCACGCTGCTCGACGGCCCTGCCGGATCGATGGAGGTGATCGTCGACGCGCCCGTCCACCCTCCGCGCGGCATTGCAGTGGTGGCACATCCGCAGCCGTTGCTCGGCGGAAGCGCCACGCACAAGATTCCTCATCTCCTCGCCCGGGCGATGAAAGACGATGGCTGGCTTGTCGCGCGACCCAACTTTCGCGGGGTTGGCGCCAGCCAGGGCACGCATGACGGCGGGGTCGGAGAGACGGACGACGTGGTGGCGTTGATTGCGCGGTTGCGCTCCATGCATCCCGGAATGCCGCTTGCACTTGTCGGGTTCTCCTTCGGTGCCTTCGTGCAGTCACGGGTGGCGCGCAGGCTGGCAGATCTCGGCGAGCCTGCGCGCCACGTTGTCCTCGCCGGCCTGCCAACTGGCGAGGTCGAGGGCCAGCGATGCTACGAACCGGAGGGCGGGCTGTCCGGCGTGCTGATCATCCACGGCGAGAACGACAACCGCGTCCCCCTGGGCGCCTTGCTGGACTGGGCGCGGCCGCTGAGCCAGCCAATCATGGTGGTTCCCGGGGCCGACCACTTCTTCACAGGGCGACTGCCGGTCTTGCGCTCGCTCGTGCTGTCCCATCTGGCCCGTACTTGAAATCCCGAAGCGAATCACAGGCCCATGGGTCATGCCAAGTACTGATGGTGAAATCACTAATTTCTATTTTACGTAGATAGCAATCATTTTCTATGATTCCTCATGGCCAGTCAGCCAAACAACACAGGAGACATTCACATGGCGCTTTGGAGAGAGTTCGAGGACGCATCAGCGGTCCATTCGTTTAGAGAATTTGCTCGCACGCACGTCCAGCCGGTGGCGGCGGAGATCGACCGCGATGACCTCTATCCGACCGACGTCGTGCAACGCGCGGCGGAAAATGGGTTCAACGCGCTCATCGTGCCCGAGCAGTACGGTGGTGCCGGCTGTTCGTTTCGCCGGGTCGTTTCGTTCTTCGAGGAGGTCGGAGCGGCCAGCGCGTCGGTGGGCATCTCGCTGAACTCCAACTTCCAGGCTCAGAACGTGATCCTTCGCGTCGGCGCTGAAAGCCTGCGCCAGCGCTACCTGCCCCAATTCGCGCAAGGCCTGAAGGCGTCCTACGCGCTGACCGAACGCAATCACGGCAGCGACATCCGAACGCTCGACACGCGCGCGGTGCGCGACGCGGAGAGTTGGGAGTTGAACGGGCAGAAGTCCTTCATCACGTCCGGCACGGGTGCTGACCTGTTCATCATCCTGGCGCAAACGGACGAGGGCCTCGGCGTGTTCGCGGTCCCGCGCGACACGCCGGGCGTCAGCACCTTCGCCAGCGACCGCAGCGAGACCTTCGGCCTGCGCAACGGGCCGCACGTGGAACTGCTGCTGCAAGGCGCCCGGATCCCGCACGACCACCTGATCGGAGAGGTGGGCCAAGGCCTGAAGGTGGTGGTGCGCAACCTGAACTATTCGCGCACGCTGAACGCCGCCATGTCGATCGGCCTGGCGCGCATGGCCTTCGAGGAGTCGCTCGCCTACGTGCGCCAGCGCAAGGCCTTCGACCAGTTCGTCTATGACTTCCAGGGCATCCAGTGGTACTTCGCCGAATCGCTGGCCCAGATCGATGCCGCGCGCCTGCTGCTGTACGAGGCAGCGGACGCGATCGACGAACAGCGCGACGTGGAGCGCCATTCGAGCGAAGCCAAGCTGATGTGCTGCACCGTGGCCAACAACGTGACTGCCAAGGCGATCCAGGTCTGCGGCGCCTACGGGACGATGGTCAATTCACCCTTCAATCGCTACTGGCGCGATGCCAAGACCTTCGAGATCGGCGGCGGTTCCATGGAGGTGCTCAAGAACACGGTCGGGCGCTATCTGGGGCGCCTGAACCTCGATCAGTTGGCGGCCTCGCCGGTGGCCTGAACACGGCTTTTTCCCATCCTTCATTCACCTCTTCGGTACCCCCATGTTCAGCAATCAAAATCTTGCACAACTCATCACCAGCGCGGCCAAGCGCTCCCCGCAGGCGCTCTATGGCACGGACCAGACGTCCAGGCCCTTGATCGAAGCCCTGGAACTGGCGCGCGGCCTGGCCCGGCAGCTGGCCGCCTCCGGTCTGCGCCGGGGTTCCACCGTGGCATTCATCGGCGCCACCAGCGAGCACTACCTGATCCTGTGGATGGCCGCTCAACTCATGGGCGTGCGCACCGCGCTCATCAATCCGCACTATCCGCAGGAACTGCTGCGCGACATGCTGGCGGACCTGAAGCCCGACGCAGCGGCGTACTTCGACGACAGCTTCGCCGCGCCTTCCAGCCCGACGTGGGGGCAACTGGATGCACGCCGCGCCTGGGATGGCAAGGTGACGCTGACGCTCGCTGAAGGCGCCATCGCATCGGGCGCGGCCGATGCGGGCGACGCGGCCGAGTGGGGCACGCAGTGCGCAGGCGGCGACATCGCCAGCTGGATGCACACCTCCGGCACCTCGGGGCGTCCCAAGTTCTGCGCGCAGAGCCACACCTACTTCATCCGGCTCGGCCGCTTCATCGCCGACTCGATGGGCTACACATGGCGCGACGTGGTCTACGCGCCCATGCCCATGTTCCACATCAACCCGCTGGGCTATGGCGTGGTGGCGGGCCTGACCGCGGGGGCCAGCACGCTGGGCACAAGCCGCTTCTCCGCGGCGGATTTCTGGGCCACTGTGAAGCGCATCCGGGCATCGGCCGTCGTGCTGCACGGCACGCCGCTGAAGATGCTGCTGAGGGACACCACCACGCAGGACAGCGACGGCCACCATCTGCGTTCCGTGTTCTTCGCATCGGAGGAGTTCCTGACGAAGTTCAATGTACCGATGGGTATCACGTTGTACGGCTCGACGGAAGCGGGCGGCTTGTGCCACCTGTGGCAACTGCGCCCGGGCGACGCGGAGCCGGCGGAGGAGGGGCCGACGCAGTACGCCGGGCGTGTGCGCTTCGACATGGACGCCAAGCTGTCCGACGAGGGCGAGATCCTGGTGCGGGAGCTTTCCAGGGACACCATGTTCTCAGGCTACCTTCGTGATGGTGCGATCGACCCATCGCTGGACGGGGAGGGCTGGTTCCATACCGGCGACCGGGGCCGCACCGACCGGTACGGCAACCTGGTCTTCATCGAGCGCCTGAGCGAGGCGATCCGTGTCAACGGCGAGTACGTGCCCATCGACTACGTGGAGCGCAAGCTGGAGACCGAGGCGGGCCTGTCCGAGTTCGCGCTGTGGAGCAAGCCGGATGCGGTCAGCGGCCAGCGCCCGGTGCTCTTCGTGACCGATCCCAACCTGGACGTGGCGCGCACCACGGCGGTTATCAAGTCCCTGCCCGGAATCATGCGGCCCGTCGAGATCTTGCGGATCGAAACCCTGCCGCGAGACACCGGCGTCAACAAGGTGCAGCGCCGCCGCCTGATGGACCAGGCCGTGCTGTGGCGCCACGCGCTGGCTTGATCGCAGGCTGTTCACAACGGACGAATCATGAAGATCGAATCAAGCTGTCTCACCCCGCCGAAGACGTTTCGCCCGGCAACGTACGAGGTTCCGCAATACGCGTCCGACACGCATGCGCACGTCGTTGCGGCAAACGAATCAGCGTATCCGCTGGTTGTGAACCGAAGCTACACGCCGGTGCCCACGCCCGAAACCGACTACCTGGCGATGCTCGATGCCACCGGGATGGATCGCGGCGTGCTGGTGCAGATCAGCGTCTACGGCACGGACAACCGCTACATGCTCGAAGTGCTGCGCCGCCATCCGGACCGCTTGCGCGGCGTCGGCGTTGTCTCGCCCGACGTGTCGGAGCGCGAGCTGACCGCGATGCATGAGGCAGGCGTGCGCGGGCTGCGCCTGAACGTGTTGTACGGCGGCGGGGTAGGGCTGGACGCAGCGCAAACCCTGGCCGCGAAGATCGCGGACATGGGCTGGCACTTGCAACTGTTGCTCGACGCCCGGCAGCTTCCCGAGCTGATGCCGCGCCTGCAGATGCTGACAGTGCCGATCGTCGTCGACCACATGGGCCACATGCCCGTGGCGCTCGGTACGCAGCATCCGGGTTTTCAGGCGCTTCGGCATCTTCTGCGCGAGCACGGCTGGTGGACCAAGCTCTCCGGCGCGTACAGGATCAGCGAGCTGCCGGCACCGTATGACGATGTGACGCCCTGGGCGCAGGCGCTCGTCGACGCGGCGCCAGACCGGGTCGTGTGGGGCAGCGATTGGCCGCACGTTGCGGTTGCGCAGATGCCCGATGCAGGCGGACTGCGCAACCTGCTCGCCACCTGGGTGCCCGACGCGGCGCAGCGGCATCGAATCCTCGTCGACAACCCAGCGCGGCTGTACGGCTTTCCGAAGATCGAAGGGAACGCATCGTGAGCACATTCCTGAAGTACGAACAGCGTGGTCATGTGGTCGCGCTGACCATGTCGCAGCCCGAGCAGCGCAACCCGCTCACGGGCAACACGGCGATCGAGGAATTCCTTGCAGCGATCGACAAGATCAGCAGCGACCGCAGCGTGCGCGCGGTGATCCTGACGGGCGAAGGCCCGGCCTTCAGCGCCGGCGGCGACATCCGCAAGATGAAGGAGCAGTCATCCGGCGATGTGGACGGCATGCGCATTCGCGAAGACTACCGCCAGGGCATCCAGCGCCTGCCGCTCGCCTTGTTCAACCTGGAGGTTCCGGTGATTGCCGCCGTCAATGGCCCCGCCATCGGCGCGGGGCTCGACCTGGCCTGCATGTGCGATATGCGCATCGCGTCGGAGAAGGCGCGCTTCGCGGAGAGCTTCGTGAAGATGGGCATCGTGCCGGGAGACGGCGGTGCCTGGCTGCTGCCGCGCGTGATCGGCTTGTCGCGCGCAGCGGAGCTGTCGTTCACCGGTCGCATGATCGATGCAGGCACTGCGCTGCAATGGAACCTGGTGTCCCAAGTCGTACCGCACGATGAACTGCTCGCGGCGGCCAACCGACTCGCGGACGAGATCGCCGCCAATCCGCCCCAGGTCACGCGCATGACCAAGAGGCTGATCCGCGAGGGCATGCACATGAGCCTGGCTTCGCTGCTGGAACTGTCGGCCGCGCACCAGGCGCTGGCGCATCAGACGGCGGACCACCGTGAAGCGGTGTCGGCTTTCCTGGACAAACGCACGCCGCAGTTCGGCGGCTGATGGACGACGCCTCATGACCACCGTACAACACGCAAGCATTCGCCAGGACATGGCCACGCGCCCCTTCGAGGTCGTGCGATTCGGCTTCTGGATGGACCCCGAGTTCGACCGCATCCTGTCCGCCGAATCTTCCATCGCGTTGCAGACCTGTGCCATGGACAGCCCGGATGATGTGCTCGAGACAGCGCTGGCCAGCGCGCAAGTCCTGCAGACCAATTCCGCGAGGGATGAACTGCCGCCGCAGTTGTTCGCCAACGCCGCGTTGCTGGAGCGCTGCCCCAACTTGCTGGCTGTGTCCGCCAATGGTTCGGGCTGCGACACCATCGACATCGACGCTTGCACCCAGGCGGGAGTGATGGTGCTGAACCAGGCCGGCGGCAACGCCGATTCGGTAGCGGAAATGTCCTTGGGGCTGATGCTGTCGGTGCTGCGCCGCATCGCCGAATCGGATCGACTGCTGCGCAGCGGCGAACGCGGATTCACTCGCGAGGACCTGATGGGCCGAGAACTGCGAGGCCGGACGCTGGGCCTGGTGGGCATGAGCGCCATCGGCAGCCGTACCGCCGCGCTGGGCCGCGCCTTCGGCATGCGCGTGCTGGGCAGCGACCCAGGACTGGACCCTCAGGAGATGGCACGGCGCGGCGCCGAGGCGGTGAGCTTCGACGAGTTGCTGCGGCAGTCCGACATCGTCTCGCTGCACTGTCCCCGCAATGCCCACACGATGGGCCTGATGAACGCGGCGCGCTTTGCCAGCATGAAGCCAGGTGCCATCTTCATCAGCACCGCGCGCAGCGGCATTCACGACGAGGTCGCGCTGGCCCAGGCACTGGCCAGCGGCCACTTGGCGGGCGCAGGGCTGGACGTGTGGGAGCAGGAGCCTCCGCCCCCGACGCATCCGTTGCTGACCTTGCCCAACGTGGTGGCCACGTACCACACCGCCGGCGTGACGCAGGAGGCGCGGCGCAACAATGCCGCGCTTGCCGCCACGCAGATCAAGCAACTGCTGACGACCGGCCAGCGACCCGAGCGGCTGGTCAACCCCGCGGTGTGGCCACGTGCGAGCGAGCGCCTTGCAGCATTGGGCTTGCAGGCCTGAAAGCCGATCTCGTTGCTGGCAAAGGACTTCAGGGGGATGCTGCGCATGGCTTGGTCTGGACCACCCATTCCGGGAGCGTCCAGTGTAGAAGAATACAATGTATATTATGTTAAATATGAGACGTGCAACTCTGCGCGAGGCCTCGGCATAGATTGGATCGGTGGCGTCCGCGAATTCAGAATCCAGCAGCCGTGCAATCTCCTGGAGTAGGCTGACAGAACTCTCAGTACTAATCTCCCCTTTGTGACAGCAAACTTCAAAAGTCGCTGATTCTGAGCAGGCTATCAGCAACTTTTGAAGTTCGCGCACTCTGTCGTAGGCACATATTGAACATTCGTTGTCGCTTTTCGCATTCTTCCGCTACTTGTCGGTCTTTGGAAAGTACAAAGCGCGTATGAGTGGGTGCTGTTCGCCCACATGATAAAGCCTAGCCGGCTCGTTTGCCGACGATGCGCTGTCAACTATTTTCTCATCCGCCGTAGATGGATTTTGCAACTGCGCTTCAAGTGAGACACATTTCAACTGGAGCTCTCTATTTTGTTTTAACAGGTCCTTGATTAAATTTTGCGCATCCAATAGCAGCTGCTCACGATGCGCGATTATTAATTGATTTCCAATTTCTGTCATACGCGCCTCATCGTCTCTGCAATCGGCAAGTTTTTCACGAAGTCGAAGCCCTTTGAATTTTTTGATGATCTGTTTCCAGGTATCTGACGCGCTGTTTTTAATGGTGTACGCATTTTCGTACATTTGCATCCAGCTTTTTCGTTCGGCTTGCAGGCCTTGAATGATGACCTTAATTTGATCCCAGTTCTCTCGTTCACTGCGAAGTGTTCTGGCAATCTGTTCCGTCTCTTTAAGATCCGAGAGTAGCGCGCGGGAGGTCTCTCTTAGTTCTAAATTAATCGAGACGATGTGCTTTAAGCGATGTTCGAAGGTCACGCGCTCACGCTCTGACGCAAGGTCATAGGCCGCCTGCTTGAAAAGTTCTCGGGATCTTTGGATCCACTCTTGTATTAATAACTCCACCTGCTCTGGAGTGCCACCACCCAAAAATTTCCTAATCCCCCGTGCCGTAGGTAGGAATCCTGCATCAATCATTGAAAATGCTGCAGCAAAGACCTGTTCTCGGAGCATTTCTTGCTGTTCTTCTTTTTTCTTGTCATCCATGCTGCTGATCTCCTTATTCGTGGGGCGGGTTCGCACCAATCCAGAATATCCGTCGCAGAATTCCTGGCGCGGCCACTTCACTCTCCAACTGCGGAGCGACGAGAACTGCGGGTTTTGCGCACCCCGACGTGGGCAGCGGCAAGCAGAACTCGCGTACCTTCGTGAGATGCCTTTTCGGCGCTCAACTGCTGCTGGAAGTCATCCAGGCGCTGTTGAAGTGCCGAGCTTCGCGACTGGGCTTGCGCTGCGCCCGCTGCATAGGTGGCTAGTTGTACACGAAGCTCGCGCTCGATTTCTTGTGCTGCCTGCTGTGTTTCGAGCAGCAAGCCGCGTCCGACCTCCAGCGACTGGGCTGCGGTCTCTTCGCTCTGCCTCCGACGTCGTTGTTCCCTTGAAAGCTCTGCTTCCATTTGTTTGACGGATTGGCGCGCTCGGTCGACCTCGGCAAGCGCGCGGTGTTCTTGTGCAGCGTGTCGCTCTTGGAGTTCGCGCAGGTCCCTATCGCGTGCGGCCATCGCCGCCTCGCGCTCTTGCCGCAAGACGTCCTTGCTCGCATGGGCCTGCTCGAGTGCAGCGTTCAACCGGGCGATCTCCTGCGCTGAAGATTCCCGCAGCCGCGCATTCTCTGCCGCCTGTTCGGCGAGCTGGCGCTCGAGCGTCTCACGAGCCGCTTGCGAGGACGCGAGCGCCGCATCCAAACTCGCGCGAGCTCGCTCAAAAGCAGCCTCACGTTGAATCAGCTCGGCTTGGCCACGCGCCATCACGTTGCCCTCCTCCTCCAGATGCGCTCGTGCACGTTCCATTTCTTGCCGCTGTACCTCCTCGGCTTCACGACGCGCAGTCTCCCAGAGCAGCCTCGTGGCATTGCGCACGCTCACCGGGACGCCATCCGCATCATTGCCTGCGGACAGATTGGAATCCGAATCGAGTCCACCAGCCAACCTTGCGCCCAGCGATCCAAACCATCGTTCCAACATCGGGCTCACGGTATTGGGAGAGCCACGCCCGATCTTCTGCCGTACACGTTCGATGGTCGGACGGAGCCCCTCGGCCAATAGCGCGTCAGCGGCCCCGAACACGTCCTCTTCCTGAATACCACGTCGAAACTGTTGAATCTCAGCCATTTTGGACCCTTGAACTTTCTGGCGATGACCGCCCTATTCCCTGGAATATTTACCCTCGATAAGATGTGTTTATCGTGACTTATTTATGTGTGATATAGCAAATCATATGTCATATGTATGAATATTTCTAGCGATCCGTCCAACCCGCACCCGCTCGTGAACGCCGCTGAATGGCACCCGGCACTCGAGCCAACCCGGCTTACGCAAACCGCCGAGGCGGCGGCGCGGGCGCTCCTGCGCCAGGGTGAATCGGCCAACACGCGGGCCTCCTATGCCTCGGCCATGCGCTACTGGTGCGCTTGGTTCGCCGCGCGCTACGGCCAAGCACTTCAATTGCCGGTGCCGGTACCCGTCGTGATCCAGTTCATCGTCGACCACGCGGCTCGCAAAGCCGACTCCATCGAGGCGGATTCAGCAAGTGACGCAGACAACGGGGCCGCAGCCGCCGATGCGAAGTCGGCGGCAAAGACAGCGGCGCAGTCCAAATCAACGGCAAATCCGAAAACTGGCCTGGTGAATGAACTGCCGACGGAGATTGATCAGGCGTTGGTGGACAACGGGTACAAGGGAAAGCTGGGGGTGCCGGCGCTCAGTACGCTGGTGCATCGGATCGCGGTGCTTTCGAAAGCACATCAGCTGGCCAAGGAAAGCAATCCCTGCGGCGACGCGCTCGTGCGCGAGCTCCTCGGTCGCACACGGCGCGCGTACGCCCAGCGAGGCGCGCGTCCGCACAAGCAGCGCGCGCTCACGAAAGATCCGTTGCAGCTCGTGCTGGCCACCTGCGACGATACGCTGCGTGTCAAGCGCGACCGCGCCCTGCTCCTGTTTGCCTGGGCCTCCGGCGGGCGGCGTCGCTCCGAGGTAGCCGGGGCGACGCTGGAGAACCTGCGGCGCGTGGATGCGACGTCCTATGTCTACACGCTCACCCACTCCAAGACGAATCAGTCCGGGCAGGACCGTCCCGAGGACATCAAGCCCCTGGTCGGCACCGCTGCGCAGGCGATGCAAGTGTGGATCGCGGCGAGCGGCATCAAGGAAGGCCCCCTCTTCCGTCGCATCCGCAAGGGAGGCCATCTGGGCGAGCCGCTGGCGCCCGCGGCCGTGCGCGACATCGTGAAGGAGCGCTGTGCACTGGCAGGGGTTGAAGGAGAGTTTTCTGCGCACTCGCTCAGGGCAGGCTTCGTGACGGAAGCGGGCAAGCAGGCGATGTCGCTGCCCGAGACCATGGCCATGACCGGGCACCACAGCGTGGCCACCGTGATGGGGTACTTTAGAGCCGAGAGTTCGCTCAACAGCAAAGCGAGCCGCATGTTCGATGAGGATCAACCGTAAATTCGCGTGGCCCGCGACTGCGCAATTCAGGGCGCCCGGTATTCGATCAACAGCAAGGCGAACCGCATGCTCGATGAACGATGACCACGCCTTCGCTGCGCCGCACCCCTGAACCGGTTTCGCCGGGCCTTGAACGAGAGTTGGGAATCGGTGACGATCCGTCCCCAGCGTTCGCGCGATCATTGAATGACATCGGACGGTGCCGCCCAATTCTCGGCATCTACTCGCAGAGCTCTTGGGAGACATCCACGATGGCAAAAGAGAAAGAAGAGGCCGCGGCAAGCCTCGAAAAGTGCGATTGGATCGCCGGGCTGGAGCGCGGCATCAGCATCATCGAATCATTCGACGATGCCCACCCTCGCCTGACCGCCAGCCAAGCCGGGCAGCGCGCGGGTATGACCCGCACCGCCGCGCGGCGCTACCTGCTGACGCTGCAATATATGGGCTACGTGGCGAGCGACGGCAAGCTGTTCTGGCTGACCCCGCGCGTGTTGCGGCTGGGCCAGTCCTACGTTGAATCGGCGCGACTGCCACGCATCGCGCAGCCGTTTCTGCAGCGTGCGTCGGCGGGCACACAAGAGGTCGTCTACCTCAGCGTGATGGATGGCGACGACGTGGTCTGCATCGCCCGCAACGGTCCCAACCGCAGCATGAGCATCGGCTACGTTCTCGGCTCGCGCGTGCCGGCGCAGGTGACGGCATCGGGCACGCTGATGCTGGCCCTTCTCAGCGATGCCGAACTCGACCGCTGGATGGCCACGCATGAGCTTGCTGTGTTCACCTCGCACACGATTGCCAGCAAGGACCGCTTGCGTCTGGAACTGATGCGCATCCGGGCGCAGTGTTTTTCGTTGTCGGAGCAGCAGCTTGATCTGCACTCGCGCGGCATCGCGGTGCCGCTGCGCGATCGAAGGGGGGATCTGGTCGGCGCGCTCAACATCACGATGCCAATGGGGCAGGAGAGCGGTGAGGCTGCGGTGAAGCGGGTGCTTCCTGTGCTATGCGAGACGGCGCAGGCGATGCGGAATCTGATCTAGTTGGATCCGGCTCAACGAGCGGGCGCAAAGGGCAGAACAGGAGCCCACGGCCTGATCAGCAAAGCACGAGTGGGGTTCCCCCCACTGCCGTCAAGGTAGGGCGGCGAGCCGCCTCCCTCAAACACGCGTTCCCGGTCCTGAGCGGGCTTAACGTCTCGCTCGACAGCAACTCTAGTCTCTGTCTCCAGTTCGGCGAAACCACGGAGCCTGGCCGCACCGGTCAGAACTTGTAGGTTGCCTTGAGCGCGGCCGTGTTGCCGAACCAGCTCCGCCTTGAACTCATCGGCGCTTGCCATTGCTGCGAACGCGCAGGACGCCACGCGGCAGTTGGCTGATTCCATGCTGCGCTCCGGTGGCGTTCGACTCGCTGGAGATGCCTGGGGCCAGCCTTCCAATCCCTCGGTCGTCTTGCAGCACGGCGGCGGTCAGACACGCCATGCATGGAAGCGCACTGGCGAGGTGCTCGGCGAGGCGGGCTACGCTCGCCCCGCCGTTCTTGTGGGCGCCTCCATGGGTGGCGGTACAAGTCTGGTCGCCGCAGGAGGTGATTTGCAGCGGCTATGCTCAACAACATGAGTTCTCTCAGTCGACAGCGACAGCCAATTCGGCTCGGGATGATCTCAAAGCGCCGTGTATCGTGAGCCGTGGCCAACGGCAAGATCGCGGCTCAAGACCGGATCCGCGAGTTCGCTGGCCAGCAAGAAGCAACGGGGGCGGAGGTATTTGGACAAGGCCTTGTACCGCGCACGGGTCAGAAGCCCACGGCACTGAAACCCTTCAACTGCAGAATCTCGCGTGCCTTGTCCGGTGTGGCGACCTCCAGACCCAGCCCTTCAAGGATTGCACGTACTTGACGCACCTGCTCTGCGTTCGACTTCGCCAGACGGCCCTTGCCAATCCAAAGGCTGTCTTCCAGTCCCACGCGAACGTTGCCGCCCATCGACGCGGCCAGCGCTGCCACCTTCATCTGGCTGGCGCCCGCCCCCAGAACTGACCAGCGATAGTTGTTGCCAAACAGTCGGTCGGCCGTGCGCTTCATGTGCATTACGTCGTCAGGGTGCGTGCCAATGCCACCGAGGATTCCAAACACTGTCTGGACGAAGAATGGCGCTTTCACCAAGCCACGCTCGACAAAGTGCGCCAGGTTGTACAGATGCGAGGTGTCATAACACTCGAACTCGTAGCGCGTGTCGTTCACCGAGAGTTCGGTGAGCACGGTCTCCAGGTCGCCATAGGTATTGCGAAAGATCAGGTCCTTGCTGCCCTCAAGGTATGGACGTTCCCAATCATGCTTGAAGTCCTTGAAGCGCTTGAGCATGGGAAACAGACCAAAGTTCATGGTGCCCATGTTCATCGACGCGACTTCGGGCTTCAGCACGCTTGCAGGCAACATGCGTTCCTGCACGGTCATGTACGGCGAGCCGCCGGTGGTTAGGTTGACGACAGCCCTGCTGCGCGCCTTGATCTGCTCGAGGAATGGCGTGAAGGCCTCAGGACGTTGGTCAGGCTTGCCGGTGACGGGGTCACGGGCATGCAAATGAATGATCGCTGCGCCGGCTTCACAAGCCGCGATGGACGCCTCGGCGATCTCGTCTGCTGTGATGGGCAGGTGCGGAGACATCGACGGCGTGTGGATCGCGCCAGTTACGGCGCAACTGATGATGACTTTCTCTTGCTTGAACATGGACTCCGCCGGATTTTGGATGGAAGGCGGTCTTCAATCAGGGCGCGCGAGCCGGTCGACGCCTGCGAGCAAGGGCACAAGTTCGACCGGCACGATTAACGGCAAGTCGAGCAGCCGGTAAGACAGCGCCTTGCCATGGCTTGTGCTGGTCTAATTTCCCCGGACACCTCGATAGGTGGCAACCACCTGGAAGAGGAAGAAGACCAAGAAGCTACGACGAACATTCAACGCGGAGTTCAAGCTGCAAGTAGTGCAGATGATCCGCCAGCAAGGGCTGAGCATCGGCGATGTCTGCCGCGACATGGAGCTTGG
>NZ_JBBKZT010000017.1:0-174287 GCF_037889975.1 Variovorax rhizosphaerae | reverse complement strand
TGGGGGGGGGGGGTGTGTTTTGGGGGGGGGGGGTTGGAAAGGAAGTGCCGCGTGGGGCGTTTGCGTCGCCCGGCGCGGCAACAGTTGCTTGCTGCGGCTCCAGGGGGCGGATCGGGTCCTCAGGCGGTCGCCGGCTCTTCCCCGACGCGGAGAACGTCGCATCACTGATGCTTCAATTGAGCTGGACGCACTTCTTGCAGTAGCAGAAGAACTTACGGCATCACGCTTGCGCCATGGCAGTCGACGAGACCGTCGGCGCTTCAGCAACCGCCTGCTGCGAAGCCGCCCGCGGCCGCAGCAGGAAGTGCGACAACGCCGGGATCAACAGCACCGCGCCGACCATGTTCCAGATGAACATGAAGGCCAGCAGGATGCCCATGTCGGCCTGGAACTTGATGGGCGACAGCGCCCACGTGAGCACGCCCGCGGCCAGCGTGACGCCCACCAGCGCCACCACCTTGCCGGTGAAGCGCAGGGCAGAACCGTAGGCCTGCGCCAGCGACTTGCCGGCCCGTTGCTCCGCCAGCTGCACGCTCAGCAGGTACAGCGCATAGTCCACGCCGATACCCACGCCCAGCGCGATCACCGGCAGCGTCGCCACCTTGACGCCGATGCCGAGCCAGACCATCAGCGCCTCGCACATCACCGAGGTGAGGACCAGCGGCACCAGCGCCACGATCACCGCGCGCCAGCTGCGGAAGGTGACGAAGCACAGCACCGTCACGGCCAGGTAGACCAGCACCAGCATCTGCGTCCAGGCCTTGTGCACCACGATGTTGGTCGCGGCCTCGATGCCGGCGCCACCGGCTGCGAGCAGGAACTGGCGCTCGTCGTTGCTGTGTGCCGCTGCGAACTCGGCGGCTGCGGCGACGACGCGGTCCAGCGTCTCGGCACGGTGGTCGGACAGGTAGGCGATCACCGGCATCACCGAGCAGTCGGTGTTGAACAGCTCGGGGTTGTTCACGCTGGCCTGCTGCGCGCCGTAGTTGAGCACGTCCTGGTTGCGCGCAATGGTCAGCCACTTGGGGCTGCCTTCGTTGCTGCCCGCGGTGATCTGGCGCACGGCATTCGTCAGCGACACCGTGGTCTGCACGCCCGGCACCTGCTGCAGCGTCCAGGCGAGACGGTCGGCCTCTACCAGCGTGGCGTACTTGAGGCAGCCTTCCTTCGCGGTCTTGACGATCACCGCGAAGGTGTCGCTGGAGAGCGAATAGTTGGCCGTCACATAGGCGTTGTCAACGTTGTAGCGGGACTGGGGGCGAAGCTCCGGCGCACCGGGATCGAGGTCGCCGATCTTCAGTTGCGTGCTCACCAGGAATGCGCCGACCAGCAGCACCGCCGCCGAAACGACCGCGCCCAGCGCCCAGCGCCGTTCGGTGAAGCGCCCGAGCCAGGCGTAGACGCGGGCCTGTCCACCAGTCTCGTTGTCCGCGCGCAGGCTGCGGCGG
This sequence comes from Variovorax rhizosphaerae, assembly GCF_037889975.1. Classification (NCBI taxonomy): domain Bacteria; kingdom Pseudomonadati; phylum Pseudomonadota; class Betaproteobacteria; order Burkholderiales; family Comamonadaceae; genus Variovorax; species Variovorax rhizosphaerae. The sequence continues at coordinate 172,839 of NZ_JBBKZT010000017.1, read as the reverse complement.
GCCGCGGCCGGGCTCACGCCCAGGTAGGACAGCAGCACCGGCAGCAGGATCAGGTTGGTGAAGATCAGCACGCCGACGCCGACGCTCGCCGTGAGCGCCAGGTCCTGGATGACGGGGATGTCGATCACCATCAGCACCGCGAAGCCCACCACGTCGGCCACCAGCGCCGTCAGCCCCGCGAGGAACAGGCGGCGGAAGGTGAAGCGGGCGGCGACCAGGCGGTGCGCGCCGCGGCCGATGTCCTGCATGATCCCGTTCATCTTCTGAGCGCCGTGCGAGACGCCGATTGCGAAGACGAGGAAGGGCACCAGGATCGAATACGGGTCGAGTTCGAAGCCCATCCCGGCCACCAGGCCAAGCTGCCACACCACGGCCACCAGCGAGCAGGCCACGACCAGCCCGGTGCTGCGGAAGCAGCGCGTGTACAGGTAGATGATGAGCGTCGCCACCAGCGCTGCGAGCGCGAAGTACAGCGCCACCTGGTAGAGCCCGTCGATCAGGTCGCCGACCAGCTTGGCAAAGCCGATCGAATGCACGCGGATGCCCGAAGGCTGCCCGGAGGCACCCACCTCATGGCGTTCTCGCAACTGGTCCAGCGCATGCGACAGCGCGCGGTAGTCGATGCGCTGCCCGGTGGTCGGATCCTTGTCCAACAGCGGCACCACGATCATGCTGGACTTGAAGTCGTTGCCGACCAGGCTGCCGACCAGGCCTGCGCGCGCGATGTTGCCGCGCAGTTGTTCGATGGTGCGCGCCGATCCGTCGTAGTTGTCGGGCATCACCGGGCCGCCGCGAAAGCCTTCCTCGGTCACTTCGGTCCAGCGTACGCCGGGGGCCCAGAGCGATTTCATCCAGGCGCGGTCCACGCCCGGCGTCAGGAACAGCTCGTCCTGGATGCGCTTGAGCGCCTCGAGGTACTTGGGCTCGTAGATGTCGCCGTTGGTGCTCTCGACGACGATGCGCAGCGAGTTGCCCAGGCCGCGCAGCTCGGTGCGGTTGTCCAGGTAGTTCTGGATGTAGGGATGGCTGCTCGGCATCATCTTCTCGAAGCTGGCATTGAGGCTCAGCTTCGTCGTCGCGACGAAGCCCAGCACCAGCGTGACAAGCGCGCAGACGATGATGACCGCAAGGCGGTTGTTGAAGACCAGGCGCTCCAGGCGAGAGCCTGAGCGGGTGTCGAAGTTTTCGAGCGAGCCGGGGGCGGCTCCCTCGACCTGCGTCGTGGGGGTATGCATGTTGTGTCTCGGGCTGCGCTGTGTTCAGGGCAGCTGCAATGCCTGGGCGCCGCGCGGCCCGGCGATGAGAAGCGTGCCCTTGGCTGGCACGGCCACGGCCGCCGCGGGTGCGGACCGTTCGAAGGGAATGGGTGTGAAGCTCGCGCCGTCGTCGCGGCTCATGAGCACGTGGCCGACCTGGCTCACGATGAGGAGACGGCCTTCGCCGTCCCGGGTGCTGGCGGTGAGGCCGGCCTGCAGGCCCGTGGAGACGGGCTGCCAGTTCCTTCCGCCGTCGGTGCTGCGGATGACGGTGCCGCGCAGCCCGTAGGCGACCAGCGACTGGGCGCTGCCGGTCAGGCCGAACAGGGTGCCCTTGTAGGGGATGTCGAGTGCGCGAAAGCGCGCGTCGCCCTGCGCCTGCTTGAGCAGCAGGCCCTGCTCGCCGGTCATGTAGACATCGGCCCCGATGCCGCGCACCGCATAGAGATGCTGGCCCTTCGGGTTGTCGATCGCATGCAGCATCGGCTCCCAGTGCGCGCCACCGTCGCTGGTGCGCAGCGCCAGGCCGAAGGCGCCGACGACGTAGCCGTTGGAGGCATCGCGGAACCAGACGTCGAGGAAGGGGTTCTCCGCGCCTTGTGCCTCGAAGCGCTTGGCTTCTTCGACCAAGGCCGCGGTGCGCTTCGGATCGCCCGACAGCGAGGCATTGGCTTCACGGGTGTAGAAGTCCACCATCAACGCGCCCAGGCGCCGCCCGTCCAGTTGCAGGGCCCAGGTCTGGCCCGCGTCGGTGGAGCGCAGGACCACGCCGTCGTGGCCCACCGCCCAGCCGGTGGCGGGGGTCGGGAAGCTGACGGCGACGAGGTCCGAACTGACCGGCACCTCGGCCTGGCGCCAGGTCTTGCCCGCATCGTCCGTGTAGACGATCTGGCCGCGCTGGCCGACCGCGACAGTGCGCGCGCCGGCATTGGCCAACCCGTTGAGCAGCGCACGCGATGCATACGGGCTGCGGGCCGCCGGTGTGTCCAGCACGTCGCGCCAGCCCTTGTCGTCGACGCCCTGCGCCGCCCACACCGTCGTGCAGGCGACGAGCGCCATGGCCGCCGCTCGGCCAGCCATCGTGGCTCGTTTCGCCTTCATTTCCAGCGCTCCTGATCAGCGCACGCCGGTGCCGGCGAGCGAGTCTGCAGTCCACTCGCGGTCAGACAGCGCCTTGGTGTGGCGCAGGCCGCCGGTCTCGGCGATGAAGCCGGTCAGCGAGTAGACGCGCGACACGAAGTCGTAGTGGCCGAACATGTCGGTGTACGGTGCCGGCAGGTCGTAGCTCGGCGCCATGTAGGCGAAGCCGGAGCGGTACAACTGGCCACGGGCGTCGTAGTTGTCCGAGGCCAGGGCCGCCCACGAATCCTCGTCGAGGTAGAAGGTGCGCTTGGCATAGACGTGGCGCTTGCCTTCACGCAGCGTCGCTTCCACCACCCACACGCGGTGCAGTTCCCAGCGCACCAGGTCCGGGTTCAGGTTGGTGGGCTTGAGCAGGTCGTCCTGCTTGGCCTGGTAGACGGCGCCGTAGGCGTTGTAGGGAACGATCATCTCCTTCTTGCCGACCAGCTTGAAGTCGAAGCGGTCCATCGAGCCGTTGAAGATGAAGGTGTCGTCGAAAACCGTGGCGCCGGCCGTGCCGGGGTTGGGCGTGTCGAAGGACAGGTCCGGTGCGACCTTGACGCGGCGCTGGCCCGGCAGGTAGCTCCAGGCGCGGCGGTCCTTGTTGCCGGTGTCGAGCGGGTCGATGATCATCAGCGCCTCGCCGGCACGGCGTGCGGGGCCGGAGTAGGTCAGCTTGATGCGCCAGTAGGTGTCGGCGTCGGCCTTGGCGGGATCCCAGAAGGGAAAGTCCTGCACGCTCACGCCTTCGGTGGCCAGGGCCGGGCGGCCGCTGGCGTCGACGTTGAGGTTGCGGTACTTCGCTTCATAGCTCTGGCCGTTGAAGCGCACCAGGTGGTTCCACATCGCCTCGTAGCCGGTCTTCGGGATCGGGAAGGGGAAGCCCGCATGCACGCCTTCGATCGAACGGCCGTCATTGGTCGTCTTGGCCGTGACGGCGCTCTTCGCCGTGTTGTCGGTCACGTACTTGGGGAAGGTGACCGTTCGGTGCGTCGGATAGACGTCGATGCGGAAGCCCGGGTTCTTCTGCAGCAGGGTCTTGGCGCCGTCGGTCAGCTTGTCAGCGTGTTCGGCCATGTTCTTGGCGTCGATCACGAGGCGCGGCTTCTCGCTGGCGAAGGGGTTGGGGCGCATGCCGTCACCGGCCTTGAAATCGGCCGGGGCCTTGGTCAGGCCGCCGGTCCAGGCGGGGATGGTGCCGTCCTTGTTGCCGGCCTTTTCGGCGCCCACGGGCGTGAGCGTGGTGCCGAGGGTCTTGGCCTCGTCGGCGCTGATGGCCGCTTGCGCGACGATGGCGGACTGGGCCGCGATGAGCCCGGCGAGGAGCTTGAGTGCGAATTTCATGGGTTGTCTTCCTTAGAAGGTGGTCTTGAATGTGAGGCTCACGAAGCCGCGGTCCTTGAGCAGCGTCGTGAAGCCGTTCTGGCTGGTGACGGCCGTGCCGTTGGTGCTGCGGTAGTGGCCGACGTAGTCGATGTATTTCAGGTCGAAGCGGTACTTCTGCTGGACGTCCACACCCAGGCCGACGCTGTAGTTGCCGTTGCCCTGGTTGCCGCCGAAGATCGTGGCGGCGTTGCCGCTGAGACCCACCGCGTAGGTCATGGGCATGGAGAGGTCGACGCCCGGGAACACCTGGAACCAGGTGGGGGTGAAGGACAGTCCGGCACCGACGTAGTTCTTGGTGGTGCAGCCATCCCACTTGTCCTTGCCGACGCAGGGCGCGAAGCCTTCGGCAAAGAACAGGTTGCCGCCGCTGCGCACCTTGGCCCATTGCGACCACACCAGTTCGGCCGCCCAGGTGGCGGTGTCGAACAGTGGGGTCTTGTTGATCACGCCCACGGCGTTGATGAGCCCGTGGTACGTGTCGCCGCGCGGGCCCTTGGTGTCGCCCGGCGTCGGCAGGCCGGGGGAGATGCCCAGCACGGTGCTGTTGAGCGGCGTGTTCTCGCGGTAGGACAGTTCACCGCCGAAGCTGATGCCGCCGATGTTCTTCGCCAGGCTCACGCCGTACAGGTTGATGTTGTCGGCGTAGATCAGGTTGTAGCGGCTGACGCCGGGGCCGGCCTGCGTGATGAAGGTCTGCGGCAGCTTGTCGGCGAAGTTGCGCCAGTAGAAGCCCATGGTGCCGTCCAGCCAGGCCGGGCTCCAGCGCGCCGCGAGGCCGCCTTCGCCATGTTGCTTGGGCTCGGACGGGTTGCCGCGGCGGGCGAAGCCGAGGGCCTGCGAGATGAACTGGCGGTCCGGGCCGTTGAAGGCGAAGTCCACCGGGCCGAGGTAGGTGCCGCCTTCGGGATAGCGGAAGGAATCCCACTCGAGCATGTACTGGGCCGCGACGGAGAGTTCCTCGGTCAGCTGGGCCTGGGCCGAGACTTGGTTCAGCGGACGGAACAGTTCCTTGGCTTCCACGCCCGGCGTGGCGAAGCCCTTCTGCAGGTCCAGCGGGTTCTGCGCATAGGCCACGCTGTTCAGGTTGCCCGCCAGGAAGAGCGACTCGCCCCAGTACAGCGAATGGCGACCGATCTTCATGTTGACCGGCACCGCGCCGATGTCGACTCCACCGAACACGAAGGCGTCGAGCAGCTCGCCCGAGGGGCCGTGGTAGTAGCGCTGGGTGTAGTCGCTGTAGCGCTTGCCGATGTAGCTGGGGATGTTGGTCAGCGGCGCGTTCGGGTTGGTCTGGCTCACCGAGCCGTAGGCATCGTCATACCAGCCGGCGGCGCTCACGCGCACGCCGTAGCGCTTCTTGTATGTCAGGTCGAACTCGCTCAGCAGGTCGAGCCGGTTGGCGACGGTCTTGCCCTTGTTGAAGCTGTACGTGCCTTCGTCCGAAACGGCCGAGTTGCCGATCTTCGAGTCGCGCTCCTCCACGCGGTTCGCGTAGTTGTAGCGCAGCGTGTTGTCCCAGCGCACGGAGAAGTCGGGATTGCCGGTCTCGAGTTCGAAGGCCTGTGCGCCCGAAGACATCGACAGGAGGGCTGCGGCAAGCGCGATGGCGGCGAGGCGGAAGGCCGGTTGGCTCGCAGCGGGCCGGACCGGGAGGGGGCGATGATGCACTTGACTGCTCTTTTCTGGATCGTGAACGTGGGTTGATAGGCCCGGCGCTGCGAGGCTGGCCGGGACTTTGGGGTGGAGGAATTCTGGGTGGCACCCCCGTGCGTCACCCCCTCCTTGGTGGAGGGGGAGCAGGGCGGGGAATGCCCCGGGGCGGGGGCTCGGCGTGCGGTGGAAACGGGGCCTCGGATGTCGCGCGGCGGTGCCCTGGAAGGGCGCGCCGAGCGGGGAGGCTGTAGTTGGCGGAGCGGGGTGGAGCGCGGTGGAGCGGCTCTGGGCGCCGTTACTTCAGCGCCGACGCCGGAAACAGTCCGGTGGCTTCACAAGCCCGCACGAGTTGCGCCACGGATTTCACTTCCATCTTGTCCATGACGCGCCCGCGGTGCTGCTTCACGGTCTGCTCCGTGATCAACAGGTCGGCCGCGATCTGCTTGTTGAGGCGACCCTCGATGACGTGTTCCATGATCTGGCGCTCACGCGTCGACAGCGATGAAATGCGCCGCATCAACGTCGATTGGGAATGCGCCTGCTCGCGTCGGGCGTGGTAATGGTCGACGGCCTTTGCCACGGCCTCGACGAGCACCCTGGCGTCGACTGGCTTCACCAGGTAATCCGCCGCGCCGAGCTTCATGGCGTCGACGCTGGCGGCCACATCGTCCTGGCCCGTGATGAAGATGATGGCGGGTGCGCAGGTCGTCAGGACGAGGTGCCGCTGCAGTTCCAGTCCGGAACTGCCCGGCATGCGGATGTCGAGCAGCAGGCACGCGACCTCGGCGGCCGGCGGCTCCGCGAGGAATTCGTCGGCTGAAGCGTAGGGCTTCGCCAGCCATCCTTCCTCGCCAAGCAAGCGCACCAGGCCCTGGCGCACGTCGGGGTCGTCGTCGATGACGCACACGAGCGCTCTTTCTTCGCGCTCGTTGGCCGCAGCGAGTCGATCACTTGCCACGGCCTTGTTTGCCGTCCTGAAGTCACCGCGCCTGACCTTGTCGGGCTCACAGGGCGCGGCCGGAAATTCCACGCGAAAGGTGGCGCCGCCCAGCGCATTCGGCTCTGCCCAGATGCGCCCTTCGTGCGATTCGACGATGGCCCGGCAGATCGCCAGGCCCAGGCCCAGGCCGCTCTTTCCCGTGGTCCAAAAGGGCTCGAAGATCGCTTCCAGGTCCGCGCTCGCGATGCCCCGGCCGGCATCGCGGACCGACACTGAAATGCGCTCGCCCGCAACGCGGCAGACTTCGATCTGCACGAGGCGTTCTGCCGGCGGCCTGCACTGCACGGCGGCCATGGCGTTGAGCAGGAGATTGAGGCCGACCTGCCCGACCTGCACCTTGTCCGCCATCGCGCGGCAGCCGATGTCGAAGCGCGTCTCGAGCCGGACGCCATTCGCCGCAAATTCACTGGCAAGCAGTCGCTGGATCTCGCCCAGGGCGGCGGCCACATCGACCACTTCCCGCTGGCTTTCTTCCTTGCTGACCAGCGCACGCATGGTGCGAATGGTTTCGGCTGCGCGCTTGTCCTCCCGCACCACGGACTCCAGGATCTCGCAGAGCGCGCGAGGATCGGCGTCTTCGCGCGACAGGTGCTTGAGCCCGGCCTGGGCGTTGTTCAGGATCGCGGCCAGTGGCTGGTTCAGTTCATGGGCGATGGTGGCTGCGAGCAGGCTCACGCGCTCGACGCGATCGGCATGCCAGGCGCGCCGCCGCAGCTCGCGGGCCTCTTCCTCCGCGCGTGCCAGCGCCAGCACGCCACCGAGCAGTTCGCCGAGCATCGTCAGGCGGGCGACCGTCGCCGGCAGCCACGCGCGTGAATGCTGCATTGCCGCGAAGGTCAGGGTGCTGGTCACCCGGCGACCCACGCGCACCGGGATGCACAGGAACGAACGCAATCCGCTCTTGCGGCAATGCTCTCTTTCTTCGACCGCTTCTGCGGGAAGATCGTCCGGCAGGTTGGACAGTGCCACGGTCCGGCCCGCCCGCACCTGTCCGACGAACCAGGGCAGGTGATGCGGGAATCGGCCCCGGGGCAGCCGCTCGGTGTCACCGGTCGCGCACGAGCACAGCACGTTCAGGTAGTCGCCGGCGATCAACTCCGAGAAGGAGCAGCGGTCGTAGCCGAGGACCTCGACGAGCTCGCTCAGCGAGGTCTCGATGGCCCGCAGGATGTCCGGGGCGGAGGTGTCCGCGAGCCGTCGGGACACGGCGGTCAACACGCATTCGACCGCACGCTGTTCCTGCAAGGCGGTTGCCGGGTCGTGCCGGGAACTCCTCGCCTCGATGATCACGGACGATCCCCGCCGCAATCGGATCTCCGAACTGTGGTCGATGAGGTCGAGCACCTGGCCGGTCATGGTTTTCCACGCGCGGGAAGCACCGTCTTGTTGCTGCATGTAGCCATTCTGGCCACCTCGAAGTCGCCTGAATTTGCGCTGGATCAAACCAGATCGATCGCTTCGCGCCGTTAATCGAGGGCGGCACGCAAGAAGGCATCGTCATGACCGTGAAGCACGAGAAATACCAACGCCTGATCGAACTCTGCAAGACCTTGCAACCGACTCCGACAGCGGTGGTGCATCCCTGCGACCAGAGTTCGCTGGCCGGCGCGCACGAAGCCGCGGCGCTGGGCTTGATCGCGCCGATCCTTGTCGGCCCGCGGGCGCGCATCGAGGGCGTGGCCAGGGAGTCTGGCATCGACATCTCCGGCTATCCGCTGGTGGACGCACCGCACAGCACCGCCGCGGCCCAGGTGGGCGTCCAACTGGTGCACGAGGGCAAGGCCGAAGCGCTGATGAAGGGCAGCTTGCACACCGACGAATTGATGGGCGCCGTGGTACGGCGCGAAGGCGGCCTGCGCACAAGCCGGCGCGTCAGTCACTGTTTCGTCATGGACGTGCCCGCGTACGAGCACGCGATCATCATCACGGACGCTGCCATTTCCATCGCGCCGACTCTCGAAGAGAAGGTCGACATCCTGCAGAACGCGATCGACCTGGCGCATGCCTTGCAACTCGATGACGTGCGGGTGGCGATTCTCTCGGCCATGGAGACCGTCAATCCGAAGGTGCCCTCCACGGTCGAGGCCGCGGCCCTCTGCAAGATGGTGGACCGGCACCAGATCACGGGCGCGACGGTGGACGGTCCGCTGGCGCTGGACAACGCCATCAACATGGAGGCGGCTCAGATCAAGCGCATCGATTCGCCGGTCGCGGGACGCGCGAACGTGCTGATGGTGCCCAACCTCGAGGCCGGCAACATGCTTGCCAAGAGCCTCTCCTTCCTGGCCGGGGCGGATGCCGCCGGCATCGTTCTCGGCGCGCGGGTGCCCATCATCCTGACGAGCCGGGCCGACTCGGTGCTGTCGAGGTTGGCGTCCTGCGCAGTGGCCGCCATGGTGGCCAAGGCGCGCCGGGAGAACTTGAAACTCATGGGTTGAACCCATGGCGCATTGCGAGGAGATCGATATGGCACGCCTCTGGTTGGGAAACATCGAGAGCGGAATCTCGGACGAGGAGATCGGCAAGTTTCTCTCGAAGTACGGCTTTCCGGCCTTCAGCGACTTGCAGCATGTGACCGACGACGGGCCGCGGCCTGCCGTCGTCGTCAACTTCCCGAACGTGGATGCCGAGGCGCTGCGTGGCCTCAAGGAGCGCATCCACGACATGTACTGGCGCAAGGGCCGGATCGTTGCGCAAGTCCTCAAGGATGACTACGTGTGAAATGACGCCCACCCCCGAATGCGCCTGCGTGGCGGGTCACGCGCTGGCGTGGTGGACAACTGATACCCGCTGAGGGAATACATCGTGCAGATCCTGGAGCGGTTGTTCGGACGCAAGAAGGCGCGCGGCGCACCAGCCGACGACGAGCTCGGCCGCATGGTGGCGCGTGTCTACGGCCTCTATCCGCGCTTGCGCCATGCGCATGACCATGACGCCCGCCTGCATTCGGCGGTCGCCAAATCGCTTGCGTACCTGCGCGATCGGGTCGCCGCGTTTCCCTTGGTGCGCGCCGTCAGTCCGCAGGCCTGGGCCACGGACCCTTGCATTCGCGCGTTCTTCGCGTCGGCGCAGGACATACCCGATGCCATCGGCCGCTCCAGGGACCTCAGGGCCTCCTTCGCCCGTTCGCCCGGCGACGCCGAGGTCCATGCAGTGCTGGGGATGGACATGCAGGAACGGCAGGTCCTGGGGGCATCCCATGAAGGCGGCGTCACGCGCACGGAGGTACCCCAGACGACGGTGAGTTTCAGCGACCACCAGTTCCGCATCTGCGGATCGTCCGTGGACGCACTCCGGGACGAGATCGTGGCCCGCATGATGGACCAACTGGGCATCGAGGCACTGGCCATGATTGCGGAGGAAGGCGACCGGCGCGACGCGCTCAAGAAGGAGCGCGCGCTGCTGATGACCCGGCTCAAGATCCTGGAGCGCCAGGACGCCGGCATGCGATCGATGGCGGGAGGCAGCCAGGCCGACCCGGCCGACCGTGCCCGCCTGGAAGCGGAGATGGACGAGAACAGCCAGGAGCTCAGGAGCCTCGGCTCGCTCTCGGAGCTGGTCGATCGCCAGCTCGAGTGCTTCTGCCAGGTTTTCTCCGACCCGGCCAGCCGCATCCATGTTGCCGCCAGGCAGGTGCGGTTGAACCGCATGAACATCGTGGTGGCCGACGCGGCGCCGGAAGACGCGCACACGCTCGATCTCCAGATTGCCCGCGTTCCGGGCGATCCGCCGCGCGAGCGCGCCATCGCGATCGTGCGTGTCGCGCGGGTGGACCTGCCCGCAGCCAGTAATCCACTGGACCAGGCGACGCGGCTGCTGGGTTGATGAACCGGATCTTTCACAGAGGAGTCAGTGATGTCACGAAGCAAGAAGGCGCATGGTCATGGTCCCGACGAAGCGCCGCGGGAAAAGGTCGACGCGATCCAGGCTGGCGACGACGACGGCGAGCACGCGCATGACGCGCCTTTGTCGAACAAGAAATACCTCGCGGAGCTCAAGGAACTCCATGTCGAACTGGTCCGCCTGCAGCAGTGGGTGCTGCATGCGGGCTTGAAGGTCTGCATCATCTTCGAGGGGCGCGACGGCGCGGGCAAGGGCGGCACGATCAAGGCCATCACCGAGCGCGTCAGCCCGCGGGTGTTCCGCGTGGTGGCGTTGACGGCGCCGACGGAACGGCAGAAGTCGCAGATGTACGTCCAGCGCTACATCCCCCACCTGCCGGCCGCCGGCGAGGTCGTGATCTTTGATCGCAGCTGGTACAACCGCGCCGGCGTGGAACGTGTCATGGGCTTCTGCACCGAGAAGCAGGCCAGGGGCTTTCTCCAGGCCGTGCCGCTGGTGGAGCAGGCCATCATCCAGTCCGGCGTGATCCTGCTCAAGTACTGGCTCGAGGTGAGCCCGGAGGAGCAGACCCGCCGGCTCGAATCCCGCATCGACGACGGGCGCAAGGTGTGGAAACTGTCGCCGATGGACGTCAAGTCGTACACCAAATGGGATGACTACTCGCGTGCCCGCGACGAGATGTTCCAGGCCACCGACCTGCCGTCCGCGCCCTGGTTCGTCGTGCCATCGAACGACAAGCGGCGCGCGCGGCTGAACATGATCAAGCACATGCTCAGCCAGATTCCGTACGAGAAGGTGCCGAGCGAGAAGGTCAAGCTGCCGAAGCGGAAGGTGCCGGGCGACTACGTCGGGCCGAAGCTGCCGCTCAAGATCGTGCCGCAGGTCTTCTAGGCAGCAGGCGATGGGTCCCGTCCTTCCTGCCAGGCTGCAACTGCGCGATGGCCGCAGCGTGTGGGTGCGCGAGATCGAGCCGGAGGACAAGGACGGACTCCAGGCTGCCGTCGGCAACATGTCGGTGCAATCGCGCTACATGCGCTTCATGGCCACGGTGAAGGCCATTTCCGAGCCGATGCTGGAGAAGGCCACGCATCCCGTGCCCGACAGAGAATTCGCCCTGGTCGCCGTCAATGACGAAGGCGGTGCGGAAAGCATCGTCGCCGGCGCGCGCTATGCCTCGGATGCGGGCAGCGACACCTGCGAATTCGCCATCATGGTCGTCGACGACTGGCAAGGCCAGGGCCTGGCGCCGCGCCTCATGGAGACGCTGATGGAGGCCGCCGAAGCCCATGGCTTCCACGTCATGGAAGGCTCCGTGCTGACCGCGAACGCGTCCATGCGCGGGCTCGCCCGGCGGCTTGGCTTCGAGGACAAGGCGGACCCGCGGGACGCCACCGTGCGCGTGGTCAGCCGCGTGCTGGGGAGCGGCCGTGCAACGGCAGGGGGCTGAGGCGCCGGGAAGGAACACGCGCTTTCCGATACCTGAGTGGGTCCGCGGCTACCAGCGTGGCTGGCTCCGGGCCGACGCGATCGCGGGGCTGATCGCGGCGGCGGTGGTCATTCCCAAGGCCTTTGCCTATGCCACGATCGCCGGCCTGCCGGTGCAGGTCGGGCTCTATACCGCCCTGGTCCCGATGGTGATCTATGCGCTGCTCGGGTCATCGCGCCCGCTCAGCGTGAGCACGACCACGACGTTGGCGATCCTGACGGGCGCCGCGCTTGCGGAAGTTTCCACGGGCGAGGGCGCGGCCAACTTGGCGGCGGCCTGCGCAACGCTGACCTTGCTCACCGGCGTGATCCTCGTGCTCGGTGGCTTGCTGCGGCTGGGCTTTGTCGCGAACTTCATCTCGGAACCCGTGCTGGTGGGATTCAAGGCGGGCATCGGGATCGTCATCGTGCTGGACCAGGTACCCAAGCTGATGGGCATCCACTTCGACAAGGGCTCGTTCCTGCACAACCTGCTGGCCATCGTGCACGGCATCCCCGAGGTGTCGATGGCCACGCTGGCCGTCGGCGTGATCACGGTCGTCGGTCTCGTCGCACTGGAATACGCCTTCCCGCGCGCACCCGCGCCACTGATTGCCGTGGCGGGCGGCATCGCGGCGATGAAGTTCCTCGGGTTGGAGCGCTATGGAGTCTCGGCCGTCGGGGCCGTGCCGACGGGGTTGCCGGCGGTGACGCTGCCGGACCTGGCGCTCGCGGCGACGCTGTGGCCCGCGGCACTGGGCATCGCGCTGATGAGCTTCACGGAGTCGATCGCGGCCGGACGGGCCTTCGCGCGCGCCGGGGAGCCATTGCCACTGCCCAACCGGGAATTCATTGCCACCGGTATTGCGAACGCCGGCGGCGCCCTGCTGGGCGGCATGCCGGCCGGCGGCGGCACCACGCAGACGGCGGTGAACCGGCTTGCAGGCGCCCGCACCCAAGTGGCCGAACTCGTGACGGCGGCGGCCTCGCTGCTCACGGCGCTCCTGCTCGCGCCCGTCATCGGCTTGATGCCGCATGCCACGCTGGCCGCGGTGGTGATCGTGTATTCGGTCGGGCTGATCAAGCCGGTCGAGTTCAGGGACATCGCGCGGGTGCGGCGCACCGAGTTCGTCTGGGCGCTGGTGGCAGCCGTGGGCGTGGTGCTGCTCGGGACGCTGCAAGGCATCGTGGCGGCGATCGTCGTGTCGCTCGTGGCGCTGGCCTGGCAGATGTCGGACCCTCCCGTCCACGTGCTCGGGCGCAAGCGCGGCACGAATGTGATGCGGCCGAGGAGCGACGAACATCCCGAGGACGAATTCCTTCCCGGACTGTTGATCCTCCGGCCGGAAGGGCGCATCTACTTCGCGAATGCGCATCAGGTCGGCCGCAAGGTGCAAGCCTGCATCGATGCGGAGCAGCCCCGGGTCGTGGTGCTCGACATGGGCGGCGTGTTCGACCTCGAATACACGGCACTGAAGATGCTGATCGACGCAGAAAAGCGGCTGCGCGACAGCGGCATTGCCCTGTGGCTTTCGCGCCTGAACCCCGCCGTGCTGGAGATGGTGCAGCGATCTCCGCTGGGCGCGACGCTGGGCCCGGAGCGGATGCTGCAGAACACCGAGGTGGCGATGAAGCGTTACCAGGCCGCGGGGCCTATCGAACCGCGGCCGAGTACTTCGGGAGAGTTGTTGTAGGCACTTCGCGCCGGGTGAACTCCGTTCTTGGGCACCCGCGGAACCGGCTTTGCCGGGCCGCTGGGTGCGCCCCCTCGAGGGGGAGGCGCCGCAGGCGCATCGGGGGTGGGCTCAGTTTGCGGGCGCGATCGCCTTGCGCCAGCTGGCGTCAGGATCGAAGCGCGTCACCGCACGCGCCGCCGCATCGGTGCCTGCCCCGAGGTTTTTCTCGTACACGGTGCCGTCATGGTTCACCATGAAGCTCATCACGCCCGTATCGCCGTAGCGAACCGGCCAGGCGATGAGCGCGAAGCCGCCGCGCATGCGTCCGCCGATCACGTAGTCGTAGGCACCGCCGGGCGCATTCTTGCCCTGCGCCTTGAGGATCTTGAAGTGATAGCCGTGGTAGCCCTCGCCGGGCCGCACGCCTGCATAGAGCGGGCCGAGCGGGCTGGGATCGTCGCCGGGCTTGTCGGGCCAGTAGAGGCCGTCGTGCTTGCCCGGTGAACTGGCGAACTTCTGCGCGTACTCCAGCACGCCGTTGCCATCGCGGTCGCGCTGCGCGTATTCCTTCTGGGCGTCGAAGTAGGCGAGGGCGGCTTGCATCGCTGCGAGTTCGTTGCGCCCGATGCGCCGCGAACGCATCTGGTCGGCGCCTGCGTGCGTGTCGAAGCGCCATCCGCCGGCGCCCTTGATGATCGGGATGGGCAAGGTCCAGTCGCCGGGGCCGGCGGCGAGCAGTGCGCGATCGGGGCCTTCCTGCACGGTCTTGTGCTGCGCGGCCCAGGCACCGAGGAAGCCGTAGATGTCCTCCTGGTCGACGCTGCCTTCGGGGACGAACTTGCGCCAGTCGGGGCCGAGCACTGTCTGCAGGGCGGCGACGTCGCTGGTGGCGATGGCATCGGCAAAGGCCTGAGACGCGGCGTCCGGGCTGGGATAGGCGCGCTGCGCGAAAGAGGATGCAGAGGCGAGCATCAACGCGAAGGCCGCTGCTGTCGCCAAGGTCCTGGCCGAGTGGATGTGAACGGGCATGTTCCGCGCTTTCTGCTGGGTTGCTTGTGCCATGTCGGATCCTCCTAGCGACGGCCGCCATGGCCACCGCCGCGACCACCGCCACCCCCCGCGCGACCACCGCCGCCGGCCCGTGCGCCACCACCGCCCATGTGCGCGCCACCGCCGCCGGCCCGCGCGCCGCCACCGCCCACCTGCGCGCCACCACCGCCGGCCCGTGCACCGCCACCGCCCGCGTGCGCGCCGCCGGCACCCTGGCCCGCGCGGTTCTGCCCCATGGACTGGCGGCTCGCATCGCCGCGGCTGGCGTGCTGGCGGGCCTGGCCGCCGCCCGCATCCCCCGCGCCGCGCAGGGCGTTGTCGCCGCCGCGCGAGCCCTGCCCAATGCCTTGGCCGCCGCCGCGATCGCCTGCGCCGCCGCGGTCCCCGGCCCGGTTGCCAGCACGGTCGCCGCCGCGATCACCGCCCCGGTCGCCCGCCCGGTCACCCGCGCGATCGCCGCCGCGGTCACCCACACCACCCCGATCCCCCGCGCCCTGGCCACGGCCGGTGTCCCGTGCCGCGTTCTGTGCGCGCTCCCGCGTCCCGGGGTCGTTGCGCAGCTCATTGCGTCCCTGGCCCGGGTCCATGCCGCGTTGCTGGAGCGCCGATTGCGCCTGCTGGCGCTGCGAGTCACGCGCCGCGGTGTCGCGTCCGCGGAAGTCGCCGCGTTGCTCGGCACCGGGCACGTTCTTGCCAAAACGCTGCTGGCTCCCTGCATCGCGGTAGGGCACGCCGCGCCGGTTGGCCGCGTTGTGCTGGAAGGACTGGTTGGCGCTGATCTGCCGGTTCACGTTCACGTTGTTGTAGCGGCTGGCGTTGATGTTGACGTTGCCGCCGCCCCAGTTGCAGTTGCCCCAGAGCGCGGCGGTGGCCGCGACACCGACGCCGAAAGCGATCCCCGTGGCGAGCGCCGCGCCGGGGTAGTAGGCCGCGGGCGGCGGGTAGTAGTAGGGCGGGTAGGCGGGATAGGGCCAGGCGCCATAGACCACGGTCGGGTTGTACGAGGGCACGTACACCACCTGCGGATCCGCCGGCTCGATCCTGATGACGGTCTCCTGCGTCTGCGGCGCCTGCTCGACGATCACCTTCTGCTGCTCGGTGCTCTTGAGGCTCCCGTTGCTCTGCGCGCGGTTGCGCAGCCGCTGCGCGGAGTCCAGCACGTCCTTCGAGGAGGCGAGGAAGGCGTCGCCCAGGTTCTGCACCCAGTCGGGCTTGTCGCCCATGGTCTGGATCACCTGCGGGAAGGCAACCAGCGACTGCACGCTCGGATCCCAGGGCTCATCGGCCACGGCCTTCAGCGCCGCCTCGCCTTTCTGGCTGGGATTGGCCTTCGACCACTTGGCGGCAGCCGCCACGTCCGTGGGATAGGTTGCCGCCATCAGCACCTGCGACAGCAGCGAGTCGGGGTACAGCGCGATGGGCGCCATCATCTGGTCGAGTTGCTCCTTCGAGAAACTCGGCGCCTGCTGCGCGCCCGCGAGCGCCGTCATCAGCGAGGCGACGAGCATGAGTGCGCGCGCGAATCGGACCGCCAAGGCTCGCATACCGCCTCCTGTTTCGTGAACGGTCCGATCATCTTCAGGGCAATGGCATGCGTGCCGCTTGATGCAGATCAAGCGCCGGCCGTGCAAAGCGCAGAGACTTTCCGCGCGGCGGGGAATTGCCCATGACGCCGGGTCGACAAAGGCAGGGGGCGGGCCAGGAACAACGGCAAGGAGAGCTGGGATGTATCGACCTGCAGCGCTCGGTTCCATCGCTGTTGCCCCGCGTGGCGGCGCGCAGGTGCTGTCCAACGAAGAGCTCAAGGCCACGCAGGAGGGCGCCGCGGACCTGGACCAGGCCACTTCCATCGGCTGCAGCGAGCACCGCCTGGACAACGCCGATGGCCAACTGCCGACGGCATTTCGCTAGTGCAGCTACTCCTCGCTCAACCTGCTGTATTCGCTGGCGCCGAACGCCACGGTGGGTGGCGAGTTGTTCGGGGGCGGTATCGAGAACAAGCTGGGTCAAACGGCGGACGACTACCGCCTCCAGTTTTCGCCCAAGGTCGGGTTATGACGATCAATCAAAGGAGCGACGATGAACACAACATTCCGGGTGATCTGGAGCGCCGCCCATCAGGCATGGACCGTGGCATCCGAACTGGCGCGAGGCGTGTGCAAGGCCGGCACGATCGTCGCCGTCTTGACGCCTGTCGCAGCCCTGCTGGCGGCGGCCGGCCCTGCGCAAGCCCAGTCCGAATGGACTGGCGCGGTGTCCCCTGACTGGTTCTCGTCAGGCAACTGGATCGGCGGCCGGATTCCATCAGCGGCGAGCATCGCCAATATCAATGTCTCGTCTCCGAACTCGGCGGTCATCAAGACCCGCAATGCCACGGCAAGGGACACGACCGTGGGTCAAGACCTCGTCGGCATCCTCTCGATCGAGGGTGGAGGAAGCCTGACGAACGTTGGAAGCGTGGTGGGCAATCTACCGGGTTCGACGGGATCGGTGACCGTCTCCGGCAACGGCTCGACGTGGAGAAACACGGGAAGCATCCTGGTCGGCGGCCAGGCAACGGCGAGGGGGAGCCTCACTGTGCAGAACGAAGGCACGCTCAGCTCCAGCGGCGGCTCCATTGGCCAGGACGCCGGGTCAAACGGCAGCGTGCGGATCACCGGGTCCAAGTCCACATGGACCAACGCGCTCGGGCTCAGCGTGGGCAGCTTTGGCCAGGGAACGCTGACGATCGAGAACGGCGCAGCGGTGCAGAACACCGGCTTCGCCGCCGACATCGGCAGCTTCGCGAGCGGCGTGGGTACGGTGTCCGTGACCGGCACGGGCTCTTCGTGGGGCAACAACAACGGGTTGAACGCGGGCGGTTCCGGCCGCGGCACGCTGACGGTGTCCGACGGAGGGATCGTCAACGGTCCGATCACGATTGCCAGCAAGGCCGGTTCCATCGGCACGCTGAACATCGGTTCGGCCGCCGGCAGTCCCGCGACCGCGCCGGGAACACTCAGCGCGACGAGCGTCGCGTTCGGCGCCGGAACGGGGACGCTGGTCTTCAACCACAACGCCGGCAGCCATGTGTTCGCGCCCGCCATCACCGGAAAGGGTTCCGTCCAGGTGCTTTCGGGCACGACGGCGCTGACGGGCGCCAACACCTGGAGCGGCGCGACCACCATCCAGGGCGGAACGCTGCAAGTAGGCGCGGGCGGCGCGAGCGGCACGCTGGGAACCGACCCCGTGACGAACAACGCAGCGCTTGTGTTCAACCGCTCCAATGCGCTCACGGTGAGCAACCCGATCAGCGGAACGGGATCGTTGACCCAGGCGGGGAGTGGCGCGCTGACGCTCCCTGGCGCCAACACCTACAGCGGCGGCACGACGCTCGCGTCGGGCACGCTCCGGGTGGGCAACGACAGCTCGCTGGGGACTGGCGGCGTGCTGCTGGGCAGCGCCACCGTGCTGGGCTTCGAAGGCGATCGCACGCTGGCCAACGCGGTGACGCTGAAAGGCCTCCCTTCCATCGACGTATCGACGGGCCAGCGCGTTGTCCTGGCCGGCACCATCGGCAATGGGCCGGCCGCCGGCATGCTCGTCAAGACCGGCCCCGGCACGCTGGTGCTGACGAATGCGTCCACGCAAAGTGACGGCGCGACCATCAGCGCGGGCTCGCTGCAGATCGGCAACGGCGCCGCCTCGGGCAGCCTTGCCGGCAACGTGGTCGACAACGGTACGCTGGTCTTCAACCGGCCAGACGCCATCACCTACCGCGGAGTCGTCAGCGGCACGGGCGCCCTGACCCAGGCGGGCACCGGCACACTGACGGTCACGGGCGCCAGTTCCTATACCGGCACCACGACCATCAGCAGTGGCACCCTGCAAGTCGGAGACGGCGGCGCCAGCGGCACCGTCTCCGGGAACATCGTCGACAACGGGGCGCTGGTGTATGGCCGCAGCGACACGCGCACCTATGGCGGTGTGATCAGCGGCACCGGCACCGTGACCCAGGCCGGAAATGGCATCCTGTCCCTGACCGGCTTGAACACCTACACAGGCCTCACGAGCGTCACCGGTGGCGTGCTGGCGGTGAACGGCACAGTTGCCGGCAGCGCGCAGGTGAACACCGGCGCGACCCTGCGCGGCACCGGCACGGTCACCGGTCCGGTCACCGTGGCCGACGGCGGCCATCTCGCACCGGGCAACAGCCCGGGCACTCTCAACGTGGGCTCGCTGGTGCTCAATGGCGCTTCGCAGATCGACTACGAACTGGGGCTTCCCGGGCAGGTCGGCGGCACCCAGAACGACCTGACCAACGTGGCCGGCAGCCTCACGCTCGACGGCACGCTCAACCTGGCCAATCTCGGCGGCATGTCGCCCGGCACGTATCGCGTGTTCAACTACAGCGGCACGCTCACCGACAACGGACTCGCGGTCGCGGGGCAACTGCCCAGGGGCTTTGCCAGCAGCGATTTCCTGGTCGACACCGCGACGGCCGGCCAGGTGAACCTGATCGTGCAATCGGGCGGCTTTGCGCTCCAGTACTGGGACGGGCTGAACACCACGGCCAACAACGCGGTCGATGGCGGCACGGCGACCTGGAACACCACGACCACCAACTGGACCAATGCGGCCGGCGCGGTCAACGCGCCCTGGCAAAACGGCTTCGCCGTCTTCCAGGGGACCGCCGGGACCGTGACGCTGGGCCAGAACATCGCGCTGGAAGGCATGCAGTTCCGCACCACCGGCTACACGATCGAGGGCGCAGGCTTTGCGCTGGCAGGTGCACCCGAGACGATCGTCCGGGTCGATCCGTCGGTGACCGCCACCATCAATGCGCCCATCGCCGACGGCGCGAGCGGCCCTGCGCGGTTGATCAGTTCGGATGCGGGGCTGCTGGTGCTGGGTGGCATCAATACCTATTCGGGTGGCACCGCGATCAACGGCGGATCGGTGCAGATCGGTGCCGACAGCAACCTCGGCGCAGCCAGCGGCGGCCTCAGCCTGAACAAGGGGACGTTGATCACCAGCGCGACCCTCGGCAGCGCGCGCAGCGTCGATCTCGGCAGCGACGGCGGCACCTTCTCGCCCATGTCGGGCACGACCTTGAGTCTCACAGGCCCGATCTCCGGATCCGGCATGCTCACGCAGGGCGGCAGCGGCACCCTGGTGCTTGCGGGCGCCAACAGTTACGCGGGTGGCACCTTGCTCGGCAATGGCGTGCTCGCGGTGGCGAGCGACACCAACCTGGGGGCACCCGGTGGTCCGCTGGAATTCAGTGGTGGTACCTTGCGCGCCGACGCCGACCTGGGCATTGCGGCGACGCGCCCGATCACCTTCAATGCGCCTGGCGGCCGCATCGACACCAACGGGCACAGCGCCACGTTCGCGCAGACCATCGGCGGCAACGGCGGGCTCACGAAGCTGGGCGGTGGCACGCTGGTTCTCGCGGGCAACAACGCCTATGAAGGCGGCACGACCATCAGCGCGGGCACCTTGCAGATCGGCAACGGCGGCACCACAGGTTCCGTCGGCGCTGGCGATGTCACCAACAACGGCGTCCTCGCGTTCAACCGCAGCGACACCAGCGTCGTGACCAATGCGATTTCAGGTACCGGCTCCTTGCAGCAAATCGGGGCCGGCACGACTGCGCTGACAAGCGCCAACACCTACTCGGGCGGCACAACCATTTCGAGCGGCACGCTGCAACTTGGCAACGGCGGCGCCACCGGATCCATCACCGGCAACGTCGCCGTCGACAACGGCACGCTCGCCTTCAACCGCAGCGACAGCTACACCTTCGGCGGCATCATCTCCGGCAGCGGTGGTGTCAGCCAGGCCGGCACGGGCACCACGGTACTGTCGGCGGCGAACACCTACAGTGGCGCGACAACGGTGGCCACCGGCACCTTGCGCGCAGCTTCGGCCAATGCCTTCAGCGCCAACTCGGCCCACATCGTCGCGAGCGGCGCAACGCTCGATACCGGGGGATTCAACCAACGCGTCGCAGCCCTGGACAACGGCGGCACCGTGAGCCTGGTCAGCGCCGCCGCAGGCAGCACGCTCACGGTCACCGGGGCCTATGTGGCCCACAGCCTGCTGAGGCTGGGCACCCAGCTCGGCGGAGACGGCAGCGTGAGCGACCGACTGGTCCTCGACGGTCCCGGCGCGAGCGCCAGCGGCAACACCACGATCCAGGTCACGAACCTGGGCGGGCTGGGCGCGCTCACCACGGGCAATGGGATCGAGGTGGTCAGCGGCCTGAACGGCGCAACGACGACCGCGCAGACAACGAAGAGCGCCTTCGCCCTGGCGAATGGCCATGTCGATGCAGGCGCCTACGAATACCGGCTGTATGCGGCCGACGCGCAGGGCGCCGGCGAGAACTGGTACTTGCGCTCCACCGCTCCGGTCGAACCCCCGGTCGTACCCCCGGACGAGCAGCCTCCCGGTCAACCGCCCGTCGCGCCGATCCAGGTGCCGACCTTCCGGGCGGAAGTTCCTCTCGTGGCCGCCTTGCCCGCGCAACTGCGACAGGCCGACCTGGCCATGCTGGGCAACCTGCACCGGCGCATCGGCGACGAGGCCCCGTCGACCCGGTCGCAAGATCCTCAGCCAGCCGCGCCAGGCGGCACGCGTCGGGCATGGGGTCGCGTGGTCTACGCCGACCTGGACATCCAGCAGCCAGGCGTCGCACAAGTCCATTCCGAGGGCCATGTGGCCGGACTGCAGGCCGGGACCGACCTGTGGGCCAGCGGCAACTGGCGCGCGGGTGTGTATGTGGGCTATCTCGACGGCAGTGCCGACGTGAGCGGCAATGCCCGCGGCATCGTCGCCCGCGTGGGCTACAACCAACTGCAATCGCGCTACCTCGGCGCCTATGCCACCTGGATGGACGCGGGCGGCATGTACGTCGACAGCGTGTTGCAGGGCGGCAGCCAGCGCTTCACGATACGCCCCGACATCAACCTGGGCGTAGGCGGCAAGGCCAGCAGCCTTGCTGCCTCCGTCGAGGTGGGCAAGCCCTTCGCCCTCGATGCGCGCTGGAGCCTGGAACCACAGGCACAGATCGCCTTCCAGCGCAGCAGCGTCGACGACATGGTGCTCAGTGGCGCGCAAGTCCGCCAGGACGTTGCCAGCGGCTGGATCGGACGCCTGGGCGTGCGCCTCAAGGGCAGTCTGGCCACCGCTGCCGGGCGGCTGGAGCCCTACGCCCGCGTGAACCTGTACTGGGCAAGTTTCGGCGACAGCGTGGCCACCTTCATCGGCCCGGCTGGAGCGCTCGCGATCTCGACCGAGGGCGGCTACAGCGCAGCCGAGGCGGCCGCCGGCGCCACGCTGACGCTGAACCCCGCGACCAGCCTGTACGGCGAGATCGGCCACCTCTGGAGCATCGGCGGCGATGCGACGCTGAAGTCCGCGGTGCAAGCCTCGCTCGGCATCAAGGTGCGCTGGTAGCACCTCCTACCGCGGCGCTGCACCGGCGCGGCGCTGGGTGTCGCTGCGCTTGGCTGCGAGGTAGCTGTCCAGATCGGTCTCGTGCAACTGCTTCGGATATTTCTCGGTGGCCGCGAACCAGGTCTTCTGCATGGCAACGGCTTCCGCTTCGCCGCCTTTCCCGCCACCCGCCGCGAGGTAGGAATCGACCGCCAGGAAGTAGCGCATGGCATTGCGCTCCACGAGGCCCCGGGAGCCGCGTATGAACTCGCGCTCGCCGTTGGGCAACTTGCCGACCACCGTGAATCCGATCTTGTTGCGACCGGTCGTGGCCAGGTAGGCCTTCGTTCCCGATCGTGCTGCGGCACTCTCGTCGTACCGGTACGAGAAATGGAGAAAACTGCGCTGAGGGTCCACGGCAATCGCCTCGAGCACGATGCGGTAGTTGCTGGTCCCCAGCGGCCCCTTCGCGGCCGTCAGCGCAACTTCCAGGTGATCCGCGGACCGGTCGACCGCCCGGTATGAAAAAGGCAGCTGGAAGGCCCCGTCCACCGGCAGGTCGAATTTCCGGACCACGCTCAGCGTGATCACCTCGCTGCCCGGCTCGCCCGAGACCTTGCAATCGCGGTTGTTGAGATGCAACAGCAGCGCATCGCACCAGGGGGGTGCCGAGCCGAACGCAGCGACCACCGACGACAGTGGCTGGTTGACGACCGCATGCACATCGCCCCTCAAGCCGCTGGAGGTCTCCTGGGAAGTCAAGCGCATCGGTCTTCGCAGCGGACTGGCGGCCAGTTCGGTGCGCATCTGCTGGTAGGTGGCGCGCATCTCGGCCGCGGTTGCCGCGCAGGCCTGGAATGCAGCGCCGGCTGCCAACGCGCTGCAGAGGCAGACGGCAAGGTACCTGGGCCCTTGCTTGAGGTATGCGGACATGAGGCCTCCAGGTTGCTTGACCGAATGACATTCTCCGGCCAGTGGGGCGCCCGCTGCACGCGGGAAGACTGCTAATTAAACATTTGTTGACGATCGTCAATCACGGCAGCAAGATCGCCGCATCCGACACGCGTTGTAGGCGCGGGTGGCTGCACCTGCCGCCGGATCGAGGGATTCCTGGCTGCCGCATGTCGCGGTGTAGAACCGGTAGAGGGACGAATGGGTTTCAGACTGCATGTGGTGCCGCGGCATGGATCGCTGGCATGTCGGCGATCGGCGCCTGATCGGCCCTCCGACCGTAAGCGATACCACTTTCCATGCACACCTCTGTGATGACCGACCGCCCCTCGGCCGCTGCCGTCGTGCGGGAACGCCCGGGAGAGTTTGCCGCCTTCGACCACGTGCTGACGGAACTTTCGGCGGAACTCATCAACCTGCCTGCCGACCGGATCGACAAATCGATCGAGCGCGGCTTGCGCAACATCATCGACATCCTGGACATCGACCGGTGCGCGTTGCTGAGGCTGGAAGCCGAAACGGCGCAGACCGTATTCACGCATGCCGTCGCACGCAAAGGCGTGGAGACGGCGCCCAAGTCACTGGTTCCGCGCCAGCATCTCCCGCATGCCCTGGCCGCGGTCATGGCCGGCGACACGGTGGCATTCACGCGGCTCGATGAATTGCCGCCGGAGGCCAGCATCGACCGCGTGACCTACGAGAAATACGGGCAGAAATCCCATCTCGTGATGCCGTTGTGGATCGCGGGCGAGGTGCGAGGTCTGCTGAGCTTCGGCAGCACGCAGCGCGAGCGTGCTTGGTCCGAACCATTGCAGGCGCGCCTGCGGAGACTGGCCGAGGTCCTGGGCAATGCGCTGGCGCGCAAGCGGGCGCAGGAGGAACTCGACCATGCGCTGGAATTCGAGCGCCTGACCACGGGCATCCTGGCATCCTTGTTGCTGGCCAGGACGCAGGATGGCTCGAAAGCCATCGACCATGCCCTGCGCGACATCGCCAGGTTTCTCAAGGTGGAGCGCGCGAGCTTGTGGGAACGCCTGCCCGGCAGGGCCGAATTCCGCAAGATCCGCCGCTGGACGGCGCCCGGGGTGCCTACGCCCAAGGAGTACTTCAACTTCATCGATGCCCCGTGGATCAGTGCCCAGCTGGTGGCCAACCAGGTCGTGCGTCTCTCGCGGCTGGACGACCTGCCCGAATCCGCGACGACCGACCGGGCGACCCTTCGATCGCTGGGCGTGGGCGCGCAGTTGATCGTGCCGCATTGCCTGGGCGGCGTGGTGGATGGCGCGTTGGCGGTGGCGGCGGTCGAGGGCGATCGGCAGTGGCCGGCGCCTGTGGTTTCAGGCCTGCAACTGCTGACCGAGGTGTTCTCGAGCCTGAATGTCCAGTTGGCGGTCGATCGCGAAAGGCGGGCGGCCGAAGCGGAAGCAGCGCTCTGGCGCGAGCGCCTGGCCCACATCGTCCGCGTGCACGCGGTGGGCGAGATGTCCGGCGCGCTGGCGCATGAGATCACCCAGCCCATGGGCGCGATCGAGAACTACGCGCACGCGGCCAAGCGGCGTCTTGCCGCGCCGGGACCGGACGTTGCAAAGGTTGCAAGCCTGCTCGACAGCATCATCCAGCAGGCGAGCCGTGCAGGCGATGTGATCTCACGCCTGCGCACCATGGTGCGGCGGCACGACCTGGAACTGGCCTATGTGGACCTGGAACGCGTGATCAGGTTTTGCGCCGATACCGTTCGGATGGATTGCGAGCTTCGCAACATCGAACTGGCGCAGGAGACGGCACCGGACATCCCTTTCATCGTGGCCGACGAGGTGCACATCCAGCAGGTCGTCCTGAACCTGCTGCGCAATGCGATGGAAGCGATGGACCCACCCGACCTGGATCGGCCCAGGATCATCCGGCTCTGGATCCGGCATGCGGCCGGCATCGTCTCGGTGGGTGTGGAGGACGCGGGAACCGGCATCGCCGCGGGTGACCTGGAGCGTGTCTTCGAGTCCTTCTACACGAGCAAGGCCCGGGGGCTCGGCATCGGGCTGGCGATCAGCCGCAAGCTCATCGAGGCCCACGGGGGCAAGCTCTGGGCCTCGCATCGTCCCGCAGGGGGCGCGGTCTTCGAGTTCACGCTGCCGGCGGCGACCATTGGAAACTGAAGAACATGAGCACCGAACAAACCGTATTCATCGTCGATGACGACGAAGCCTATCGCGACTCGGTCAAGGAACTGGTGAACTCGGTCGGCACCTCTGCCGCGACCTACGGCTCGGCGCTCGAGTTCCTGGAGACTTTCGACCCGGAGCGCCCGGGCTGCCTGGTGCTGGACGTGCGCATGATGCGCATGAGCGGCATCGCGTTGCAGACCAAGCTCGCCACGATGGGCGCACGGCTGCCGATCGTGTTCATCAGCGGCCATGGCGACATCGAAATGGCAGTCAAGGCGATCAAGGACGGCGCGGTCGACTTCGTGCAGAAGCCCTACCGCGAGCAACAGTTGCTCGACGCCATCGACGAGGCCTTGCGCCGGGACGCGGCCTGGCGAAACAAACCCGCCCATGCCGTGCCGGGCAAGCAGGGCGGTTCGCTCACCGGCAGGGTTGCAGCGCTCACGCAACGCGAGCGGGAAATCATGGCCCTGGCGCTCGACGGCCTGCCGAACAAGCTCATCGCCAAGCAGCTATCCCTGAGCCACCGCACGGTCGAGCACCATCGCAGCCGCTTGCTGGAGAAGTTCGGTGTCGGGTCGATCGTCGAGCTGATGCGCCTGATGCGGGAAGAGTCCGGGCCTGTGGATTTCCAGGTCAAGTGATCATCGGCCGCTGCAGCAACGGCCCTTTTTCGCCCATCGATCGCAGGACATGTGGCGCTTGATTCTCCTGTGCGTCGTGCTGCTGGCCGGCGGCTGCGCCAGCCTTCCGGAGGGATACGAGCGCACCGAAACGCACGCGCTGGAAGACACGGCGTCCACCGCGCTGGGACTGGCCGGGCAGGATGCATTGCGCGCACATGCGGGCCAGAGCGGATGCCGGGCACTGCCTGGCGGGGTCGATGCGCTGGCGGTGCGCATGCTGCTGGCCGAAGTGGCCGAGCGTTCGCTGGACGTGCAGTACTACATCTGGCGCGACGACCTGACCGGGCGGCTGTTCGCGAACGCACTGTTGCGTGCCGCCGATCGCGGCGTGCGGGTGCGCGTCCTGATCGACGACGTCGGCACCCGCTCGAACGACGAGACGCTGCTGGCGCTGGACGCGCATCCGAACATCGAGATCAGGGTGTTCAATCCCGTCGCATCGCGCAGCTTCCGCGTGCTGGGCATGCTGGGCGACTTCGCGCGCATCAACCGGCGCATGCACAACAAGGTCTTCGTCGCCGACAACCAGCGTGCGGTGCTCGGCGGCCGGAACATCGCTGACGAATACTTCAACGCCTCCAGCGACCTGGCCTTCGGTGACCTGGACGTGCTGACCCTGGGACCGGTGGTGGCCGAAGCATCCAGGGCCTTCGATGCGTACTGGAACGCGCCGGCCTCGCTGCCCATCACGGCGTTGATGGGGCGCCAGGCCGCGGCCTCGAAGCTCGACACGCTGCGTGCGACGCTTGCTGCGTACGTCGAGGCGCAGCAGGACACCGCGTATGTCCGCCATGCGCGGTCGACCGGCGCGCAGATCGTGGCCGCCGGAACCGGCGACGTCTTCTGGGGCCGCGCCCAGGTGTTCGTCGACGACCCGGACAAGATCACGCGGGCGCCCGAGGACGACAAGGGCCACCTGCTGCCGCAGTTGCACCGGATCGGTGTCCAGTTGCGCAGCGAACTGCTGATCGTCTCGCCCTATTTCGTGCCGGGCGAGGCGGGCGTGGCCTCGTTGACCGGGCTGGTGGGGCAGGGCGTGCGCGTCACCGTGCTGACCAATTCGCTGGCAGCCAGTGATGTCGGCGCGGTGCATGCGGGCTACAAGCGCTATCGCGAAGCGCTGGTCGACGGTGGCGTGCGCCTTTACGAGTTGAAACCCGACGCCATCGCCCACGTCGATGCCAAGGCTGGCGACCGGCCGATCGGCAGTTCGCGCGCATCCCTGCATGCCAAGACCTTCGTGCTCGACCAGCGCGCCGTGTTCATCGGTTCGCTCAACCTGGATCCGCGGTCGGTGCAGCTCAATACCGAGATCGGCGTCATCTGCGAAAGCGAAGCCATGGCACGCGACATGGCCGGCCAACTGACGCGTGGCATCGACAAGGTGGCCTGGCGCGTCGAACGCTCGACCGGCGCCGGCGGCAGCGCGCGTTTGGTCTGGACCGAAAGCACCGCGACCGGAACGATGCAATACCGTGATGAACCCGGTGTCAGCGCTTGGCGCCAACTCGGCATCTGGTTCCTGGGCCTGCTGCCGATCGAGTCGCAGTTGTAGCCGGCCGCGAACCCTAGCGCCCCATGCGCGCGTCGTAGCTGCGTGACACCTGCTGCAGCAATCCGGGGTCGCGCAGTCCGGCCGCATCGAACTGGACCCTGACGCTGCCGTCGCCCTGCCGGCTGATCGTCGCGGTCACCGTGCCCGCGCCCGGGCTTCCGACAATGGTTCCGCTGCCGCGGTCCTCGACGCTGATAGACAGGCCCTGGTCGCGCATCGCGCCCGCCGCCGCGCTGAAGGAGCGGTCGTAGTTGGCCGGTGCGGCGACCGGCGCGGCCACCGGATAGGGGTAGTACGCGCAACCCCCCAGGGCCAGCGCGCCGGCGCACCAGAGCGCGCGGGCCACGGCCATCGTCGAAGCGCGTGCGCGCGCCTCTACCGGCGTGATGTGCCTGAGCATGAATCCTGTCATTTCGTCCTCGCTTCCTTCTGTTGTCACGGCCGATTCCAGGCGCTGCCAAACTGAACGTAGTAGACCGGACCCGCAGGGCCGTAGGCCACGTCCAGGCCCATGTGCATCCCGTACTTGCGTGCGATCTCGTAGCGGAAGCCGAAGCCGCCGGTGGTCACGTTCTGGGTCGCGCGATTGCGCGAATCGCCATTGCGCGTCGCGCCGGCGCCTGCGAATCCGACGAGGCTGAAGCGTTCCCAGAATTGCCAGCGCAGTTCCGCCTCGGCCTGCGCGGTGTGATCGCCCTGGTAGCGCATCGCCGGCACCCCGCGCAAGCTGATGAAGGGGCGCAGGTAGAAGGGCACATCGCCAAAGCTGAGGACCGCGCTCCCCAGCACGCCGAGCGTCAGCTTGCGCGAGAACGGCTGGTAGTGCATCGCGGTCAGGTTGACCCGCTGGAAGTTGCTGGAGCTGCCCAATGCCTTCGAGAAGAGTCCCGCGGACAACTCCAGGTAGTCGCCCTTGGTCGGCGTGAACATGTTGTCGCGCGAGTCGTAATTCAGGATCGGCAGCAGCCCCGCGACCCTGGACTCCCGCTGGAAGGCCGGTGGAAGGCGTGACGGATCCTGTGTGTTGAAGTCGACGTTGGTCGAGGCCACGGCGTAGCCGATGCCGACCCAGGCCGGCGTGTTGCCGATGCGATAACGGCCCTGGGCCACCAGGGCGCTGGTCTTGAGGTTGTAGGACTGTGGATTCTCCTGCAGCCCGGCGTCGCGGCCGACGCCATAGAAGTCCAGGTTGACCGACGCCCGCACCACGCCGACGACGGTTCTCACCCGGTCATCCATCCAATGGCGCACGTCGCCCGCGAAGGCGCCCTTGGTGCCGTTGTCGGTGCCCAATGCGGCAATCACCGAGACGTTGGGCCGGCCGAAACCCGCGCCCGCGCCATCATCCTTCTGCTTGTCGATGAAGGCCATGGCGGCGACGGCACCGTAGCCCACGGCCGGTTCGGTGATCGGGATGGCCAGCGGCACGAAGCCGTAGCTCTCGTCGAGAAAGCCGCTGATGTCCAGCCAGCCATCGTCACCGCGTACGCGACTGGGTTTGCTGGGCTCGGACGCGGCTTCGGGCACTGGCTCACCTTCCGCCGCCATGGCTTCTGCGGCAAGCAGCACGAGTGGCAGCACGAACCAACGCAGGCGCACGGATCAGTTCCGCAGGCAAGGCAGGCGCGCCGCGTCTCCGGCATCTCTGTTCGGACTTGTCTTCTGTTCGAGAGCTTGGGCGTGCATGACTTTCCTGCTGGAGATGGCGGGACTGCCGGGCTGCGATGCCGCTGGCGCGTGCAGGCAACCAGAAGAAGCAAGCCAGCCTAGCGCCATGGCCTCATGCTCCGCTTGCGCCAGATCAATTCCGCACCGATCGCTTCCCGCGAGCAGAAAGATGTGTTCGTTCTTTCACGCCCGAACTTGATTTGGCGCAAGTTGGGCCCGGTGGTCGCTGGCTAGGATTCGGACCGATCGACTTTTCTCGGCCCAACATCGAGCGAGCACATGAGGACAGAAATCGACCAGGGCCTTCGGCCGCACGTGCCAGGCACGACACCTCTCCGGCGCGAGCGTGGACTGTCGCGTGGTGCATTCCAGGTGGCGATGGGGATGTCGTCCTCGTTGCTGGCGTCCGGCGCGCATGCCTCTTTCCTGCAGGGCGAGGCGCTCGACACGATGGCCAATGTGCTGTCGTGGGTGGTGCTGGCCCTGGTGCCGTGCCTGGGCATCGCGCTCTTCTGGATCGTCCATGTGATGCCGGAGAAGATCGCCGAGAAGCGCCACCATCCGCAGAAGGATGCGATCCACACCCTGTGCCTGCTCTCGCTGGTCTTCGGCGGCCTGCTTTGGCCCATTGCCTGGCTGTGGGCCTACACGCGCCCGGTGGCCTACAAGATGGCCTACGGCACCGAGAAACACGAGGACTTCTACTTCGAACACGGTGACAAGGCCGAGCGCGGCGAACTGGCGTCGCATGAGTTGCACCAGATGGTGGCCGAGCTGGACGCGATGGAACGCCAGGGTCACCTCACGCCCGAGCTCAAGCGCGTGCGCGAGAACCTGATGGCTGCGGAGCGCAACATGGCCGCAGCGAACGCCGGGGCTGGCACGTCGGTTCCTGCGTCCGTCCCCGTCCCGCCAGCCGCGACGGCTGCCGCGGCCGACGCACCCAGGGGGGCATGATGGAAGCGATCCTGCTGGGCATCTATTCGTTCTTCGTCTGGCTGATCTTCTTCAAGTTCAAGTGGCTGCCGTGGAACAACGTCTCGATGGTGATCGTCATCACCATTCCGGTGGTGGGCTTGACGGTGCTGGTCATGCTGCTGAACGTCTTCGCGCCGTCGACGGCGGATGTGCGCGTCTACAAGTACGTGGTCAACATCGTGCCGCAGGTGCGGGGGCGCGTGATCGAGGTGCCGATCGAGGCGAACCAGCCGATCAAGCGCGGCCAGGTGCTGTTCAAGATCGACCCGACGCCCTACCAGTTGACGGTGAAGTCACTGGAGGCACAACTGGCCAACGCGGAAGGCGGCTCGCGCAAGTTGCGCGAGGAACTCAATGCCTCGACCTCGAAGTCGGCCGCCGTGCGCGCGCAACTCGAACTGATGCGCAAGCGCGTGACGCAGAACCGGCAATTGGTGACCAGCGGTGCGGGCGACCGCTTTGCGCTGGAGCAGGCGCAGGCCAACCTGAAGGACATGGAAGCACAACTGGCTGGCGCCATTGCCGGCGAATCGCAGGTGCGTGCGCGCTTGTCCGCCACCGTCGATGACGACCAGGCCGAGGTCGCGCAGATCAAGGCGCAACTCGAGAACGCGAAGTGGGAGCTGTCGCAGACCACCGTGGTCGCGCCCTCCGACGGCCAGGCGGTCAACCTGCAACTGCGCGTCGGTTCGATGACCGCGGCGCTGCCGGTCACGCCCGTGATGAGCTACGTCGAGAACGCCTACCAGGTGGTCGCGCTTTACCAGCAGAACGAACTGCACCAGGTTGCCTCGGGCGACGAGGCCGAGTTCACGCTCAAGACCAACCCGGGCGTCATCTACAAGGCCAAGGTCGAATCGATCGTCTGGGCGCAAGGCAGCGGGCAGAGTCCGAATACCCTGCAGTTGCCTACCGCCGGTGTGGGGCCGTTGCCGCCAGGTCGCTTCGCCGTGCGGCTGGACATCGACCCGAAATTCCAGAGCGAACTCTTCCCCGCAGGCGCGGTGGGGGACGGCGCGATCTACACGCAGCACCTGGAGGTGATCCAGATCATCCGGAAGGTGATCATTCGCGTCGGCGCGAAGATCGACTACCTGGTGTTGAAGCTGCATTGAGCACCATGCTGGCCTCACACATGCGGTCCTGGTCCATGCTGGCGCTCGTCGCGCTGAGCGTTGCGGGATGCTCGCTCAAGACCGCACCCGACACGACCGCGCTGCAAACGGACCAGCTGTCGAACGTGGTGCTGCCCGGCGGCTGGAAGGCCGGCGGGATGCCGGGCGACGTGCGCAGCGGCTGGATCGGGGGCTTCAACGATCCGGTGCTGGCGGCCCTGGTCAACGAGGCGCTGCTCTTCAACCTCGACCTGCGCGCATCGGCCGCGCGCATCGAGCAGGCGGCGGCAGGCGTCAAGGCCGCGGGCGCCCAGGCGGTGCCGGCGGTCGACTTCCTCGGGCGCAAGGGCGGCAAGCTCGGCGGCGACGGCTCCGGCCTCAACGGCTGGCTGATCTCGGCCTCCTGGGAGATCGACGTGTGGGGCCGCGTGCGCTATGCCCGGCGTTCCGCCGAAGACCAGTTCGCCTCGACGCAGGCCGACATGGCGGCGGCCCGGCAATCGATCGCGGCGCTGGTGGCCAAGGGCTGGTTCCTCGCGACCGAAGCCTCGTTGCAGCGGCAACTGGCGCGGCAGATGATCACCAGCACCGACCAGTCGGTGAGGCTGGCCGGTGATCGCTTTCGAATCGGCGCGGCCAGCGAGTCCGACGTGGTGCAGGCGCGCGCCGATCGGCAAGGCTTTCTTGATGCCGAGAAGCAGCTCGACCTGGCCTACGTCAAGTCGCTGCGCTCGCTGGAGATGCTGCTCGGCCGCTATCCCGCGGCGGAACTCAAGACCACCGATACCTGGCCGCGCGTGGACATGGCGGTGGAGGCGGGCGTGCCTTCCGAATTGCTGGAGCGCCGGCCCGACATCGTGGCCGCGCAACGTCGCGTGGCCGCGGCCTTCAACACCACGCAGGAGGCGCAGATGGCGCGGCTGCCGCGCATCTCGCTGACGGCGGGCTTGTCATCGGTCACCAGCGAACTCTTCGTGCTGAAGAACCGCGACAACCCGATCCCGGGCGTGGGCCTGAGCCTGCTGCTTCCGCTGTTCCGCGGCGGCGCGTTGCAGGCGCAGGTGGACGCGCGCACGGCTGAGCAGAACCTGGCCGCCGCGATGTGGGCGCAGACCGCGATGAAGGCCTTCAACGAAGTCGAGGCCGCACTCGCTGAAGAGGCCACGCTGCGCCAGCGCGAGCCCATCATCGATGCGCAGATCCGGGAGGCGCAGCGCGTGCTCGAGTTCCAGAACAGCCGCTACCGCGTCGGCTCGGGCGACCTGCGCGCGGTGACCCAGCAGCAGATGGCGGTGTACGCGGTGCGCTCCACCTTGCTGCGCGTGCAGGCCGAGCGCCGCGTGCAGCGCGTGAACCTGTTGCTGGCGCTCGGTGGAGGATGGGGTGAGAGCGCGGAAATCGCTGCCCGCTGATCCTTCACCTCGCTGGACGGAACGCGCGTGGCCGTGAGCAAACCCACTGACGCTTCCAGCGTCGGCAACATGGCAGGCCTGGCTTATTTGCCGGTCAGCCTGTTCGGCTCGGTCATGGGCTTGTGTGGCCTGGCGCTGGCCTGGCGGCTCGCGGCGACGCAGTTCGGCCTGCCGCGGTGGGTGGGCGAGGCGATTGGCCATGTGGCAGTGCTCGTCTTCGTCGCATTGGTCGTGGCCTATGCGATCAAATGCCTTCAATCGCCCGCTGCAGTGCGTGCCGAATTTGCGCACCCCGTTGCGGCGAACTTCTTTTCGACCCCGATCATTTCGCTGTTGCTTCTGCCGGCAGTCGTTGCGCCGTATGCGCTTGGGGTGGCCAGTGTCCTCTGGGTCACCGGGACCCTGGCCATGCTGGGCTTCGCCTGGTTGATCGTGAGCCGATGGATGAGCGTGCGGCAACAGATCGCGCATGCCACGCCCGCCTGGATCGTCCCGGTCGTCGGGACCATCAACATCTCGTACTCCGGCGTTCCGCTGGACATCCCGGGCTCGCATCCCGTGTGCGTCTTCGCGCTGGCGGTGGGGCTGTTCTTCGCGGTGCCGCTTTTCACGCTGATCCTGTCCCGGTTGATCTTCGAGGCGCCGTTGCCCCAGGCCCTGCAGCCTTCGTTGATGATCCTGGTGGCACCTTTCGCGGTGGGCTTCTCGGCCTATCTCAATGTGGCGGGGCGGCTCGATCTTTTCGGGGAGTCGCTCTTCTACCTTGGCGTCTTCATGCTTGCGGTGCTCCTGCCCAAGCTGTTGCGCCTGCGCAGTTGCTCGCCGTTCCACACGTCGTGGTGGGCCGTGAGCTTTCCGCTGGCGGCCATGACGCTGGCTGCGCTGAAATTCTCGGTCGAACGGCCATGGTGGCTCGCGCAGGCATTCGCGCTCGCATTGCTCGCGTTCACGACCTTCGTGATCCTGTCGATGGGTTTGCGCACGACCGTCGGCATCGCCCGAGGCGGACTGCGCGACCTGACGCTCTGAACGGATGCCCACATGACCGCACTTGTCATCGCTGAACATGATGGCGCCACCGTCAAGGCGGCGACCTTGCATGTGGTCACAGCCGCGCTGGCTTGCGCGAGCGGTGACGTGCATGTGCTCGTTGCCGGTGAGAGCGCGGCCGAGGCCGCCGGGAGCGTGGCCAGGATCGCGGGCGTGGCCCGGGTCATTGCGGCCGACGGCCCGTCCCTCGCCGACAACCTGGCCGAGAACCTGGGCGCGCAGATCCTGGCGATGGCGCAGGGCTACAGCCACATCCTGTTCGCGGCCAGCGCCCATGGCAAGAATGTCGCCCCGCGCGTCGCAGCGAAGCTGGATGTGGCCCAGGTCAGCGAGATCACCCAGGTCATTGCCCCGGACATCTTCGAGCGGCCGATCTACGCGGGCAACGTGATCGCCACGGTGCAGAGCAGCGACGCCATCAAGGTGATCACGGTTCGCACCAGCAGCTTCGTGGCGGCTGCTGCGAGCGGGGGCAGCGCCGAGGTGCAGCATGTCGAAGGCGTCAGCGGCACTACCCGAACGACCTTCGTCGGCCGGGAGGAAAGCAAGAGCGAACGCCCGGAGCTGACTGCGGCCCAGGTCATCGTTGCAGGAGGACGGGGCCTGGGCAGCGCAGGCCATTTCATGGACGTCCTGGCGCCCCTGGCGGACACGTTGCATGCGGGCCTGGGCGCCAGCCTGGCAGCCGTCGAGGAAGGCTTTGCGCCCAACGACTGGCAGGTGGGCCAGTCGGGCAAGATCGTCGCGCCGCAGCTGTACATCGCCTGCGGCATCTCCGGCGCGGTCCAGCACTTGGCGGGCATCCGGGATGCGAAGGTGATCGTCGCGATCAACTCGGACGAGGAAGCGCCGATCTTTGCGCTGGCGGACTATGGGTTGGTCGCTGATCTTTTCATCGCGGTTCCCGAACTGGTTGCCGCACTCGAGGCCGCAGGAAAGCGATGAGCAGCACATCCGACCAAGGTAGGATTTGCCGCGATCTTCCGCTGACCTAGCATCCTCCCGGCGCCCCCGAAGAACAAGGAGAAAACGATGCGAGTGAAGATCACGCTGGCCGCCAACTTCATGTTCGTGGGCGCGGCATTTGCGCAGACCAGCCAGGTGCAGGGCCCTGTCAGCAGCAGCGGCATGACGCTCTTCGGCGTGGCGGATGCGGCCATCGCGTATGGCACGGGCAGCATCGCAAGCAAGACCCAGTTGGTCAGCGGCGCCAACACGCTGTCGCGGCTCGGCTTTCGCGGCACCGAGGCGCTGGGTGGCGGGCTGGGGGTCAACTTCTGGCTGGAAGCCGGCTACAACGCCGACGATGGCAGCGGCGTTGCGGGCAATACCAACAACACGCCGGCGGGTGCCACGTCGGGCGACGCCATCTCGTTCAACCGGCGCGCAACCGTCAGCCTGATCGATGTGTGGGGCGAGTTGCGCCTGGGCCGGGACTTCACGGCCATCTACCGCAATCGCGAACAGCCGGACCCGTTCGGCAACAACGGTGCCGGCACTTCGATGGCGCAAGCCGCGACACTGGGCGGGCCCACTTCCACGCGCGCGTCCAACATGATCGGCTACTTCCTTCCGCCGGGCTTGGGCGGCTTCTTCGGGGAAGTCCAATACTTCATGGGCGAGCAAATCTCGTTCAGCCCCGCCATCACCCCGAACCTGAAGGACGGCGACGGCTATGCCGCACGCATCGGCTACGGCATCGGCCCTTTCGGGGTGGCGATCGCCTCCGGAACCACGAAGTTCGCGCAGACCAGTTCCACAGGGGACATCAAGGTGGTGAACGTGGGCGCCTTCTACGACTTCGGCTTCCTGAAGCTATCGGGCGGTTACTACCGCGACAAGGTGGAGAGCTTCGTGCCCGTGACCGGCACGGGCTACCTGGTCGGCGGCACAATTCCGGTCGGCGTCGACCAGGTGCGCGTGTCCTACTCGGAGTATGGAACCGACGAGGTGGGAAGTCCGCGAAGCCGCAAGTTCGCGATCGGCTATGTCTACAACTTTTCGAAGCGAACGGCGGCCTATGCGACCTACGCGCACTTGAGCAACAGTGGCGGGGCCTCCCGCGCGCTCAACGGTTCCCTGACCGATCCTGATCGGAGTTCCAATGGCTATGACTTGGGTTTGCGGCACAGCTTTTGATGATGAAGTGACATCAGGGAGGTCTTGAATGAGAGTCCTGACAGCAGTTCTTGCGATCGCGATGGTGCTCCCGGCAGCAGCGATTTCACAGCCTGCGGGCACCGACGCCGAGTCGGCAAGGGCCGCACGGATGAAGGCAGGCTACGAGGCGGCGCGTGGGCCGCAGATGGGGGAGGGCAATCCGATTCCCGATCCGCGGCGCTCCTATTCGGCCGAGGAACGCGAGGCCGCGTACAGGGCGCGTCGAACCCCTCCCGCTCCGGCCGCCAAGCCTCCGGAGTCCGCTCCCTTGCCGGGCTACTTCAGCGCTGAGCGCGACGCAGCGCGCGCACCCTACAAGACCGAGGCCGCGCGCGCCAACAAGGCGGGCGAGATCCGGGCGGGCGAGCAGAGCTACTGATCTACAAGGCGTCGAGTTGGGCTGAAGCCCGTCATACGACTTCGCAATCCATCGCATAACTGCGTTGGATCGCCTTGCCGTGCTACAGCACCGTCTGCGGCGCTCCGCCTTGTTCTGCGATGGATTGCAAAGTCGTTTCAAGCCCCGGGTACTGCCGCCTTGCGCCAACCCGTGTCGGGATTGAAGCGCTTGATGGCGCCTGCGGCCGCCTCGGTGCCGGCGCCGAGGTCCTTCTCATAGACGACGCCGTCGTGGCTCACCATGAAGCTCATGATGCCGGTGTCGCCGTAACGCAGGGGCCACGCGATCAGGGCGAAGCCGCTGCGCATGCGCCCGCCGATGATGTAGTCGTAGGCGCCGCCGGGTGCCGCCTTGCCTTGGGCCGTGAGGATCCTGAAGCGGTAGCCGTGGTAGCCCTCGCCGGGCTTCTGGTTGACGTAGAGCGGTCCGAGCGGGCTCTGGCCCTGTCCGCTCGCGTCCGGCCAGTAGAGGCCGTCGCGGCGGCCCGGCGAGCTCACGAACTTCTGTGCGTATTCCAGTACGCCGCTGCCGGTGCGGTCGCGTTGCGCGTATTCCTTCTGGGCGTCGAAGTACGCGAGCGCGGCTTGCATGGCCGCAAGCTCGTTGCGGCCGATGCGCCGGGTTCGCATGGCTTCGGCACCGGCGCGTGGATCGAAGTGCCAGCCCGCCTTGCCCTTGACGATCGGCACCGGCAGTGTCCAGCCACCTTCCCCGACGGCAAGGAGCGCCTTGCTGTCGTTCTCCGCGACGATCTTGTGCTGCTTCGTCCAGGCGGACAGGAAGTTGTCGAGATCTTCGCGGTCGACGTCGCCGGCCGGGACGAAGCGCCGCCAGTCGGCGCCGAGCACGGTCTGCAACGCGGCGGTGTCGTTGCGGGAGATGGCGTCGTGAAGCGCTTGCGAGGCCGCCTCCGCGCTGGGGTAGGCGCGCTGTGCGAATGCAGGCGCCGACGCCAGGGCACTGGCCACGATGATTGCCGCTGCCAACGTCTTGACGGCCAATGAATTCCGCATGGTGGGGGCTCCATGGATGAGGGATTGCGTCATGCCTGTCTCCTACCGACGCCCGCCGCGGCCACCGCCGCGACCACCGCCACCACGTGCCCCGCCGCCGCTGAAGCCGCCACCGTACGACTGGCCCATCGACTGCCGGCTCGAACTGCCGCGGTTGAATTGCTGCTGCGCCTGCCCTGCATTGCCAGCACCGCGGAATGCGTTGTCGCCGCCGCGGGCACTCACGCCTTCGAAGCCGCCGCCACCACGTCCGCCTGCTGCAGCCTGTGCGCGGTCGCGTGTGCCGGGGTCGTTGCGCAGTTCGCTGCGCCCCTGGCCCGGGTCCATGCCGCGCTGCTGCAATGCGGATTGCGCCTGCTGGCGCTGTGCGTCGCGGGGCGTGTCACGGCCGCGGAAGTCGCCACGCTGCTCCGCACCCGGCACGTTGCGGCCGAACTGCTGCTGGCTGCGGCCGTCGCGGTACGGCACGCCACGGCGGTTCTCGGCGTTGTGGCGGAAATTGGTCTGGTTCGCGCTGAGCTGCCGGTTGGTGTTGATGTTGTTGAAACGGTTGACGTTGATGTTCACGTCGCCGCGTCCCCAGTTGCAGTTGCCCCACAGCGCGGCCGTCGCGGCCACGCCGATGCCGAAGGCAATGCCCGTCGCCAAGGCCGCGCCCGGGTAGTAGCCGGGGTAGTACATGGACGGTGGATAGTAGTAGTAGGGCGGATAGGCGGGGTACGGCCAGGTGCCGTACACCACGGTCGGGTTGTAGGTCGGCACGTAGACGACTTGCGGATCCGCCGGCTCGATCGTGATCACGTTCTGCTGGGTCTCGGGGTCCGGTGCAACGCCCACCCTCTGTTGCTCCGACGTCTTGAGGTTGCCCGTGCCCTGCGCCTTGGCACGCAGCCGCTGGGCGGAATCGAGCACGTCCTTGGACGAGGCGAGGAAGGCGTCCCCGAGGTTCTGCACCCAATCCGGCTTGTCGCCCATGACCTGGATCACCTGCGGGAATGCGACCAAGGACTTGACGCTCGGATCCCAGGGCTCGTTCTCGACAGCCTTTACCGCGGCGTCGCCGGATTGCTGGGCGTTCGCCTTGGACCATCTGGCCGCGTCGGCCACGTCCGCCGGATAGGTGGACGCCATCAGGACCTGCGACAGCAGGGAATCGGGGTACAGCGCGATGGGTGCCATCATCTGGTCGATCTGCTCGACGCTGAACGGCGCACTGCTCTGCGCGGACGCGGCCGGCGGAGGCGCGGTGACGGATCGCGGCGCCGTGCCGGAGACAGGCACCGCCACATACGGCGCGGGTGGGGCCACGCAACTCGCCACCAGCAAGGGTATGGCCAGCGAGGCGAGGAAGGGCTTGGATGGGGGCGAGTGCCGTAGCTGCTTCATTGACAAGTCCCTGCTCAAGGTTTCATTTCAGTTTTCCACCGCGCTATCGCGTGACCCGCGACGTATAAAACCCGGACGAGCAATGCCCGTTCGTGGGCACCCGCGGAACCGGCTTTGCCGGGTCGCTGGGTGCGCCCCCTCGAGGGCTGAAGGCCGCGGCTCCAAGCCTGCCTGTGCGGGCTTGGACGGCCTGGAAGAGCAGCCGCCTCTGGCGGCCGTCCGGGCGAATGAGGCGCTGCGGGGGTGGGCTTCATTCAAGCCATGATGTTCACGCCGCCGTCGACGTAGAGCGTCTGCCCGGTCAGGCGGCGCGCATAGGGTGTGGCGAGGTAGGCACAGGCGAAGCCGACGTCGTCGATGTCCACCAGTTCCCCCACCG
The DNA here is from genome assembly GCF_037889975.1 of Variovorax rhizosphaerae. Lineage (NCBI taxonomy): Bacteria > Pseudomonadati > Pseudomonadota > Betaproteobacteria > Burkholderiales > Comamonadaceae > Variovorax > Variovorax rhizosphaerae. The sequence continues at coordinate 134,052 of NZ_JBBKZT010000017.1, read as the reverse complement.
GTGCCCGGCCCGCCACCTCGTTGAGCAGCAGGTCGAAATCCTTCAGGCCGGAGGCCGCGCGCGTCTTCAACGGGCCGGGCGAGACCGGATGCACGCGGATGCCCTGCGGCCCGAGTTCGTAGGCGAGGTAGCGGCAGGCCGCCTCCAGCGCCGCCTTCACCGGCCCCATCACGTTGTAGTTGGGCACCACTTTCTGCGCGCCGTGGTAGCTCATGGCAAACATGGTGCCGCCTTCGTTCATCAGGGGCGCCGCGAGTCGCGCCATGCGCACGAAGGAATGGCACGAGACGTCCATCGCGCGCTTGAAGCCTTCCGCCGAGCACGTCAGCAGCCCGCCTTGCAGGTCGGCCTTCGGCGCGAATGCAATCGAGTGGACGACGATGTCGAGCCGTCCCCATGTGTCCTCGATGACCCGGAACACGGCTTCGATGTCCCCCTCCTTCTCGACGTCGAGCGGCAGCACGATCGGCGCCGCCAAGGCCTGGGCCAGCGGCTCGACATGTGGCCGCGCCTTGTCGTTGAGGTAGGTGATCGCGAGCTGGGCGCCAAGGGTGTGGAAGGCATGCGCGCAACCGTAGGCAATCGAATGCTCGTTGGCGATTCCGACCACCAGGGCTTTCTTGCCGGCGAGGACGGGGTTGTGCGGTGTCGGCATGGGGTTCATCCTCGTGCAAGAAGATCCCGCGTATGCCGCGCGATCATGAGTTCTTCGTTGGTGGGGATGACCCACGCCGCGGTGCGGCTGCCCGGTGTGCTGATGCGGGGGCCTTGCGCGGCGTTGGCCTCGGCATCGAGTTCGACGCCGAGCCATGCGGCCTGCCGGCAGACGCGCTCGCGCACTACCGCCGCCCGTTCGCCGATCCCGGCTGTGAAGACGATGGCATCGAGCCCACCGAGTGCGGCAGCCAGCGATCCCAGCTCTCGACCGATGCGATAAAGGAAGAGATCGACCGCCAGCGCGGCATCCGGCTGGTCGGAGGCGAGCAGCTCGCGCATGTCGCTCGAAATGCCCGAGACGCCGAGCAGGCCGGACTGGCTGTAGAGCAGCTTCTCGATCGCGCGGGCATCCATGCCGTGCTCGTCCATCAGGTAGAGCAACACGCCCGGGTCCAGTGCGCCGGAGCGCGTGCCCATTGGCAGCCCGTCGACGGCCGTGAACCCCATCGTGCTGGCGATGCTGCGGCCGCCTTCCAGCGCGCACATGCTCGCGCCGTTGCCCAGGTGCAGCACCACGGTCTTGCCGCGCGCCGCGCGCTTGTCATGCTGCGACAGCACCGATGCGATGTATTCGTAGGAGAGCCCATGGAAGCCGTAGCGCCGCACGCCGGAATCGGTGAGCGCCTTGGGCAGCGCGAACATCTGTGCCAACGGTGGATTCGAACGGTGCGCCGCGGTATCGAAGCAGGCCACCTGCGGCAGGTCGGGCGAGCTTTGCAGCAGCAAGCGAATCGGCGCCAGGTTGTGAGGCTGGTGCAGGGGCGCGAGCGGCACCAGCTTCTCGAGCCGCGCCACCACCTCGCTGTCCACACGCACCGGCGCCGCGAAGTCCGTGCCGCCATGGACGACGCGGTGGCCGACCGCGCCCAGCCGATGCGCAGCGCTGTGCGTGGCCTTGAACCAGTCGACGATGTGCGCGAGGGCGCCGTCGTGGCCCAGAGTGGCGCCCGACTCCCAGCGCTTCTCGGCGACCGTCTGGCCGTTGGCATCCTTGGCGATGAAGTGAGGCGTGGTGTACACGCCTGACACCTGGCCGCCGGCCACCAGCGGCAAATCCTCCGTGCCGGCGAACAGCGAGAACTTGATGCTCGACGAGCCCGCATTGAGCACCACGATCGCATCGCTCATGGCGACGGTTTCCTGCGCCGCTTCGGCGCTGCGAGCGACAGCAAGTCCTCCACGTGGCGGAAGCGCTCTTCCTGGTGCGGCGTGGGTGTGCCGCGCGCGCTCACGACCTTGCGCGCCGCATCGATGCAGCGGCGGCGGACCGGGGCTTCGGGAATGAGGCCGGGCAGGGCGGCGATCGCGCGCTCTTCGTCGAGCGCGAGCACGAAGGCCTGCCGCTTCATCGCTTCCTTCACCGCGGTGAGCGTCGGACGCCGCTCGGGCTTCATCTCGTCGATCATGCGCCGCATGAGGTTATACGGACGCTCGTCGACGATGTTCTCCTCGCGTCGCACATAGAGCAGCAGGCGCGCCCATGCATCGAGCGTCGTGCCGGACTCGATCTGCTTCTCGATCTCGAGGCGCTTGGTGCGCCGCAGTTCCTCATGTTCCCAGGTCGTCGACTTCGGCCCGCGGCGGCCCGTTGCGCCGCCACCGAGGCCGACGGCCGCCGCAAGCCACGGCGCCTCGTAGATCGCCTTGAACATGCGCTCGGACATCTGGTCGCGCGCATCGCGCACGCGATCGAGGGACTGCTCGATGTTGCCGGACACCTGGCGCTCGAGGGCCGTGAGAGGGTTGTCCGGCGCGGCCGGTTTACGGTTCTCACGCACGATCTCGGCCATCGCCTGGACCCAGAACATCCAGGGGTTGAGGTTCGAGAAACCCCAGCGCTCCACGCGTGCGGGGTTGGCAGCGCGGGCCGCCTCGGCGGTGGCCTCGGTCGTCATCGCCTTGACCACGGGCGAGGCGAAGGTGTCGTAGAGCCCCTGGTTGATTTGCGCCACCCGGTCGACCACCTCGAAGGCCTTTTCATCCTCGCGACCGTCGTCCAGCGCGAGGATGTCCTCGATGGTGCGCGGCGCCAGCTGGATGAGATAGCGGCCGTCGAGGAAGGCGAGCCCCGGCATGTCGGGCTGCGTGTCCTGGATCAGCGCCTCGTAGAGTCCGGGCGGCAGCGTCTCGATGAGGTCGAGCGCGCTGGCCAGCTCGGACGTTTCGCGCTTGGCCACGCCGGCGGAGACGAAGATGCCCAGGTGACCGATCTTCTCGTGCAGGCAGTAGACGATGGTCTGCTCGTTCAGCCGCATCTCTTCCACGCTGGAGTAGGTGTCCGGAATCCAGTTCAGCGCCTGCTGCGGGGGCGTGATGTTGTCGCCCCACGAGGCGAACACGATGATCGGCGTGCGGATGTTGCGGATGTCCACGCGGTGCTTGCCGTCGAAGGACTCGACTTCGCCGGCGGAGAGCTTGTTGCCCACGAAGAGGTTCTTCGTGATCCACTCCATCTCCTCCTTGTTCATGAGGAACAGGCCGCCCCACCACTTCTCGAACTCGAGGAAGCGCTCGCGCTCGGTGTCGACCTGCGAATACAGGTTGTAAAGCTTGCTCCAGTAGGTGTTCGAGGGGTTGAGGCTCTCGAAGTTGCTGACCAGGTTGGCACCGTCGAACTTGCCGTGCCCGAGGTCCCCGGCGAGGGAGGCCAGCCAGGTGCCGCCCATCAGCCCTCCCGAGTACCGCATCGGGTTCTTGCCCTCGACGCCGGCCCAGTACGAGACCGGCGTGCCGGCCAGCAGCAGCGGTCCGACCTCCTCGGGCGCCAGCGACGCGAGCATGATCAGCGCCCAGCCTCCCTGGCAATTGCCGATCACGAAGGGCTTGCCTTCCGACTTGGGATGCAACTCGTTGACCTTGCGCATGAAGGCAATCTCGGCGCCGCAGACGGCCTCGATGGTCTGCCCCGCCATCGGCGTCGGGAAGAACATCACGAAGTAGCAGGGGTGCCCGTGCTGCAGCGCGATGCCGATCTCGCTGTCCATCTTGAAGCCGCCGATGCCCGGTCCATGGCCGGCGCGCGGATCGATCACCACGAAGGGGCGCTTGTTTGCGTCCGTTGGCGTGTGGTGCGTGTCCGGCTTGATGCGCACCAGCGCGTAGTTGGCCGGCTTCTGGAACCCCCGGGCGTCCAGCACCATCTCGTAGTCGAACACCAGCACGGGCGGGGTGCCGGACTGCGTGTGCTCCAGGTACTCGTTGCCGCGCTGGCGCAGGACATCGATGGTGAGGATGGAACGCTGCCACGCATCGATGAAGTACTCGGAGACTGTCTGCGCAGCCTGCATCGGCCACAGTCCGGACAGTGCGGACAGTGCGGTCGGGGGCGGGGCCTTGTCTGCCATCAATGCACTCCTCTCGGCGGTCGGCACGGTGCTTGAAGCTTGCGCCTTCGCTGCGCGTCGTGGAAATCCAACCAAAGTAGGATTTCCGCGCCGTGCGCCAAGGACTAGCGTTGCATCGCTGGTTCGCGGAGCACCTGCGAGCGCGAGATCGTGGCGCACGTGATCAGGGTTGTCTCGACACCAGGTTCGATTGCACAGGGGGCGGGCCATGGCTCGCCTGAAAGGCCGCCTTGCGGCGAAAGCAGATGCCACGCGCGTCATCCGAAGGAGACAGTCATGGACACCCCACTTGCGTTTGATATCGCGGCCAAGATGGCAGGAGGCGCGTGGCGCGATTTCAATCCCGGCATCTGGCAGAGCCGGGTCAACGTGCGCGAATTCATCCAGCGCAACTACACACCCTATGAAGGCGACGGCGGCTTCCTCCAGGGGCCCACGGCGCGCACCCAGGCGATGTGGGACAAGCTCAAGCCGTTGCTGGCGCAAGAGCGCGAAAAAGGCATCCTCGGCGTCTCGCAAATCCCCTCGGGCATCCTGGCGCACGAGGCCGGCTACATCGACAAGGAGCAGGAGATCATCGTGGGCCTGCAGACCGACGCACCGCTGGTGCGCGCGATCATGCCCTTCGGTGGCTGGCGCGTGGTGGAGGACAGTCTTCGCGCCTACGGGTACGAGCCCGATCCGTCGTTGATCGACATCTTCACCAAGTACCGCAAGACGCACAACGCCGGTGTCTTCGATGCCTACACGCCAGACATCCGCAGGGCGCGCTCGGCCTCCGTGGTCACCGGCCTGCCGGATGCCTACGGCCGCGGGCGCATCGTCGGCGACTATCGCCGCGTCGCGCTGTACGGCGTCGACTTCCTGGTCACCGACAAGGAACGCGAGAAGCAGGAACTCGACGAGCGGCATTCGACGGAGGAAGTCATCCGCCTGCGCGAAGAGTTGTCCGAGCAGATCCGTTCGCTCAAGGAACTCAAGGAGATGGGCGCGCGCTACGGCTACGACATTTCCGGCCCCGCGTCGAACGCGCGCGAGGCGGTGCAATGGACCTACTTCGGCTACCTCGCCGCCATCAAGCAGCAGAACGGCGCGGCGATGTCGGCCGGGCGCCTGTCGACCTTCTGGGACATCTACTTCGAGCGCGACATTCGCGAGGGCAAGCTCAACGAAGCGCAGGCGCAGGAGATCATCGACGACCTGGTGATCAAGTGGCGCATCGTCCGCTTCCTGCGCGCGCCCGAGTACAACGCGCTCTTCTCGGGCGACCCGGTGTGGGTCACCGAGGTGGTGGGCGGGCAGGGCGAGGACGGGCGCACGCTGGTGACCAAGAGCGCGTTCCGCATGCTGCACACGCTCAACAACCTCGGCCCGGCACCCGAGCCCAACCTGACGGTGTTCTGGTCGGTCAACCTGCCCGAAGGCTTCAAGCGCTTCGCCATCAAGACCTCGATCGACACCAGCTCCATCCAGTACGAGTCCGACGACCTGATGCGCCCGAAGTGGGGCGACGATTGCGCCATCGCCTGCTGCGTGTCGGCCATGCGCGTGGGCAAGCAGATGCAGTATTTCGGCGCCCGGGTGAATCTGCCGAAGACGCTGCTCTACGCACTGAACGGCGGGCGCGACGAGGTGAGCGGCGCGCAGGTCGGGCCGCAACTGGCCCCGGTGACGGGCGAGGTGCTCGACTACGACCAGGTGATGGAACGGCTGGACCCGATGATGGACTGGCTGGCGAAGACCTATGTCAATGCGCTCAACGTCATCCACTTCATGCACGACAAGTACGCCTATGAAGCGATCGAGATGGCGCTGCATGACCGCGACGTGCTGCGCACGCTGGCCTGCGGCATCGCCGGCCTCTCGCATACGGCGGACAGCCTGTCGGCGATCAAGTTCGCCAAGGTGAAGCCGATCCGCGACGAACGCGGGCTCATCACCGCGTTCGAGACCACGGGCGAATACCCCTGCTTCGGCAACAACGACGACCAGGTCGACGACATCGCCCGCGATCTGGTGTCGAAGATGATGAGCAAGATCCGCATGTACCCGAGCTACCGCAACGCGGTGCACACGCAGTCGGTGCTGACCATCACGTCGAACGTGGTCTACGGCAAGGGCACCGGCGATACGCCGGACGGCCGCAAGAAGGGCGAGCCCTTCGCGCCGGGCGCCAACCCGTCCAACGGACGCGATACGCACGGCGCACTGGCGGCGCTGATGTCGGTGGCGAAGATCCCGTACGACGATGCGGAGGACGGCATCTCGCTGACGCTGTCGGTCGTGCCCTCGGCGCTCGGCAACGAGGAAGACCGCCTCGCCCGCGGCACCGGGGCGCTCGACGCGTACTTTGCGAGTGGCGGCTTCCACGTCAACATCAACGTGCTGAACCGCGAGACGCTGCAGGACGCGATGGAGCATCCGGAGAAGTACCCGCAACTGACCATCCGGGTCTCGGGCTATGCCGTCAACTTCATCAAGCTGAACCGGGAGCAGCAACTCGACGTGATCAACCGAACCTTCCACGGCGCCATGTAGGAGGCCGCGATGGCCCAGTCACTCACCGGCAGCCGGTATGAACTGCACGTCACGAGGCAGGGGGCGGCGGAGACGAAGTCGCAGGACTACTACAAGATCCATTCGGGCGACATGGAGGAGGCCGACGACGCCGGAGACGACATCGTCGGCCACGTCCATTCGTGGGAAGTGGGCAGCACGGTCGACGGCCCGGGGCTGCGCTTCGTGGCCTTCCTCACGGGCTGCTTCCTGCGCTGCCAGTACTGCCATAACCCGGACACCTGGCACAAGCACAACGGCCGGCCGGTGACGGTCGCGCGCGCCATGCAGGAGATCAAGAAGTACGCGCAGGTGCTGAAGATCAGCAAGGGCGGCATCACGATCTCCGGTGGCGAGCCGATGGTGCAGAAGGCCTTTGCCATGCAGATCTTCAAGCGCTGCAAGCAACTCGGCCTCCACACCTGCATCGACACCGCCGGGCGGCTCGGCGAGCGCATGACGGACGAGGACTTGTCGTACATCGACCTGCACCTGCTCGACATCAAGTCCGGCGACCCGGTCATCTACGAACAGGTCACGCGCCAGCCGCTGCAGCCGACGCTGGACTACGCGCGCCGGCTGTCCGACCTGGGGCGCCCGATGTGGGTGCGCTACGTGCTGGTGCCGGGCCTGACCGACGGCTTCGACAACGTGGAGAAGGTGGCCGAGTTCTGCGCCGGGTTGAAGTCGATCGAGCGCGTCGAGATCCTGCGCTTTCACCAGATGGGCAAGGACAAGTGGGAGCAACTCGGGCTCGAATATCCGCTGAAGGATGTGGAGCCGCCATCCCCCGAGTTGAGCGAGCGCGTCCGCGGGCAGTTCCGCAGCCGCGGCCTCACGGTGTACTGATTTCCAGACAACAAGAAGGAGAACGATATGGAATGGTTGAGCAGCGCGCTCGGACCCCAGCCCATGATGGCGATGTTCCTGACCATCGCCCTTGGGTACCTCCTGGGTGAAGTCAACATCAAGGGCTTCTCGCTCGGTGTGGGGGCGGTGCTTTTCGTGGCCCTGTTCATGGGCTGGCTGGTACCGAAGTCGGCGCCGGCGCCGATGGTCGGCACGCTGGGGCTTGCACTGTTCCTGTATGCCGTGGGCGTCCAGTACGGCAAGCAGTTCTTCCTGGGGCTCACGAGTTCGGCGGGCCGCAAGGCCAACTTCATCGCGCTGACGGGCGTGTTGCTGTCCGGCGTGGTCAGCGTGCTGTTCCTCAAGATGACGAGCCTCGACCTCGGCCACACGCTCGGCCTGTTCGCGGGCGCAGGCACCAGCACGCCGACGCTGCAGGCGGCCATCGTGACGCTGGGCAACGACGATCCGGCGGTCGGCTATTCGGTGGCCTATCCGCTGGGTGTGGCAGGGCCGATCCTCTTCCTCTACATCACGTTCATGGTGCTCAAGCCCAAGATCGAGGTGCCCGCCGGAGGGGGGCTGGAGATGCTCGAGATTGCGCCGAACGACGCTGTCATCAAGGGCAAGACCGTCGGCGACCTGCTGGCCGGCCTGCCAGCCGGCACCGAGATCGCGGCGGTGCGGCGCGCGCATCACAACATGCCCGCCACGCATTCGACGGCGCTGGAACCCAACGATGTCCTGCTGGTGACCGGGAAGAGCAGAGACGCGCTGGAAGAGGCCGCCAGGCAGCTCGGTGAGGTGCACAAGGGGCGGATGACAGGGGACCGCCGCGACCTAGACTACATCCGCGTCTTCGCGTCCCGCCCGGCCGCCGTCGGGCGTACGCTGGCGGACCTGAAGCTGCCGGACGGCAAGCCCCACGTGCTCGTGCACGTGAGGCGTGGCGACGCCGAGATGGTGCCCAACGACAACCTGGTGCTCGAGTACGGCGACCGCGTCGGCCTGCTGGCACATCGCGACGACTTTGCATCGCTGCGCAAGTTCTTCGGCGACTCGATCAAGGGAACCGCCGAGTTCAGCTACATCTCCATCGGACTCGGGATGGCGCTCGGCTTCCTGCTCGGCGCCATCAACTTCCCGTTGCCGGGCATCGGCAAGCTTGCGCTGGGCCTGTCGGGCGTGCTGATCGTGGCGCTGATCCTCGGCAACATGCGCCGCACCGGCGGCCTGAACTGGACCATGCCGCTGTCGGCCAACCTGGTGCTGCGCAACCTGGGCTTGACGCTCTTCCTGGCGCAGGTGGGCATGTCGTCGGGGCCGAAGTTCGTGAACACGGTTTCGCAGACGGGCTTCCTGATGATCGGACTGGCCGCCATCGTGGTGGCCGCGCTCGTGGTGCCGATCCTCATCCTGGGACTGGGCGTGTTCAAGATGCCGTATGACGAAGTGGCCGGGATCGTGGCCGGCGCTTGCGGCAATCCGGCCATCCTTGCGTACTCGAACAAGCTGACCCCCACGGAGAAGCCCGACCTCGGCTACGCGATGATCTTTCCGGGCATGACGATCGTGAAGATCCTCTTCGTGGACATCGTGCCGGCGCTGCTGAGCGGGTGAGCCGCGGGCTGGATGTGGGGTGCTGCCGCGGACAGGTTGTCGATCAGCCGCTGCGGGCGGCCGCGGGTGCATGGACCATCAGCACCGTACGTCCACGATCCGCGTGACGTCCTCGGCGTCGCTGCCCCGCACAGGACCCGCACCAGCCCCTTGTGCCCGTGAATTCCGAGCACGATCAGGTTGGCGCCCATGCCTTGGCGTCATCCGCCAACCCGGTCGTCAGTTCGCCATTCGGAGAAGCAAGCCGTCTCTGCCTTGATGTTCCAGTGCCCCAGGGCTTGCAGCATGCGCAGCGGCTGTGCCGCCGCGCGCACCGTGATGCACTTCGCAGGCCGCTTCAGCGGGCGTTCGCGGTACCGACAGGCGCAGCACAGGCCTCACGGATGAAACTCGTGAGCGCCTGCACCTGCGGAATGTGGATCTCGCGACGGCCTTTTTCGGCAAAACGGATCACTTCGTCGCGCGCCATTCTTGACAGAGCGCGACTCACTGTCTCCAGCGTCATGCCCAGATAGTTCCCGATCTCGGCGCGCGACATCCGTAGCGTGACCTGATCCGTGCGCAGGCCGCGCTGCTCGAGCGCATCGGCCCAGTAACGCAGGAAGCCGGCGACACGCGCGTCGGCTGGCAGGGTGCACAGCGACAGCATGGCGTCGTGATCGCGCACCAGTTCGCGACTCATGGCCGAATGCATGGCGGCGAGCAAGGCAGGCGTTTTCATCGCCGAATGAAAGAGCGATTCATAACTGACCGCCCAGATCTCACCCGTATCCAATGCCACAGCCTCGCAGCCGTAGCAACCGTGGGCAATGCCGTCCAAGCCCATCCAATCACCCTTGAAATGCAGGCCTACAACCTGTTCGCGACCTTCGCCTGAAGAGTTCACCAGCTTGTAGAAGCCGCTGTTGGCGATGTAGAGGTTCACGAACGCCTGACCTGCCTGAAAGATGACGTCATCGGCTCGGACCAGCCGCCGTTGGAACGGTACGCTCGCCTGGACCAGCTGCAGCAGTTCGTCAATCTGGTGAGGGCCGAACGGATGGCTCTCCCGACTCCGCGTCGCTTCGTACATGGTTAGCTCCTGGCTGTTGGAGGGCCGCAGCTTGCCGAATGGCAGTGCTCGGGCAAGCGTAGGCATTGCCGTGTGGCCGGCATATGGTGGCGGCCACGCATTCGGTTGCAGGTGCGCACCTATGGCGTGGGTGGTGCCACCTATTCAGTTCGGTTCAGCGACCGGCCGCGCGCGTCCTGTGCACGGCGTCACGGAGTTGACGCGCGCTGAAAGGACGTTCGAGAAAGTCGGTCGCCTCCATCCGCGCAAGTTCCACTGCGGTCCGGAAGGCCGTGTGAGAGCCGAACATGATCGCCGGCAGTCTCGAACCCCGGAGCCTGAGCTCGCGTACAAGTTCCAGCACGGCGCTCGCATCGGGTTCCGCGCATGCGACAAGGCAGTCTCTCTCGGACAATTGCAAGCTCAGCAGCGCCGCCGGGCTGCTCACGAACACGACTGTTTCAACCAGCGGCGCGAGCGCCGACGCAATCCAGGAGCGCTCCACCGGATCGGGTTCAAGTACGAATGCCGTCGTCGCCACCGCCGCCTCATGTCGTGGAGGACATACCGCCCCATGCCATTGCGTAAACGGCTGTCCTCCAGTCGCTCATCCTGCAAGGCGCCAGTCAGTGATGCTGCTCCCGTTCGCAGGCGTTGGGTAGTGAGATGCGCACCCAACATCCACTTAGGTGGCCGGCTCGCCGGACCTGCAGCCCACCGCCATGGACGAGGCCGTCGCGCACTGCGGGTACCGCACCCAGTCCGCGGCGCTCCAACCGGGGCTCGATTGGCAGCAGACCCGGCAAGCACCCACCGAGTAGGCGCCACGCACTGACCTTGGCTTCATTGAGGTATTGAACGGTTCCCGTGGCCTTGTCCGGATGAGATGAAAGTCCAGCGCAATGGGGCAGGGGAGGCGCCTGGGAATGTGGCTTCCCGAGCGCCTCTCGGCCGGCAGCACTGCGTGCCTTGCATGCAGGCCTGCCGGCGCGCGCCGCTGTGGTGGTGCACCCCGGCCAGGACAAGGCGACGGGGCAATCCTGTAACGAAGGCAATCGATCAACTCCGGAACGCCTCCGTCCCCGCGCTGCCTGTGACAGATCCGGTTGACCGCTGGCTTGTCTTGGCAGGGCTGCTCGTGCCCTGCAGGAACTGGAATCAAGACATTCGCCAATTTGACCGTTCGGGGTGCGACGCCTGCACCGCTACCGCGCAATCCTCGAACGCGGCAAAGCCATGTCGTCATTGACTACGGAGGATGTCCATAGGAACCTGGCTCACAAATAGCCGAAGCTGAACACTTAGTAAGCTGACAGGATTCTAAAAATCGCTGGCCCGACACTCAGTGCGCCTGCTTCGGCAAGTTCAGGCTTTGCAGCACGGGTAGCCACCGATCGGATTCCAGCTTGACGAATTTCGACAACTCTTGCGGCGTGCCGCCGCGCGGCTCCATTCCAATGGCGCGCGCGCGGGTCACGAAGGCCGGGTCTGCAATCACCTGGTTCACCGCCTTGTTCAGTCGATCGATCGAATCCTTGGGCGTGCCGGCAGGAACGGAGAGCGAGTACCACAAGGTGGCCACCATGTCGTAGCCCTGTTCCTGGAAGGTCGGTGCGTCAGGCAGCTGGGGCAGGCGGTGGGTATCCATCACGCCCAGGACGCGCAACTTGCCTGCTTGGATGTAGGGCAGCGAGCCTGTGATCGAAGTGCCGTGGATGTCGATCTGGCCGCCGAGCAGCGCCTGCACGGCCGGGCTGTCGCCATTGAACGGGATGTGCGTGGTGCTGATTCCCAGGTTCTTCTCGAACACCATGGGCGCGAGATTCGTCAGGATCGCAGCGCCAGGTGAGCCACGATTGATCTTGCCCGGATTCTTCTTCGCATACTCGACCATCTCCTTGATGTTCTGGTAAGGAAGGTCGGTGCGGCCCACGATGATGGCCGGCTGATAGGCGATCTGCGTGACCGGCGCGAAGTCCTTGGCTGGGTCGTAGGGCAGCTTTTCGTAGAGCACGCTGTTGTTCGCCAGCGTGCCGAGCGACGACACCAGCACAGTCTGGCCATCGGGCTTGGCGCGGGCCACGTAGTCGGCGGCGAGGATTCCACTCGCGCCGGGCTTGTTCTCGATGATGACATTCATGCCGTGCTTGCCGAGTTCCTGCGCGAGGATGCGGCAGTACTGGTCGGTGCCCCCGCCCGCTGCGAAGGGCACGACGATGCGGGTGACCTGCTGTGCAATTGCCGAGCCGATGGTGAAGCCTGCGATGACGGCGCCGCAGATGAATTTCCGGTAGTTCAATTGCTTGTCTCCTTGTTCCGGTCCCATGTGGACTGGCTGAAATCAGTCTAGTTCGCGGCTTCGGCGCCGCATCTGCATGCAATGAAAAGGTGCTTTCCGTCTATTGCAAGCAAGCGCGCGTCATCGGATGACTTTCTGCGCTTGAAGCGAGCCCAGCCGGCCCTCGTCGATGCCCAGCAATTCGTGCAGGACCTCGCCCGTGTGCTGGCCGAGGTCCGGCGGCGTGTGGCGCACACCGCAGCGGGCGCCATCGATGACGTAGGGCGGGGCATGGATGGCCTGCGCCCCGGCGTCGGGGTCATCGAAGTGATGCAGGACCTGCGTCTGCGCCGTCCGCTCGGCCTGCATCGCTTCGTAGAGTCCCAGCACCTCGCCGCAAGGAATGCCCGCCGCGCGCAACCGAGTCAGGAGTTCCTCGCGCGTGTGCGAGCGGATGCACGTTTCCAGGATGGGAATCAGCGCCTGCCGGTGCCTTGCGCGTTCGGTGTTCTTCTCGAAGCGGTGGTCGGTGGCGAGCTCCGGGCGCTGGATGACGTCGATGCAGAACTTCCTGAACTGGCCGTTGTTCCCGACGGCAATCACCAGCGGGCCATCCGCGGCTTCGAAGACGCCATAGGGGACGATGGACGGATGCGAATTGCCGAACTTCGCCGGGTCGCACTTGTTCGCCCATGCGGTCAGCCCGTAGTAGGACCCGATCATCATGCCGCTGTCATAGAGCGACATCTGGATGTGCCGGCCCCGGCCCGTGCGGTGGCGCTCGTGCAGCACCGCGAGGATGGCCTGGGCCGCGTACATGCCGGTGAACATGTCGACCGCGGCGACGCCGAATTTCAGCGGTCCCTGGCCCTCTTCGCCGTTGGTCGCCATGAGGCCGCTCTCGCCCTGGACGACCAGGTCGTAGCCCGGCCGGCCGCGTTCTTCGCCCAGCACCGAGTAGCCGGAAATGGAGCAGTAGATCAGGCCGGGATTGTGTTCGCTCAGGTCCTCGTAACCGAGCCCCATCTTCTGCGCGCCACCGTACTTGAAGTTCTGGATGACGATGTCCGAGCGTGCCGCGAGGTCGCGCGCGAGTTCGACGCCTTCCGGTGTCTGCAGGTCGATGCAGACCGAGCGCTTGTTGCGGTTGCAACTGTTGAAGTAAGAGGTGTTGTGGCGTCCGATGCGCAAGCCCCAGTCGCGGGTGTCGTCGCCGCGCTCGGGATGCTCGACCTTGATGACGTCGGCCCCGAGATCGGCAAGCGCCATGGCGCAGAGGGGGCCGGCCATGACCCTGGACAAGTCCAGGACACGGAGGCCGGAAAGCGGTTGCATGGGGGTCATCGAGTTTCCTGCTTCAGTTGGCGACGTACCCGCCGTCCACCGGCAGGATGGTGCCGGTCACATAGCGGGCCTGTTCGGAGGCCAGGAACACAACCGGCCCGGCAATGTCGTCGGGCTCGGCCGGACGTCCCAGCAAGGTGCGATCGACCATCCGGCCATAGCGCGCGGCGTCCTGCGCGATGTGGCGGGTCATCGGGGTCATGACCAGACCCGGTGCCACGGCATTGACGCGCACCCCATGCGCGCCGAAGTCGCGTGCAAGGAACTTCGTGAGTTGGCCCACCGCACCCTTGGACGCGCCGTAGGCGAGATGCGCGCCCGTCGCCACGAGCGTGGTGATCGATGCCACGTTGACGACCGCACCCCTGGTGCGCCTGAGACCCTCCGCGCAGGCCATGGTCAGGTTCAGCACGCCCTTGACGTTGACCGCCATGACGCGGTCGATGTCCTCGCCGAGGGCTTGCGCGTCTTGCCGGGTGTGTTGGCCGCTGACGCCGGCGTTGTTGACGAGGACGCCGACCGGCCCCCACGCTTCATCGAGGTCGGCAACGATCGCCGCGCATTGGGCCGCGTCGCGCACATCGAGCGCGTAGGGTCGGATGCGATCTGGCGGGTCGCCGCACTCTGCCGCGGCTTGTTGCGCCTTGCCGAGGTCCAGGTCCGTCAGTGCCACGCGACAACCAGCCTGCAGCAAGCGGCTGGCAATGGCTTGGCCGATGCCCTGGCTCGCGCCGCTGACCAGCGCCACGGTGTCCGGGAACATGGCGTTCATTCACTGAGCCTGCTTGGGCAGTTCGAGGCGCTGCAACAAGGGGATCCAGCGCGCGCTCTCGGCCTGCACGTACTTCGCGAACTCGTCGGGCGTGCCGCCGCGCGGCTCCATCCCGCTGGCGCGGGCGCGGGTGATGAAGGCGGGATCGGCAAGCACCTGGTTGACGGTGCGATTCAGTCGCTCGACCACGTCCTTGGGGGTGCCCGCGGGCGCGGAGAGGCCATACCAGAGCAACGCCTCGATGTCGTAGCCCTGTTCCTTGAAGGTGGGCGCCTCGGGCACCTGGGACAGGCGCTTGTCACCCATCACGCCGAGCACGCGCATCTTGCCGGCGCGAATGTGCTGTTGCGGGCCGGTGATGGAGGTGCCCTGGATGTCGATCTGGCTGCCCAGGAGTGCCTGCAGGCCCGGCGTGTCGCCGTTGAAAGGGATATGGGTGGTGCTGATGCCGGCCATGTTCTCGAAGGCCATCGGCGCTAGGTTGGTCAGGATGGAGGCGCCCGGCGACCCCCGGTTGATCTTGCCGGGGTTGGCCTTGGCGTAGGCCACCATCTCCTTGATGTTCTTGTAGGGCAGGTCGGTGCGGGCGACCACGATCGTGGGCTGGTACGCGATCTGCGTCACGGGCGCAAAGCTCTTCACCGGGTCGTAGGGCAGCTTGTCATACATGACCGAGTTCGTGGCCAGCGTGCTCAGCGACGACATCAGCAGCGTCTGGCCGTCCGGCCGCGAGCGCGCGACATAGTCCGCGGCGACGATGCCGCTGGCGCCGGGCTTGTTCTCCACGATCACCTGGAGGCCATGCTGGCCCAGTTCGTTCGCGAGCAAGCGCGCGTACTGGTCGGTGCCGCCGCCGGCAGCGAACGGGACGACGATCCGGGTGGGTTGCTGGGCCTGGGCTGCGCCGAATGCGGCCGCCAGGCCAAGTAGCAAGGCGCCGAGGTGTTTGCGAAATGGCATGTCAAAGGTCTCCTGATTGGGGGGCTCTGCCCTGTGGATTCAGTCTAGGTGGCGCTGGGTCCGCCGATGCTGCACAGCATGAAAAGCTGCTTTGCAGGCTGCGATGCGGACCGCGGGCGACGGGTCGGCACACTGCGTCCATGACCGTTGCGATCACCAGAATCGGGGAAACGAAGGACCAGCTGGGCGAGAGCCCTTGCTGGGATGCGGACGCGCAGGCCGTCTGCTGGATCGATGCCTTGGCGGGCACGCTCTGGCGACTGGTCCCTGGTTCAGGGACGCCGGAACGGCATGCCATCCCGGGACCGGTCGGCTCCATCGCGCCATGCCGCAGCGAGGCTGTCGTGGTGGCGCTGCGCAATAGCTTTGCGCGCTACGACTTCGCGTCTCGCTCGCTCGAAGTGATTGCCGCTGTCCCCATCGACCATCCCGATGTCAGGCTCAACGACGGCAAGTGCGACGCGGCGGGAAACTTTGTCGCAGGCACGATGCACATGAACCGCGCGCCCGGCGAGCGGGTGTTGGGCGGCCTCTATCGACTGCGACCCGACCGCAACGTGGAGCAGCTGGCCGACGACATCGGCTTTGCCAACGGCCCTTGCTTCAGTCCCGACGCACGCACGCTCTACCTGGCCGACAGCCTCGAGCGAACGATCTGGGCCTACGACTACGATCCGCGCGGCCCGCTGCGCAACAAGCGTGTCTTCACCCGGACCGGGCGCTTCGACTCCGGGCCCGACGGCGCCACCGTCGATGAGAAGGGCTTCTTGTGGACCGTGCTCACGCGCGCCGCCAAGCTCGCCCGCTTCGCATCCGACGGTTCGCTGGAGCGCCTGGTGGACGTTCCCGCGACCTATCCGACCAGCCTTTGCTTCGGGGGCCCTCGCTTCGAGCAGCTCTACCTGACGACCATTTCGCGCAGTACGCGCCTCGAAGGATCGCTGCCGGACGATGGCGGTCTCTTCCTGGTCGAGGGGCTTCCCGCGGCAGGCAGGGCACCGCATCGCTTCGCGGACCGCTAGACGCCGTCCTCCCGCAGCGCGTCAGCCACGAAGTCGACGAACGCGCGAACCTTGAGCGGGAGTGCGCGGCTCTGGCGGAACACGGCAAAGATGCCGTTGGAGAAGCCCCGCACGGCGAAGCGGTAGTCCGGCAACAGCCTGACCAGCGTGCCGTCCTGCAGGTTGCTGCGCACCGTGGGTTCCGACAGCAGCGCGATGCCCATGCCGCCGATGGCGGCCAGCCGCAGGAGTTCGCCGTTGTTGGCGCTCAGCACGCCCTGGATCGGCAGTTCCTGTTGCTCGCCTTGGGCATCCACGTACTTCCAGCTCGTGGCCTCGTGCTCGCGCCGGTAGGTGAGGCAGCGCACATCCGGCAGGTCGGTGGGATGCTTGATGCGCGAATAGATTTTCACGAATTCAGGACTCGCCACCAGGACCTCGTCGCTGGACAGCAGCCGCTTGATGACGAAGCCCGAGTCGTTCGATTCGCCCGTGCGGATGTCGACGTCGAAGTCCTGCTCGACGAGGTTGACCGGATGTTCCGAGAGTTCGATCTCGACGCGGATGTCCGGATAGCGCTGGGCAAAGCGCGGCAGCAGCGGCGCCAGGACCCGCAGGCCGAGGTGCGTGCGCGAATGCACCCGCAGCCGGCCTTCGGGTCGCTGGCGGGAGTTCCGCGCGGCCTGCTCCGCTTCGGCCATGGCCTCCAACACCACCTCGGCCCGCTCGATGAAGGCCTGCCCGGCTTCGGTCATCTTGAGGTTCCGGCTGGTGCGATCCACCAGTTGCACACCCAGTTCCTCCTCGAGCGCGCTGATGCGCCGCGAGATGGTTGCGGGCGAGAGACTGAGGCTGCGGGCCGCCGCCGAGAGGCTGCCCTTGCGCTGTGTGGTCACGAAGATGCGCAGCGAATCGAGGGCTTTCATTTCAATACACGCAAAGAAGCTGTACGCAGGTTGGTGATCCGCAAGGCGTCTGAATTCCTACGATGGACCCATTCAACACCCATCCCACAGGAGCACAGGCAATGGACTTCGGAATCTTCATTTTGATGCAGCAGCGGAACAAGCATAAGACCTCGCACCAGATCCTGCGCGATGCCGTCGAACAGACGCGCCTGGCGGATGAACTGGGCTTCGGCGCCGCCTGGTATGCGGAACATCACTTCAGCAACTATGGCATGTGCTCGTCGCCGCTGACGATGATCGCGCACTGCGCCGCCGTCACGCGCAACATCCGGCTCGGCACGGGCATCGTCGTCGCGCCGCTGTACACCCCGGCGCGCCTGATCGCCGACGTGGCCATGGTGGACCAGCTGTCCAACGGCCGCCTGAACCTGGGCATTGGCTCGGGCTACCAGCATTTCGAATTCGAGCGTTTCGGCGTTTCGCTGGAGACCGCCAAGGGCCGCACCTTCGAGATCCTGGACATGCTGGAGATGGGCCTGCAACAGCCCAAGTTCAGCTACGACGGCGAGTTCTACCAGCAACCCATGAGCGCCATCAGCCAGCGCGCCGTGCAGCAGCCCGGGCCTCCGATGTGGATCACCAGCGTGGACCCGGCTTTCGTGACGCGCGCCGTGCGGTCCGGCCACCATGTGTTCGTCTCTGGCGGTGACGGCGGCCTCGAGAAGCTGCATGGCACCCGGGCCTTGATCGACAAGGTCGCCAAGGCAGAAGGCAAGGACCCGGCCGGCATCAACGTGGGCCTGCTGCGCGCCGCCTACGCGAGCGACAACAAGGACGAGGTGGAGCGCTACCTGGACTGCGCCCGTTACCAGCGCCGCATTGCCGTGAGCCTCAAGCGCCGCACCGCGCAGATCGCCGATGACTACCAGGTGGAGGAGGGCATCGTCGAAGGCGAGCCGACGCTCGACGAGATGCGCGCCCTGTTGCCCGTGGGCAGCATCGACACCGTGATCGAGCGCGTGGTCAACGAGATCCGTGTGCTGAAGCCGGTCCACTACTGCTTCCAGACGCAGATGGGCGATTTCGATCACCCGACCATGCTGCGCCAGCTCAAGACCTGGGCCGAGATCATCATTCCCGCGGTCCAGCAGGAAATCGCCAACGACCCGCCGCACCGCAGCCAGCCCGAGCGCGAGCTCGTCGCGGCCTGACCTGAACTCGCCGCAAGGAGTCGCCATGTCAGAAGTCGCCGAACGAACCGCCATCGAACAGACGCAATTCCGGCAGCTGCTCGGCTGCTTTCCGACGGGTGTGGCCGTCATCACGACGCGCACTGCCGACGGGAAGCCCGCGGGGCTGACCTGCAACTCGTTCAGCTCCGTGTCGCTGGATCCGCCGCTCGTGCTGTTCAGCCTGCGCAACGCAAGCAAGCTGCTCGATACCTTCAAGGGGGCCGATGGCTTCGCCATCAACATCCTGTCGGAGCGGCAAGATGCGCTGTCGGGCCGGTTTGCTTCCAGCAAGATCGAGAACAAGTTCGAAGGCGTGGGTTGGCGGTCGGGCCCGAACGGCATGCCGCTGATCAACGAGTGCCTGGCCAGCTTCGAGTGCAGCGTGTTCGCGTGCCACGAGGCCGGCGACCATGTCGTCCTGATCGGCGAAGTGAAGCACATGGATGCGGGGGCCGGCGACCAGGCCCTGGTGTTCTACAAGGGCGCCTACATGATGCTGGCCGAGTCGCTGCGCAACATGGTGTTGCAGGGCAAGCTCGGCGACGCGCACATCGACGAGGCCTACCGCGCGCTCTACGGCACGCTGCTTCGGCTGGCCTGCGATCGCGCGACCGACGCCGAGTTGGATGCCGTGGAAGCAGCAGTGGACACGATCGAGGCCCATGCCGACGACGCTCCGCTCAAGGACCGCATCGATTCGGCCAGCCGCTTCTTTTCCGCGGTGGCGACCGCAGGCCACAACGAGGCCCTCACGCTGATGGCGCAGACGATGACTTCGGTGCTGCGCGAACGCATGACGCACGTGCTGCCGGTGCGTCCCCGTCCCGACCTGTTCCCCCTGCGCCGCAACATCGCCCACTCCCTGCGCCGGCGCGATGCGGACGGCGCCGCGGCCGCCCTTGACGAGCTGATCACGCAGCTGCGCAAGGGCTGAAGTTCAATAAACCCGAGGAGACAAGATGTCCATCGATTACGTCGCCTTCCGGCGCGACTTGGAAGAGTTCGCGCGGAAGTCCTGTCCTGCCGAGATCCGCGCCGTAGTGGCCGCGGGCCAGAAGATCACCAAGCGCGAGTACAAGGCTTGGCAGATGATCCTGGCCGCGAAGGGCTGGGGTGCGCCCAGCTGGCCCAGGGAAGCGGGCGGCACCGGATGGGACATCAAGCAACGCCTGATCTTCGAGGAAGTGATGGCGGAGAACGATTGCCCGCCGCTCTATCACCACGGCCTCGGCCACATCGGCCCGGTGATCATCCGCTTCGGCACGCCGGAGCAGAAGGCGCGCTTCCTGCCGCGCATCCTCGACGGGTCCGACTGGTGGTGTCAGGGCTACTCGGAACCGGGCTCGGGGTCGGACCTGGCGTCGTTGTCCACGAGTGCCCGCCTCGACGGCGACGAGTGGGTCATCAACGGCCAGAAGACCTGGACCTCGCATGCGCACGAAGCCAGCATGATCTACATGCTGGTGCGCACGTCCAAGGAGGCCAGGAAGCAGGACGGCATCTCGCTGGTCCTCGTGCCGATGGACACCCCTGGCATCACTGTGCGCCCCATCCGCACGATCGATGGCTGGCATCACCTGAACGAGGTGTTCTTCGACGAAGTGCGCGTGCGCGCCGACAACCTCATCGGGGAGGTGGGCAAGGGTTGGACCTGCGCCAAGTTCCTGCTGGAGCGCGAGCGCCTGCCGCCGGCCAATGTCGCCCGACTGGAGCTGGTGCGCCGCCAGGTCGCCCGCCTGGTGGAGGATGCCGGGAAGGCCGCGGCCGGCCGGCGTGATTTCAGTGGCTTGCATCACAAGCTGCTCATGTGCGAGGCGGACGTGAAGGGTGCGCGCGTGATGATGGCGCAGGCCACCGACGACCTGATCCACCAGCGCCCGCTGGGCGTGCAGCCCTCCGCGATCAAGATGACCTGCGCGGACGTGGCCCAGCGCCTGACGTCCATCGCGCTGGATGCTGTCGGTCCCGAGGCTGCGAACCGCTTCCTGGCCGAAGCGGATGACGGAAGCGCGGATGTGCCTGCCGCCACCTGGATCCAGAACTACATGTTCACGCGCTCCCGCACGATCGCCGGCGGCACCTCCGAAGTGCAGCGCAACGTGGTCGCCAACGAACTCCTGGGAGCTTGAACGATGTCCCCCTCATTTCCCTCGCTCTTCCCCGGCATGCTGCTCGATTCAGCCAGCCGCTACGCCCAGGACCATGCCGCGGCACAGGGCCTGCAAGGTGATCCTGTCCGCGAGCTCGGCTGGACCGCTACGCTCGTGCCGGAGGACTGCGAAGGCGTCGGCGGCACCATGGCCGACCTCGCATCGATCATCGAAGGCCTCGCAACTCATGGCCTCGATCTGCCCGTGGTGGAGACCTGCGCCGTGGCGCCGCTGCTGTTGCAGGCCGCCCCGCTCGAAACCGCGCGGCGCTGGCTGGAGGCCGTCGCCGATGGCACCGCGAAGATCGTTCCACTGAGCGCGCTGTCGTCCACGCCGGACGAGCTGGTCGTGCACGCACGCCACCTGGACATCGGATTCGAACTCGATGGCAGCGTGCAGGGCGTCGATGTCTCGCTCCCCGCCACGCATTTCCTCGTGCCCGCCGTGTCGGATGGCGAATGCGCGATCTTCCTGGTCGATGCCGAACGCATCGGCGCGCCATCCGCGACCTATCGCACCATGGAGGGACGGCGCTGCGCCGACTTCACGCTGGCCCGGCTGGCGGTGCCGGAAGGCGCCTGCATCGCACGCGGCGCTGCGGCGAGCGAAGCACTGGCAGCGGCGACCGATGCCGCGCTGCTGCTCACCGCCGCCGACACCGTGGCTGCGCTGGCCGCGCTGATCCAGCAGACGGTCGCCCACCTGAAGGAGCGGCGCCAGTTCGGCGTTGCGCTTTCCACCTTCCAGGTGCTGCGCCACCGCACGGCCGACATGTACGTGAAGTACCTCGGCGCCAAGGGCCTCGTGATCCACGCCTTCCAGCAGCACGAGCAGGAGGCGGCCGACCTGCGCCGCACATTGCGCTTGGTCAAGGTGTCGCTGGCGGAATCCTCCCGTGCTTGCGCAGAAGCCGCGATCCAGATGCACGGCGGCATGGGCATGAGCGAGGAAGTGCTGGCCACCCGCCTTGCGCAGCGCCTGCTCGCATCGGAGTTCCGCTACGGCGACCGCCTCACGCATGCCGCGCAACTGCTGGCACCACAGCCGGCCTCCGACCAAGGTTCCTTTTCCAATCTCACAGGGAGTGCGCGATGAGCGTCAGCCTCGAAGTTTCCGAATACGTCGCCGTCGTGCGACTCGACAAGCCGCCCGTCAATGCCGTGGACCGCAAGACGCGGGGTCGTCTGATCGAGGTCTTCGACGAGATCTCGGAACGCACCGACATTCGTGTCGCGATCCTCACCGGGACCGGCAAGTACTTCTGCTCTGGCGCCGATCTCAAGGACCGTCCGGACCCCGACAAGGCCGGTGACTTCCTCGGCCACAACCGCCTCACGCGGGAGACTGGCAACGCGATCCGCGAATGCGCCAAGCCCGTCATCGCGGCCGTCAACGGGCCGGCGCTGGGCGCGGGCTTCGGCCTCATGTCGGCGTGCGACATCTTCCTTGCGAGCGAGGACGCGAGCTTCGCCATGCCGGAGATCAACGTGGGCCTGGCGGGCGGCGTCTCGATGCTGCGCACGATGGTCGGGCGCTCCTTCACGCGCCGCATGTTCTACACGGGCATGCGCGTCAAGGCCGCCGAGCTGTATCGGCGCGGCGTGCTCGACGAAGTGGTGCCGGCTGAACAACTGCTGCCGCTGGCAATGGAGATTGCGAAGGAGATCGCCAGCAAGGCGCCGCTTGCCATCGCCTACGCCAAGCAGGCGGCCAACATGATGGACCTGATGCCGCAGCGCGATGGCTACCGCGTCGAACAGAACATCACGATGGCGCTGTCGAAGACCGAGGACGCCCAGGAAGCGCGCAAGGCCTTCCTCGAGAAGCGCCAGCCTGTCTACAAGGGGCGCTGAGGATGAAGCTCACTCCCAATGTTCCTCATTTCGTGACCGCCGTGAAGCCGATCGAAGCAGGGCGCGGACTCGAGGCGCTGTTCAAGCCGCGATCGATCGCCATCGTCGGCGCATCGGAAGATGTCACGAAGATCGGCGGGCGACCGCTGCAGTTCCTGCTGAAGTACGGCTACGCCGGCAGCATCTACCCCATCAACCGCAAGGCAGCACAGGTGCAATCGCTCAAGGCCTATGCGAGCGTCGGGGACCTGCCGGAAGCGCCGGAACTCGCGGTGGTGGCCGTGCCACCCGCGAGCGTCCTCGAGGCGGTAAAGGAATGTGCCGCGCGCGGCGTGCGTGCGGCGGTGGTGCTCTCCGCCGGCTTCTCCGAAATGGGAGAGGAGGGCAGCAGGCTGCAGGAGGAGATCGGCCGGGTGGCCAAGTCCACGGGCATGCGTGTCGTCGGCCCCAACTGCCTGGGTGCGATCGGCGTGCCGGACAAGAGCATCGCGACCTTCTCGGTGGCGCTGGAGTCCTCGTTTCCGGAGCCGGGCCCGGTGGGCATCGTCTCCCAGAGCGGCAACCTGGGCAGCTACACGCTGCGCCTCGCGGCCGAGCGTGGCGTCGGCATCAGCCGGATGCTCACCACTGGCAACGAGTGCGACGTCGACATTGCCGATGCGATCGCCTCGCTGGCTTCCGACCCGGGCACCACCGTGATCCTGTGCTGCATGGAGACCTGCCGCGATGGCGCCAAGTTGCAGCAAGCCATGGCGATGGCGCGCGATGCGGGCAAGCCGCTGGTGGTCCTGAAAGTCGGCGTATCGGAAGCGGGCAGCGAAGCGGCAGCGTCGCACACGGGCGCCCTTGCTTGCTCCGATGCAGTGTTCGATGTCGTGCTGCGAAACGGCGGTGCGATCCGGGTGCCGAGCATCGAGCAACTATTGGAAGTGGGCCATGCGCTTTCGGTCGTCGGACCGGACCAGGCGCCCCGGGGCCACAAGGTCGCCGTTCTGACCGCGTCCGGCGGATTCGGCGTGTTGCTGGCGGATGCCGCCAGTGCGCAGGGCCTCGTCCTGCCCAAGCTGGCTGCAGGGACGCAAGAGCGCATCCTGTCGGTCGTGCCGTTCGCGGCGCCGTCCAATCCGGTCGACATGACCGCGCAGGTCTCGAGCCGTCCCGAAGTTCTGGCCAGGATACTGGCTGCCGTGGCGGAGGACCCCTCCTGCGACGCCCTGATCCTGCAATCGGCGAATGCATTCCATGTGCCGCGACTGCGGGAGGTCTTCCTGTCGGCGCTGGAGCAGGTCCGCAAGGACCATCCCTCGCGGCTCATCTTGTTGTGCGCCCGCGCGCCTCAGGACGTGCGTGCGCGCTTGAATGCGATGGGCTTTCCGACGGTGGAGGGCATCGACGCGGCCTGCGCGACGCTGGCGGCGCTGGTGCGCTTCGGTGCGCGCCAGCAGGCTCGTCAGCCAGCGCCCGCCATCGTGCGCGCGCCCTTGCATGCACAGGCCTTTGCGACCGAGGCCAGTGCCAAGGCGGCGCTTGCGGAGGCCGGCCTGCCAGTGCTCAAGGAGGCGGTCGTTCAAAGCCGTGAAGAAGCCCTGGCGGCGGCGCGCGACATCGGCTTTCCGCTGGTGTTGAAGATCGTCTCGCCCGACATCGCGCACAAGACGGAAGTCGGTGGCGTGGTGGTTGGTGTGCGCTCGGAAGGCCAGTTGGTCGACGACTATGAAAGCCTGCTCGCGCGGGTCGCGCAAAGGGCACCGCAGGCCCGCATCACGGGCGTGCTGGTCGCCCGGATGGCGCAGGGTGGTACGGAGTTGATTCTCGGCACCAAGAAGGATCCGATCTTCGGGCCGATGGTGATGGTGGGCCTGGGTGGCATCTTTGCCGAGATCCTGAAGGATGTGGCGCTCAGCCCCGCGCCCGTGAACGAAGTGCAGGCCGTCGAGATGCTGCGTTCCCTGAAGGCCTTTGCGCTGCTCGATGGCGCGCGCGGTCGTCCGAAGGCCGATGTCCAGGCTGCTGCGCGCGCGATTGCGGCGCTGTCGCGTTTCGCCGCCCGCCATGCCGACAACGTGGCTGAAATCGACATCAACCCCCTGGTGGTGCTCGACGCAGGCGAAGGCGCCTTTGCGCTCGACGCGCTACTGGTCCCCGAAATCCCAGAGAAAGCCAAACCATGAATTCATCACTCGAAGGCCGCGTGGCCTTCATCAGCGGCGCGGGCCACGGCATCGGTCGGGCCACCGCGCGCGCCATGGCCGCGCGGGGCGCCACCATCGGCATCAATGACCTGAAGCAGGAGTTCGTCGAGGAGGCCGTCGCAGAGGTTCGCGCCCTGGGCGGAAAGGCGATTCCGCTGCCCCGTGACGTGTCCACCCGCGAAGGCGTTCGCGCAGCCGTGTTGCAGCTTGCGCGGGAAGCAGGACGGCTCGACATCATGGTCAACAACGCCGCGTGGGTACGCTACCAGCCGTTGGCCGAGATCACGCCGGAGGTCCTGGACCGGATGGTCGAGATCGGCTTCAAGTCGGTGATCTGGGGCATCCAGGCGGCCGCTGAAGTCATGGACGCGCAGCGGGGCGGATCGATCATCAACGTGGCGTCGATTGCTGCCTTCAAGGCGCCGATGCGCTCGGTGGTCTACAGCGGCATCAAGGCCGGTGTGCTCGGCATCACGCGCGCCGCGGCGGCCGAGCTGGGCTCGCGCAACATCCGTGTCAACGCGGTCGCCCCGGGCGCCGTGCCGACGGAGGGGACGGCCAAGCACAGGAATGCGGACCTCGATGCCAAGCGGATCGGACGGACACCGCTGGGCCGCCTGGGGACTGTGGAGGACATCGCGGACGCGATCTGCTTCCTCGCCGGTGACGACTCGCGCTTCCTGAGCGCGGACGTGCTTCGCCTCGATGGCGGCGCGTCGGAGACTTCGCTGTGAGTACGGTCGCCGTCCCACCCAAGCGCTTGCAGAGCGTCTTCGTCGTCGCGCAGAAGCCAGGCGAGCTGCACGCCTTCTATGAGAACGCCTTGGGCCTGCCGCTGAAGTTCCGCGATGAAGATCGGTGGATCCAGTACGGCGTGGGCAATACCAATGTTGCGCTTGCGTCGCCACAGGAAGCGGCACCGGCGACCGCCGGCCTCGTGATGGTGCTGGAGGTCGAGGACTTCGCCGGTGCCGAGGAACGAATTACCGCCGCCGGCGGCCAGGTCATCGGCATGCGCGACATGGGCTCGCACGGCGCCGTCCTGTCGCTGCGCGACCCGGAGGGCAACGTGGTCCAGCTCTTCAAGCGTGCCGGATGAACGCGGACTTGCAGGGTTTGCTGGACCGGGAGGCGATACGGGAGTGCGTGTATCGCTACTGCCGCGGCATCGATCGCGCAGACGAAGCCGCGCTGCGCAGCGCCTACTGGGAGGACGCAACGGATTGCCACGGGGCGTGGAACGGGAGCGCCACGGGTTTCATCGACCAGGCGCTGCCCAAGCTGCGCGAGGGCGGCCGCCGTGTCCATCAGGTGAACAATATCGCCATCGAGATCCACGGCGACTGTGCTGCGGTGGAGAGTGCCTTCCTGGCGCTGCAGGCCCCCGCGTCTGCGCCAGGGCAAGAGACCTTTCTCTGCGGCCGCTACGTGGACCGTTTTGAGCGCCGCCAGGACGAATGGCGCATCGCGGCGCGAACAGTGGTTTACGACTGGATCGAGGAACGCGACCGCCCCGAGCTGGCCTGTGAAGACGCCGCGTTGTTTGGACGGCGCCAACCGAACGGTGGTGCGGCTCCATCAGATCCCATCTATGCGCTGCTTCATGAAATGCGCACGAAGCGCGCGTAGTATCGCGCGCCGATCGTGGTGTCAGCATCGGTCGCCCAGATTCGACCTCGGGTAGTCCTTGGTGGGCCACGGTGAAGGCATTGGCGCCCTGAAAGGGTGCGGGCGTCCCTCTTTCGACTCCGTGCGCTGCATTCGAATTTTTGAATTCATCGATCCCAGGAGTAAGCTGACGCAATAGTAAAAATCGATTACTCGACAAGGACTTACCGGATTTTGAACTTTGTTATCCGAGACCTAAAAAGTTCAAAAGTTGCTGAGATGCGCCAAGATCCTCAAAACCTGCTGAGGTAGAAGCAGGCAAACCTTCGAAATCTGCTGAGCTCACACGCGGGTCCCCCTTGCCGTGTGCTGCTACTTCGCCGCATTGCTCAGCCCACTGAAGACAAGTAACGGGGAAGGCGCGGCTCACGTTTGTCCCGTCATGGCCGTGTTCTGAGCATGCAGCACGCTCAGCAAGCCTGCCGCGTTCGCAAAGCCGTTGCTCAAGAACGAGGCGGATGGGTCTCGGTAGCCGGCAACTTGGCAACTTGGGCCGGCAGGCCACCACATTTTCCGTTCTAATTGGTCCACCCCTTCCGCTAATATGGCCCCCTTGATAACCAAAAAGTGCTGGAGAACGCCAAGCTGCGCTCGCTTGCACCCACTCATTGACGAGGGACTCCCGGGGCGTAAGCGCTGCCTCGCATTCGCCCTACTCAAAGGCCGAGTCGGTCTTGTTACAGGACAGTCTTGGCGTAGAGACATTGCACGTCACCAAGAAGTAGCCATGGTACTCGGCAGGAGCCATACTGGCACTCGGACTGTCTCAAGGGACAGGCCAATCTTCAGGTGAATACAAGAATCGTCCGCGATCACTTTGAAATGCCATCGGGTCAGGTTCGTCTGAGATACCGACCACGATCGGCTGAAGCGCGCGTGCACGTTGATCTGAAGTGCGCAAGTAGTGAGTTCAAGAGAGTTCTGCCAATGCGATCACAGCAAAGGTATCTTGGCCACGCGTCACCTTCAGAATTCCCATGCCGTAGGGCAGGGGGAGCATCAGGGGGCTAAGAGCGGCGGAATGCATGCTGACGACTTCCTTCCAGGCGGGCTCGCCAGGCACCAGGCCGTGCGTGCGGTCGTGCAGGAACTCGCAGTAGCGGAGCTCTGCTCGATAGCAGAGGTCGAGGAATCGTCTCCATGCCTCAAGATCAGTTGAAAACGTCGGCAACAAGCCCTTCATCGACTCGCTCAGGAACTGCGTCGCCAAGTGCTGACCATTTGGACGGTCGGTTACCTCGAAACGTCTTCGAAAGAGGATGTACGCGAAGCTGCGCTCATCTCGGAAATCGCCGACTCTGAATGCGCGGTCTCTTACAGAGAGGAAGCACTGGACGGATTTCTCTGCTTCGGCCCTCCCTAAAGAAGGGGCGATGCTTTCGCAGAAACCTTCGTAAATTCGGCACATGTCTTCGGAGACTCGGGCGCTAGCGAGTTGACCCAAGGGAAGGATCATGACTTCGGGAGTCGACGGCCACATGCCCCCAATGTCGTCGGTTGCGGGGATGCCCAAAACATGGACGAGCAAAGCGCCTTCAGCGCGCCGTTTTGCATTGATGGCGTCCTTGCCGGAATAGCGACAGGCCCAGCCATCAGGATCCGTCCAGTTCGCGTGGCGCAGCGGTTCTAGCCTCTTTTCGAGGGTAGAGTACTGTTGGGCTCCCGGCATGAGCTTCCACCTCAAGGCGCCACTCGGAGACCAAGCCGCGGACAAAGGCATGAGGCAATGGGTACACGCCATCGGGGTGCAGTCATCCCACGCGAATGCTGGTGCGCCGGCCCCGCAGTGCACGCAGGTGCTTTGCATCGCCTGGCCATGCAAAGGGCATATCAACAGTGCATCCATCTGGCAGACGGACGAATGGAACCCCATTTCCAGACAGGCCGGGCAATATCGCACGTGTCGATCCCCAGCGAGCCGAGTCGTCCAATCCCCCAAGGTGGCACTGAGGGCTGAATTGGCGAGTGAGTTCGACCATGCGCACCGTTTTGCACCCCGGCGCATCCACCCGTTCGACAGAAAGGAGTTCGGCTGCGTTACTTGGCTGTACTTGGAACTCGAATGCTCGTTGAGGAGCAACCGGCGCAGTGTGACCGGCGGCAACGGGTTCGCGGCTGCAAGCTTGGCCATCCGCGTGTATGGTCCTTCGCCATCGCTGAGCCACGTCGGATACCAGGTCAACCCCATGGCCTCGGCAGTCATGAGCGTCTCCAGTTGTTGACCAAAGCGACGAATTTGGAGGCGCGAAGGGCTTCGGTCCAGAGCGCTTCGGTACCCGTGAACTCTGGCGTGTCTTTCTGCGGGAGAAACTCGAAAAAGCTCTTGAGCACGTCTGTCGCCGCCCCCATGCCGACGTCAATGTCCCGGTTTTCAGGAAAGTGCTGGCCCATGACGCGCCAGAGCGTGTCCACTTCTTTCTCCATTCGCCACCCGGCCTGCCATGCGGCGGGAAAAAAGTACTGAGTGGTGCTCACGCCGGAACCGAGTGGGTGCCCGAGGACCGCGCCGTTGTCCATCTCCGCGAGCAGCTCAAGCAGGTCCTCCTTGCAGCACAGGCCGCAGAACGATTCGCGGTGTATGAAGAATCGCCCGTGCAAAGTGGTTTCCCCTTCATTGACGAGGTCCGCATTCAGATCTCCCATCTTCTCCGAACCGAAGAGCACGTAAACCAAGGTAATCGAGCCAGGAGCGCCAGAGTCGATCGAGTCGTCTTCGCCCTCGAGCACATTGCGCAGGTCCTTGAGGAAGTAGAGGTGCTCGGGCAGCAGACCATTGGCTTCGTCAATGATCATCAGAGCCCTGTCTGTTCCCGAGGCGCGGCAGGCAGAACGAATTCGGAGGAGCACCGAGTCAAAGCGTTGGTCGACCCGCATCTTTGCATAGCTTGGAAAGCCCACCGCTCGAAGAATGTTGGCCCAAACCGCCGCTTCTGGATTGCACTTTTTCGGATCCAGGGAAGTCTTAGTTGTGAACCAGAAGACAGGTTCCGAATGTTGGGAGATCCACGTCTTCTGGGTTGCTTTGGAGGTCCATGTCTTGCCGTGGTTCGACGGCCCTTCGAAGGCCACTGACCGTCGTCCCATAGCAACGGCTCGCTCGACCTCTGCGTAGATGCGCCGGATTCCTGAGGTGATAACGACGTGCCTGTTCGCAATGAACGGGTGTCCCAAGTACGAGGACGCGTCACGCATGCCGCTCACCGACGACCCCTCTTGTTCACGAGTGCGAAGTCGGCGGAAGGGCGCAGTGGGACTACGTTCTTCGATGCTGTAGACAGAGTGTGCGTCAACGAGTTGCCCTCATCGCCACTGGAGGAATGCGCGGGAACCGATCCAGGGAGAACCAGTCGCGTCTGTGGAGCGCGAAGGCCATTCTGCTCATAGAGCACGATGATTTGAGCGAACTGCGTGGCCGCCTTGCTGATCTTGTTGGGCCGCTTGCTTGCATCTTGGGCCGCCTGTGTGGCCAGTTCGTGCATGAGGCGCTCCAGGGCTTTTGGAAGGTCGATGAATGGGGCCTTCCTCCGATTTTTGGTGCCATAGAGAGACGCCTTCAGGCTCAGCGGCATCTTGACGTCTTCCGCCTGTCCGAGCGCTCGGATATCGCGCATCTCGCGACCATCCGCAAAGAAGCCCTCAATGGCACTGTCGGCGCGACACACGCGGCGCAAGAAGTGCTCGCCCACCAAGTCCCAACGATGCTTGATGTCAGGACTGGAGTAACGCGTGCCATACATTTCGAAGTAAGGCGACAGGCCCGTAGACCGATCTCCGGCGATGCGACACCACCTGTCAACCCAGCCCAGACGCGGCGCAAAGGGACTCGGTGGTGCGCTGGGGCGCGGCAGCCACCGGTTTGCTCCGAGCGTCAGGCTATTTCGAATGATCTCCAGAGAGGACATGTCGCTCTGCGATGCCCGCTTTTCGGCATTCATCGCCGAAATAGTTGTTTCGATCACGTCGTGCAGGAAAGTGAAGTCTACGGGTGCTTCAACAGCTGCCTTTCCGGGATTGCGCGGACGCTTCTTGTCCTGGGGACCGGAGCCTGTCGTGCTCGGCATGAGATGCAGGCCGGCTTGATTGAGAGCGCGGAACAGTCGCTCCAGACGCGCGTTGGTGAACCACTTCTTGACCGGCCCGTAAACGATGTGGCATCCCAAGGCCTGGCGCAGATTCTCCTGAATCGCGGCAGCCCAATTCGCCGAGTCGTTGTCCATTCTCAGCGAGGTGATTGGCGCCCCCTCCAGACCTGCAACAACCCCGTTGGGAAGTCCTGCGTCTGGCATGAAGTTCAAGCCCCCGCAGAGCGGCCTGACCTTCCAAGGCATTTGCGCACGCAGGATTGCGCGTTCGATCGTCTCGGCCGATGGCTTGTCTTCGTAACTCCAGCTGAACCCGATTGCAGCACCGGAACTCTTGGTCGTGCAAGCGGCCACCACGAGCCACAGCCGGCTGATCGGTATGGTCTTTGGACCGTGGGGCGTCATGACGAAAGTGGTGCCCAACACGTCGACGCGGTGCGCATCAATCATGCACTCACCATACGGATGCTGCGCCAGCTGGAAGAAGTCGCCCAAGCTACCGACCAGCAGATGCTCGCTGGCACCTGCCCCATACCAGTATTCGAGCGCCTCGGGATTGCCGTCCAAGTATTTGTCGATAAGGCGCCGAATGCTTCGATGCGCACCACTGTCGGTCGCAAGTGGGTATTCGTCGTTGTCGATCCCTTCGTCGTTGCAAGCTTCGCGAAACGCGTTGTACACGACGTCGACCGACCCATGAGATAGGCGCAGGGCTCCTTTGTGAGGATTGATGGCCGCCACGGTTCGCATGAGCACTTCGGGATGCGTCGCTAGGAAGTAGCGGAAGGCTCCCGCCTTGCCGCGCGGACCGGATTCGCCAGAAACCGGGGCAGTACGATCGTAGGTCCCGCTGTGCGCTCCCTTGACTGTCGCGGCAAACCCCCAGGGCCGGCCAAACTGGTCTTGCCAAAGGCAGCGGTTGTAGACCCTCAACAATTCCGAGGAACTGGTCTTAGCCAACTCGGCCGCCGCGTTGAGAATCTCTGTCTTGCAGTAGTGTTGAATGCCCGCATAGAAGCGCTGATGCCGATCGTAGTCACTCTCTTTCTGCCCGTCTCCTAGCGTCCTGGCGAGTGTGGACGGGTCGTACTTGCCCCAAGACTCTGGGTCGCGTAGATGAGAGGGCACGGTGTGAACGGAGTACTTGCCGACTTGCCTGAACCGTGGACGTCCGCTATCGAGCAGAAGCCGGTGGTCATTGACTGCCGCCTTGTGGGGGCCAGTGGCGGCTACCTGGGGTCCTGCCCCTAGCGGGGTCGCCTGGATCAGCGTCGGCAGCCAGCCGCCGCCTGCTTGGACTTGCTTCGATACCTCCGGTGCATCGCCCAGATCCAGATCGAGCTGTGCGGCGCTCATTGCGATGCTCCCAGACGGAATACTGAATGCGCGCCAAACGGAGCAATGTCGAAGTCCGACATCCACCGTCCACACGCGACGCCTCGGATCGCCGCGGCCATCAGCAACGCGGGTGATTCCTCCATTTGTAGCGCGAGAGCCATCACTTGACCCGTAGTCAGTTGACCGCGCGTAACCAGCAGGTCCGCGAAAAGCTGCTCAAGGCGCTCGAGGCGGTGGAACCGTGCCTGCGCGACCCATGGCACCAACTCGTGCCAATTGCGCAGCGCCACCTCGTGGCCGGTCACCAGATCCTGGGAACCCAGTGACAGGATTTCGACGTCATCAAATGCACAGGGCGACCGGAGAGCTTTTTGCCGAAACTGCTCCGCATAGTGATCCAGGAGAGGGGAGAGCTTCTCCGTATCGATGCGCTTGGCGCGTACTACCCGGAGCTGCAGGATGCGTTGGCGGGTCACTACGGCCGCTGTCACACCAACCTCGGCCAAGCAGCGCTGCGGTTTGTACTGCACTCGCTCAATCAACGGATCACCTTCGCACGCCAGGTAGTTCAAATAGTTCGTGCGCCCAAGGAGGCCAACGTCGATGGCCGCCTTCATGCTGTAAGTCACAGTGATGTAAGCGGTTTTTCCACCTCGCCGGGCGTACAGCTCTTCGAACTGCCCGCGCATTTGGGTCCCGATCCTGCTGCCTATGCGGGATTGCTTCATGGTCTCAGTCCTAAAAAAGGCGAACTGGCCAACATGCAAAAAACTCTCGCACAATTCCCCGCCTGCCTTGACAGTACCAGTGCTTTCCGGTACCTTACGGGCGGACTGAATATTGCTGCATTCCAGTTGAATTGAACGAAGGAAGAGTCAGGCAACGGCGTACCAGGCCATTGCTTGGCTCTTTTTTGCTATGGGTAGCCCATTCGTACTCCTACAGATAAATGGAGCCGAAGTATGACCCTCATGCTATAGCGAATTCAACTGTTTTTTTTTGCCGCTGGATTTGACTGTGCAGGCGGGTCGTGCTATTTGTACGTGCACGCGTGAAAGGACTGAGTGAGACGGCTCGCGGGTTTGGTCAATTGGCCCAACGCATCCCGAGCGCATCGGTTCGATAGTCGTCGCTCCTCAAACAAGACATGGCTCCTCTGGCCGGAAGAGCGCTTGCACCGGGGAGCCGCAGTAACCCCTCGGGTCCCGCGAACCTATGCGAGACAGAGCATTTCTCAGCAGTGGGCAGCCTACTCAGCGAGGCCTTTCTCCCGCTGATGAGGCGTCACAAATTTCTCAAACAGCGCTCGCGGAAAGGCTCGATTGGGCAGTGAAGGACACAGAGGCGCCGCTCCGGCAGACCTCAGATTTCTGTAAACGAGCGAATTACAGAAAATTGTGCTGGTGACTTTATTTTCTACAAAATGCAATTTGAGGAAAGGTGGAGAGAGGTTAAAGATCCGCGCGAGTCGGCCTGCAGAAGGAAATTTTCCGAAAACTATAGAACAGGAGAAAATTGCCTGATCTGAAACTACGTGAGATTCAGAAAATTGCTAAGCAGACCCCGGGCAACATGCCATACAAAGGCTGGGCGGATTCAAGTCTTAAGTGCAACACTGCCTACCGTTAAGGTCCGCAGATGCAACTTGCCGCCGTTCAGTACTGTCAGCCTGTCAGCTTCAACCCGAGGACCGAGTCACCATTGCCAGCCTGCGCCAGCAGCAACTTGGAGTTCGCGACATAGCACCTCAGCTTCATCGCTCGCCAGCCACTATCAGTCGCGAGTTGCGGCGCAACACCGCTGGCGAGCAGAGCTACGCCAGCGCGACCTCGCAGCGACTTTGCTGGCAACGTCGACGCGATGCGCGAGCGTTACCAAAGCTCCATCCCGAGGACGCTCTATTCGGAGTGGTGGAGCACTTCATGCGACTGCGCTGGTCGCCCCAGCAGATTGCGCTGAGACTGGCCACCCTGTATCCCAAGGGCCATGCGCATCGCGTGTCACACGAAACCATCTACAACTGCATCCACGCCCAGCCCGTGGGCGAGCTTCGACGCGATCTGATCGCCCGCATGCGCCAGGCGCCAGGCGCACAACAAGCGCGTGCCGCGCAGCAAGGGGCAAGATCGCAGGGGCCAGATCCCGGACATGCTGAGCATTCACGTGCGCCCGCCCGAGATCGAGGATCATCAGTTCCCGGGGCACTGGGAAGGAGACCTCATCAAGGGCGCGGCCAATGCCAGCGCCGTGGGCACGCTGGTGGAGCGCACCAGCCGATTGGTCATGCTGGTCAAGCTCTCGGAGTCGCAGCCGGCCAGGCCTGCAAGCGTCTTGCAAGCCTTCAGCGACAAGTTGCTGAGCATCGCCCAGCCGATGAGCCTGAGCGTGACGTACGACCAGGGCCGGGAGATGGCCATGCACAAGGAGTTGAGCAGGCGCACGGGCATCGCGGTGTACTTTTGCGATCCCCACAGCCCTTGGCAACGTGGCTCCAACGAGAACATGAACGGCCTGGTTCGCTAGTACCGGCCCAAGGGCACGGATCTGTCTGGCTACAGCCAGGAGCAGTTGGATGCCATTGCCGATGAGATCAACGGCAGGCCCCGCAAGGGCCTGGGCGTACGATCTCCGCTGGCCGTGTACCGCGAACTGCTCATCAATAGCGCCCAGCATGCCACTGCCATTCATTGAAACCATGGGTGTTGCACTTCAGACTTGAATCCGCCCACAATGGCCAGGTAGCGTGAGACCGGGGATCTCAAACCCGCGCCAAACTCCGACGATTCCCACAACGGCGGTGAGAACAGCAGCGGCAGCAAATCCAATCAGAAACATCGTGTAGCAGTCCATCGGCACGTCCCATCGTCAGTCGGTGTCCAGCCAGTCGAATTGGGCGGACATCGAGGCAATGATTCAAATGCACACGACCATCGCCGCATCAAAGCTCTTGTTCTCCGCCGCCCCCGTCCATCTGACGTACCCACGCGGATTGCAGACGACTCGACAGTTGCCCACGCTGTAGTCGAAGCTGTCGTGCGTATGTCCATGCGCCCACAGCGCCGGCACTTCGAAGAACTCGTCCTGCATCTCGGTCACGAAGCCAGTCGAGACCCAGTCGTCGGCATACCGTGGTGCCAGCGATCCGCGGTGCGGGGCATGGTGCGTCACCACGACCGTGCGGCCCACAAACGGTTCGGCCAACTTCCTGCGAAGCCACGATCGATGGGCTCTGTAGATCTGCAGCGTGTCGATCGGCTTCAGCCTTCGGTTGTCTCCGCTCTCTTGGCCGTCGACGACCGATCGCCAGATCAGCCTGAAGTCATTCAACGCGCGGCCGACCTCGCTCATTCCCCGGTCCCGGTTTGAAATTCGACGCGCGGGTTTTCCAGGCAAGCCTCGTACGTCGATGCGCAACGCGAAGTCGGTCCACATCGTGCAGCCGAGGAACCGCACCCCATCGATCACCACTTCGTCGCAGTCCAGAAAGTGAACGCCGTGCTCAGCCGACGCCGCGCGCATCGCCTCCTGCTCGTTCTCAAGTTGGCAGTCGTAGTACTCGTGATTGCCAGCCACATGGATCACCGGCTTCTGGAGGAACTCTGTCGCCCGTGCCCACGGTGCCACCAGTCGCCCTGGCGAGTGAATATCGCCCGCCAGGATCGCAACGTCGTAGTCGAGGTCCTTCGGCAGGCGGAACTCTTCAAACTCGACGTGAAGGTCAGAGAGGATCAGCAGCTTCATGACTTTCTCCACCTCTCGAAGTGCGCACGCAACGAAGCCTCCGTTTGGTCATCGAACCCGACTTGCGGGATGCACGCAACCAATCGATCGCGGTGATTGGGAAACTGCCAGTCATCGGCGTCGAGGGCTACCCAGTGGCCTTCGTGCATGCCATGCTCTTGCAGCCAGGCGATGACTGCTTCCTCACGTCGGGCTTGCATGTAGCCGAGCGAGTTGGGTTGCGTCAATGGCGTCATGCCGACAACGCGCGGGCGAATGTCTTCAGAGAAGAATTCGCGAAGAATCTCCAGCGACAGATGCTCGCGCCACTTCGAAGTGATCACGACGTCGACTCGCGGGAATTCGCGCAGCAAACGTTCCAGGCGCGGCAGGTGGCAGAACACCGGAGGGCCCGCAAACTCGCCATCGTGCACCGGATGCAACACGCCATCAAAGTCGAGGAACAAGATCATGGCCAGCTCTCCTGTTGCAATGGCCATGCGAGGTGATCACCCTTGTCGACGCCAAAGACTCGGAACGAGGAGGTCCTGTCCTGCTTGCCTTCCGCCAGGTAGTCAATGGACTCGTGATGATGGCCATGGACGAGCAATTCGACCCCCAGCGAGATGGCCAACTCGTCGACGACCCGAAAGCCATGCCTGTGTGCCGAGGGCGCCTCGTGCGTCACAAGGATGTCCGCATCAAGGCCGGCAAGGGCATTGAAGTCCGAAGGAAAGATCGTTGACCGATGCCGGCGGCTGATGCCGGCGCGCCATGTGTCGAGCGTTCTGGCCTTGTCGCTCCAGTTCACCTGGCGCAGCAACCGTTCCGGTGATTCAAACGTCGCGTCGTCGATTGGCTGTTCGGGATGCCAGATCTTCTCCCGGAAGATGCCCCCGAGCCCCGCCACCTTGAACCCTGCAACGGTCTCGACTCGTCCATGAAGATTGCGATCCGCCAACTCGGAACCCCACAGGTTGTCGTAGTCGGCATCCGAGTCGGTGTCGTGATTGCCATGGATGAACCAGATGTCGGTCTGGTGCCGAATCGTTGCCAGTTCGAGGTGCAATGGCTTGCGGGCCTGAATGTCGCCAAGAAGGATGATGGCTTCCGGGTGATGGCATTCGACGGCTCGGATCACGGACCTGAAGTCTCCGTGCGGGTCACCGAAGAACAAGATCCGAGGCCTTGGATGAACAGACCTAGACATCTTCGCCCTGGAACTTTTCCGAGATCGCCCAGTTACTGTAGTACCAGTCTGGATCGGGGTTGTCGCCGCCGAGCGTCGTAGGGCAGTGCGCTGCGCACATGGCAAATTCCATGGAGATCTGTGCCTTGGGTGGCCACACGATGCCCGGCTCCCCGCAAACGAAGCAGGTTGTGGTGCTGGCAAGCTGGGCGCGAATGACGATTCGCCTGACCGCCTGCGCTTCCGGTTCAACGGGATCCCGGTCGACCAGCACGCGCAGCGGCTTCTCTGGCGTGCCAACTTCCACCCACTCCTGTGAGGCGCTGCGCATCATGTAGTGGAGGTGCAACACGCCGACAACGTCGACAATTCGCGTCCATCGGAACCCTCGCCGGTCATCACCCAGCACTCGATCGATCTCTTCGCAGGCCTGGGCGATGAGGGGCAGCCAGCCGCGGCTGGGTTCCATGCGGGTCATGTTCCCGAGAAACATGTAGGGATAGCGCGCCATGATGATGCGGATGTCCCAGGGTCCTGGCTCACTCATCATCGTCTCCCAGGTACGCTTGCCGTACGCGAATACGCCAGGTGTCGTCTTTGGCGCTGGCAGGTTGGTGAAGGGCGCACACATTGACCCAATAGCCGTCATATGCGCGCGGTGTGGCAGTTGCTCCGCACACGATGCAGGCGCTGTGTGTGGCGAGCTCGGCGTGTTGCACGATGGCGCTGACCTTGAGGACGACTTCGTCCTGACCGGCAGGCTCGAGCACGATGGGCGCCTGTGGCGGGAGACTGCTGGTGAGATCGTGAACGCGTACCGTTACGCCGCCTCCACCTCCGTCGAGGTGATAGTAGAAGCGCCCGGTTCCCAATTTCTCCTTGATCTGGATCCAGTGGAAGTGGCGTTTGTCGGCACCGAGCAGGGCGTCGATTTCCTCGCAGGCATTGCGCAGGATCAGCATCCAGCCGCGGTAGAACGCGAAACCAATGTTCGGCCCAGAGAACATGTAGGGGAAGCGCGACCGAAGCGTACGTGGGGTCTCGCGATAGCCGTCAGCGTTCATGTTCATCTCCTGATTACTACGAATTCGACGGGGTCACCATCACCGCCGGGTGGCCTCTTCTTGCGGCTTTGACGTGGCCCGACCTCATCGAAGTCGGCATCCTCAAAGTGGTGCCTGCGCGCCAAGGCGGCCGCTCCGAGGGCGCGCTCCGATGCCATGCGGATCTCTCGAGCAGTCAGCCATGCGAGACGGCACATCTGCATGTTGGTCGGAGACTGAAAGCGCCCCCGCACGCTTGCCTTCGGCACCAGGCGCTTGAGCGTGGCGTTGAAGATGCTGTGCGCGAGCACCAGGCGGCCATCGATATCGGGCGGTTCGATCGTGAACTCGGTGAAGCGCGACCGCACTGGCGAGGGGATGTCATCGGCCTCGTTTGCCGTTGCGATGTACCAGACATGGCTGGCGTCAAACTCGAAGTCGACGCTCAGGTCTTTCACGCATGAGGCCGTCGCAGGCTCCAGCAACGTGAGTAGCGCATTCACCGGCCGGTAGAGATTGCTGCCATGCGCACCTTTGTCCAATTCGTCGAGCAAGACCACGGGGTTCGCGTGTTTGCCCAGGACAATGAGTTCCCACAAGGCGCCCACGTGCGTGTTGCTCCAATAGCGTGAAGATCCTCGCAATGCAGAGTTCTCTTGCGCGTTGTCGAAGGTCTCTCGGTGCACCGCGGTTCCCAATGCTTCTGCGAGCCGTTGGGCAAAGTAGGTCTTGCCGACGCCCGGGTCGCCGAGCAGTAGAACGGGAGGGGGCTGCAGTGGGGCCGCCGACAATTCGGCGAGCGCGAGTCTTCGCGAGACGAAAGTGACCACAGGCTTGAAGTTGGGCATTTCGTCAGCCAATGCCGGCAACGACTTG
The DNA here is from genome assembly GCF_037889975.1 of Variovorax rhizosphaerae. NCBI lineage: Bacteria > Pseudomonadati > Pseudomonadota > Betaproteobacteria > Burkholderiales > Comamonadaceae > Variovorax > Variovorax rhizosphaerae. Next base: position 95,309 of record NZ_JBBKZT010000017.1, on the reverse strand, counting down.
TTCCAGCCGCTCGGCGATGTGACAGAACGCCATGGACCTGCGGCCATTGCCTTTGTGAAGTACTCCAGATCGCGGTTAACGACGTCTTTGTTTCCGCTCGCGGCACCGGTGCCCAACGACTCGAAGCGCAAGCGAGCAGCCTTCCAGTCATAGACAGGCACCGTGTAGCGAGGGCGCTTCGGCAATGTCGTAGGAATGGTCGGCCCGGGGCGCATGCGGCTCGCAACTGGCGCACGCGCCATGCCTACGGCCGCACTCGATGCAGCGGACGACGATACGGCTTCCCGAGCTGCTCGTTCGGCCACGATTCGTTGGATTGATTCCCGCTTCGCGTGCTCCGCTGCCTCTTCCTCGCGCTTGGCGTCCGCGGTGAGTTCTTCCTTGACTGCGAGCGGGACAAGCAGGCGCATGGTCTGGCGAACGTCGCCCTTCCAGCCTAGGTGCTTCTCGTGAAGATCGAAACCGTTTGGGGGATCGCTACCGGCATTGGGTTGGGACATGTGAGGCTCCTTGCGAGGAGCCGGTCATGTCAGCTCCTCAGGTTCGAGGAATGGGTGCCTTGATCGAGCGCGGTATCGAGCAATTCATCGACTTGGCGCTAGTCGACAAAGTCAGGCGTATGCCTCGGACCCACGACCGAATATTCATCGCGGGCGCCGCGTTGCGCCGCACGTTGCTGGGAACGTGCAATGTGAGCGCAGTTGGAATCTTCAGCATGGATGGCCAGTCAATGGTTGCGTCCGCCGCGAAGTTGGGTCGACCGCTTCGCCTTTCGGATGGGCATGCCTTGAGGGCGGGCGAGCCAGATCTCACGGTCGAGTCGGTCGGGAATCTCGCATTCGATATGCGTGAAGCGCAGGCCGCGCTGGTCTTCCATCACGACAACAGGACCTCCTGCAATTTCGTCTCTAGAGCAGGACCAAACCTTCCGAATATCGCGAATCTCCCATCGCTTGTTCTTGTCGGCAGGTACAAGGTATTGAAGGTTGACAAGCGAGCCTGCGCCGACTTCTTCTATCAGTTGAAGTAGGTCTTCCTGCCTCAGCAGCAGGGCGTGCTCCGAGAAGGAAAGCCCATGCTCAGACGCATACCAAGTTGGTACAAAAATTGGTCGAGCCACTACAAGGTTCACCGCGCGCCAGCACTTCACGCCGGGTGGGGCGAACGCGGACGAGAACGTTTCTTCATTGACATCTGACGTCGCAAACATAAATGAATCCTATAGGTTGTAGCCCTATGGGATTCTAAATGACGAAATCGGTGGATGCAAACTCCGCCAAGATCAGACTTTGGATCCGCTTTGCGCATCGCTCGAAAAGCCGTAGGCCTGCCGCAAGAGGCCTTCGATCAGATATCAAGTCGAACTTACATCTCGTCGCTGGAGCGCGGTCTCAAGACGCCAACTATCTTGAAGGTCGACGACTTGGCGACCGTATTGAAGGTGCACCCATTGACGTTGTTGGCGCTTTGCTACCTTCCGAAGCCGACTCCGGCAGCGACCGAACGGCTCTTGAACCGCGTGACAAACGAATTGCAACGGTTGACTTTGATAGAGTGAGTTGCCCGCCACTGTGGGCACGACGTCACGGGCAACGATTGCTTTCGATCAATCTCACTTCTAGCGGGCGCGAAGAACGTACTGCGATGCTCCGGCTTGCAAGCGCCGCACACAAGTGCGATGGCGCATAAAGTGAACTTTTCGCGCGCGGGCGCTACCGCTGATCTTGGAAATGTATGGGGGGCTTGCCGTTCAAAAAGCGTGCAGTGGTCTTCATGCCAGCGCCCGTAGCACGTCCGACCAGAAGGTCGACGAACGAGCGAATATGCGATCGACTGAATGCACGGCGCGCAAGAGGTGTGGCCTGGGAGGGATATGCCCCGGGACTTCACCCCTTGCTCGCACGAAATTTGCCATCGACCAGCTGGCCAGTTGTGCGAGTGCCGTCGAAAGATTTGCGAAGGATCTTGCCGGGATCGCGAGGATCGGCCGAGTAAGAGAAGACTTTCGCCGCATTCGGACCGCGAAACACGAGCGATTCGTGGATTCCCGGCGTGCTCAATGCACGCGCTAGCTTCCGGACAAAAACCGTGGTGGTTTGCTCGGTGGGGGCGTCGGAACCGGGCGCGATTTTTCTTGCCATGCGCGGATGATCGTTCAAACGGCGGCTTCCAGACATCCTGCTCAAGCAATGACTGCGCGTCGCCTGATGGTTCGTCAGTATTGCGCAGCAACGCGATCCTGATCGTGGTTCTGAAAATCCTCAACTTCTTGACCGCGTTCTGCGAACGCATCTCCACTGTGAGCCATGTCTCCCTCGACTGTTGTGACCTCTCCTATGCCAAGGCCCGAGGCACATCCGACCATCTGGTTGTGTAGTCGGGGGTTTTGAGGGTCTGCTTCATGGTCCAGCGTCGTGGGCCGCGGCTCTGGCCAGTCCCGGCAAGTGCGATGGCGCCGCGCCCGTACCGGTCGTTGAGCCGATCAACGGTGGCCATCAACGCGCTGCGGTCCGTGCCGGCGTCATCCAGCGCGAGTTCCTGCTGTTCGACCGAGCCGTCCTGCAGGTCGAGCAGCATGACGCCGGCCTTGGCATAGTTGAAGCCGGGGCGGTACGCGGCTTTCACGGCCTGGACGGCCGCCTGCACCAGCAGTGTCGTGTCGGACGTGGGCCGGCGCAGCGGCACCGTGATGGAACGCGAATACTGCTTGTCCTGGCGCCGGAACGGGCTCGTGTGGATGAAGGCCAGCACCTGCCGGCATGGCTCTCCTGACGGCGCAGCTTCTCCGCCGCGCGGCTCGCAAACTGGCTCACGGCCTCCACCAGGTCCGCGAGCTGTGTGACGGGCTGGCCGAAGCTGCGCGTGCAGGCAATCTCCTTCTTCGCAGGCGCCTCGTTCTCGAAGCCGACGCAGGCCTGGCCCTGCAACTCGCGCACGGTGCGCTCCACACGTCACCGAGGGAGGAATACTGTTCATTCATCCAGTATATTGCTACGATGGCGCCATGGAGCAGTTGAACCCTGATGTATGGATTGCAGCGTGCGCGCACCGGCTGCAGCTGCGCTGGCGCTCGGTCGATCCATCAGAGCTGGAAGAGGTGGCCGATGGGATCTGGCATGACGAGCGTTTGCGCGCCATGGGCCCGTCGGAGGCCGCGGCGGCGTGGTTGAAGCCGATAGCATGTGATGATGGCAATCAAGGTCGGCACCGCCTCGTGGACTGACAAGACGCTGATCGAGTGTGGCCGCTTCTATCCGAAGGAGGCGAAGACACCCGAGGCGCGCTTGCGGTACTACGCCTCGCAGTTCCCGCTGGTCGAGGTCGATTCGAGCTACTACGCGATGCCGTCCGCGGTCAATGCGCAGTTGTGGGCCGAGCGCACGCCGGATGATTTCACGATGAACGTGAAAGCCTTCAGGCTGTTCACGGGTCACCAGACGCAGCCCAAGGTGCTGCACAAGGATCTCCAGGATGCGCTCGGAGGGCAGGGTGCCAATCTCTACTATCACAGCACGCCGGAGGAGATCCGGACGGAGTTGTGGCGGCGCTTCATCGAGGCGCTGGAACCGCTCAAGCGCGCGGGAAAGCTGGGGCTTGTGCACTTCCAGTTTCCGCCGTGGCTGTTGCGCAATGGCGAGGGACACGACCATGTGCGCCACTGCGTCGAGCAGATGACTGGGCACACGGTCAGCATCGAGTTCCGCAACCGGACCTGGTTCGACGAGCCCCATCGCAAGGGCACGCTTCGCTTCATCCAGGAGCTGGGCGCCGTGCACACGATCGTCGACGGCCCGCAAGGTTTCAGCAACAGCGTCCCCGCCGTCTGGGAAGCCACGCACCCGGACTACGCGCTGGTGCGCCTGCATGGCCGCAACGCGGCGACCTGGAACGTGAAGGGTGCCACTGCGGCTTCCGACCGTTTCAACTACGACTACTCCGATTCGGAACTGCGTGACCTGGCGGCCGAGGTGGGCCGCCTGGTGCACATGGTGAAGGACCCACACGTCATCTTCAACAACAACATGGAAGACCAGGGCCAGCGAAATGCCAGAACCATGGCAATGCTGCTTGGTATGGACTCGTCGCAACGTTTTGAAGCCCTCGATGCCGGAAATTTGGGTGCCCCCGGTTGCTAGAGTTGTCCAGCTGAATTCCATCCTCACGAGAGCTTGCTCCATTGAGAACCCTGATCAATACGCTGGTGGTCGTCGCATTGACCGCGACCACGAGCTGCGCGACCCAGCCGCCTCCCGCGGTCGCCGCGGCATCTGCCCCTCGGATAGAAGTTGCCTTTTCTCCTGGCGGAGGTTCTGAAGCGCTCGTCGTGAAGGTGCTTGATTCGGCGCGTCTATTCATTCGCTTGGCCGCCTATTCGTTCACGTCGCCGGCTGTTGTCCGAGGTCTCATGGATGCGCAGCGTCGCGGCGTGGACGTGAAGGTGCTCGTCGATGACAGGGGCAACAGAGGCAAGTCGAGCATTGCGGCGATGAACCTCATCGCAGGCGCCGGCATTCCGATCCGCGCGACCTCCTATGCCATCCATCACGACAAGTACATCGTTGTCGACGGCAAGCACACGGAAACCGGTTCGTTCAACTACAGCCAGGCCGCCGCGAAATCCAATTCGGAGGACGTGCTCGTGGTGTGGGACAACGCGAGCGTGGCGGGGCGCTACCTCGCGCATTGGGAAAACCGCTGGGCGCAAGGCTTCGCCGTCGAAAGCAGTTTCTGAGCGACGGACATCGGTCGAGAAGACGCGGCCGATGCTCGCTCGCTGCCGTGCCTCGGGCGCGCGCCATCGCGCGTCCGCAGCGTGCCAGAGGCAGAGCTGTGGATGGGGGTCAAAAAAGCCGCGTTATCGCGCCTTTGCCCTCGAGTTCATGCGCATCCCAACAGGCCTTCGGCCTCCAGATCGAAGTTGAGCTCGATCCTGAGCCCCAGCGGATCCTCTACGAACACCTGGTGCAAGTGGGTTCCCTTCAGCGGTGCTTCATCGAAGGTCACATTTGCATCTCTCAGGGCTTGCCGTGTGGAAAGAAGGCCATGCGCCTGCAAGGCGACATGGTCGAGCGCGCCGCCGTCCCTCACAGGTGTTTCTCGCAGCAGCGCGTTCAGATGGACGATGGCGTGTCCGCCCGCGTAGAGCCAGTAGCCGGGGTTTCGCAAATCCGGACGGTAGCCCTGCTGTAGCCCCACGACCCGCGTATAGAACTCAAGCAGCGCCGGGAGATCGGCGGGCGTGCAGCCGACGGTGAAATGGTGGATGGCGGATACGTTGGCAATCATGCGGGGCTTTCGCTGGTGCTGCGGCAAAGGATCGCATCCAATGCAGCGCCAAAAGCGTGGGCTGGGTTCTCGCGAGCGCCACGCGAACGCCATGCCACATGACCATCCGGTCGGACCAGCACAACGCCATCTGCGTCGAGTCCATAGGCCTTGAGCCATTCCCCACTTGCGTCCCCGATCTCATCGCCGATGACGAAGCTTTCGATTGCCGGGCCTTGCGTGCGCGCAGCGGCGTCTCGCCACGCCGATCCCTGCGGTGCCGTCAGCAGCACGAACCCGCGTCCGAACAGGTCGAGCGTGGACAGCGATTCGCCGTTTCGCGTCAGCGGGACGTGCGGAGCGCGGCATCCCGGGACCGCACTGGGCACATACTGCACCACCGGGTCGTCGAGGTGCAGCGTGGTTCCATCGGACACGACGGCCGCAGACTCGTACTTCGCACCGAAGACCAATCCGATCTCGTTGAGGAACTCCTTACGGGGCAGAACCGCACGGTCTTGGCGCGACGTGCGACCCATGGACAGCGCGTTCAGCAGGCTCGAATGGGTCACCGCCTGGCCTACAGGCCGGCGTTCCTCATCGTAGGTATCGAGCAGTGCATCACCTGCCTCGCCGCGGAGCACCGTTGCAAGCTTCCAGGCAAGGTTCTGAGCGTCCTGCACGCCGGTGTTCAGACCAAAGCCACCCGTGGGGGGCATCTCGTGGGCTGCATCGCCGGCGATCAGGACCGGGCCGGAGCGGTACCGTTGCGCGACCAGGGCCGAGGCCTTCCAGGCGCTCACGCCGAGCACTTCCACTGGAACGTCATTCGCACCGATCGCACGTCGGATGATGTCGGTGCAGAACTCCGGTGTGAACTGCTCCGGTGCGAACCCATAGTGCGACAGGGACGTGACGAGGAATCCCCAGCGGTCCGTGCCGTTGATGGTCATGAACGTGCCGCGCAGGTCAGGCTGTTCGATCAGGTACAGGCGGGCCGGCCGATCCGTGACCCACCGGGTGAGATCGACCCGGCAGTGAATGTTCACGCTGTCGTAGACGTCGTGCTCGCCGTCACGCTCGATGCCGAGCTGATGGCGGATCTTGCTCTGTGAGCCATCGGCCGCGATCAGGTAACGGGCGCGAACGTCTTCCTCATTGCCATCGGCACCGCGAATCCTGGCGCGTACGCCATCGGCACTGCATTGCAGGTCGATCAGTTCAGTGCTGAAGCGCAGCCGGTGGGGCCCCGCGTCCTCGGCCCGCTTGCGAAGCACTGGCTCGAGGATGTCCTGCGAGCATCCGCAATTGGTGGTCACCGACAACGCCCGGCCGGAGGCAGCGCGGCCGGGTTCCAGGCGGTTGATCTCGGCACCGGCCAGCGTTTCGGACCAGATGATCGCGTTGAACCGGTCCGGCATGGCCACAGCACGGATGGCTTCCTCCAATCCCATTTGACGATACATCTCCATGGTGCGCGCGTTCAGACCTCGCGCTTTGGGCAGGATGGCGGTACCGGGGTGGCGCTCGACCAGCAACGAATCGATGCCGAAGTGCGACAGATGGATCGAGGAGGTGAGGCCGACAGGGCCTCCGCCGACGATCAGGACGGGAACATCAATCATGGGAATACTCCATGCGCCTCGCGGCGCGAAAGATTGGTTTGGGTTCAGTCTCGAGACAGGAAATCGACAACGTGCCGCGCGACGGCGGCGGGTGCCTGTGTGACGCCCAGGTGGCCTACGCCTGGCAACACGATGGCCTGGGTATCGCTTATCGATTCGGCCAGCGCCAAGGTGAGTTCGGGTGGGACGATGCGGTCCATTGCGCCCGCAATCAGCAGGGTCGGCTGGCCGATGCGGGCGATGTTCAGGTCAGAGTTGTCGGTTACGGTTTCACGCCGGCGGTCCGACCGGTCCGACCGCGCGGGGGCCGATGCGAAATGGCGGCGGGCTGCGGGATGCGCTGCCAGGTAGTCCGGAGGATAAAAGTACTCGGCCAACAATTCGGCGCTGGCCGGCAGCTGCGACCTCAACTGCCCAAGGACATGTGCGACTTCTGCGTTGGCGGTAGCCAGGGACAGGGGTAGCGGCCAGGTGCTCGCGAGCACCAGTCGGCGAACCGCCGCTGCATGCCGCGCCGTCAAGGCCTGCGCTACGCGCCCCCCGAACGATGTGCCGAACACATGTGCAGTCGGGTACCCGAGCGCCTCGAGCAACGCCTTGGCATCGTCGGCCAGTGTCACCAAGGTCGCAGGTGTCTCCGGGTTGGCAGTGTCTCCGCAGTCGCGCTGGTCGTACGTGATCACGGTGAAGTGCGGTTCCAGTTCGGGGCGAATGGCCGTGAACTGGCGACGGCTGCCCTCGGCGCCGTGCAGCATCAGCAATGGTGGCCCGTGGCCCGCTACTTCACAGTACGTCTGCGTTCCCCGCAATTCGATGACTTCAGCCACATTTGCCCTTCTTGTAGTTGCTCGATTCAAGACCAGAGGCTCTATTGCTGCGGGATCTTTGCGACCTTGATCAACTCGGCTTGATCCTTGATGTCCTGCGCGAGAAATTGGGTGAACTCGGCTGGTGTGCTGGCCGCCGGTAGCAGGCCAAGCTCGTCGAAACGTGCCCTGACCTCGGGCTTGAGGAGAGTCTTGGCTACCGCCTGCTGCACGCGGTCGATGTACGCCTGCGGCGTGCCAGCCGGATAGAGCATGCCGAACCAGCCGATGATCTTGTCCATCCCATTGAAACCCAGCTCGTCAAAGGTCGGCACGGCGGGGAGGGCGGCCAAACGGCTCGGGCTCGCGACGGCCAGCGCCTTCACTTGCCCCGCCTTGATGGCCGGGCCGCCGCTCGACATGGACACAAAAGTCATGGTGATCTGTTTGCTGATCACATCCTGGAATGCCGGGGCACTGCCTTTGTAGGCGACATGCTCGATCTGCGTGCCCGCCAACTCATTGAACAGCGCGCCGGCCAGGTGGGTTGTGTTCCCCTGGCCCGCAGAGGAGTAGTTCATCTTCTGGGGCTGGGCCTTTGCCAGCGCGATGAACTCCTTGAGGTTTTGCGCCGGCACGTCGTTGTTGATGGTGAGGACCGCGCCGTTGCTTCGGGCGACACGGGTCACGGGCGCAAAGTCCTTCACGGTGTCGTAGGGGAGCTTCTTGTAGACCCCCGCGTTTGTGGTGAAAGCGCCGGTCGTCATCAGGATGGTGTAGCCGTCCGGCGCAGCCTTGGCGACCTGGTCCGTGCCAATCAACCCGTTCGCGCCGGCCTTGTTGTCGATCACCACGGGAGTACCGAGCGTCTCGCCAAGCTGCTGGGCCACGGTGCGTGCCACAATATCGAGTACGCCTCCCGCGGTGAATGGAACCACCATGCGGATGGGGCGAGCGGGCCATTTGTCCTCCGCAAACACGGGGGAAAAGCTCATTGCCATCCAGGCCATCGCGCCGATGGCAAGCGTCCCTGCAGCCCGCATCGGTATGCCAGACGCGTGAAAGTATTTTGTGGCCAAGATGTTGTCTCTCTATGGGTTGAGTTGAAACGAAGCCGGCGCAGATGTGCTCGAGCGCCATTCCTGGAGAACCGATTGCAGATCGGTGTTCGGCCGCTCAGGCGGTGGGATGGGTTTGGAGGGGACACTTCGACTGAACCGTGGGGCGGGCGCAGGCTGCACGACACCCTCCACGTTGATCAGCGTTTCGCGCGCCTTGATGTGCGGATGGTCGGGTGCCTCAGAGAATGTGAGCACGGGTGCAAAGCAGACATCCGTCCCCTCCAGCAACTCGCACCATGCTTGCCGAGTGCGCTGTTTGAAGCAGTTCGCGATGCGCACCTTTGCGGCGGACCATTGGGCGCGGTCCTGCTGTGGGCCCATTTCCTTCGGGTCCAGTTCCAGGAGCTCGAGCAACTCCGCATAGAACCGAGCTTCGATCGGACCGATCGAAATCCATTGGCCATCGCTGCATTCGTACACGTCGTAGTAGGGCGCGCCTGAGTCGAGGACGTTGCTCCCCCTGCTTTCCTGCCACAGGCCCGCTCCGTGCAGACCATAGAAGACGGTAGCGAGCGAGGCAGCGCCATCGATGATGGCCGCGTCGATGACCTGCCCCTGCCCGGAACGACCCCTTTCGAGAAGCGCCGCCAGGACGCCCATGACCAGGTAGAGGGCGCCTCCGCCCATGTCGCCCGTCAGGGCCAGCGGGATTGAAGGGGGCTGCCCGGCACGTCCGATGGCGGCAATGATGCCGGTGAGGGCGACGTAGTTGAGGTCATGCCCGGCCGCATGCGCCAACGGTCCTTCCTGGCCCCAGCCAGTCATTCGGCCGTACACCAGGCGCGGATTGCGCGACAGGCAAGCTTCCGGCCCCAGGCCGAGCCGCTCGGCGACGCCGGGCCGAAAGCCCTCGATGAGGACGTCGGCGTGCTCGACCAGATCGAGCACCTGCGCAACTTCGGCGGCTTGCTTGAGATCGGCGCTGGCGAGCCGACGGTTGCGCAGCAGCAGGTTGTAGCGTGCGGGGCGCTGGACGCCCAGGTCTGCCGGCTCGGGCCGGTCAATACGAAGGACGGTCGCACCAAGATCTGCGAGCAACATGCAAGCCATGGGCGACGGGCCGATACCGGCCAACTCCAGAATCCTGATTCCGTGCAAGGGACCCATGGTGGTGTCTTCTCGTGGGAAGGATCAGGTCAGTCGATCTTGAGGCCGCTCGCCTTGACGACGTCGACCCACTTCTGTTCTTCGCCTTTCAGGAAGGCGTTTGTCTCGGCGGCCCCGCCCTTCAGCGGCTGCGCATAGAGGCCTTCTTCGAAGCGCTGGACTTCCGGCTGCCTGGAGATGTCGGCGATGGCGGTGCACAGCTTTTCAACGATGAAGGTCGGTGTCTTCGCAGGCGCGAGCACCATGTAGGTCGCCTCCACATTGAAGCCCTTCATGCCGAGCTCTTCCATCGTCGGTACGTTGGGCAATGCCTTCACGCGCTGTTTGCCGGTAACGGCGAGTGCGCGCAGTCTTCCCGCCTCGACAAGCGGCACCGCTGTCGAGATGCTGTCGAACATCAAGTCGAGCACGCCCGCAGACAGATCGACTTCCGCCGGTGCCACGCCTTTGTACGGCACGTGGGTCATCTTGACGCCCGCCATGACGCTGAACAACTCACCGGCCAAGTGGACGGACGACCCCATGCCGGGCGACCCGTAGGTCACGTTGCTGCCTGGCCGCTTTGCCGCCTCCAGGATGTCGGCCAGAGCATGGATCTTTGAGTTCGCGGGGACCACCAGCAGATTCGGGGTCGAAGCGATCAAGGCTACGGGAGACAGGTCCCGTTGCCAGTTGTACGGATTGCGCCCGAGCGCGGAATTCACGGCGACGTAGTTGGCTGCCATCACCAACGTATGGCCGTCCGGCGATGCCTGTGCGACCTGATGCACGGCAATGTTGCCGCCACTGCCTGGCCTGTTGTCGACGATCACGGGCTGTCCCAGGCGCTCCGTGAGCTTCATCGCAAAGAGGCGCGCCAGTTGATCCGTCGCGCCGCCCGGCGCGAAGCCGACCAGCAGCTTGACCGGGCGAACGGGGTAGACGTTTTGCGCACCAGCAGGTGCGATGGAGAGTGCCAAGGCGAGGGCGGCGAACAGCTTTGGGATCAAGATGAAGTCTCTTCTTTGTTTTCGGGAATTCGTAGACTGTATCGACATACCGGAAAAAGTACAACATAATCCGAATCAGCGAAAATATCTTCGGTATACCGGAAAATAGGAGAATCTATGGACTTGGGCATCGGCGGTCGCGTGGCGGTCATCACGGGGTCGGGAAGAGGGATCGGCAGGGCAACGGCCATCGCCTTGGGGCGCGAGGGCGCCAAGGTGGTTATCACAGACATCGATGCTTCGGTTGTCGCCCAGACCACCGAGCAGTTGCGCGAGGCCGGTGTTGCGGCCATCGGCGTCGTGGCAGACGTCTGCGACGAGGCGCAAGTCAATGCGCTGGCGGCGCAGGCTGTCGAAGCCTTCGGCAGGGTGGACATCCTCGTGAACAACGCCGGTTTCACCAGGGATGGATACCTCACCAGGATGCCTGTGCAGGACTGGGATGCCGTGGTCAACACGATCCTGAAAGGCGCCTATCTGTGTACGAAGGCGGTGCTGCCTTCGATGATCGCCAACCGCTGGGGCAGGATCATCAACATCTCTTCACGCGCCCACTTGGGCAATCCGGGACAGACCAACTATGCGGCGGCGAAGGCGGGATTGATCGGGTTCACCCGCTCGCTCGCCATGGAGCAGGGCAAGTACAACATCACCGCCAATGCGATCGCGCCGGGATTCATCGAGACCGAACTCGTGAAGTCCCTGCCGACCTACGAGAAGTTGCGGGAGATCGCCTTGGCGAAGAACCCCATCCCGAGATTGGGTGCGCCAGACGACATCGCCGATGCCGTGCTGTTCCTCGCGTCCGAGCGGGCAGGCTTCATCACCGGCGACCTGCTGCACGTCACCGGCGGCCGCTACTCCTCCTGATCCACTGTCTCATGCAAGAAATCACATCTACTCCTGCCCGGCCGGCGGCGCCGCTTCCGATGCAGATCGGGGACGCGTTCCGCAGTGCAGGCCGCACCATCACGGAAGCCGACGTCGTCAACTTCGCCTGCCTCTCCGGCGACTTCAACCGGCTGCACGTGGACGCCGAATACGCGAGCGGGACCCCGTTCGGGCAACGGATCGCGCATGGCTTGCTGGTGCTGTCGATCCTGTCGGGCCTGACCACGCAATCCAGCGGCTACCGCGCGCTGGAGCCGGCGGTTCTGGCGCTTGTCGACCTGGCCTGCCGCTTTCCCAAGGCGACCTTCATCGGCGACACGATCCACGTGCAAGTCACGGTGCTGGAGCGAGCGCCGGCCAGCAAGCCAGGCCGCAGTGTCGTGACGTTCCGGCGCGAAGCGGTCAACCAGCGTGGCGAGGTGGTAGTTCAGGCCGACTTCAAGATGCTGATGCGCGACGAGGTGGCATCGTGAAACCGTTCACCGATCTGACCCGGCTCACCACGCCGCGCAGCATCGTGATCGTCGGCGCCTCGGAGCGACAGAACAGCCAGGGCCGGCGCCTCACCGAAAACCTGATGCTGCATTCCGCGTTCACCGGGGACATCTACCTGGTCAACCCCGGCGCGTCCGAGATTCTGGGGCAGCCCTGTTACCCGTCCGTTGCTGCCATACCAGCCAGCGGGCTGGACGTCGCGCTGGTGATGGTGAATGCCTCGCTGGTCCTGCCCACGCTTGAACAGTGCGCGGCGAAAGACATTGCCTACGCGATCGTCATGACGTCGGGATTCGCCGAAACCGGTGATGAAGGCGCCGCGCTGGAGCGGCAGATCACGGCGCTCTGCGCCCGCACCGGCCTGCGGGTCTATGGGCCCAACTGTCCCGGCCTGGTGAATGTGAACCGGCGTCTGGGCATGACCTTTTCTCCAGCGTTCAAGGACGACCTGAACGCCGGAACGATCGGCCTCGCGACACAGGGCGGTGGGTTGGGCCGGAACGTCTTGCAGGCGCTCGCGCATGGCAATGGCGTCGGTGTCTGGTACTCGGGCGGCAATGAGTGCGACCTCGGCTTGCCGGACTTCATCGGCCACATGGCCACTGACCCCGAGGTTCGCGTGATCGCGGTCCTCATGGAAGGCATCAAGGACGGCGCCCGATTGCGGCAGGCGCTGGCTCTCGCACGGGAGAACGGCAAGCCGGTGGTGATACTGAAGGTCGGGCGTTCGGAGCAGGGCGTGTTGGCCGCGCAGTCCCACACGGCGTCGATCGCCGGCTCAGCACAGATCAACAGCGCGGTGTTTCGGCAGCAAGGCTGCGTGGAGGTGGAGGACCTCGACCAACTCGCCTCGGTCGCGCACTTGCTGGCGGCCTCGCGCCCTGCTGCGGACGCCGGTCTGGCGATCTTCACATTCTCGGGTGGCACGGCCGCGATGGCTGCGGACATCGCCGGGGCAGCCGGACTGCCGCTGGCGCAGTTCAGTCCGCTTACGACGGAGGCCCTTCGTAAGCTGCTGCCTTCGTTCGCGAACATCGCCAATCCGCTGGATACCACGGCGGACATCCTGCGCGACCCCGATGTGTTGACCCGTTGCCTCGGCGTGGTGTGCGACGACGACAGAGTGGGCGCAGTGATGTTCCCCATCCCGATGGACTACGGCGAGATCACGGCGACGATGGCGCAGGCCGTTTGCAGCGCGGCCCGTACGCACAACAAGCCGGTCGTGCCCGTGTGGATGAGTCGCCGCATGGGAAGTGGATTCGAATTGATGGAACAAGCGGGCCTGATGCCCTTCTTTTCCCTGACCGATGCCGTCTCGGCGCTTCGCCATCTCTTCAAGGGCGAGACCGCTCTGCCCGTTGTTCGGTCGCATACGCACGAAGAACCCTCACGGTCAGGTCCGGTTGCCATCAGCGAAAGCGAGGCCAAGGCATTGTTGCGGGAGGCGGGCATCGTGGTGCCTCAAGGCGCGCTTGCCCGCTCCGAAGAGGAGGCCGTCGGGATCGCCACATCGATCGGGTTGCCGGTTGTCATGAAGGTGGCCAGCGCACAGATCGCTCACAAGACGGAGGCCGGTGGCGTGCGGCTGAACCTCGACTCCGAAGCTTCTGTCAGCACCGCCTACCGAGACATCTGCCTGTCCGTCGCGGCCGCCCGGCCGGACGCGGAGATCGACGGCGTGCTCGTCGAGAAGATGTTCCCCGCTGACGGACGCGAGATCCTGGTCGGAGTCCACCGTGACGCAGCCTTTGGCCTCGTCCTGACCGTGGGGCTGGGTGGAATCTTTGTCGAGGTGCTGAGGGACCTTGCCCATCGGTCGATCCCCATCACGCCCAGGGATGCCAGCGCAATGCTGCGCGAACTCAGAGGCTACGCACTGCTGGAAGGAGTCAGAGGGCAGCCCCCCGCTGACATTGCCGCGCTCGAATCGTTGCTCATGACCGTGTCGGAATTTGCCCGGCAGCAGGGCGAGCGCTTGCACGAGCTTGACCTCAACCCGGTATGGGTCGGGCCCGTGGGCCAGGGGGCCATACCGCTGGACGCCTTGCTCGTGCTGGATTCAACAACTTCAATCTCCTGACTGGCTCTTATGACCATCCAAACCTCCATCGGCTACGCCACCGTGCATGACATCTTCGTGCGAGGACGCAACCTCTCGAACGACATCATCCCGAATGCCGACTTCGTCGACATGCTGTGCCTCTGCATACTGGGTACAACGCCGGAGCCGAACTTCAAGCGGATGCTGAACCTGCTGCTGGTCACCTCTACGGACCACGGATTCACGCCGAGTTCCATCTCGAGTCGGCTCACCTACCTCGGTGCCCCCGAGTCGCTGCAAGGCGCGGTCGCAGCAGGTCTGCTGGGTGCCGGTGACCGGTACCTTGGCGCGACGCAGAACGTCGCACAGATGCTCGTGACGGAAAGCCGCGGAATGGCGCCCGACGCCCCACAATCCGAGTACGACGCGCGAGCAAGGGACCTGCTCACGCGCTACCGCGCCGAAAAGAAGCGGATTCAGGGTGTCGGCCATCCGATCCACGTCGATGGCGATCCTCGCGTTCCAGCGCTTCGTGCGATCTCGAAGGAGACCGGCTACTACCGTGCGTGCTGGCGGCTGCTCGATGCGATCGAGTCCGTGCAAGCGGCCGAGTTCGGCCGGAGGCTGCCGATCAACGGCGCCGGCGCGATGGGCGCGATCGCAGCGGATCTCGGCCTCGATCCCCGCATCGCGCGCGGCCTGGCGTTGGTGGGGCGCACGGCCGGCCTGGTCGCTCACATCATGGAAGAGGCCGAGCAGCCGAATGGTCCGCAGATCTGGGAAGCCGTGCTGCATGAAGAGGCGAAGGCGCTCTGATGGACTTTGCACTCGACTCGTTCCAGGGGGCGTCGCGGGACGCCTTGCGTCGATACCTCGAGGCAGAGGTCGCGCCGCTGGTCGAACACCACGAGGCGCAAAGCCTGCCCGTGCCTGCGCCCTTTGTTGCTGCCATGCGGGAATATGGCTTGCTCGGCGGGCTCCTGCCGGAGGACGCGGGTGGCTTCGGCTTGTCCATGACCACCTACGGCACATTGATCGCCGAGGTCGCCCGGGTATGGCCATCCTTGCGCAGCATCACCAGTACCAGCAACCTTTCGGCTTCGGTCATCGCGGATGCCGGCAGCCCGATCGTGAAGGAGAGGATCCTGCCACGCATCCTCGCGGGAGAAGCCATCGCCTCGTTCGCGCTGAGCGAGCCGAACATCGGCTCGGACGCCGCCAACGTGGAGACGAAGGCGGAGCCTGTGGAGCAGGGTTGGCGCATCAATGGGCGCAAGCTCTACATCAGCAACGGTCCGATCTGCGATGTCGGCGTGGTCTTCGCGCGCACCGCGTTGAAGGAGGGGGGGCATGGAGTTTCCTGCCTGCTGTTCGAGTCGGCCGCAAAGGGCTTTTCCAGCACCGCCCTGCCGAAGATGGGCATGCACAGCTGCCCACTGGGTGAGTTGCTCTTCGAGGATGTCGTGGTGCCCGCCGACCACTTGATTGGAGAACCCGGCCAGGCCTTTTCGCTGGCCAAGAAGTACCTCAACATCGGGCGAAGCGTGGTCGCATTCTCGGCACTGGGCATCGCCGAAGTGGCATTGGAGGCGGCGGTCCAGTACGCCAAGGACCGGCGCCAGTTCGGGCGGCCCATTGGCGGCTTCCAGCTCGTCCAGCAGATGATCGCCGACATGATGGCCCTGGTGGAAACCTCGCGGCTGCTGTGCTATCGATCGGCGGACGCTCTGGACAGGAACGCGCCCGACGCCGCGCTGTTCTGTTCGATGGCCAAGCGCCACGCAACCGACGCTGTGTTGAGGGTCGCCGAACTTTCGCTGCAGGTTCACGGAGGTGCTGGATATACCTCGCTCTTTCCGGTCGAACGCTACTACCGGGACGCGCGCCATCTCAGCATCGCCGAGGGCACCAACCAGATCCAGGCAATGCTGATGGCGCAGACCGTGCTTGGCGTGTCGGCACTACGATAGGCCGTTCTTTCCAGTATTCCCATGCCACAGGCTGTTCCAACCGCACAACGCGCCCTGCAAGTCTTCGAGGTATTTGCCCGCGAGGGGCGACCCTTGACGAACTCGGAGCTGGCGCGATTTCTCGATCTCGCCGACAGCAGCTGCTCGGACCTTCTCTTCACGCTGCGTGAGGCGGGCTACCTGCTTCGCATGCCCAAGTCGCGCTACTTCTACCCGACCACCAGGCTGCAGGATTTGTCCTTGCGCATTGCGGCCAAGGACCCCATGCAAACCTTTGCAGCCGAGGCGCTGGAACTGCTCAGCAAGCGCACCGGTGAAAGCTCGATGTGCGGGCACCTGGACGGCACCCAAGTCAGGATCTTTGGCTGCCAGGAGAGCTCTCGCGCGCTGCGCTTTGTGCTGGAGCCGGGCACCGTGGTCAGCGTCCACGCGACCTCACTGGGCAAGGCCATCCTGGGCGCTATGCCTGCGCCAGAAAGGGACGCCCTGATCGACAAGCTGGACATGGAGGCCGTGACCGTCTCCAGCCTGAACGATCGGGACGCGTTGCGCCGCGAAATCGAATCCAGCCGCGAGCGAGGCTGGTTTCTTGCTGCCGACGAAGGAGGCGAGGGCGTCACGGCCATCGGCATTGCTGCCAACGTCAGTGGCCGCTTGACCGCGCTTTCCGTCGTCGGACCCACCCAGCGAATGAACAAGAACATGACCGAGTACGTGGACGTCATTCTCACGGCAGGGCGGGAGTTCTTTGGTTGACACCGCCTCCCCGCGCGCAAACGGGAGTTGGGCTGCTTCTGGTTTCGGTGGGATGAACGCCTCCGCCCGCCACGGCGTGTCACAGCGGAGATGTTGGATCCGAGGAGTAGAGTGGGTCATTGGCATGAAAAGGTCATCGGGACCGCTATGCAGGAGTACGGCGCTTGTTCGCACGGGAAGCTCGGGATGCCATGATCCCTTGATGACAAGCGCTATAGCGTGCGAGTCCGTTGAGCGGCGCTTCAACCGACAAACATCATCACAACAACAGGAGCGGCGTCATTGGAGCTTCGGCAACTTCGCTACTACGTCCGCCTGGTTGAACTTGGCAGCATCACCCGCGCGGCCAAGGACCTGCACATCGTCACGTCCGCCCTGAGCCAGCAGATGAGCCGGCTCGAGTCGGAACTCAGTACGCGCCTCTTGCAACGTTCCGCGGCCGGCGTTTGTGCCACCGATGCTGGCATTGCCTTCTACAGGCAGGCACAGCTCACGCTGCGCCATGCGGACGGGGCGGTCCGTGCGGCGCAACAGGCCCGGCTGTCCGGCCAAGTCGGCGTGGGCATCGGAACCTCCGCGTCTGCCGTACTCGCCATGCCGTTCATCAGCGCCATGCACGAGCGCTATCCGGATATTCGGCTGCACGTGGTCGATAGCCTGTCGACCAATCTCGCGGCGAAGGTCAACGCGCGAGAACTGGATCTCGCCGTCGTGATGCAGGCCACGGGCGGGCTGCGCGGCAGCGCCGAACCGCTGGTCCACGAGCAGCTTTGCCTGATCGGGGCTGCCGGCATGCCGCAGCTGCAGGGCCTGCTGGGTACGAAGGTGCGGATCAACCAACTCACCGATGTCCCGATGGTGCTCAGCGCGCAAGGATTGCGCGACGCCGTCGACGCTGCGTTCGCCCAAGCGGGGTGTCAGCCGCGCATTGCCCTGGAGGTCGATGGCCTCTCGGTCGTGATGGATGCGGTCCGTGCCGGAATCGGGGCCACCATCCTGCCGCGCGCAGCCATCTTGCGCATGCCGAAGGACGCATTCATCTGTGTCGAGATTGCAGACCCGAGCGCACACCGGATCACCACGCTGCTCTCGCTTGCCGAGGACGAACTGTCACCCGCCGCCTTGGCAGCGCGCGTGGTGCTGCGCGCGACGGCGGAAACGCTGGTCCAGGACGGCCGATGGCCTGGGGCTGAGCTTCACAAAAAGTGAAGGGTCTGTCATTGCGCGGCGACTACCGCCGCGCAAACCCGCTTTCTACACTTGCCCGAGCGATGGTCACCGCGTCAAGGTCCGAGTGAAGGCCTGATGCAAAGGACGGAGACAAGCAAGTCCTTTCGGCCGTCGCAGCGCCCTTCCTTCGGGGCGAACTCAAGCGGCCAAGACCACAGGAAAGCGCCAGATGATCGAACACAACCAACGTCTTCTCAGCGACAGGCCATGCCTTGTCGATCAGCCGATCACCCGGGCTTCGCTGTCCGCGAGAGGCTGATATGAAGTCCAAGTTCATCATCGCTCGTCTCGCACTTCTTCTGACGGCAAGCGTCTTGTTTGGCCTGCCGGCGGCCGCGCAGACGTTCCCGAGCAAGCCGATCCGCATCATCGCGTCCACGCCACCCGGAGGCACCATCGACCTGGTGGCACGGGTGCTGGCCCTGCACCTGCCCGCGGCACTTGGGCAGCCCGTCATCGTCGAGAACAAGCCGGGCGCCGCGGGCAACATCGCCGCCGACTACGTGGCGAGGGCTACGCCCGACGGCCACACGTTGCTCGTGACCGCGTCGAGCCACGCGACCAACATCAATCTGTATCCGAAGCTCTCCTATGACCCGGTCAAGGACTTCGCGCCGGTATCGCAGCTGACGAGCAATGTGTTCGCGCTGGCGGTGCCAGCCGCATCGCCTGCCAACACGCTGGGCGAATTCCTGGCCCTGGCGAAGGCAAAGAAGTCCAACCTGAGCTACGGCTCCGCGGGGGCAGGGCAGGGCAACCACCTGGGCATGGAACTGCTCAAGACGATGGCCGGGTTCGATGCTGTGCACGTGCCGTACAACGGCACGGGCCCGGTTACCCTGGCACTGATGGCCGGCCAGATCGATGTCGCGCTCCAGTCTCCACCGGGCGTCATCCCGCAGAGCAAGAGCGGCCGGCTCAAGATTCTCGCGACCACGGGCAAGACCCGGTCGCCCTTTCTGCCCGACGTGCCCACGGTGGCCGAGGCCGGTGTGCCGGGCTACGAACTGCTGGGATGGATCGGCTTGCTGGCCCCGGCCGGCACGCCCAAGACGACGGTCGACACCTTGAAGCGCGAGGCTGCCAAAGTGCTCAGCCGGCCGGACGTGGTCAGCCAATTGCACGCCGTCTCGCTGGATGTCGTTGCCTCGACCCCGCAGGAGTTCGGTGCCTTCCTGAATACGGAAATCGCCACCTGGGCACAGGTGATCAAGAAATCTGGCGCGCGTGCCGAGTAGTTCGCCGCATGCACGAGAACCGAACCGCCATGGCCACCCAACCATCTTCCATGCCACCTGTCGCCCGGCAGCTCGCCGAGTGGGCGCTGGCACTTGATCTGCGCGATGTCGACGCTGCCATGCTGGAGCGGGTCAAGCTGCATATCCTCGACCAGATTGGCGCCCAAGTCAGCTGTTATGACCTGCCGGCACCGCGTATCGCCCGTGCTTACGTGACGCAGTTCGGGCGCAGCGGCCCGGCGTCCATCCTGGGCACGGCGCACCGCGCCGATCCGGAGGATGCCGCCTTTGTCAACGGCACGGCCGGTAGCAGCTTCGAGATCGACGACTACGGCGGCAACGGTGCCTATGCCCACCCCGGTTGCGTCATCGTGCCTGGCGGACTGGCCGTGGCCGAGGCGCTGGGGGCCAGCGGCGCAAGCCTGTTGCGGGCCGCCACCGTAGGCTTCGAGACCATCATCCGGCTGGCATTGGCGAGCATGCCGTCGATGCTGTTGGGGCGCGGGTTCCATCAGACTGCTGCTCACGGGGTGTTTGGCGTCGCGTTGACCACCGCGATGCTGGAGCGTTTCGACCTGGACGCGACGGTTGACGCGCTGGGGGTTGCCGGCAGCCATGCATCGGGCACCACGGAGTACTCCCAGAGCGGGGGCGAGGTGAAGCGCGCTCACGCAGGCATCGGTGCCGCGGGAGGAATTCGCTCCGCCCGCCTCGCGCGATTGGGCCTCAGCGGGCCGCCGACGATCTTCGAGGGCAAACGCGGTTTCCTGCAGGCCTTTTGCAATGCGCACGACGCCCGCTTCCTGCATGAGCAACTGGGTTCTCACTGGCACTTTCCCGAGCGCGGTGCGCTCAAGCCGCATGCGTCGTGCGCGCTGATCCATCATCACTTCGCGGCCTACGACGAGCTTCGTGCCGCGCACGCTTTCTCCGCGGGTGACGTCGAGCAGGTGGTGCTCGGCTGCGAGCCGCTGACGGTTGTGCACACCGGGGCCACGGGACCCCGTCCCACGGACATCGTCGGCGCGCAGTTCAGTGCCGAATACGGGATCGCCATGCGCATCGTGAGCGGCCGCAACGACGCAGGCGCCTACCTGGACGCCGAGAGGGACCAATTCCAGAACCCGGCCGTCGCCGCCATCGCCGGCCGCGTTCGCCTGGAGGTCGATCCTGACTGCGCGACCCAGATCCCCAAGGGCAAGGTCACGTTGTACCTGCGCGATGGGCGCGTGCTGTTTGCCACGGCCTATGCCCTGGGGTCGCCGTTCAACCCACTCGGCCGCGGCGACATCGAGCAGAAGTACCTGGACCTGGTGTCGCGCAATTTCGGCGACAAGACCGCCCGCAGCTCGCTCGGTTTGATCATGAACCTGGAGGACGTGGCCGATGTCCGGCAACTCACCGGGTTGTTTGCACAACCCCGAACTCGGAACGGCAAGCCGCGCGATGCGCTGATGCAGGGTTGAAGTTCGCCTATTAACAACTTGGAGACGAGACAAGATGACCAATGACCAGGCTCAAGATGCGCGGCGCAGGCGCATCGTCGTCGCATCGACGCTGATCGGTGCCACCGTGGAGTGGTACGACTTCTTCATTTTCGGGACGATGTCCGCGCTGTTCCTCAACCAGCTGTTCTTTCCCAACTTCGACCCGCTCACGGCGAGCATGCTGTCCTTCATGGCCTTTGCCACGGCATGGATTGCACGCCCCATCGGGGGCGTTCTGGCGGGCCACCTGGGCGACAGGATCGGTCGCAAGACGGTCCTGTACTGGAGCTTCATGCTGATGGGCGTGTCGACCACGCTGATCGGGCTGTTGCCAACCTATGCCATGGCCGGTCCCATCAGCGCGGTGTTGCTGGTCTTGCTGCGCGTCGTCCAGGGTCTGTCGGTTGGCGGGGAATATGGCGGCGCCGTGATCACCTTGGTCGAACATGCGGACAAGTCGAAGCGGGGCTTCTACGGTCAGCTGTCACAGGTGGGCACCTTGCTGGGGCTGTTGCTGGGCAATGTCACCTTCTTCGTCATGTCCGGGCTTGACCGTTCGGCCCTGATGGAATGGGGCTGGCGCGTGCCCTTCCTGCTGAGCGCCGTCATGCTGGTGCTGGGGGTCTACATCCGCTCGAAGATGGCCGAGTCGCCCGACTTCGTGAAGGCCAAGGCCGATGGCGAGATGGAAGCCCAACCGCTGGTCACTGTCGTGCGCGACTATCCGAGGCAGCTCCTTTCGGTGATGTTCGCGCAGGCCGCGCCGAACACCTTCTTCTATCTGTGTGTCGTGTTCATGGTGTCCTATGGGGTGAAGACGCTCGGCTTCAGCCAGACGCAGATGTTGGGTGCGGTGTGCGTCGGTGCAGTCGCCGAGGTACTGGCGCTTCCATTGTTCGGCATCGTGTGCGACAAGATCGGCCGCCGCAAATTGCTGGTGTGCTCGCTGGTCTTTCTGGGGCTCGCCGCCTTTCCCTTCATCTATGCGGTGCAGAGCAAGTCGTATGTCGCACTGGTGGTGGGCTACGTGATGATCATGGGTCTCGGGCATTCGGCCGCGCTGGCCTCGATCCCGTCGCTGTTTGCCGAGATGTTCCCGACTTCTGTTCGTTACACCGGCCTGTCGGTGGCTTACCAGAGCTCAGGTGCGTTGTTCGCAGGCCCGCTGCCTTTGATTGCCACAGCCCTTGTGGCGGCGCAGGGAGGCCAGTTGTGGCTGTTTGCCGGCTACGCCGTGCTTGTCGCGGTGGTCAGCCTGATCGCGATCATGGCCGGCGTACCGCACCACAGCCTGCTCCCGGTGGTGAAGAAGCGACAAGCCTATACCCCCGTGGTCGGAACTTGACACGGTGCATGGCACATGGCGGCGGCCTCTCACGCGCAATCGTTTCACACTGTCCATTGACGGAGGCTCCGAATCATGAGGGTTGGCTATATTGGCCTGGGGGCGTTGGGGGGCGAGTTGGCCAAGCGCTTTCTCGCGGCGCACGAACTCACGGTGTGGGATCTCAATGCGGCTGCCGCACCTGCCTTCGAGGCGCTCGGCGCGCGCTGGGCGACGTCTCCGGCCGAACTCGGCCGGACCTGTGATGTGGTGCTGCTGTGCCTGCCACGCAGCAGCGATGTGCGGGAAGTTCTGCTGGGGAACGGCGGCTTGGCGCAAGCCATGTCCGCCGGCAGGCTGGTGATCGACCAGACCAGCGGACTGCCCAGTGCGACGGGCGAGATTGCTGCGCAGCTGGCCGCACGCGGCATCGGCATGGTCGACGCCGCCGTGTCCGCCAATCCGGCAACGGTCGCCGCTGGCGGTGCCACGTTGATGGCATCCGGTCCGGACGAATGGTACGCAAGGGCTCTGCCGTTGCTGCAAGCCATTACCACCAACATCTACCACTGCGGCGACCGCGTCGGCGACGGGCAGGCCACCAAGACCGTGAACAACGCCATGTTCGAAAGCTGCCGGTTGGGTGCGCTCGAACTGGCTGCCTTGGGCCGCAAGGCAGGTGTCCCCCTCGATCGCCTGATCGAGGCGCTCAGTCGCGGCGAATCGCGCAGCTTCGGCACCGAAAAGGTGTTGCCGGCCATCTGGGACGGCCAGCCATCCACGAACTTCGCCCTGGCGCTCATGCTCAAGGATGTGGACCAGGCCGTGTCGCTGGGCATGGCGCTGGGAGTGCCGATGCCCGTCACCAACGGTGCGCAAATGCTCTTGCAGATGGGCGTGAACACGCTGGGGGACAAGGCGCGCCTGGACGACATGATCGGCGTGGTGGACTCTCTGAGCGCCGTTCACCTGGGTGACGGCAGCACGCCGACAGCAAGCGAGGAGCCCGCCGGCGTGGTGGACTTGATCGACGGTGCGGTATCGGCACTGAATCGTTTGATCTCCTGCGAATGCCTGGCCTTGGGGTTGGCCTACGGGCTGACGCTCGAACGCCTGGGCCCGGTGCTGAGAAAGAGCTCAGGATGGAATGGAGCTGCAGAGGCAGCCCTGTCACTGCTCGCAGCCGACCCCTCAGGCGGCGGCACCCACATGGCTTCGGTGCTGCAGAAATTGCAAGGCGCCGCCGCACTGGCCATGCGCAGTGGGGCTCCCGCGCTGCTGGCCCGCATCGGCTGTGGTGCGATCGAAGCCGGACTGAACGCGACAGGTGGGGTGCCACGCACCGAGGGCCTTCGGCCCAGGCATCAGCTCATTGCTGCGGCGCAATCGATCGCAGCAACCAGCTGAAGGCGCTGCTTCAACACAGGTTACAGAGACTTCCATGAAACACTACGGCAAGTTCTATATCGATGGCGAATGGGTCGATGCCATCGGCAAGCAAAGGTTCGAGCTCATCGATCCGTCCACCGAAACGCCCTTTGCAAGCATCAGCCTGGGCAGCGCGGAGGACGTCGACCGCGCAGTGGCGGCTGCTGCGGCGGCGTTCCCCGCCTTCAGCGAAACCGGCAAGGCCGAACGCGTCGCCCTGCTGAAGCGGATCATCGCCGCCTTCACCGAGCGGGAAAATGAGGTCCTGGCGACGATCAGCCAGGAGATGGGCGCGCCCCTGACCCTCAGGGGCCAGACCGGCGCCGCGCTGGAGGCCCTGCAGCAGGCCGTCGTGACCCTCGAGGACTATGCGTTTGAAACGCGGCAGGGCCGCAACATCATCTGCCGGGAGGCCATCGGCGTGTGTGGCCTGATCACGCCATGGAACTGGCCGCTGCAGCTCCTGTGCATCAAGCTCGGCTCGGCGCTGGCCGCGGGCTGCACCATGGTGATCAAGCCCAGCGAGTTCACGCCGCTGAGCACCATGCTGATGGTCGAAATCATGCATGCTGCCGGCGTGCCCAAGGGCGTGGTCAACCTGGTGCAAGGCGACGGCCCGACGGTGGGCAACGCCATCACGCGGCACCGGGAGGTTGCAATGGTGTCCTTCACCGGTTCCACCCGCGCGGGCATCCTGGTGGCCGAAGCCGCCGCGGGCACCGTCAAACGCGTGGCGCAGGAACTGGGTGGCAAGTCCGCCAACATCGTGCTTCCGGATGCGGACCAGGACGCCGCTGCGCGCTGGAATGTGGCGCGTGCGATGTCGAACAGCGGCCAGTCGTGCCACTCGCCATCGCGCGTGCTGGTCCATGAGAGCCGGCTTGCGCAGGTGCTCGATGCCATGCGTGACGCGGCCGCGCAGGTGCGAGTCGGTGCGCCCTCGGACCCTGCAACGACGATGGGCCCGGTGGTCAATCGCGCACAGTTCGAAAAGATCCGGGGCTATATCCAAAGCGGACTGGACCAGGGCGCGCAACTGGTACGCGGAGGCCTGGATCGGCCTGAGGGATTGGAGGCCGGCTACTACATCTCGCCCACCATCTTTGCCGGCGTCACGCCGGCGATGAACATCGCGAGCGAAGAGATCTTCGGGCCGGTCATCTCGGTCATCACCTATCGGGATGTGGCGGAAGCCATTGCCATCGCGAACGACACCGACTACGGCCTGGGCGGCTATGTGTTCGCTGGCAGCATCGATGCCGGCATGGCTGTAGGCCGTAAGCTGCGCGCCGGCCGCATCTTCTACAACGGCGCACCTGCGGACCCGTCCGCACCGATGGGTGGCTACAAGATGTCGGGCAATGGCCGGGAGATGGGCACCTATGGCCTGGAGGAATACCTTGAAGTGAAGGCGATGCTCGGCTTCACATCGCCGGCCGCTGCATAGGCGGCGTCGTCGTCTCATTGCCCAGGAAAGAACGCATGGATCCAACCAGGATGCTCGAGGACAAGATTGTCCTGATCACGGGGGCGGCGGCCGGCATTGGCCGTGCGACCGCGTTGCTGGCCGCGCGCGAAGGTGCTCGGCTGGCATTGGCCGATATTGACCTGCAGCGCGCCGAGGAGACCGCCGACCTGGTCGTACAAGCCGGCGGCCAGGCGCTGGCGCTGCGCGTGGACATTTCGAATGCATCGGCAGTCGGTGCCATGGTCGAGGACACGGTCAGCCACTATGGGCGGCTGGACCACGCCTTCAACAATGCCGGCATTGCGCAATGGCAATGTGGGGCGGCCGGCCGCAAGGTGGGCGAACTCACTGAAGAACAGTTCGCGCAGATCATGGGCGTCAACGTCACGGGGACCTGGCTGTGCATGCGTGCCGAGATTGCCCACATGCTCGAACAGGGCGGCGGAACCATTCTGAACACCGCGTCCGTGGTCGGATCCGTCGGGCGCCTGGGCTCGGGCGCCTACGCCGCGAGCAAGCACGCCATCATCGGCTTGAGCAAGTCGGCCGCGATCGAATACGCCGACGCCGCAATACGTGTCAATTGCCTTTGCCCCGGCTTCATTGACACCGGCTTCCTCAAGGCATCGCGCGCCCTGAGGGGAGATCAGCTGCTGGCCTCCGTGCCCATGCGTCGGCTCGGGCAACCCGAGGAGATGGCCGAGATGGCCGTGTGGCTGATGTCGGACCGGGCTCGCTACGCCACGGGCAGCCTGATGACAGTGGATGGCGGATTCATGGCCGGGTGACCCGCAAGCCCTGGCTGGCCTACGAAAGACGCCAGGTAGGTCGCGGTGTGATTTCAGGAAAAGAGCAAGCACTGCGCTGTCGATGCGCGGTGGAACACGGAACGGGAACCAGGACCATATGCAAGCAACCACCACCACCTTGCCCGCGGCAAGGCAGCTCGCCGAGTGGGCACTCGGCCTCCAACTGTGCGACATCGATCCCCATGTCGTCGAGCGAGTCAAACTGCACCTGCTCGACCAGATCGGCGCCCAGGTCAGCTGCAGGGAGCTGCCGACCTGCCGCATCACGCAGGAGTACGTGTCGAAGTTCGGCACTGCCGGGACGGCGTCCATCCTGGGCACCCGCCTCAGGCTCGACCCGGAATCCGCGGCCTTTGCCAACGGAACTTCCGGAAGCAGCTTCGAGATTGACGACTATGGTGGCAAGGGTGCCAACTGCCACCCCGGATGCACCGTGGTGCCCGCTGTCTTTGCGATCGGAGAGGCAAAGGGCGCGAGCGGAGCGGAGGTCCTGCGGGCCGCGGTCGTGGGGTTCGAGACCGTCATTCGCCTGGCCTTGGCCAGCATGCCCTCCCTGCTTCTCGAACGTGGCTTTCACCATACCGGTTCGCTGGGCGTGTTCGCCGTGGCGCTCGCAAGCGCCATGATCGAGCGCGACGATGTGGAGGTCGCTGTCAATGCCATCGCCATAGCGGGCAGCCATGCCTCTGGCACGACGGAGTTCGCGCAGAGCGGAGGGGAAGTCAAGCGCGTCCATGCGGGCATCAGTGTTGCAGCCGGCATCCGCTCCGCCCGCCTCGCGCGCTTGGGGCTCAACGGACCGCCAACCATTCTCGAAGGGAGCAGGGGCTTTCTCCAGGCGTTCTGCAATGACTTCGATGCGCGCTACCTGACGGAGGAACTGGGCATGCGGTGGCATTTTCCCGAGCGGGCCTCGATCAAGCTGTACGCGTCTTGCGCGCTGATGCAACCTCACTTCGCGGCCTACGACATGATCAAGGCGGAGCATGCCTTTTCTGCGCAGGACGTTGAAGAGGTCATTCTCGGATGCGACCCGCTGGCCTTTGTCCACACGGGCAGTGTCGGTCCACGTCCGAAGGACGTTCTGGGCGCCCAGTTCAGCGCGGAGTACGGGGTTGCCATGCGAATCGTCAGGGGCAGCAACGATGTGGGGAGCTATCTCGACCTCGAGGCCATCGGATTCGAGGATCCCGCGATCCTGGCGATGGCCGAACGCACACGGCTCGAACGGGATCCGGAGTGCACGTTTGAAAGGCCGTTGGGTCGCGTCACATTGCGCCTGCGCGATGGCCGCACCCTGTCCGCCAGTTCCTATGCGCCCGGCTCACCCCAGAACCCCGTAAGCCGCGACGACATCCAGCGCAAGTACCGCGAACTGGTGTCGAGGGATTTCGGAGACGAGGTCGCGCGGCGCTCGATGGACTTGATCATGAACCTTGAAGAGGTGACGAACCTTGGTCAGATTACCGGGCTTTTCGAGGGAGCCAAGGCATGAAGGCGTTGGTTCTCGAAGGTATCCAGAAGCTTTCCATCCAGGATGTACCGGAACCCACGCTGACGCCGGGCGGCGCGATCATTCGCGTCATTGCCAACGGGGTGTGTCGCAGCGACTGGCACGTCTGGATGGGAGACATGCCACGCGCCTATCCGATCGTCATCGGCCACGAGATGGCCGGCGTCGTGGAAGAAGTCAGCGAGGGCGTGACGCGATTCAAGAAGGGTGACCGCGTGGTGGTGCCCTTCGTCGGCAGCGACGGCACCTGCGAATACTGCCAGTCCGGACGCGCCCACCTCTGCGACAACACGATGATCCCGGGCCGCAACTACTCGGGCGGCTACGGCGAGTACGTCTGCGTGCCGCTGGCCGATCGGAACATGGTTCCCCTGCCCGAAGAGGTGAGCTTCCGCGACGGCGCCGCCCTCGGCTGCCGCTTCATGACGTCGTTTCATGGGGTGATCGACCGCGCCGCAGTGACCGCCGGAGAGTGGGTGGTGGTGTACGGCTGCGGTGGTGTCGGTTTGTCGGCGATCAATGTTGCGGCAGCGCTGGGGGCGCGGGTTATCGGCGTAGACCTGAATTCCGCCAACCTGGAATTGGCCAAGGTCATGGGCGCCGAATTCGTCATCAACGGCCGGGAGACGGAGAACCCGGTGGGTGCCGTGATGGACATCACCAAGGGCGGAGCGCATGTGTCGATCGACGCCCTGGGAATCTCGGAGACCTGTGTCAACGGCATCCGCAGTCTGCGCAAGGGCGGACGTCATTTGCAGATTGGCCTCACCATCAAGAAGGAAGCCGGGCATATCAGCGTGCCGATCGACCTGATGATCTACCGCGAGCTGCAGATCATCGGCACCCTCGGCATGGCCCCGCATCGCTATGCGTCGATGATCCCTTTGGTGGCGAACGGCCGCCTCACGCCAGGCAAGCTGGTGACGCGCGAGATCGGGCTTTCCGAAGTCGGCGAGGCGTTCGAGAGCATGACGCGTTCTGAAGTGACCGGCACTTTCGTCGTCACCGATTTCCACCGGTAGGAGGCGGGTTTCTTTGTCCTTCTTCAGATCCTTTCCCGACAACGCTACGCCGCTCGCGATCTACGAGAGGTACCCAGAGGTCTACGGGCCATGGTCCGTCATGAGCGAAGTGCTGATGAACGGCGCATCTCCATTCAGCCAGGCTGAGCGTGAACTGCTCTTTGCCTATGCGGCGGGCGTGGCAGGCTGCGAATTCGTCTTCATCGCCCATGCGGAGGTTGCCTATGCGCGCGGGATCGAGAGAGGCGTGTTGGAGCAGTTGCTGCGAGATCCGGAGAATGCAAGTGTGGAAGCTCGGCTGAAACCGGTGCTGTCACTCGTGCGAAAGCTCTCGGTCACGCCCTCGGACGTATGCCAGTTCGACGTCGATTCCGTCGTCAGTGCGGGGTGGGATGAGCATGCATCGCACGACGCGATTTCCATCGCGGGGCGGGCGGCTTTCATGCATCGAATTGCCACCGGCTTTGGGCTCGTACCCTTGAGTCGCGAGATGGCGGCGAAGCATGCTGTGCGGCGCATCGAGAAGGGCTACGTCAATGTGGTTCGATCGTTC
This sequence comes from Variovorax rhizosphaerae, assembly GCF_037889975.1. Classification (NCBI taxonomy): domain Bacteria; kingdom Pseudomonadati; phylum Pseudomonadota; class Betaproteobacteria; order Burkholderiales; family Comamonadaceae; genus Variovorax; species Variovorax rhizosphaerae. Next base: position 66,168 of record NZ_JBBKZT010000017.1, on the reverse strand, counting down.
GAGCAGGTCGACAAGCAGTAGACGTAGCCCTGCGAAGGCAGATTGCTGGTGTCATCGAGCATCTCCGCGCATCATCAGGGCTGCGGTCCTTCAAACGGCGCTGCCTTTTGACTAACATTGGCCCGGAAGCGGACTTCGCGGGCAGAGGAGTTGCAATGAAAGTCGAAGGTGGGTGTCACTGCGGCGCAATCGCGTTCGAGGCAGAGGTGGAGCCCGGCACCATGGGCATTTGCCATTGCGCTGACTGCCAAACACTGTCGGGCTCTGCCTTCCGAACCACCATATTGGCGACTGCCGGCGGTTTCCGGCTGATGAAGGGCTCGCCGCGGCGCTACATCAAGACCGCAGCGAGCGGCAACAGGCGGGTCCATGCGTTTTGCGAGAACTGCGGAAGTCCTCTCTATGCATGCGCCGAGGAGAATCCGCAGACTTACTCTCTCCGGGTCGGAACCATCCGACAGAGTCGAGCACTGGGTGCACCCCGGCGCGAAATATGGACACGGCGTCGCCTCGCCTGGGTGCAGCTGACAGATGCCATGGAATCGTTTGACGGGCAGCCTTAGCTGGCATCCCTTGGACGACGTTGCTCCATTCGCGATCAAAGCGACGCGATGTGAAGCTTCCTTCCCTCCGGCCGCCAGCCTTCACAGCGCGCGGTTCATCAGGTCGCCGAGATGACGATGCCCTTCTCCCGCAACAGCTTCCCCCAGCGCTGGTACTCCAGCGCCGTCAACTTCTGGAAGGCCTCGGGCGATGCCGTTGCGCCCGGCACGATCGCTGACTTGCGCATGCGCTCCTGGACGTCGTCGCGTGCAACGGTCTTGACGAGCGCGGCGTTGATCTTGTCGATGATCGCCCTCGGCGTCTTGGCGGGCGCATACACGCCTAGGGTGCTCGACGCGCTGAAGAAGTTCGGCAGCGTTTCGGAGACCGTCGGTATGTTGGGCAGGAATTCGACACGCTTGGCGCTCGTCACGGCCAGCAGGGTCAGCTTGCCTTGCTCGTGCAGCGGGATGAATGTCGGCACGTCCTGCACCACGCCGCTGACATGGCCGCCCATGGCGTCAGCGAGTGCAGGGCCGCCGCCCTTGTAGGGCACGTGCAGGATGTTTCCGCCCGATGCCTGGATCAAGGACTCGATCACCAGGTGCGGTAGTGAGCCGGTGCCGGTGGAGGCCAGCGACAGCGGACGCGTGCGCGACAGCGCGATGAATTCTTGCAACGTCTTGACGCCCAGCCCCGGAAAGACCGCGAGGGCCAGCGGCGTCTCGCCCACCATGTTGATGGGCATGATGTCGGTGAGGAAGTTGAAGGGTACCTTGGGCATCGCCTGCGGTGCGATGAGGATCGGACCGGTACCGCCGAAGTAGAGGGTCGTGCCGTCCGGCGCCGACTTGGCGACGAAGTCCGTCGCGATCGTGCCGGCCGCGCCGACCTTGTTCTCCACGATCACCGTGGCGCCCAGCGCTTCCGCCAGATGCGGCGAGATGAGCCGGGCCGCGAAGTCGTTCGATCCGCCGGGAGGCACGCCGACCATGAGGCGGATCGTCTTGGAAGACAGGTCTTGCGCCATCGACATCGTGGGAAGCAGTCCGCTCGCCAAGCCGAATGCGATCAGGCTTCGGCGCGAAATCGCCGTCCGTTCAGCCACACATTCGAAGGCAGCGTGCGCTGCCAAGTTTCTTGCTCGAATTCACGGTACTTCCTTGTCTCTCTTGAACGGTGACCGGATGCGTGTCGGACATCGATCACGGGTGTTGGGCGCGCTGGCTGCGAAGGGCGAAGCCTTCTCGGCAACGCCATGCCTGTCAATTCCGCAAGAGGCGTGCCGACGTCAGCGGCGCATCCGCAAGAGCGCGCCGGCGGGAGCTTTCACAGGGCACTTGAAGGCAATTCGCCGTGCGTGTTGGAGCAAGCCCGGAGATGTGAATGTATGCGGTGCAAGCGTCGCATGTCCTGCGCAGCGACATGTGTGCGCCAGCGCGCTTCAGCTACCGCCATGGAATCGCAAGACCCATGACGAGCGGGGCCTGCGCGTCCTCGTCAAGGACTCGCTCAACGCGGAGCGTCGCCAAATCGATACTCATGGGTCAGTTCGTCCAGCTGTTGTTTCAGCAGTGCATCCAGGCTGAACTCGACGCCTGCGAGGCTGTCGGCGAGTTGCTCAGGGCGGCTGGCGCCGATGATGGCGCTGGTCACCACGGGATTGGCCAGAACCCAGGCCACCGCGAGAGCGGTGAGCGACTGGCCGGCCTTGGCAGCGGCGTCGCGCAAGGCATCGACCGTTGCGAATTCCTTGTCGTGCCAGTAGCGATCCCGGTAACTGGCCCGGTTGCTGATAACGCTGAACCGGGTGTTCTCCGCCAAGGGGTCCGACATCGACTTGTACTTGCCCGTCAGAAGTCCGCCCGCCAGCGGGTTGTAGACCATGACCCCGATGCGCTTCTCGGCGGCCAGCGGCAGCAACTCGCGCTCGATCTGGCGAAAGAGCAGGCTGTATCGCGGCTGCACCGACACCACCTTGTAGAGCTTGCGCGCCTCGGCATGGCCGAGCGCGAGTGCCAGGCGATAGGCGAGGAAGTTCGACACGCCCACATAGCGCGCCTTTCCGGTTCGCACGATGGTGTCGAGGGCCTCCACGATTTCCTCGAGCGGCGTGGAGGGGTCATCGTGATGAACCTGATAGAGATCGAGATAGTCGGTGCCCAGGCGTCGCAGCGAGGCATCCACGGCATCGAGCAGGTGCTTGCGTGACGCGTCCCACGGCACATTGCGGCCGACCCGCACGGCGCCGCCCTTGCTGGTCAGGATGATCTGCTGGCGCTTTCCCTTCATCCAACGCCCGATGATTGACTCGGTGAGGCCGATGTCATCCAACCCGCCGCCAAAGGGATAGGCGTCGGCGGTATCGATGAAGGTGATGCCTCCTTCCAGCGCCTTGTCGAGGATGCTGAAGGACACAGCCTCGTCGCACTGGCTGCCAAAGGTCATGGTGCCCAGACAAAGGCGGGAGACGCTCAGTCCCGTTCCGCCCAGTTTCGTGTATTGCATCGATGTTTTCTTTCCTGGTTCCATCTCAAAAAGCTGTCATTGGCGCTGGTGTCAGTCGAGCCTGATGCCCGCCCTCTTGATCACCACGCTCCAGCGGTCTACGTCGGCCTGGATGAACTTGCCGGTCTCCTGCGGAGAACGAAGGTCGAGTTCCACGCCGAGATCCACCAACTTGCTCTCGATCTCTGGCGAGGTCAGCGCCTTGGTGAAAGCGGCGTTCAACTGATCCACGATGCCGCGCGGCGTTCCGGCCGGGGCGAAGATCGCCTGCAAGGGCCTGACGTCGTAGTTCGGTATGCCGCTTTCGGCAACGGGCGGCACGTTCGGCAGCACCCGGGATCGCGTTGAAGAAGACACGGCGAGTGCGCGCACCTTGCCTGCCTCGATCTGTGATTTGGCAATTACGATGCCCAGCGGTGCCATGGCGACGTCGCCCGCGATCAGCGCGTTGAGTGCCTCGGGGCTGCTCTTGTAGGGCACATGCGTGAGCTCGATCGCGGACGCCTGCTTCAGCAGCTCCGTCGTCAAATGCGGTGACGTGCCCACGCCCGAGGACGCGTAGTTGAGTTGTCCCGGCTTGCTCTTGGCGAAGGCGATGAACTCTTCCAGCGTCTTGAAAGGCTCAGAACTGCGCACTGCGAAGACGTTGGGAATGGAACCGACCAGAAGAACCGGCGCGAAGCTCTTCACCGGATCCCACGGGAGATTCGGGTACAGGCTGGAATTGGCCGTGTGGGCCTGGCTGGTGAAGAGGAGCGTGTAGCCGTCCGCGGGCGCGCGGGCGACCAGCGCCGTGCCGATGGAGCCCGCCGCACCGACGCGGTTGTCCACGATCAACGGCTGACCGAGGATCTGTTGCATGCGTGGTCCGGCCAGGCGAATGATGACGTCCGTGGTGCTGCCGGCGGGGAAGGGCACGACGACCGTGACCGGCTTGGTGGGGAACGATTGGGCGTGGGCCAAGCTGGCGGCGAGGCCGAAGCAAAGCGCCACAAGGCGCAGGGCCTTGCCGAGCGACCCGCATCGCACTCGGGATGGACGCGCATCGTCCTGGATTGGCGCACGCTGAATGATGTGTCTCATGGTTTTTTCTTTGTGAAAGGATGGAGGAAGCTTCAAGGAGAGAGCGGGAGGTATTGCATTTCTCAGCGTTCCAGTCGGTAGACGCGCTTCGCGGTCGCGGCATAGATCTGCTGCTTTTCGTCGGCCGTGCAGCCCGAGGTGATCCGCTTGAATGCGTTCCACAACGTGCCGTAGCGCATGCCCGCCGCATCGACGGGAAAGTTGGAGGAGGCCATGCATCGCTCGGCGCCAAACAGTTCGATACAAGGCTCGATGTACGGGCGCCAGGTCATCGCCAGCTCCTCCGAACTCGAAGGACGTTGTGCCGTCTTCGGGTCGAAGTCCCCGACGCACGCGAGCAGGCCGCCCATCTTCACCGACACGTTGGGGCAGGTTGCCAGCTCGCGCATGCCAGCCAGCCAGTCCGCATGCACCGGGCGTCCCGCGTAGGAGGAATGCGTCACCGGGCTGCCAGAGTGAATCAGGACGATGTTCGCGTCCGGGTGTGAGCGAGCCAGTGCGGTCACGTCGGCCAACTGTGGATGGAAGATGCTGGCGTCGAACGAGAGCTCCATGGCGGTCAACACGTCGAGCCCCTTGCCGAACTCGGGCGTCAGGTAGAGGCCTGGCGCATCGGCACTGATCGGTCCTCGTACGGCCGGATCCGGATCCCATTTCGCGCGTTGCCGGACGCCGCTGAATCTCCCGTGGCCGGCGCGCACATGCGCTTCCAGGGTCTCGCGTGTGCGCTCCCCGAGGGTGAGGTCGGCAAATCCCACGATGCCTGCTGCCACGCGGGTCGAGGTGTACTTGCCGCTCGCGCCCATCGCTGCCTGGCCGACGGCGAACTCGGTCTCTCCGACGCACTTGAGATGTTCGGGCCCGTCCCTGCGGTACATGGCATGACCCTCGGCATACACCATGGCCTCGATGTTGTGGCCCGACTCCGCGATGTCACGCGCATATTCCTCGATGAAGTACCTGAAGCCCTTGTCGCGGAGATGCACGTGCGGATCGACGATCGGCAACGCGGGCTCGAGCGGCGCTTCCGGCGGCATCAGTGACAGCCAATCCTCATTGGCTCGGCGGGGGATGCCCGTGATCGTCATTTCGTCATTCCTTCAATCGATTGCAATGTGCCGGGGGACCTGGGCGCGCAAAGCGAGCCAGGTTGCAAGCTCGCCGGGCGAGCGACTACCGCGGTGCGTCGCCAAAGCGGTACTCGTGCGTCAACTCGTCCAGCCTCGCCTTGAAGGCGGGATCGAACGGGAAGTCGACGGCGGAGAGGCTGTCCGCAAGCTGCGCGGGCCGACTCGCCCCGACGATGGCGGTCGTGACCGATGGGTGGGCCAACACCCATGCGACGGCCAGGCTCGTCAAAGGCAGGCCAGCTTCTGCCGCTTCCGTGCGCAGGGCCGCGAGTGTTGCGAACTCGCGCTCGTGCCAGTAGCGCTCGCGATAGTTGGCCTTGTCGCTGCCGATGCTGAAGCGCGTGTTCTCCGGCAGCGATTCCGTGCTGGATGCGTACTTGCCGGTCAGCAGGCCACCGGCCAGCGGGTTGTAGACCATCACGCCGACCTTCTCTTCGGCTGCCAGCGGCAGCAACTCGCGCTCGATCTGGCGGAACAGCAGGTTGTAGCGCGGTTGCACGGAGGCGAACCTGGCCCACCCGCGCGCTTCGGACTTCCCCAAAGAAAGGGCAAGCCGATAGGCCAGGAAGTTCGAAGCACCCACGTAACGCGCCTTGCCGGACCGAACGATCGTGTCCAGCGCCTCCATGATTTCCTCGAGCGGCGTCGACGGGTCATCGTGGTGGAGCTGGTACAGGTCCACGTAGTCGGTGTCCAGCCGTCGCAAGGAAGCGTCGATCGCATCGAGCAGGTGCTTGCGGGATCCGCCTGCGTCCCACGGCGCCGGCCCGACGCGACTGCCTCCCTTGCTGGTCAGGACCACCTGGTGACGCTTGCCCTTGAGCCATCGTCCCATGATCTGCTCCGTGCTCCCCGACACTCCGGGGGCGCTTCCGAACGGATAGGAGTCGGCAGTATCGAAGAACGTGATGCCGCCTTCGAATGCCTTGTCGAGAATGTCGCGGGACGACGCTTCGTCGCACTGGCCGCCGAAGGTCATGGTGCCAAGGCACACGCGCGAGACGGTCAGGCCTGTGCCGCCAAGTTTTTTGTACTGCATTTCAATCTCTGTTGGATCTGCTGGATGTGTGTGCTTCGGAGCCAGGCACCGGCGCTTCTGCACGAAGCGATCGCGCCGCTCACTGCGGCTTGATGTCGGCAATCCGCACGAACTCGGCCCAGCGGGTGCGCTCGGCCGCCACGAAGAACGTGTGTTCCTGTGGCGTGCTGGTCCGCGGCGTCATTCCTTGCTTCATCAGTGCGTCGCGTATTGCAGGCTCAGCTGTCGCGCTGCGGAGGTATTCGCCCATGCGCTTGATGACCTCGGGCGGGGTGCCCGCCCGGGCGGACAGGCCCAGCCACGTCTGCATGTCGAAGCCGGGGAGTGTTTCCGCCACGGCCGGCACGGCGGGCAGGTTGGGACTGCGCTGCGGCGAAGTCACCGCGATCGGCGTCAGAAGGCCGTTCAGCGCCGACGCCGCGGACATCGCGTCCAGGAATGCGAAGTCGATCACGCCACCGGCCAGGTCGGTGGTGATCTGCGTGATGTTCTTGTACGGGGCGGCAAGTGCGCGCATGCCGGTGCGCGATTCGATCAGCGCGGGGGGGACCTGCGACGAAGAGCTGTAGTAGCCATAGGACAAGTGCCCATCGCGCGCCTTGCCGCGCGCGATCACATCCGCGATCGACTTCAGGGGACTTCCCGGCTTGACCACCGCGATCATCGGGATCATGCCGAAGAGGCCGATCTCCACGAAGTCGCGCGCGGGGTCGTACGGCAGCTTCACGAACATGCTGGGATTGGCCGCCTGCGTCGAGCTGCCCGAGAGCAGGAAGGTGTAGCCGTCGGCCGGGGCCCGCATGACCGCTCCGACTCCGATGAGCGTGGCGGCGCCGGGCTGGTTCTCGACAACCACCGTTTGACCGAGCCGCTGTTCAAGATGGCGGCCAAAGATTCGCGCCACGAAATCGGCGGCCGCACCGGCGGCGGAGGGAACGATGATCCGGATCGGGGCGCGCGTTGGCCATTCGGCCTGCGCATGGGCTGCGCCAGTGGATGCAATCAGCGCGAGCGATGCGATGACTGACAGACATCGACGACGTGTCGAAGCTGCATGAAGCATGTGTGTCTCCTGAGGGGCTGGCGATCAAAGTCGCGACACCCTGAGGTTGCTTCACGCGTCCTGCGCTGTCGAGTCGCGAATTGTTGCCCTTGGGTAAGCTGCGCTGACGCTCACCGTTTTGCGTCGGTCGAGGCCACTCGCGGCGCATGTCCGACAACAGGAATGCACCCGCGCTGCACGCACGGCGTCGACCATTCAGGACGCAGGCGCGGGTGTCCCCAGGCTCTCCGGCAGCCGATAGGCCCGGATGGCCGTGCCGGCGAAGAGCGCCGCCTTCTCATCCTCGGAATGGCCGCTGGCGAGGCGCTTGAACGTGTTCCACAGCACGCGCGCCGAGCACCCGGCCTTGTCGGGTGGGAAGTTGCTTTCGAACATGCATCGACCGGGTCCGAACAACTCGATGCAGGTCTCGACCAACGGCCGCCAGGCGGTGGCGAGTTGGCTGGACGTGGGTGGCAGGTCGCGATCGATGAAGTCGAAGCCGTTCAATCGCATGTTGAGCCCGCCCAGCTTGCAGAACACGTTCGGGCGTCGCGCCAGTTCCTGCATGGAGCGCTTCCAATCCCGGAAGGTCTCGTCCTTGCGCGCGGCGTAAGGGCCGGTACCGGCCTTCCCTCCGACATGATCGACGATGACGCGCGTGTCGGGGTTCTCGTCCACGAGGCCGATCAGTTGCGGCAGTTGCGGGTGGTAGCACCACGCATCGAAAGAGAGCCCGAGCTTGCCGAGTTGCGCAAAGCCCAGCCGGAAGGACGGGTCCAGCATCAGGTCCTTGACGGGCGGCTTGCGCAGCAGGTTCACCTCGGGACTGGCGTCCCAGGCCAGCATGTGCCGGATGCCGCGGAAGCGGTCGGGCGCGCGCGCCATGGCGGCCTCGAGCACCGGCTGGGCCATCGCGCCCAGCGTCAGGTCAACCTTGCCCACGATGCCGGCGCAGGCCCGCACATCCCCGTAGCGCCCGCTCGCGAACGCCGCGGCCACGCCGTTGGCATATTCGACTTCGCCGATGCTCGCGAAGCGTGGGTCGCCGTCGGCGCGGTACATGAACGAGCATTCGACGTAGACCGTGCCACGGATGTTGTGGCCGCAATGCAGGTCCTCCAGCAGATCGGGCACCAGATAGGTGTGGTGCTGGTGGCCCTCCCAGATGTGATGGTGTGCATCGACGATCGGACGCTCGGGCTCCAGGACGTCCTCGGTCCGCAGCGCGAGCCATTCGTCGTCGACGAAGTGCAGCGGCGTCATGCCGCGTCTCGGTTTGCCAGTTTCCATGGCGTTCTTATCTGGGTCTGCGTTTGCCGGATTCATGGCGCCAGATCCAGGTTGTAGACACGGCGCGCCGTGTCGCCGTAGATCAGGCGCTTTTCGTCGGCGGAGCATCCTTCGGTGACTCGCTTGAACATGTTCCAGACGGTGCCGTAGGGGACACCAGCCTTGTCCACGGGGAAGTTCGCGGTCGCCATGCAGCGCTCGGCGCCGAAGAGCTCGATGCAAGGCTCGATGTAGGGCCGCCACATGGCGGCGAGTTCGATCGACGTCGGGGGCTTGGCGAGCTTGGTGAAGTCGAATCGCGCCAGGAAGATCAGCAGGCCGCCCAGCTTGATGTGCACGTTTGGGCAGCTAGCCAATTCCTTCATGCCCGCGAGCCAAGTCGCGTGGACCTCGTCGTCCTTGCCGGCGTAGCTGCCGAATCCCACCGGCGTGCCCGAGTGGATGACGACGATGCGGGCATCGGGATGCGCTCGCGCGAGTGTCGCCACCTCGGGCAGCTGCGGGTGGTAGATGCTCGCGTCGAACGCGAGTCCGAACGAGGTCAACGTGTCGAGTCCTTCTCCGAAAGCCGGATCGAGATAGAGGCCCGGGCGACCCGGCGCGCCGTTGCCTCGAACCACCGGATCCGGATCCCACTTGCCGTTCTGGCGGATGCCCTTGACCCGGCCGTTGCCCGCCGCGACATGCGCGGCCAAAGTCTCGCGTGTTCGATCACCGAGCGAGAGATCGGCGAAGGCGACGATGCCGGCGGCCACGCGGGCCGAGGTGTACTTGCCGCTGGCCGCCATCGCCGCCTGGCCGACGAAGAACTCCGTCTCGCCGACGCATTTCAGGTGCGCCGGGCCATCTGCGCGATAGAAGCCGCCCGCTTCCTCGGCGATCGTGGCGATGACGTTGTGGCCCGAGGCGGCGAGGTCGCGGGCGTAGTCCTCGATGAGGTATCGGTGATCCCCGCGGTGCCAGGCGTGAAGGTGGGCATCGATGATCGGAAGATCCGGCTCGAGCGCCGCCTCCGGCGTGGCCTTGGCGAGCCAGCTCTCGTCGGGTGTCGTGCTGCGTCCGAAGATCGTCGGTGGGGTGGAAGCGGTCATCTCACGCACCCACGAACGTGAAGTCGGCGAAGGACTCGTAGAGTTGCGCCATGGCATCCATGTTCGTCGTGCCGCCGAACTTCTTCGAACCCATCTCGAACAAGGCACAGGCCGTGCTGGAGAAGAGCACCGGTGCGCCGCAGTCCGACGCCATCTTCGCGACGAGCTTCAGGTCCTTGACCATGAGTTGCAACTGGAAGTTGACCGTGGCCTTGCGCTCCGACAGCGCAGGCAGGATCCGCTCGGACGCACCGCTGAAGCCGGTGCTCTTGTTGATCAAGGTGGCGACGTCCGACAGCCTGAGCCCATACTTGACCGCGATGGACGCCGCCTCATAGACCAGCAATTGGTTGCAGGCGGCCAGCGCGTTGTGAACCAGCTTGGTCGCGTGCCCGTTGCCGCTGGCGCCGCAATGGACGATGTTCGGGCTGATCTGCTCGAACACCGGGCGCACCTTGGCGAAGGCATCGGCCTGGCCGCCGCACATGATGGCGACGGTGCCCGCCGTCGCGCCGGCCGGCCCGCCCGAGACCGGCGCGTCGATCAGCGGAACACCGAGCTTGGCCAGGTCGGCTTCGATGGCGCGTGTAATAGACGGGTCGCCCGTGGTCTGGTCGACCACGATCTTGCCGGCGGACAGTCCCTCGGCGAGGCCCCCCTTGCCGAACAGGACTTCGCGCACGACGGTGGAGGTCGGCACGCAGATGAAGATCACATCGCAGGACCGTGCAAGCGAGGACAGGTCGCTGACGGTCTCGGCTCCGTCGGCCGCGAACGTGCCCGCGGTCTCGGCAGAGACGTCGTAGACGCTCACCGGGCGCGAGAGCAGCAGGCGGCGCACCAGCGCCCCACCCATCGCGCCCAAGCCCACGTAGCCCACACGCAGCGCCTTGGCGTCTGCGTCGGAAGTGGTTGCGGATGGCTGCACCGGCTGGGAGCCGGGTGCGTCGGCGATCGACGTCTCGGCCATCGATTCCATGAGTTCCATGACCCTGTCGAACTGGGCGTCCTTGCCCAGGGTGTTCACGCCGATCTGCAGCAGGCCACGCACGATGTTGGCCATGGTGGTGGGCACGCCGCAGGCCATGCCCAGGTCGGCCGACTGGCTCACGTCCTTGAGCATCAGCGCCATGGCGAAGTTCGCGACGGCCGGATTGCCGTCCACCATGCCTTGCAACGTGACCTTGGTTGTGCGGTTGCGCCCCGACGCCTTGTTGATGACGTTGACCATCGTGGCCAGCGACAGCCCTTGTTTCTTGCCCATGGCGACGATCTCCAGCGTCGCGAGGCGGCAGCCCGCGCTCAGGAGGTTGTTGACCAGCTTCATCGCCTGGCCATCTCCCACGCGCTCGCCGCATCGGAACACGTTGGAGCTGATGGTGCTGAGCACCGGCAGCGCGCGGTCGTACTGGGCTTGCGGGCCCGAGGCCATGATCGTGATCGTGCCCGCGGCCGCTCCCACGACGCCGCCCGACACCGGTGCGTCGATCATCTCGATGCCGCGCTCGGCCAGCACCTTGGCGATGGCCACCGTCTCGCCTGGCACGCCGCTGGTCTGGTCGACCACCAGCTTCCCCGCGGACAGGCCTTCAGCCAGACCGCCGGGGCTGAACATGAGCTTGTGCACGTCCGACGTGCGCGGCAGGCACAGCAGGATGATGTCGCACTGCCGCGCGAGTTCGGCGGCCGTGGGCGCAACGGTCGCGCCGAGTTCCTTGAATGCGGCGCAGGATGCGCTGTTGAGATCCCAGACCGTGAGGGGGTACTTGCCCACGAGGTGGCGCGCCAGTGCGCCGCCCATGGAACCCAAGCCGATGTATCCGATGTTCATGTCAATTCGATTCGGGTCAGCCTCAGCGAGTGGGCAATGCACTGTGTACTGAGTGACCATGAGGGGAGGGGACTGCCGCGTGTTCCGACAGATCGAGGTTGGCGCTGCGCCGGCATGAGGCCGACGACCTGCGCGTCACTGCATCGTGGAGAAGCGCGTCGGGGCCATGATCGTGTTGGTGACCGAGGCAACCAGCACGCCGTTCTTCTCGGTCGTCGCCATCTCGGACTTGAACTCGGTATCGCCCATGATGGCGCCCCATTTCTTCTCGCGATCGGCCAGCGACTCCCACACCAGGATCTGGTGCAGGTCGAGGTGGCATTCGCCGATCACGGTGGTCCAGAAGCCCGCGGGACGGATGTCGTACTTCTTCCAGTAGCGGAAGACGATGTTTTCGAATCGGTCCAGCACTTCCTGCATGCGGCCCGGCGACACGCGGTAGACGCGCAGTTCGTAGATCATTGAATTTGCTCCAAAGGAAAATTGTTGCGCGGCGCGGCCGCGCGTCGATTCAGCTGCCGAGGTAGATTCGCTGGATGAGTTCACCCGAGCGCACCTCGTCGGAGGTGCCCTGGCCGCCGATGCGGCCGGTCTCCACCAGGTAGCAGTAGTCGGCGAACTTGAGCGCCTCGCGCACGAGTTGCTCCACCAGCAGGATGGCGATGCCCGAACGGCACAGCTCCTTGGCGACTTTCAGGATCCGGTCGACCACGATCGGCGCAAGCCCGCCCGACGGTTCATCGAGGATCAGCAGTTGCGGGTCGGCAATGATTCCCTGGCCGACCGCCAGGATCTGTTGCTGGCCACCGCTCAATCGGGAAGCCAACTGATGGCGCCGTTCGCCGATTTCGGGAAACAGGTCGTAGATCCGTTCGAGCTTGGACTTGTCCCCGCCGCTCTTCTTGGCATAGGTCCCGATCAGCAGGTTGTCCTCCACGGTCAGTCCCGTGAAGACCCGATGCCCCTCGAGCACGTTCACGATGCCCTCCCTGACGATCGCACGCGGCTCCAGACGGCTGATGTCACGGTCCTTGAAGCGCACGCTTCCCGCCTGCTTGGGGATCAGGCCGCACAGCGCATGGAGCGTCGTACTCTTGCCCGCGCCGTTGCGCCCCAGCAGCACCACGAACTCGCCCTGGCGCACCTGGAAGTCGATGCCGTGGATCACCTTGGCCTTGCCGTAGGCGACCTCCAGGCCCTTGACCTCGAGCAACACCGGCGAACTCGTTCTCTTCGGTTCTTGCATGCTCATGCTCCCAGGTAGACGCGGATGACTTCCGGGTCGTTGCGGACTTCTTCGGGTGTGCCTTCCTTGAGCATCTGTCCGAGGTTCAAGGTCGTCACCCGGTGGCTGATCCGGAACACGAAGTCCGTGTGATGCTCGACGATGAGCACACCGACCCGGCAGTCGCGCAAGGTCGTGATGATCTGCGCCAACTGGTCGATCTCATGTTCGGTCAGGCCGCCGGCGGGCTCGTCCATCAGGATGAAGCGCGGTTGCATCGTGAGGCCGCGCGCGATCTCGAGGAAGCGCTGCTCCGCATGGTCCAGCAAGTTGGCCTTGCGATGCATCAGATGCCCGAGGCCGATGCCGTGCAACAACTCGGAAGCGCGCTCGCGCAGCATCCGGTCCTCCCGCCGTGCGCGGCCGAGGGCGAAGGCAGTGGACAGGAATCCTGCGCCCGTGTCCTTCCAGCCGCCCAGCATGGCGTTGTCGAGCACGCTCAGGGTGCCGAGCAGCCGCGGCTTCTGGAAAGTGCGCGCAATGCCGACATGCGGCCGACGCTGCACCGATGCCTGCGTCAGCGTCTGTCCGCCGAGGGAGATGCTGCCTTCATCCACCGGGTAATAGCCCGACAGCAGGTTGAGCATCGTGGTCTTGCCGCTCCCATTGGTGCCGATGAGGCCGTGGATCTCACCGGGTTGCAGGGTCAGCGACACCTTGTTGACAGCGGTCACGCCGCCGAAGCGCTTGGTGACGCCCTCGGCGCGGAGCTCGCCCAGGGCGGTGCTCGTGGAAGCGCTGGTGGGCTGCGCCGCGGGTGCACGATGCACGGGGACTGGCACGTTTTCGATGGCGGCCATTGTCATGCGACCTCCACGTGCCGGACGGCGTTGGCCAGCCGGCGCAGGTCAGGCGCGACGACCTGTTTGGTGATCACCTTCGGCCGCAACCGTTCCCGCACCACCTTGAACGCATTGCCGATGCCCTCGGGCAGCAGCAGCACGACGATGAGCAGCAAGGCGCCGTAGAAGAACTGCCCGAACTTGGCGAGGGGCGCGACCATCTCCGGCAAGGCCGTCAGGACGATCGTCCCGAGCAGCGGTCCCAGGATGGCGCCGCGGCCGCCGATCACGATGCAGATGAAGAAGAACAGCCCCAACTCGAAGTGGAAGGTGTCGGGCGTTATGTAGCTTTGCAGCGACGCGAAGAGCGCCCCCGCAACCCCTGCCACCACACCGCTGAAGGCGAAGACCTTCAGCTTGAGGTTGTAGATCGGCACGCCGACGGATGCCGCCGCTACCTCGCTGTCGCGAATGGCGATCAGGGCTTTGCCCCACATCAGGCGCGCCACGTTCCAGGTCAGCCAGGTGACCAGCCCTGCGACGCCGACCAGCATCCAGTAGAAGCCGTTGGGCGTGTCGAAGGGCTTCGGAAAGGTGGGCACCGAAAGTCCCGTTCCGCCGCCGGTCAAACCCTGCTGGGCGAGCGTGAATTCCGAGACCATCATCGAGAAGGCCATTGTGGCCATCGCGAAGTAGAAGCCGGGTAGGCGCAGCGATGGCAAGCCCAGGACGAAGCCAATGCCGCCGCCCAGCGCACCGGCCACCGCGATGGCCAGGAACGGGTTCATTTCGTGGCGCCCGCTCAAGATCGCGAAGGTGTAGGCACCGATTGCGAGCAGGCCCACATGGCCGACCGACAGCAGCCCCGTATAACCGATGACGAGATTCAGGCCCGCCACGAGGATCCAGTAGCTTGCGATCAGCGCGGCCAGATGGATCTGGTAGGGGTCGCGCGCCCAGAAGGGAAGGGTGACGAGCGCAAGCAGCGCAAGCATCAGGGCAGGAGATTGAAAGCGCGGATTCATACGTGTCGCACCATCTTGTTGCCGAAGAGACCTTCGGGCTTGAGAAGCAGGAACACCATGAGCAGGCCGATTGCCACGGTTTGCTGGTATTCGCCGCCGAAGAAGTAGGTGGCCGTTGCGTTGAGCAGCCCGAGGGTGATGCCACCGACGATGGCGCCTAGATTGCTGCCGAGTCCGCCCACCGCGAGGGCGATGAAGCCGTTGAGAGTCAGTGACAGGCCCAGCGCGAAGAAGGCGAAGGTCAGCTGTCCCGCCGCGAAGCCGGCCACGCCACCGATCAGTCCTGCGATCGCATAGGAGACTGCACGGATGCGGTCGGTAGAGATGCCGCGCGCCCGTGCCGCGAAGGGGTCTTCGGAGACGGCCAGGAAGATCTTGCCGAACAGCGTTCGGCGGTAGAAGAGCTCCATGCAGACCGCCATGAGGCCGACCGCGACGATGGGGAGCCAGTACTTCTGGTCCAGAAGCCCCGACGTGAATTCCTGTTCGAACAGGCGCGGGAAAGGCTTTGGTTCGGTGCCCCACCACAGGCCGATCGACTGCTGGATGATGGTCGCCAGCGCGAGCGTGCTGAGCAGCCACAGGTGCTCATCGGAGCGCGCGAGCACGCGACGGATCGCCACGATCTCGGTCAGCAGGCCGAAGGCGATGCCGGCCGCCACCGCGCCCAGGAAGCCGACGATCATCGGCAGCTTGAGTTCGCCGATGAAGAAGGCGCCGGCGACGCAGCTCACCATGAAGACGTGACCGGTGGTCACGCTCAGCACCTTGGACGTCGAATACATGACGTTGTAGGCGAGCGCAGCGGCGACATAGAGCGCACCGGTGGCCAGCCCCGTGATCAGGACGGTCAGCATGTGACGGCTCCTCGGACCTCGGCGTAGCGCAGGGCAGACATGAGAGCAGACGGCCTCATTGGTCAGGCGCCAGCTTGTAGCTGCCGTCCTTGAAGCTGTTGGCCACGTTCATGACCATGTCGCTGTCCTGGAACCCGTTGCGCTCCTTCGAATGCCAGCTGTAGGTCGCGTAGTAGCCCTTGAACTCGCTCGTGTTCTCCAGCGCCTTCTGGATCGCTGCGGGATCGGTGGAGCCCGCGGTCTTCACAGCGTGCTCGATGAGACCGACGAGGTCGTTGCCGACCGCGGCCCACCAGAACGAGAAGTCGATCTGGCCACCCCCCAGGCGCGGGCGCATGGCTTCCATCAGCTTCTGGGTGCGCTCGGGCAGTTTGCCGTCGGGTCCGTAGGTCATGTTCTTGAAGCCGACCGCGTAGGTCTTCTCCCAGTACTCGGGCTTGTTCAAGAGGCCCTTGATGGCCAGTGTCATGATGGCCGAGTGGCCGATGACGGGCACATCCCACTGCATGTCGCCACGCGCGTTGAGGATGCGGGCCAGCAATCCCGTGGAAGAGGTCCATGGCATGACGATGTCGGCGCCGGCTTCCTTGGCCTTGGTCATCTCGTCGTTCAGGGTCGTGCGGTTGGGATCGATCAGCACGGTGTAGACCGGCTTGATGCCCATCGCCGCGAGCATCTCGGTGGACTTCTTCACAGTCGCCGTGCCGTAGCCGGTGGTGTCGCCGATGATGGCGATCTTCTTGCGCTTCAGGACGTTGATCGCATAGTTCTGGCTCACGCGGATCCACTGTTCGTTGGTGAAGATGACGCGGAACGCGCGCGGGTACTTGACCGGGTCTGTCAGCTCCTCGAGCGCAGTGACGAGGAGGTTCGGCAGGCCGGCGCGAGCGACGATCGGCACGGTGGGAAGCGCCTCGCCGGAATTGAGCGGGCCAAGGATGAACTGGACTTTGTCCTGGTGAGCGAGCTGGTTCGCGAAGTTGACCGCCTTGGTGGGATCGCCTGCGGTGTCGCGCGTGATCAGTTCGAGCTTGCGGCCGTTGATGCCGCCTCGCTTGTTCAACTCGTCCACGGCGAACTGGACGCCATGGTTCTCGGCAATCGCCGGCGTCGAGAGTGGGCCGCTCAGTGACGAGAGCCAGCCGATGCGGATGGGCTCTTGTGCAAGTGCGGGGCGGCCGACCATGGCGCCGAGGGCCAGGGCGCCCAGGAAGGCGGCCGTTCGAAGGGAAGAGCGTCTGTTCATGTCTGTCTCCGGGTTGATTTGTTCGAGCGCCTTCCGCCGTGAGCCTGGAAGCTCACGGCGTCGTGGCACGGGTGGGTGGGGCGTCAGCCGCCGAAGCGGGATTCCGGCAGTCCCTTGACGCCGGCATGGATGGCGATCACCGCGCCAGCCAGCGGCTCGGCCGCAAGCTGTTCGGGGTTCAGCGTGTAGCTGCCCGAAGTGATGAACAGCGTTTCGAGGTCGGGACCACCGAAGCAGACGCTGGTGGGGTGGCTCAATGGCAGTGCGATGGTGCGGTCGATGCGGCCGTCGGGCGCGTAGCGCACCACCTGGCCGCCCGCGTATTCGGCGTTCCAGATGAAGCCCTCGCTGTCGACCGCGGAGCCGTCGGGTCGCCCCGGCTTGCCCTTGGTCTCCGAGAACACCGTGCGGTTCGATACCGTACCGTTCGCGGCGTCGAAGTCGAAGGACCACATCGTGAAGCGGCGCGTGTCGGCGAAGTAGAGCGTGCGGCTGTCGGGGCTGAAGGCAATGCCGTTCGGCACGATGATGTCGCCGAAGATCTCGGTGAGCGTGCCATCTGTATCGACCCTGAAGAGCGTGCCCTGCGGGAGAAATTCCTCGTGCATCGTGCCGACCCAGAAGCGGCCCTGCCGGTCGACGCGACCATCGTTGAAGCGCTGCGACGGGCCGAGGCGGCCGTAGCCCGTGAACGGCTGCTGGGTGCCGCTGGCCGGATCGAAGAAGTCGATGCCTTCGGCGTTGGCCAGGAGCAAACCGCCTTGTTCCCGCAGTGCGATGCTGCCAATGCGGCCGCCGGTAGTCGTCACTGTCGTGACCTTGCCGGTAGTGGTGTCGAGGTGGTGCAGGGCCGATTGGATGACGTCGATCCACCAGAGACTGGCGGTGCGCTCGCACCAGACCGGCACCTCGCCGAGACGGTCGCGGTGCGCGCTGATGACCGTGTAGTCAATCATGGGTCGCACCCTGGGACTGGTGGGCTTCCGTTGCCCGTAACGCGTCTCTGTCGCGCTGAATCATCTGCCGTCTCCTGGTGGTCTGTCGGACCGAACCTCGTGGTTCGCATCGCTCCAGCTCACGAGGGCTGGTTTGCGTGATTAGCAGTTTAGGAACGGAGACGCGCCGCTAAAAATACTGTTTTCCGAGCTTATCCATCGCGGCAGCTTATGGAGACCGCCCGATCCGTTGCCGATTCAACCGTGGTGGTTTGGCTCTTCCGGAGCGCCCAGCAGACGCGCATGCAGCCAGGTGCCGTCGTCGACCAGGCGATGCACGAGGCGCTTGAGTTCGCTTCGAACGAGCGAGATGCTGGCCGAGAGCTTCTGCACGGGCAGCGCATAGAGGTAGTTCGTGCGACTGATGGGCGCATCCACGATGGGCAGGCATCGCCACCCCTGCGGCAGGGGCTGCGCCTGCGTGGCGGCGACGACCTGGATGGTCGCCCCACCGCCCTCGGCCACGTAGCGCATGACCAGCGACAGCGAATCGATCTCGGCCACGACATTGGCTTCGAGATTGGCGCGTTCCAGTTCGAGCATGAACTTGCGCCGGTGGTTGTTGGTCGGGGCGGAGAGCACCATCGGCAACGCGGCGGCCTCGACAAGGGTGAGTGAGGTCTTTCGTGCCGGGACGAGCTTGCTGTCTTGCGGCAGGATGACAAACACGTCTTCCTCCAGCAAGGGCTCGAAAGTCATGTCGTTGCCCGATACCTTGCCGAACAGGATGGCCACGTCGAGCTCGCCGCGCTTGGCCTTTTCCTCGAGCAGCCCGGGCCGCGCGGTCAGCACATTGAGCAGGATGCCCGGGTACTTTTCCTTCAGTTCCCGCAGCAGGGGCAAGCCGACCATCGAGGCAGTGGAGGAGGCCATGCCGACGGTCACGCGTCCTCGCACGTCGGAATACTCGCGCCGCGCGATCAGCACCGCCTCGTCGAGCTGGAGCAGGACGAACTTGGCGTGGTGATAGAGGGCTTCTCCGTTCTGCGTGGGCACGACGCCCCGCACCGAACGCACCAGCAGCGACTTGCCGACTTCTTCCTCGAGTTGTGCCATCCGCTGGCTGAGCGCCGGCTGCGCGATGAACAACTGGCGCGATGCCTTGGACAGACTGCCGCTCTCGACGATCTGCACGAAGTACCGCAACTGCCGCATATCCATACTCGACTCCGACCGTGTATCCGTGCGACCTGCATCGCGAAAAGATGACTTTAGCAGTCGAGACCGACGGCGACATTGCAAGGTGATTGCACAGCCGGTGGCTGTCTCTGCCGACGACACGACCGTCGGCGCGGCGAACACGCGCCACGATGGTGGAGCGCTGCGCTGCATCGCGATGCACCGGGTCGATTTGCTGCTGCACAAGGCATCCTGATACGGATAGCGCCGTCGCGCGGTATCGCGGATCGCCTTGTCGGCATGCCAATTGCGGACGTTAGCGTCGCAGGCCGCAAGCGGCGGCTGTACCCCTACCAGGAAAGCATCTGCCCATGCCCAACGATCTCACGCCACCATACGCTGTCATGCCTCCGAGCCGTTCCGCCGATCTGCATCGGCGCCCAGGATGCGCCGCATCCGGGGGTGAGTCATGAGCAGTCCACGCATGCGTGTCGGCATGATCGGTCTGGGCGCCATGGGCGGCGCACTCGCGGACCGCCTTCTGCAATCCGGGCTCGATCTCGTCGCCTACGATGTCGAAGCCGGCGCCATCGCGCGACTCGTCGAGAAGGGCGCCCAGGCCGCCGGCTCGCCCAGGGACGTGGCTTGCCGTGCCGAGGTCGTGCTGGCCTGCCTGCCGTCTCCCGAGGTCAGTGAGCGCGTTGCGCTCGGCGCCGACGGCGTCATCCACGGCAACAGCGTCCGCCAGTACGTCGAGATGTCCACCATCGGCGTCGACATGACGCGAAGGATCGCTTCCGCGCTCGGCGAGAAGGCGATCGCACTGCTCGATGCACCCGTGAGCGGCGGTCGCATTGGCGCGGCCAATGGCCGGCTCACCTGCTTCGTGGCAGCG
This sequence comes from Variovorax rhizosphaerae, assembly GCF_037889975.1. Classification (NCBI taxonomy): domain Bacteria; kingdom Pseudomonadati; phylum Pseudomonadota; class Betaproteobacteria; order Burkholderiales; family Comamonadaceae; genus Variovorax; species Variovorax rhizosphaerae. The sequence goes on along the minus strand of NZ_JBBKZT010000017.1, from coordinate 46,404 downwards.
CCGCGCGTTCACTTCGAAGCCGCCGAACCGGCGCTGCGCGGTCTCTGCGACCGGCTTTTCCATATCGGTGAGCAGCCCGGCCAAGCGCAGATCCTGAAGCTGGCCAACAACATGCTCAATGCGGCGAATCTCAGCCTTGCCGTGGAAATGGTGCTGATGGCGCGCAAGGCCGGCATCGACGAGGCCACCGCCATCGAGGTGATCAACGTCTCGACGGGACGAAGTCGCGCGACCGAGGAGACCTTCAAGACCCAGATTCTCACCGGGGCCTTCGACACCGGAGGAAAGCTCGCCATCGCCCACAAGGACGTCGTGCTGGCCGTGGAGCAGGCACGGGTGCTCGGCGTCGAGCACAGCGTGGCGCGCGCAGCGAGCGAGCTGTGGGAGGCCGCGGCGAAGGCCGGTCATGGCGGAGAGGACCTGTCGCGCATCTACCAGTTCGTCGCGGCGCTGAACGAGCGCGGAATCTCTCCATAAGTCCGCGCGATGGGTTCCATCGCAAATCGGTAGTTTGCAGAGTGCGCGACACGGGCGACATTGCATACCACCGACCGCATGCGGCTCGCAACGAATCTTGACCACAACATTCCGGAGACAACCTTGCCCTCTCGCTCAGCGCGCCGCACCCAGTGCGAAGCAGAACCCGCCGCCTTGTCGCGGCGCCACCTGCTCGCGCTCGCCCTCGGCGGCCTTGTGCCGACCTTGGGCCGTGCGCAGGAGGTCGGCCGGCCGGTCAAGCTCATCGTCGGCTTCGCACCGGGCGGCTCGGCTGACCTGATCGCACGTCTGATCGCGCCTCGCTTGTCCGAAGCACTGGGCAGCACTGTCGTCGTGGAGAACCGCGCGGGAGCGAGTGGCACGCTTGCCAGCGCCTTTGTCGCCCGTTCCACGCCGGACGGCACCACCTTGCTGATGGGCTCGCAGAGCCCCGTGATCATCACGCCGCAGACGCTCAGGTCGTCCACCTTCAAGCCGCTGTCGGAGCTTGTCGCGGTCAATACCGTCGGGCTGACGACACAGGTCATCGCGGTCAATCCTGCCACTGGCATCAAGACACTTGCGGACTTGATCGCTGTCGCGCGCGCCAAGAGGCTCTCGCTAGCCTCGGCCGGCACCGGCGGCATGACGCACGTGGCCATCGAGTTGCTGAATCGCGCAGCCGGCGGCCGCGTGGTGCACGTCCCCTACAAGGGCTCGGGTCCAGGCATCAACGACATGCTGGCCAGGCATGTCCAGGGCGTCGTGGCGGACCTGGCCCCACTGCTGCCGTTCATCCAGGAGCGGCGGCTGGTCGCGGTGGCGGTCACGAGCGAGAAGCGTTTCGAGTTCCTGCCGGACGTGCCGACTGCCAACGAGACCATTCCCGGCCTTGGCGCGACCAGTTGGGCGGGTGTGCTGGCACCCGGCGCCACGCCCACGCCAGTCGTTGCCAGGATCAATGCGGCGCTGGTGAGCGTGGCGGCGCACGAAGACGTCAAGGCGCAGTTGCGCAAGGCGGGCTTCATCCCGTCCACGATGGCTTCTCCACGCGACTTCCAGGCGTTCCTCGCCGCAGACTTCACGCGCTGGGGCCGGGTGATCAAGGAGCTCGACATCGTCAGCGACGAGTGAGCGCATGGCCCCGGATTCTTCGTGCAGATGAGTCGCAGCGGGGCAGCAAGACATTTCGATTCAATCAACGAGCAGAGGCACAGACAAATGCATAAATTCAAGACCAGCGACGGCATCGAACTCGCGTATTACGTGGACGATTCGACCCGACCCTGGGTCAAGCCGGACACCATCCTGCTGCTTCATCCGGCCATGGGCAGCGCCAAGCGCTACTTCGAATGGGTTCCCCGCCTGTCGCCGCACTACCGCGTGCTTCGCATGGACATGCGCGGCCACGGTGCCTCCCAAGTCCCGGGCGCCGACAGCCCCCTGAACATGGAACGCCTGGTCAAGGACGTGACCGAGCTGCTCGACCAGGTCGGTTGCGAAAGCGCCCACATGGCCGGCACCTCGGCTGGCGGCTACATCGCCCAGAACACCGCGTTGAGCCATCCCGAGCGGGTCAAGAGCCTGCTGCTGTTCAGCTCGACTCCCGGCCTCAAGCAGAGCATGTGGCCCGTGTGGATCAAGGAGGTCGAGAAGATCGGCCTGCGCAACTGGCTTGCCCAGAACATCTCCAGTCGCCTGCCGGTAGACCAGCTCGATCCGAAGCACGTGGAGTGGTTCCTCGACGAGGCCGACAAGCTCGAGATGAACTTCGGTGGCCGCATGGTGCTGCTCATGAGCAGCCTTGACTGGTCGGATCGCCTCGGCGAGATTCGCTGCCCCACGCTGATCGCGCGTCCGGGCGCCGCGAACATCGGCAACGAGAGCGCCTACGAGATGATGGCGGAGCGCATCCCCGACGCCCAGCTGGTCGACTACGCCGGCCTGCCTCATCACTTGACCGATGCTGTTCCCGAACGCTGCGTGGCCGACATCATGGCCTTCCTGCGCTGGCGCTTTGGCGCGCCATGAAGCGGCAAACGGTGCGTGCCCTCCATCCAAAGAAGTCATCCATGACCGCTCGTTCTTCATTCCTGCGCTCCACCCGGTTTGGCTGCTCCGTGGTGCTCGCCTTGACCGCCTCAGCGTGGGGCCTCCAGGCCCACGCCCAGCCCTATCCATCGAAGCCGATTCGCCTTCTGGTCGGATACCTGCCAGGCGGTGGCGTCGACTTCACGGCGCGCACCATTGCACCGGCGCTCGGCGAGGCGCTGAACACCATTGTTGTGGTCGAGAACAAGGCCGGCGCCAGCGGTACCTTGTCCGGTGACTTCGTCGCCAAGTCCGCACCAGATGGCTACACGCTGCTCTATGCGCCCGGGAGTGCCATCACGACGGCGCCGCAGACGATGGCGAAGCCCCCGTTCGACGTCCTCAACGACCTGGCACCGATCAACATGGTTGGTGAATCGCCGCTGGTCATCGCCATGAATCCAAACCTGGGCGTTCACAACGTCAAGGACTTGTTGGCGTTGTCGCGCAAGCGCACGGTCAACCTGGCGTCGGGCGGTGCGGGCGGCATGTCGCATCTCACGATCGAGATGCTGAGCCAGGCCGCCAAGGGCAACATCACACACGTGGCCTACAAGGGCGGCAGTCCCGCCATCGTCGACACGATGGCCGGCCACGTGGACGGAACGCTCGCGGACTTCCCGCCGGTGCTGCAGATGTTCAAGGACAAGCGTCTCGTTCCGGTCGGTGTCACGAGCGAGAAGCGGGTCGAATTCCTGCCCAACGTGCAGACGGTGGCTGAAGACATTCCCGGCTTTGTGGCGCTGAGCTGGTATGGCGTGTTCGCCCCGGCCAAGACACCGCGCGACATCATCGAAAAGATCAACGCTGCGCTCGTGAAGGCGATGGCCCGCGAGGACGTACGCACGCACCTGAAGGACGCCGCCGTGCTGCCGAAGACGCTCGCGTCTCCTGCCGCATTCCGCACCTTCGTGGCCGACGACTACGCGCGCTGGGGCAAGCTGATCCGTGATCGAAACATCGTCGCAACCACCCAGTGAGAGCCGCGCCCGGAAGACGTCCGTAGCGGCATTTCCCTGCATTCGAGACTCAGAGACACACCAGAAGCCATGCACTCAGAAACCTACGATTTCATCGTGATCGGCTCGGGCGCCTCCGGCGGCGTGCTGGCCAACCGACTCAGCGAAAGCGGCAAGCACTCAGTGCTGTGCCTGGAGGCGGGCGAGAAGGGCGCGCACTACATCTGGACGCGTCCGCCGGTGGGTGTGGTCTACATGATCGACAACCCCGCGGTGAACTGGCGCTACCAGTCGGAGCCGCACGAGAGCCACGGCAATCGCCCGATCTACGTTCCGCGCGGCAAGCTGCTGGGCGGCAGCACGGCGATCAATGCCATCGTCTACAACCGTGGGCAGCGCATCGACTACGACACTTGGGCGGGGCTCGGTGGGTCGGGATGGAGCTACGAGGAGGTGTTGCCGTACTTCAAGAAGATCGAGCGCACCCGGCTCGGATCCGACGACTACCGTGGCCGATCCGGACCGATCAACGTGATCGAGGCCTCGAAGGTAGCGCCCTTCTACGACATGTTCATCCAGGCGGCGAAGGCCGTGAACATCCCGTTCAATGCGGACTACAGCGGTGCCTCGCAGGAGGGCGTGGCGATGGCCCAGCAGACCTCGCACCGGGGCTTGCGCCACAGCACCGCAACGCAGTACCTGCACCCCGCGCGTGGCCGTGCCAACCTGACGATCCTCCAAGGCTCCGAAGCCACCTCGCTGATCCTCGAAGGCAAGCGCTGCGTGGGCGTGCGCTTCCGTCGCCAGGGCAAGAACCAAGAAGTCCGCGCCAGGCGCGAAGTCATCATGTCCTGCGGCGCTGCCAACTCACCCAAGCTGCTCGAGCTGTCGGGCATCGGCAACCCCGAGATTCTCCAGAAGCACGGCATCAAGGTCGTGCATGAACTGAAGGGTGTTGGCGAGAACCTGCGCGACCACTACGCCGCGCTCATGAGCTGGCGCTTCAACACGCCCAACATTTCGCTCGCAAAGAAGGGCCATGGCTGGCGCCTGTGGCTCGAGATGCTGCGCTACGCGATCTTCCGCAAGGGCTTCATTGCCCAGGGCCACGGGACCATGCGGGTGTTTGCCCGATCGAGTCCGAAGGCGGAGAACCCGGACATCATGATGGTGGTCAGCCCCTACATCCTCGAGTTGCGCGGCGGCAAGACGCGGCGGATTTCGGCAACCGAGGGCTTCTCGATGTATGCCCACCTGCAGCGCACCGAGAGCACTGGCAGCATCCACATCCGATCGGCAGATCCGGCGGCGCCGCCGGTCATCAACTATCGCTTCCTTGGCACGGAGAACGAGCGCAAGACCGCAGTGCTGGCGGTGCGCCGTGCGCGAGAGGTCGCGAACGCGCCGCCGCTCCGAGGCCTGGTCGCCGAGGAAGTGGAGCCGGGTCCCAAGGTGCAGAGCGACGAGGAGATCCTCGAGTACATCCGCAACACAGGCACGATCACGCAGCACATCGTCGGCACATGCAAGATGGGCGACGACACGATGTCCGTCGTTGACGCGCGCCTGCGCGTGCGTGGCATTGCCGGACTGCGCATTGCGGATGCGTCGATCATGCCGACGATCATCTCGGGCAACACCAGCATCCCCTGCATGATGATCGGCGAAAAATGCGCCGACATGGTTCTCGCCGACGTCTAGCTGACGAGGGGGCGACCCGACCCCGTCGCCCCCTCTTCTCAATCGGCCTTGGCGCCGGTCTGCTTGATGATCTGCCCCCACCGCGGAATCTCTGTCTTGATGTAGGCGGTGAACTCGTCCGCACCCATTGGCGCGGGCACGCCACCGAGCGTGGCAAGCCGGTCCGTCATCTGTTTGGAAGCGACGACCTGCAAGCTCGCCGCACTCAGCTTCTGCACGATCTCGCGGGGTGTGCCGGCGGGAGCCACGAGGCCGTACCAGGCCGCGAAGTCGAAGTTGGGAACCACCGTCTCGGCAACCGTCGGGACGTCCTGGAGCGCGTGCACGCGATTGCGGGAGGTGACCGCCAGTGCGCGCAGCTTGCCCGATTGCACGTACGGGACTGTGGCGGCAAGGCTCGCGATGATGATCGGGATCTGGCCTCCGATGGTGTCGACCAGGCCTGGAGCATCGCCCTTGTAGGGCACATGTGTCATGCGCGTTCCCGTCATGAGCTTCAGGTACTCGCCACCGAGATGAGAGGTGGTCCCGTTGCCTCCGGACGCGAAACTGTATTCGTCGGGATGGGCCTTGAGCAGGGCGACCAGCTCACCCATGCTCTTGGCGGGGACCGAGGGGTTGACTGCAATCACGTTGGGCACGATCGCGATGCGAGCGATGGGCGCGAGGTCTTTTGCGGGGTCATACGGCATGCTCTTGAACAGCGCCAGGTTGCCGGCCAAGGGGCCGTTGGTGCCGAGCGCAATCGTGTAGCCGTCGGGCGCAGCCTTGGCCACGACGTCGACGCCGAGGTTTCCGCCCGCGCCTCCCTTGTTCTCCACGAACACCTGTTGCTTCAATGTCTCTCCCAGCTGTACGGCAAATCCGCGCGCCAGCGTGTCCGTCGGACCACCCGCCGCAAAGGGGACGACAAGACGGATGGGCTTGCTTGGATAACCCTGTGCTGCGGCGGCCTGTGTCAAGGCGAGCAACGTGAAGGAGAGGGCGGCTACTGCGTGACGACGTTTCATGAGATCGGTGTTCCAGCGATTGTTGAAGGGCTGGAGTCCTGGTCTGCAAAGCACATGCCATGAAGAATGGGGGGCGCAGGTCTGAGAACTGTCGTTGTCGAGTGCACGCATTGCGTTCGGCGTCGACACATCGCATATCACTGCGCCATCTGCGCCAGTATCACGTTGGCATGGGCGTGGCCCGCAATGAGATCGACATGAGCCTGGGATACCCTCGAAACAAGCACCTATCGTCGCAGCACGTTCGCTGATCGATCAGCCTGCCTTGTACGGTGCCAGAGCGCCAACTAGATTGCAGGTTCCTTCTACTTACAGGGCTCTTGCACATGAAAATCGGTGGCAGCACACGCGTATTCCTGATCCTTGGCGACCCGGTGGCTCAGGTTCGGGCGCCGCAGGTCTTCAACCATCTCTTCGAGCGGCACGGCGTCGACGCGGTTCTGGTGCCGGCCCGCGTAGCTCCAGCCGACTTCGAGTCCTTTGCCCGCTCGGTCCTCAAGGCGGGCAACATTGACGGTCTCTGGCTGACGATTCCGCACAAGACGGCGATGGTGCAGATGCTCGACCATTGCGATGCGCTAGGCCGTGCGGCCAACGCGGTGAATGCGGTGCGCCGCAATTCCGATGGTTCGATCGAGGGCGCCCTGTTCGATGGCATCGGCTTTGCCAAGGGACTGGACCTCTGGGGCGTTCCGGTGGCTGGGCGCAAGGTGCTCATCGTGGGCGTCGGCGGCGCGGGCGTCGCGATCGCGGCGACGCTGGCGGCCCGGGGCGCCGCTCGTATCGCGTTAGCGGCACGCGACGTCAAGCGGGCCACCGGCATTGCGGAGGGACTGAGCGCAGCTTTCGATTGCGACGTGGTCGCCGCTTCATCGTCCGACCCCGCAGGCTACGACCTGGTCATCAACGCCACGCCGCTCGGCCTGAATGCGAGCGATCCACCGGCCTTCGATGTCGCGCGCCTCGACAGCGGTGCCTGCGTCGTCGACATCCTCATGAAGAACCAGCCGACGCCGCTGCTGCAGGCCTGCCATGCGCGCGACGTGGCGGCCTATCCGGGCTTCGAGATGCTGATCCAGCAGGTGCCCGAGTACCTGACGTTCTTCGGGCTCGGCAAAGTTGCGGCCGCAGTGCAGGACGATCTCTCCGGCGTGCGCGCGTTGTTCGAAGCGGGCGACTGACCAACCACGGCGTCGTACCAAGGCCTGAGTCGTCGCCGAGACGATTGCTTTGCAGGCCGAATGTGCGTGCAGGGCTTCGCGAGCCGGCTAGTGTCCGGACTCGTCTTGGTCGTCGCCGAGGCCACGCAAGCCCAGTCCGAGGCGGCTGCCGCAGGCCAGGATCACGCCCATGGTCAGGAACACGCCGGTCACGCCGGTGAGGAACCCTGCCATGCCGAACAGCAAGGGCATGCCCACGCTGGATGCGTTGACCATGATGAGCCGCACGGCCAGCGCCTCACCATGCCGCTCGCGCGGCGTGATCTGGTGGAGCATGCTCATGACCGTGGGTTGCACGACGCTCAGGACGAAGCCCAGGGCTGCGGAACAGATGCCCATCTCGAGTGCCGTCGAGGTCAGCGGATAGAGCAGGAACAGCACGCCGGCCGCGGCCGTGGCGCCGGTGATCAGCACCCATTCCTGCAGGCGGCCGGCGAACAGCGGCATCACGATGCGGACGCAGGCAGCGGCGAGCGCGAAGCCACCGAGGATGCTGCCGATGGCCGAGGCCTGGAGCCCACGCTCATGGCCGAGCACTGGCACCATGAAGCCATGCAGGTCCCATGAGGCGGTCATGAACCAGTTCATCAGGAGAAGGCGGCGCATGCCCGGGCCAAGCAGCAGATCCCACGCGGCGCCGCCTCTCGAAGCCACGGGCTCCTCTGGAAGCTCGCGCGCACTGCGCAGCAAAGTCCAGCCGACAAGCGGCATGCAGGCCAGCAGCACGAACGCAGCCTGGTACCGCGCGAGGTCGATCACCAGGCCGCTTGCGAAAGGGCCGAGGAAGTTGGAGGCGGCGGGCGCAATCGCCAGCCACGAGAAGGCCTGCCGGCGCTCGGCGGTCGACGTTGCCATCCGGCCGACGTGGCGCTGCACGGCAATGGTCGCAGCGCCGACGGCACCGCCGCACAGCAATGCCGTGAGGCACAGCACGGGGTAGGTCGGCCAGATCGCGGCAAGTCCGACGCCCACCGAAGAAGCGATCACGGCAAGCCCGACCGGCCGCCGGAGTCCGTGCCGATCGGCGTAGCGACCGGCAGGCAGGGACAAGAAGATCTGCGTCAACGCGAACAACGCCACCAGCAGGCCGACAGCAGCCTTGCCATGCCCCTGGTTTAGCGCCAGCAGCGGCGCAGCCATGCGCGACCCCGTCATCGATGCATGCAGGCACACGTGACCGGTGATGATCCGCGCCAACTGGGCGCGACGCGCCCTCTCGCCGCTCTCAGGAAGCACAGGGGCGTCCACCTTCGCGTGGCCTATTTCTGGCCCGGATGGCGCGTCGATGCAAAGCTCTCGCGCCGGCCAAAGACTTCAAACCATGCGGCCAGTCGCGGCGCGGACTCGCGCCATGCAAGATCGCCGAAGCGGAAGTCCAGCCAGCCCAGTGCGCAGGCCACGGCGATCGCGCCGACGTCCGCCTCGGCTGGAAGCTTTCCCTCGAGAAACGCGATCCCGCGAAGCACCTTGGCCGTCTGTGCCTGCACCCATTTGTCGTAGCGAAAGGCTTCGGGGCGGACCTGTTCGAGACGCACCAGCTGTGCGGCCTCGAGCATCCCGTTGGCCAAAGCGTTGCACCGCAACGCGTGCCAGCGCGCGTTACCGGCGGTGGGATACCAGGCGGTGTCGCCGGCCAGCGTGCTGAGGTATTCGCACACCACGCTGGAGTCGAAGAGCGGCATGCCGTCGTCGGTGACGAAGGCCGGGATCTTCCCGAGCGGATTGATCGCGATGACACTGGCATCGGGCTCGTAGGGCGACAGGTTCACCAGCTCTCTCCCGATGCGTTCCTCGAGCCCGAGTTCGATCGCGAGGATCAGCACCTTGCGCACATAGGGCGAGTTGGGCCCGAACTTGAGCTTCATCTTCGGAGCCACGGCCAGCTTGCTGTCCGACATCAGAGCTTCATCGCGAACGGATCGCGCTCTTCGTTGGAGAAATTGATCATGACGTTCTTGGTCGTCGTGAAGGCGTCCAGCACTTCCTCGCCACGTTCACGGCCGGATCCGCTGTCCTTGACGCCGCCGAATGGCGCCTGCGCCGCCGCCGCGCGGTAGGTGTTGACCCAGACCATGCCGGCGTGGATCTCGCGCGAGACCCGCAGGGCGCGCGAGACGTCGGTTGTCCAGATGCCTGCCGCGAGTCCGTACTTGGTGTCGTTGCCGATCGCGATGGCCTCTTCTTCCGTCTCGAAGGGAATGATCGACAGCACCGGCCCGAAGATCTCTTCCTGCGCCACGCTCATCGAGTTGTTGACCTCGCCGAAGATCGTCGGCTCGACGAAGAAGCCGCGTCCTAGGTCCGGGCCCGAAGCCGCCTTGCCGCCGGTGAGCAACTGGGCGCCATCCTTCATCGCGCCATCGATGGACTGCATGATCCGTTCGAACTGCGGCTGGTTCGCTGCCGTGCCCATCTCGGTCTTCGGGTCGATCGGATTGCCCATCTTTATGCTCTTCGCGCGTGCGACGAGCGTCTCCGAGACTTCCGCATAGACCTTGCGCTGCACCAGCAACCGGGAGCCTGCGATGCAGGACTGGCCGGTGCCACCGAAGATGCCGGCCAGCGCGCCGATCGTCGCCTTCTTGATGTCGGCATCCTCGAAGATGATGTTGGGCGACTTGCCACCGAGCTCCATCGTGACCGGTACCAGCAGGCGACCGGCCGCTGCGGAGATTTCGCGCCCCACGCCCGGGCTGCCCGTGAAGGTCACGTGGTCCACGCGCCCACTGTTCAGCAAGGCCTTGCCCACACGATAGTCGCCCGTGACCACATTGACGACGCCCGGAGGAAAGCCTGCCTGCTCGATCAGCTTGGCGAACTCGAGCGTCGTGCACGAAGCCTGTTCCGATGGCTTGATCACGATGCAGTTGCCGGCCGCGATGGCCGGTGCGAGCTTGTTCGACAACAGGTGCATCGGCGAATTCCATGCGGTGATCGCCACCACCACGCCGACGGGTTCGCGGCGCGTGTAGTTCAGCACGTCGCGTTCATCGAGCGGCATGCTCTGGCCCCACAGCTTGTCGGCGTAGCCTGCGTAGAAGCGGTAGGCACGCGCCGCGAAGAGCTGTTGCGAGCGAGTCTCGCGGATCACCTTGCCGTTGTCGGTGCTCTCGAGCACGCTCATGCGATCCGCATCGGCCTGCAGCAGGTCCGCCAGGCGATTCAGGAGTCTGGCGCGCTCAAGGCCGGAGGTCTTGCTCCAGTGGTTGTCGAACGCGCGCCGCGCGGCGGAGATGGCCTCCGCCACCTGGGCGTCGGTGGCCTGAGGGACCATCGCCCATGGCTCGCGCGTGTAGGGGTTGATCGAGGGAAAGACTTCCTGGTTGGCTTCGGCCACCCAATTCCCGTCAATGTAGAGCTTGTACGCGTTTGTCATGGTTGTGTTTCCGAGCTGTTGGTTGGAAGGTGCGGATCGACGACGGCGGTGCTGGCATCAATGTCGGGCGACGTTGCGAGCGGTGATCGCTTGGTCTGCAGATTGCAATGCGCATGCCAGTGCGAAGGCGGTGACTGGAACATCCGGCCGAGTGGCTTCACGGATGGGCTTGCACACCCCTGCACGCTGCTGCACGGGCCGGGTGAGGCGCCGAACTCGCTCCGCCCAAGCCGAGGACATGTGTGCACGACGGGGACGGTCGTGTCGTTGCAGCGGACATGGGCAGGGCGCAAGAACGTTGCGCTTGCGAAGTAGCAAGGGCCTCCTCAGAGGAAACAGCAGCGTTGCGACACCGCTCTGAGGACTGGCATGGGGTTTGCACATTCCATGATCACAAGCGTGTTCATCAAGGCGCAAGAGTCCGGGATCACATCGGGCATTTCCAGAATCCTCTGAGCCATGCAAAGGAGACAAATGATCGTTCGTGAGTCGTATCCGTCCCGCATCACACGTCGCAACGTGCTGGGCCTCGGCGCAGGCCTTGTGGCGGGCCTTTGCGGTGACGTCGCGTTTGCGCAGGCGTATCCCGCGAAGCCGATCCGGATCATCGTCGGCTTCGTCCCCGGCGGCTCCACCGACTTCGGCGCGCGCATGATCTCCGCTGGCCTCGCGGATGCGCTCGGCGTGCCGGTCGTCGTCGAAAACAAGCCGGGCGCCACTGGCGTCATCGCCTCGGAGTACGTGGCAGGTGCCCCCCCGGACGGCTACACCCTGCTGGTCGGCACGGCCACGCCGATCATCATCGCGCCGCAGGCGATGGGACGGCAATCCTTCAACGCGCTGAAGGATCTCACAGCGGTCAACATGGTGGCCGAATCGCCGATGGCGCTGGCAGTCAATCCCGGGCTCGGCGTCAAGCGGGTCAAGGATCTCGTGGCGCTGTCCCGCACGCGCCCGGTGACGGTCGGCACCTCCGGCCTGGGCGGCACGCTGCATCTGCTGGTCGAGAGCCTGATCCAGTCGACCGGAGGCAATTTCGTCGTCGTGCCCTACAAGGGCAGCGGTCCCACGATCACCGACACCATCGCCGGTCACATCGACGCCACCGTGTCTGATGTCGGTTCGTTCCTGCCCTTTCACAACGACGGCAAGTTGCTGATGCTGGGCATCGCTTCGGAAAAGCGGATGGACGTGCTGCCCAACGTGCCGACGCTGCAGGAGGATGTGCCCGGCCTCGTCATGGTGAGCTGGACGGGTCTGTTCGCGCCCGCGAAGACGCCCAAGCCCATCATCGACACGCTCAACGCAGGCCTCATGAAGATGATTGCCCGCGACGACGTGCGCAAGCAGTTCATCAAGAGCGGCGCCACCGTCTATGCACAGCCGGATCCCGCAGCGTTCCAGAAACTGGTCGCGACCGACTACCAGCGCTTCGGCAAGTTGATCAAGGAGCGCGGCATCGTCATCAAGGACTGATGCGCGCAATTGCCGCAATGACCCCAACAGGTTCCAGATGGAACCGTCCCCGACACAACTACCAGGAGTTTTTCATGGCTTTGCCCACCGCATCTTCCGAATCCGCCCGCATCTACGAACAGGTGCCCGAACTGGCACGCCTTCGCAAGGACGTTCTGCTCGGCGACGTCTGGAAGCAGAAGGAACTGGCCCATCGCGACCGCATCCTCGTCACCCTGGGCGTACTGGCCGCTGGCGGCAAGGTCGATGAGATGAAGGCCTGGATGTCGCGCGGCCTGGAAGCCGGCATCACCCTCGACGAGCTGCGGGGACTCATCGTGCACGTGACCTTCTACGCCGGCTGGCCGGCCGGCCTGGCGGCGGGACGGGCTGCGCTGCCGCTGTTCGAAGCCGAAGGGAAGTAAGGAGCTGACCATGAACATCGGATACATCGGCTTGGGTTCCATGGGCGGCGCACTGGCGCGCCACCTCGTGGGCAAGTACCCCCTCACGGTCTGGGACCTCAACAGCGCATCCTGCGCCGCATTCAAGGAGCTCGGCGCGACCGTTGCGCCCACGGCCGCCGAACTCGCGCGGCAGTGCGACATCATCCTGCTGTGCCTGCCGCGCACGTCGGACGTGCACAAGCTCATGTTCAGCCCCGGCGGTCTGGCTGAAGGCCTGTCCGCGGGCAAGCTGGTGGTCGACCAGACCAGCGGCGTGCCGGGCGAGACGGTGGCGATTGCCAAGGTGCTGGCCAAACGCGGCATCGAGATGATCGACGCACCGGTGTCGGGTGGCGTCGTCGGCGCGGCCGCGGGCACGATCACGATTATGGCCTCGGGCCCGCAGGCCCAGTACGACCGCGCGCTGCCGGTGCTCAACACCATCAGCTCCAATGTGTTCCGATGCGGCGAGCGGGTGGGTGACGGCCAGGCGATGAAGCTGGTCAACAACCTCCTGAGCGCGGGCTGCCGGCTCGCGGCCCTCGAGGTCGTGGCGCTCGGCAGGAAGCTGGGTCTTTCGCTCGCAGCCATCACCGGCGCGATCAACAGCGGTTCGGCCTGCAATCGCACGACCAAGGTCACGTTGCAAAGCATCGTCGATGGCAAGGCGGCCGTTTCCAACTTCGCCATGGCACTGATGCTCAAGGACATCAACCAGTCGATCCAGCTCGGCAAGGTCTGCGGTGTGCCGACGACGCTCGCGAACAGCGTGCGCGGCCTGCTGCAGATCGGCGTCAGCACGCTCGGCAAGGATGTGCAGTTCGACCGTGTCATGAACTTGATCGAATCGATGGCGGACACGCACATCGTCGCGCCGGCGGACGATGCGGAAGGCGCCCATCCGGCTGCAAGCGTGGCGGGGGAGAAGGAACTCCATCTCATCCAGAACGCCGTGGCGGCGTGCAACCTGCTCCTGACCTACGAGGCGGCTTCGATCGCGGTTGCGTATGGGCTCAAGCTGTCCGACGTCGACATGGTGATCAACAAGAGCACGGGATGGAGCGCCGCCTCCGAGCGGGTCCTGCCCTTGCTGTCCCCGGCGAAGGAAAGCTCACCAGTGAAGCTGCAAGCGATGGTGGACGATCTCAAGCTCGCCAGCCAGCTGGCCATCGAGCAGGGCGCTCCGATGTTGATTGCCAATGCGGCTGGCAGCCTGTACGAGATCGGCGCACGCAAGCTCGGTTCCCAAGCCAGCATCGATTCGATGGCCAAGCTCTACGAATCGATGGCGGGCGTTGAATTCGAAGGCGCCTGAGTGACGGCGACTGAAGCGCACGCACCGGTCGCCGCGCAGGCCGCCTCGGTCTTCACCGCCACGCGCGCGCCGGATGAGGCGTGGCTGGCCCGCGCCCCGGGGGAAGCGGCGATCGAGCCAGAGCTGGCGATCGTCGATCCGCACATGCACCTGTGGGATCACAAGACGGGCTACAAGTACTTCGTGCCGGAATTCGCGCTGGACGTCGCGGCGTCGGGCCACACCATCGACGCGACAGTGTTCATCGAATGCCATGCGATGTATCGCGCGAGCGGACCCGAGCATCTGCGCTGGGTGGGCGAGACCGAGTTCGCGGTCGGCCAGGCCGCGATGGCCGCGAGCGGCAAGTACACGTCTTGCGCAGCCGCTGCTGCGATCGTTGGCTACGCGGACCTGACGCTCGGGGAGCGGACGCGTGAAACGATCGAGGCACACGTCGAAGCCGCCAACGGCCGCTTCCGCGGCGTTCGCCAGCGCGGCAAATGGGACGCCGATCCGGCAGTCAACGGGCCGGTCGGCGCGGATCGCACCGGGCTCTACCTGGAAAAGTCATTCGGCGAGGGCATCGACGTGCTGACGTCGATGGGCCTGACCTTCGACGCCAGCATCTTTCACACGCAGTTGCCGCAGGTCACCGCGCTTGCGCGAGCCCACCCGGACGCGACGATTGTGGTGGTCCATACGGGCAGTCCGCTCGGGCATTCGTCGTATGCGGGGAAGGAAGCCGAGGTCCATGCCCTCTGGCTGGCAGGCATGAAGGAACTCGCCACCTGTCCCAACGTCTCGATCAAGATGGGCGGCCTCCTGATGTGCTTGGGCAATTTCGACTTCACCAAGGCCGAGAGGCCACCCACGTCCGAGCAACTCGCGCAGCTCTGGCGGCCGTATCTGGAGCCCTGCATCGAACTGTTTGGAGCCGGGCGCTGCATGGCGTCCTCCAACTTCCCGGTGGACAAGGCCGGCATGCCGTACGGCACGCTCTGGAACATGTTCAAGCGCGTCATCGCCGGCTGCTCGCTGGAGGACAAGAAGCTGATCCTCGGCGGCACTGCGCGCCGTCTCTATCGCTTGCCATGAGTGCTTGCCGTTGGCAGTCGCAAGGCTTGCAGCCGGGGACGCGATGAAGATTCTTGCGGAGGGACTTGGCTTTCCCGAGGGGCCGGTCTGGTTGAGCGACGGCTCGGTGCTGCTGGTCGAGATCTCGGCTGGCCTGTTGACACGTCTGCGGCCCGATGGCACCAGGCAGGTCGTCGCCAGTCCAGGCGCCAGCCCCAATGGCGCGGCCATCGGCCCGGACGGCGCCTGCTACATCTGCAACTCGGGCGGCTTCGAGTGGCTCAAGCATGCGGACGGCAGCGTGCGTCCGGGACCGCAGCCGGCCGACTACTCGGGCGGCCGGATCGAGCGCGTCGACCTGGCCACGGGAGAACTCACGGTGCTCTATCGCAACAGCGACAAGGCGCCGCTGAAGGGCCCCAACGACCTGGTCTTCGACTCGGAAGGTGGCTTCTGGTTCACGGACAGCGGCAAGCGGCGATCACGAGAACAGGACTTCGGCGCGGTCTGCTACGCCCGGATCGACGGCAGCGAGTGCCGTGAGATGATCCATCCCTTGATGACGCCGAATGGCATCGGCTTGTCGCCGGATGGCAGCGTCCTGTATGTCGCCGAGACGCCCACCTGCCGCCTCTGGTCCTTCGACATCGCGCGGCCGGGCCAGTTGGCCGGTACACCTCGATCCCCGGCGCCGCACGGCGGCAGGCTGCTCGCAGGCCTGCCGGGCTACCAGTTCTTCGATTCGCTCGCGGTGGAGGCCGGCGGGAACATCTGCGTGGCCACGCTGTTGAATGGTGGCATCACGGTGTTGTCGCCCGACGGTGAGCTGGTCGAGCACGTCCCGCTGCCGGACCCCTACACCACCAACCTCTGCTTCGGCGGCGCCGAAATGCGGACCGCCTGGGTCACGCTCGGCACGACGGGCCGACTGGTCGAGATGCCGTGGCCGCGCCCCGGTCTTCGCCTTCACGCTTCCTCTTGAAATCCACCATGAACGTGCGTTCACTTCTTCGCCTCGCGGCAACCTTCGGTGCGCTGGCCCTCGGGGCGATCGCGAACCACAGCTTCGCGCAGGAGCCGATCCGCATCGGCTGGCTGTCGTCGCTGACCGGTCCGCTCTCCACCGCCGCCATTGCGGAGAACGAAGGCCTGCGCTTCGCGGTCGACGAGATGAACCAGGCGGGCGGCATCAACGGCCGCAAGCTCGAACTTCTCACGCGTGACACGGCAGGCGATCCCACCAAGGCGGTCAACTTCGCCAACCAGCTGGTGCACCAGGACAAGGTGGACTTCATCGTCGGGCCGGTCAATTCGGGCGAGGCGCTGGCCACGATTCCCATCGTCGCGCGCGCGGGTGTGCCCAACCTCGTGATCGGCGCGCTGGACGAGCTCACCGATCCGGTGAAGTCTCCGCGCGCCTTTCGCGTCATCTTCACGAACGAGCAATGGCTGCGGGTGAGCCACGACTATGCGGTCAACGTCCTGAAGCGCAAGAAGATCGCCCTCATCGGCGACACCACGGGTTTTGGTACGGCAACGGTCAAGAAATCCACGGCCATGCTTGCGGCGCTCGGGATCACGCCGGTGTTCACCGTGCTCGTCGATCCCAACCGCACCAGCGTCACCGACGAGATGACAAAGGCGAGGGAGGCCGGCGCAGACATCGTCATGCCATGGACGGCATCGACCGGTCTGCTGGCGCGCATCCTCAATGCGCGTGGCGACATGGGGTGGGACGTCCCGATGGTCGGCCACTCGGCCATCATGACGACGGCCATCAAGGGCCTGCTGAACAAGCCCGAGTACTGGGAGAAGACCTACGCGGTGGGCTTCCGGAACATGACCTACGGAGCCGACGGCAAGTTGCCGGAGCGCACGCAGCGCCTCATGGAAGCGATCCGGCCCAAGCTCGGCGGCGGCCAGATCGACTTCACCTTCTGGTGGGTCGCACATGCCTATGACTTTGTGCAAATCATCCAGCACGCCGTCAAGACGGCCGGCTCGACCGACCCCGCCGCGATCCAGAAGGCGCTCGAGAACACGCGCAACTTCAAGGGCTACTACGCCGACTACAGCTGGAGCGCGACCGAGCGCAACGGCTTCCAGGAGAGCGGACTCGTCATGAACAGGGCCAACAGCTTCAAGGACGGCAGCTATCAGCTGGCGCCGCAGTAGCTGGCCTGGAGGAAATGAGCTTGAACGAGTTTGACTATGTGGTGGTGGGCGCGGGCGCGGCCGGCTCGGTCGTGGCGCGACGGCTGGTGGACAGCGGCGCGACCGTGCTGCTGCTGGAGGCGGGCAAGTCGGATCGGCATCCCTACGTGCGCGTGCCGGCGGGCTTCTTTCGCGTGCTCAAGTCCGGCCATTCGAGTTGGGGCTACAAGATCGAGCCCCAGGTGGGGCTCGGCGGGCGCAGCTTCGACTACCCGCGCGGCAAGGTGCTGGGCGGCAGCGGTGCCATCAACGGCCTGGTGCAGTCATGGGGCTTGCCTTACGACTACGACCGCTGGGCCCGCGAAGGCTGCGAGGGATGGTCATTTGACGACGTGCGTCCCTTCTTCATGCGCTCCGAAAGCTATGCGAACGGCGACCCTGCCAAGCGCGGCCGCGACGGTCCGATCGTGGTGTCCGACTACGCCGAGTTGCACCCCGTCGCACGAGACTTCCTGCGTGCCGCCAACGAGGTCGGTTTGCCGGTTCTGAAGGACTACAACAGCGACTATCGCGCCGGGGTGAGCCAGGCCCAACAGACGCGCGACGGCAGGTTCCGCGA
The DNA here is from genome assembly GCF_037889975.1 of Variovorax rhizosphaerae. Lineage (NCBI taxonomy): Bacteria > Pseudomonadati > Pseudomonadota > Betaproteobacteria > Burkholderiales > Comamonadaceae > Variovorax > Variovorax rhizosphaerae. The sequence goes on along the minus strand of NZ_JBBKZT010000017.1, from coordinate 28,525 downwards.
GACCGCCGCCACGGCCTATCTGCGACCGGTCATGAACCGCCAGAACCTGACCATCGAAACCTCCGCGCTGGCGTGCGCGATCGAGCTCGACGACAGCCGCCGCGCCCGCGGGGTCAGCTACCGCGTTGGCGGCGTGAAGAAGACCGCGCAGGCCCGCAGGGAAGTCATCGTCTGTGGCGGCACCGTGAACACGCCGCACCTGCTGAACCTCTCTGGCATCGGCCATGGCGAGGAGCTTCAGGCGGCCGGCATCGCGGTCAGGCATCACTTGCCCGGTGTCGGGCACGGCATGCAAGACCACTACACCTCCAAGCTCGTTCGCCGTCTGCGCGGCATGACCACGTTGAACCAGCAGGGCAGGGGGCTGCGCCTGGTGGCCGAAGTCTTCGACTACATGGCACGCGGCAAGGGCATCCTCACGGCCTCGCCATCGTTCGTCACCGGCTACCTGAAGAGTTCGCCCGATCTCGACATCCCGGACCTCCAGATCTCGTTCATCCCCGCGAGCTTCGAGCTCGGCGGCAAGTTCGTCCTCGAATCGAAGCCCGGCATGTCGATGGGGATCTGGCAGATGCGTCCCGAAAGTCGCGGTCATATCCGCACGATCTCGCCGCGCCCCGAGGACGCGCCGGCGATCTCGCCCGGCTACTTGCGGGCGCCTGTCGACCAGCAATGCGTGGTGGCGGGGTTGCGCTGGGCCCGACGGCTTCTCTTCGCGAATGCCTTCGATGCCTATGGCCGCGAAGAGGTCATGCCGGGCCCTGAGCTGACGACGGACGAGCAGTTGCTGGACTACGCGCGCCGTACCGGCGGCACGACCTATCACCCGGTGGGCTCCTGCCGCATGGGCACTGACGGACGCGCCGTGGTGGACAGCCAGCTGCGGGTGCATGGCATCAGTGGCTTGCGCATCGCCGACGCCTCGATCATGCCGCACGTCACTTCCGGCAACACCCATGCGCCGACCGTGATGATCGCCGAGAAGGCCGCGGATCTCATCCTGCGCAAGACGCCGGCCTGGTCGACCGCTGCGCCACCCGTCTCTCAAATGGAACCCACGAATGCGTGACAACCACATCTATCAAGTCCCCCTGTTGATCAACGGCCAGGATGTCACCGGAGAAGGCCGCGAGCGCCGCCCCATCGTCAATCCGGCGACCGGCGAGACGATTGGCGAGCTCACGCTGGCCAGCGTGGCGGACATCGACCTGGCTGCCGAAACGGCACAAGCCGGTTTCGAGGAATGGCGCCGCCGCACACCCCTGGAGCGCGCGAACATCCTCTCGGTCGTCGCCCTGGCGATGCGCAGTGACGTCGAGCGCCTGGCCTCCTTGCTGACATCGGAACAGGGCAAAACACTGAAGGAAGCCCGCGGGGAAGTGCTGGGCTCGGCCGACCTCGTGCAGTGGCTCGGCGAAGAAGGCAAGCGGGTGTATGGACGCGTCGTGCCTTCCCGCTTCAGCAACATGGAACAGCTGGTCCTGCTGGACCCCGTGGGCCCTGTGGCCGCGTTCTCGGCGTGGAACTACCCGATCTCGTTGGCGGCGCGCAAGATCGGCCACGCGCTTGCGGCCGGCTGCTCGGTGGTGATCAAGCCCGCCGAGGAGTGTCCCAGCGCCGTGCTGGCGCTGGCCCGCATGTTCCACGCCGCGGGTGTGCCGCCCGCTGCGCTTCAAGTCTTGTTCGGCCATCCGGCGCAGGTGTCGGAGCGCCTGATCGCATCTCCGCACATCCGCAAGATCACCTTCACCGGATCGACCAGCGTCGGTCGCCACCTGGCAACGCTGGCCGGCGCCGCGCTCAAGAAGGTCACCTTCGAGCTCGGCGGCCACGCGCCGGTCATCGTGATGGACGACGCCGACATCGATGCCTTCGTCGAAGCCGCGGTCGCGAGCAAGTACCGCAACGCCGGGCAGATCTGTACCTCGCCGAGCCGCTTCTTCGTGCATGAGCGCGTGTACCAGCGAACCGTCGATGCCTTCGTCCAGCGTGCGAAGGCGCTCACGGTCGGTAACGGCGCCGACAGCGCGACCGACATGGGGCCGCTGGCCCAAGGCCGGCGCGTATCGGCGATGGAAGAGCTGACGCATGACGCACTGACGCACGGCGGCCGCATCCTCACCGGCGGAGCGGGCCGCAGTGGCGCCGGGTACTTCTGGCAACCGACGGTGCTGGCGGACGTGTCCGCAGAAGCCCGGCTGATGCGAGAGGAGCCCTTCGGTCCCGTGGCAGCGTTCCAGCCGGTCGCCAGCCTGGACGACGCGCTGCGCGCAGCGAATTCGACCGAGTACGGACTGGCGGGTTATGCGTTCACGTCGACGATCGAAGGCGCGCGCCGCATCCAGGAAGGCCTGCGCGTCGGCATCCTGGGCCTGAACACCTTCACGCCCAGCGTGCCGGAGATGCCTTTCGCCGGCGTGCGCGACAGCGGCATCGGCGCGGCCATGGGCTACGAGGGACTGATGGAACACATGAACGTCAAGGCGGTGTTTCGAGCCGGTTGACCACCCGGCACTCGCTGCCAGCAAGAAATGGAACAGCAAATGGAAAAGCGGAAACTCGGCAACGGTGGGCTCGAGGTCTCGGCCCTTGGCTTCGGCTGCATGGGGTTGAACTATGGCCGCGGGCCCGCGCTCGACAAGCAGGAGGCGGTCAAGCTGATCCGCGCCGCCTTCGATCGCGGTGTCACTTTCTTCGACACGGCGGAGGTGTACGGCCCGTTCACCAACGAGGAGTTTCTGGGTGAGGCGCTGGCGCCATTCCGCGACCGCGCGGTCATCGCCACCAAGTTCGGCTACCAGTTCGATGCACAAGGCGTCGAGGCGGGCCTCAACAGCCGCCCTGAACAAATCCGTGCCGCTGCCGAAGGATCGCTCAGACGCCTGAAGACCGACGTGATCGACCTCTACTACCAGCATCGCGTGGACCCGAACGTGCCGATCGAGGACGTCGCGGGCGCGGTCAAGGACTTGATCCGCGAGGGCAAGGTGCTGCACTTCGGCCTGTCCGAGGCCGGCGTCTCCACGATTCGTCGTGCGCATGCGGTCCAGCCCGTGGTGGCGCTGCAGAGCGAATACTCCTTGTGGTGGCGCGAGCCCGAGAGCGATTTGCTGCCTGTGCTGGAGGAACTCGGCATCGGCTTCGTCCCGTTCAGCCCGCTCGGCAAGGGCTTTCTCACCGGCGCCATCGACGCACAGACCCAGTTCGACCCCAGCGACCGCCGCAACGGCATTCCTCGCTTCAGCACCGAGGCGCGCGCTGCGAACCAGTCGCTGGTGGAATTGATCGGCCGGATCGCGCAGCAAAAGGGCGCGACCGTTGCGCAGATTGCGCTCGCCTGGTTGCTGGCCCAACAACCGTGTATCGCGCCGATCCCGGGCACGACCAGACTGCATCGGCTGGAAGAGAACCTGGGCGCTGCGTCCGTCCGCCTCTCGAGCGCCGACCTGCAGGGGATCCAGCTTGCGCTCGACGGCGTTGTCGTGCAGGGTGATCGCTATCCGGCGTACCTGCAGCAGCAGGTCGACCGCTGAGCCGACCGGGCGTGACTGGGTTGCCTGTCACGCCCGCGTCTTCAGGCCGTCAGCTGGCCACGATGTTTCTCTCTCGTATCAGCTTGCCCCATCGGGTGTACTCCTCGACAACGAACTTCCGGAAGGCTTCCGGGTCCCGGTAGGTGATGGGAATCAGGCCGTTCTGCTTCAGGCTGGCGCGAATGTCGTCGCGGGCGACGACCTTGACCATGGCTGCGCTGATCTGGTCCACGATGGCCTGGGGGGTCTTCGCCGGCGCGAAGGCGCAGGTCCAATTCATGCCGGTGACCCCGGGCAATGTGTCGTTGGCCGTGGGCACGTTGGGGAGGAGGTCGAAGCGCTGCTCGCTGGTCACGGCCAATGGGATCAGCCGGCCATCGCTGAAATGCTGCATCGCCGACGAAATATCGGAAACGATGGCGTCGACATGTCCACCGATCGCATCGACGATCCCGGGGGCGCTACCCTTGTAGGAGACATGGGTGAAGGTGTCCCCCGTCGCCTTGATGAGCAACTCGATCACAAGATGCGTCATGGTGCCTGTACCCGCCGAGGCAATCGAGATCGGGCGAGTGCGCGAGAGCGCAATGAGTTCCTTCAGCGTGCGCACCTTGAGGCTGGGGTGCGCGCTGATGACCAATGGTGAACCGCCGAGCGTGTTGATCGGGACGAGGTCCGTCAACGCGTCGAACGTTGGCTTAGGAGCGGCCTGCGGGGCGATCATCACCGAACTGCCCGGGGTCATCAGGAGCGTGTAGCCGTCCGGGGGCGCCTTGACCACGTAGTCCACGGCGATCATGCCGCTTGCGCCTGTCTTGTTCTCCACGACCAGAGTAGCCTTCAACTCGGCCGCCAGTGCTGGCGTCACCAGACGGACGACATTGTCGCTACCCCCGCCTGCTGCGAAGCCATTAAGCAGCCGGATTGGCTTCGATGGGAACTGTTGCGCTCGCGCCAGGCCCGGTGACGCCATGACGGCCGCAGCGGCGGCGAAAGTGAGCCATTGACGGCGTTGCAGCAGCGGCCCGTCCTGGTCGAACAGGCCCTCGAGCGCTTCGTTGGCGACATGCACTGATTTGACATTGAACATAGGGGTCCCCGTTGGAGTGTGAATTCGCGATGGCGTCGCGTCGACGTGCCAGCGATCGACATGACTTGGCAGCCGTCGCTGATACGGTGACAGTGCAAACGCCGAGCCAGACAAGGATCCGTGCAAACCCGGGTGACAACGGTGGCCCCATCGAGCCCAGCCACGTTTCCACGGACCGAGTTCGAGAAGAAATGTTCTTCGTGTATGCGGCGGGTACAGGTATGACGTCCTCACGCACATCGCCTGACCGGGGGGGCCTGTCCGGCTGCGCCTCGCGGCAGCGCCCGGCTATTGCGGCGCGCGCTGGTAGCTCCCGTCCTTGAAGCTGTTGGCGACGTTGACCACGAGGTCGCTGTCCTGGAAGCCGTTGCGGATGCTCGGTCCCCAGGTGTAGGTCGCGTAGTAGCCCTTGAAGTCGCGCGTGCCCTCCAGCGCCTTCTGGATCGCGGCGGGGTCGGTCGAACCGGCCGTCTTGACCGCATGCTCGATCACCTTGACCAGGTCGTAGCCCGTCGCGATCCAGCCAAAGGAGAAGTCGATGGTCCCGCCGCCCAGCGTGGGCCGTATCGCTTCCATGAGCTGGCGTGTGCTCTCAGGCAGCTTGCCATCGGCGCCGTAGGTCATGTTCTTCAGGCCGACCGCGTAGGCCTTCTCCCAGTACTCCGGCTTGTTCAGCAAGGCCTTCATGGCCGTCGACATGATGCCGACATGCCCAAGAACCGGAACATCCCATTGCATGTCGCCGCGCGCGTTGAGGATGCGTGCCAGCAGGCCGGTCGAGGCTGTCCAGGGCATCACGATCTCGGCACCGGCAGCCTTCGCCTTCGCCATCTCGTCGGTAAGGCTGGTGCGGTTGGAGTCGACCAGCACGGTATAGACGGGGGTGATGCCGATGGCCGCCAGCATCTCGGTGGACTGCTTGACGGTGGCGGTGCCGTAGCCCGAGGTGTCGCCGATGATCGCGATCTTCTTCGCCTTCAGCACGTTGATCGCATAGTTGTGGCTCGCACGAAGCCATTGTTCGTTGACGAAGATGGTCCGGAACGCGCGCGGATACTTGACCGGATCCGTCTGCGACTCGAGTGCGGTGATGAGAAGGTTGGGCACGCCGGCGCGGGCGACGATCGGCACGGTCGGCAAGGCTTCTCCGGAGTTCACCGGGCCGAGAATGAAGTGGACCTTGTCCTGGAAGACCAGCTGGTTGGCGAAGTTCACGGCCTTGGTGGGGTCGCCTGCCGTGTCACGCGTGAGAAGTTCGAGCTTGCGGCCGCTGATGCCGCCTGCCTTGTTGAGCTGATCGACGGCGAACTCGACACCCTTGTTTTCCGCGATGGCACCGGTCGAGAGTGGCCCGGTCAGGGATGACAGCCAGCCGATGCGGATGGTCTCTTGCGCCAGCACCTGTGCGGCCCCAGCCAGGCCGAGCGAGAAGGCACCGATGGTCGTGAGACGACGGACGAACGAACGCTTGTGCATTTCCATGTTTCCAGTTCTTGTGCTTGTGAATGGGCGCGTTTGCGCCGGGCGCGGGCAGGATTGCCGGTGACTTTCTCAGGCCGCGTCGGCCAGGATCTCGAAGGTGCCTCTCGGGTCGGTGAGCATCATCACGTGGCTCGTGTCGAGGATCAGCGCCGTGGCGCGCTCGTCGTCCTGGAACATCCGGTGGAAGGGCACGAAGGTTGAAGACAGGTGCGTATAGCCGCCTGCGAGGACATAGGTGTGGTGGATGCCGGCTGGCCTTTCGGGCAGCGCCTTCGACGCCTGCAGCATGGTCATGACGGGATGGGGCGAAACGCGAGAAGCGGCGTATTCGATGACTGCCGGATCCGCCACGGCCAATGCTTCCAGCGACATGGGCGGTACGTCTAGGCCCTGCACGGCAAGTTGCACCATGGCCTCGTAGCTGCCATTTCGATTGGCGTAGTTCATCTGGGCCTTGCCGCGCTCCGGTGCGAATGCATCGAGGTAGACCATCGAGGCGATCCGCTCCGGAATCCTTGCAAGGACATCGGAGATGACCATGCCGCCGTAGCTCCATCCGACGAGCACCACCTGTGCGAGGTCTTCCTGCAGGATGAGATTCAAGACGTCGTCGGCATGCGTGTCGAGATTGATGCCGGGGCGCAGCAGGTGCCGCCGATCCCCCAGTCCCGTGAGGGATGGCGTGTAGACCGTCTGGCCCGTCGCGCGCAGTGCGTCGGCGACCGGCCTCCACACCGAGGCGCCGAACCAGGCGCCGTGCACGAGGACATAGATGCGGCGCTCGCGTGCGTTGCGCGTTGTGGGGATGGACAGGTTCATGGCTCAGGTCTTCACGCAGTAGGGAGAATCGATGGTCATGCCGGGCGCAGGGGCGCCGGCAAGAGTCTGGGGAGTGCTGCATCGAGGTCGATGACCAGCGGCACGCCGTTCGGAATCTCGATGCGGACGATGGTGGCTTCGCTCACGTCGCAGAGGATCTTGATCAAGGCCCGCAACGAGGTGCCGTGCGCAATCACCAGGGCCCGAGCGCCACTTGCCGCCGCCGGCCGCACGACAGCGTTCCAGTAGGCCGCCACACGGACCACGGTGTCCGCCAGAGACTCGGAAGCCGGAACGTCGATGCCGGCGTAGCGCCGATCCTCGGCCAGCAGACGCATCGCGTCGGCTGATTGGGGTGGTGGCCTCGTGGCATAGCTCCTTCGCCACTGCCGCACCTGCGCCTCGCCGAAACGTTGCGTGGTGTCGCTCTTGTTCAGTCCTTGCAGCGCGCCGTAGTGCCGCTCGTTGAGTTGCCAGGAGCGCTCGGCCGGCAGCCAGGTGCGATCCATGGCGTCAAGGCAATGCCAGGCGGTCTGTGTCGTTCGCCGCAGCACGCTGGTGTAGACGCGATCGAAGTCCAGCCCCGATGCCTGCATCGAGAGGCCCGCATGCCGGGCCTGGTCCACACCCCGGGGCGTCAATGCCACGTCGACCCAACCCGCGAAGCGGTCGTCCTGGTTCCACTCGGACTCGCCATGACGCAGCAGGACGATCTTCGTCATCGCAGGCCACGGCTTCCAGCCTCAGGCCGCATCGAACTTGAAGCTCGCCATTTCCTCGAACAGATGCGCCATGTCGTCCAGGTTGGCCGAGCGTCCGAGTCGATGCACCCCGGTCTCGAACAGGTTGCGGATGACGCCGGCAATGACCATCGGCGCGCCACCGTCCATGGCCATGCGCGCGCCGAGGCGCAGGTCCTTGACCATCAGCTCCAACTGGAAGTTGGCCGACTTGCCATGCGTGGCCAGGACCGGGAGGATGCGCTCCGAGCCCGCGTTCCGGCCCGAGCTCTGGTTGATGACCTTGGCCATGCACGGCACCGCAAGCCCGTACTTGGCACCGAGCGCAGCGCACTCGTAGGTGATGAGTCGATTGGTCGCGGCGATCGACGCGTTGACGAGCTTGGCGACGTGCCCGTTGCCCGTTTCGCCGCAATAGACGACGTTGGGGCTGATCGACTCGAGCACCGCCCGCACGGGGCCGAAGACGTCGGCGGGCCCGCCGTAATAGATCGCGATCGTGCCCGCGTCCGCGCCGCGCGGCCCGCCGGCGACGGGTGCGTCGACCAACGGAACGCCCAGCGATTTGAGGTCTTCGGCGATTCGGCGTGCCTCGGTCGGATCGCCCGTGGTCTGGTCGACGATGATCTTGCCTGCGGAGAGTCCTTCGGCCAGTCCGCCCTTGTCGAAGATGAGCTTGCGCACCACTGAGGAGGTCGGCACGCAGACCATGATCACGTCGCAGGCGCGTGCGAGTGACGGCAGGTCGGGCTCGACCACCGCCCCTTGCGCTTCGAGTTCGCGCGCCAACTCAGGCCGCACGTCGAAGACGTGCAGCTTGCGCGAAAGCAGCAGCCGGCGCGCGAGCGCACCGCCCATCACACCCAGGCCGACATAGCCCACGACCGGCTCTCGCGTTGCGGCGGTGCCAGTCGCCTGTTGTGGCGAGGATGTATCCGGGGCTGGAGCGAGTCGCGTCGCGGCCATCGACCCGATCAGGCCGACCACATCTTCGAGCCGTGCGGTATCGCCGAGCGTGTTGACGCCGATCTGCAGCAAGCCGCGAACGACATTGGAGATCTGCATCGGCACATTGCATTCGACGCCCAGCGCGGCGACCTGGTTCAGGTCCTTGAGCATCAGCGGCAGCGCCACGTCGGTGGACGCCTTGCCTTGCACCAGCGCCGTCAGCATGCGCTCCGAGGTGTGGTTGCGCCCCGAACCCTTGTTGAGGATGTCGGTCATCGATTCCAGCGTCAGGCCCATCTTCGTGCCCATGGCCACTACCTCGAGCGTCGAGAGCCGGCTGCCCGCGTTCATCGCGTTGTTCACCAGCTTCATGGCCTGCGCGTCGCCGACACGCGTGCCACAGCGAATGACCGTCGGGCTGATCGCCCGCAGCAACGGAAGCGCTCGCTGAAAGGCCTCATCGGAGCCGGATGCCATCACCGTTGCCTTGCCTTGGGCCACTACCTCGGGCGTCCCCGAGACCGGCGCGTCGATCAGGGCCACGCCTCGTACGCTCAGGGCGCTTTCGAGCGCCCGCGTTTCCCCCGGCATGCCGCTGGTCTGGTCGATCACAAGCTTGCCGGCTGAAAGGCCTTCGGCGAGGCCATCGGTGCCGTAGAGGGCCTGCTGGACGTCGCACGTTCGGGGCAGGCAAAGGAAGATGACCTCGCATTGGCGCGCCAAGTCAGTCGCACTCTTGGCCGCGGTGACGTCGGCCTTGGCAAACGACTTCAGCGCGGCGGCGTTGCTGTCCCAGACGACGAGTGGGTGCGCTTGCTGCAGTTGGTGTGCAAGGGCGCTTCCCATCGCTCCCAGCCCGATGAATCCGATCTTCATTTCGATGCTCCAGTCTCCAGGTTTCTATCCGCAGCGCCTTCGTGAGACGAATCGGCGTGCTGTTCAAACGAGGCCAACGCAAATGTGGTGCCACACGGTGGGGTGGCGTCGGCGCTCAGCGTTGTTCCGCGTCGGCGGAGTGATGCCAGGCTGCGTCGTGTGCAGTCCATTGAGCGGCCGACTGTCCGCGGCAACGACATCAACGTCTGCCCGGCGGACACGTGTATCGAGTCACCTGAGAAACGCAACTGTGCAGACGGGATGGTGCGCGAATGGCCGCGCGAGCGTGGCGCATCGACCCGGACCGCGTTCAAGCCGCGCGCGCCGGCGTTGGCATGGCCGTTGCGGATGGACGCTCCATTGACAGCCCTGTGCAAGAAACAACGAGACAACCGAATGAACCCCTGCCTCTCTTTCCCGCGTGATCCCGCCAGCGTCTTGCGTCGAAGGGCGCTGTTCGCGGCGGTCGCCTCCGCGCTCTGTTGGGCAGGCCCAGGCCACGCGGAGGACTATCCCTCGAAGCCGATTCGCCTGGTCGTCGCCTACTCGCCTGGAGGCGGGGTCGACTACACCGCCCGCGCCATCGCGCCTCGATTGGGTGAGGCCCTCAACACCACCGTCATCGTCGACAACAAGGCGGGCGCGAGCGGGACAATCGGCAGCGACTTCGTGGCCCGATCGGCGCCCGATGGCTATACGCTGCTTTTCGCGCCGGCCAGTTCGATGACCGCATCGCCTCAGGCGATGCCGAAGGCACCGTACAACGTGCTGACTGACTTCGTGCCGATCAACCTGGTTGGCGAGACTCCGCTGCTGCTCGCGGTTCGCCCGGCGCTCGGCGTGAACAACGTCAAGGATCTGCTGAAGCTTTCGCAGACGAAGAAGATCACGCTCGCATCGGCAGGTGCCGGCGGCCTCACGCACCTGGTGATCGAATCGCTTAACCTCGCGTCGAAGAACAACATCATCCATGTGCCTTACAAGGGTGGTGGGCCCGCGCTGGCTGATGCGGTGGCGGGCCATGTCGATGGCCTCGTCGCCGACTTTCCCCCACTCGTGCCGATGTTCAAGGAAAAGCGACTCGTGCCGGTGGCCGTCACGAGCCCCAAGCGCGCGGAGTTCCTGCCCGACGTGCCCACGGTAGGCGAGGACATTCCTGGCTTTGTCGCCATGAGCTGGTACGGCGTGATGGCACCCGCAAAGACGCCGCGCGCCGTGATCGACAAGGTCAATGCCGCCATCGTGCAGATCATGGCCCGCGAGGATGTCCGTGCCCAGCTCAAGGCGACGTCGGTCTCGCCCAATACCCTGGCGTCCCCCGAAGCGTTTCAGAAGTTCGTGGCGGACGACTATGCGCGATGGGGGAAGCTCATTCGTGAAACGCACATCGTGACGACGGAGTAGCGGACATGCCTGCCAAGTTCATTCAAACCGAAAGCGGTGCGTCGCACGCGCCTGGACTCTCGCGCCGAGACCTGCTTGCGCTCGGAGGCGGCTTGCTGTTGCCTGCTCTTGCCTCGGCGCAAGCGTATCCCGCGCGGGTCGTGCGCTTGATGGTCGGTGCACCCGCAGGTGGTGGCCTCGACACCTACGCCCGCATCGTCGCGCAGCCCTTGGCCGAAGCTCTCGGCAATTCCGTGGTGGTCGAGAACAAGGCGGGCGCAGGGGGCGTGACCAACTCGGCGTACGTCGCGACCTCGCGACCGGATGGCGCGACGGTGCTCTATACCACCGCGACGCCCTTGATCGTTGCGCCCCAGGCCATGAGGAAGCCTCCCTTCGATCCGCTGACCGACTTCGTCCCGGTGATCCGTGTGGGGACCACGCCCCTGTCCTTCGCCGTCAACCCGAAGTTGGGCGTCAAGAACCTCAACGATCTGGTCGCGCTGTCGAAACGCCGCCAAATCAGCATCGCTTCGGGGTCAGGCACTGGCGGTCAGCTGCACCTGATGATCGAGGCCCTGATCCAGGCGACCGGCGCCAACATCCTGCACGTCCCCTACAAGGGCACCGCGCCGTCGATCGTCGACACGATAGCCGGGCACATCGATGGTTGCACCTCGGATGTTGCATCCTTCATTCCGTTTCACCAGGAGGGGACGCTGACCATCATCGCCGTCAGCTCGGAAAAGCGGCTGGACGTGCTGCCCGACGTGCGGGCCGCCGTCGAGGACATACCGGGCTTCGTCATGGTGAGCTGGCAAGGCATCTTCGTTCCCGCGAAGACGCCGAAGAGCGTGATCGACCAGCTGAATGCTGCGATGCTCAAGGTGCTCGCCCGCACCGATGTGCAGGCGCAGTTTCGCAAGAGTGCTGTCGACACGAGCCCGATGGCCAACCCCGAGGCCTTTCCAAAGTTCGTGAGTTCCGAGTACCAGCGTTGGGGGAAGCTGTTGAAGGACAAGGGCATCGTGATGGACTAGGCGTTGAACTGGCTGATCGTCGCTGCGACATGGTCTCGCGAACGAGCCCGCTGGCCCCAGCCGGAGGCCAACCGCATGGGCCCTGAAGAGGTCGACCCACCTAACGAGTAGCGGGGATCATGCTTAAACTGAGGCGATGGAACGTAAATTTGGCGTAAACGCCAGCGACGCGTCATCAGAAGCATCCATCGACAGCCGTGGCAACGTTTACCTCGGCAAGACCATCGGATGGTCCACCCTACTGGAGTCCCAGCGCGTGCTGCTGGTCGCTGAAGCCGGAGCAGGTAAGACGCATGAGTGCGATGCGCAGGCTGAGGACCTCTTCCAGCGTGGTGAGGCGGCTTTCTTCCTGCGGCTGGAGGCGGTGGCCGCCAACGGCATCCGGTCGTCGCTGTTCGGTGAGGGGTTGAAGAAGCGGTTCGACGAGTGGCGGGCGTCTTCGTCACAGGTCGGCTACTTCTTCTTTGACTCAATAGACGAGCTGCAACTCACGCATGGGGATTTTCGCAATGCGCTCAAGCGCGTGCACGAGGATATGGAAGGCGCACTGGGTCGAGCAACGGTCGTTGTGACCTCGCGCCCCGTCGACATTGACCGACGGGCATTTGCGGACGTGCTGCCGGTGCCCCAGACTGCGATCGAAGAACGGCACGGAGAGTCATTCGTCCGCATGGCGCTGCAGGGGCCGACCGACGAAGACAAGCGTCGGTCACCCCCGTTCCGGGAAGTGACGCTTCTGTCGTTTTCTGATGAGGAGATCGTTGAGTTTGCTCGAGGCCAAGGCGTCACCAACCCTGATCATTTGCTGGCTGAAATCCGCGCCCGACACGCAGAAGACTTCGCGCGCCGCCCGCAGGATCTGATCGAACTGTGCGATAGCTGGCGGGACTTCGGCAAGATTCGCTCGCACTGTGATCAGCTGAAGAGTCACATCAAGGCGAGGCTGCGCGCGCGCCCCAAGCGCAAGGAGCCGGCAGAGCTGACCTTGAACAAGGCGCGAATCGGCGTCCAGCGCCTGGCGCTCGCCGCCATGCTCGGTCGTCGCCTCACGATCCGATGCAGCGCCGGCGCAGATGTTGAAGGCTCGGGCGACGCTCCCCTCGTGCCGGACGACCTACTTTCAGACTTTACGCCCAGCGAGATGGATACGCTGCTGCAGCGGCCGATCTTCGTGGAAGGTGGCTACGGCCGGGTTCGCTTTCATCACAGGTCGGTGCTCGAGTACTTGGCCGCTACCGAAATCGATCACTTGGTCAGTTCTGGGGCGCTTGCCGTGTCTGCGGCCAAGCGAATGCTGTTCAGCCTCTCCGATACAGAAGCACTACTGCCGAAGCCATCCATGAGGCCAGTGGCCGGTTGGCTTGCGAAGATGCGTCCAGAGATCTTCGACACGGTGTTGAAGGTCGAACCCAGCACGCTGCTGTTGTATGGCGACCCCGAGGCGCTAAGTGACGATCAGTGCGCTCAGGCGCTCCGAGCGTACGTGCAACTTCACGGCGCCGGGCAATGGCGTGGCCTGGAGATGCCGGCCCTTCAGCTGGAACGGCTGGCTCGCAAGCCGCTGCATTAGGTTGTACTCGACGCTTGGTCGGCGGGTATCGAGAACCCGGAAGTCCGCCAGATCCTCTTGCAACTGATTGCGGTCGGTCGATACAAGCAGTGTGCCGATCTGGCGATGGCAGTCGCCGAGAACAAGGCCTGCGAAGACCGCGAGCGTTTCGAGGCCTTGAACGCGCTGGTCGAGTTGGACGACTACCGCATCGATGAACTGATCGAAGCGCTGGCCTCATCCCAGGCGGGCTGGGGCCGGCGCATTGTGAGGTGGGTCGCTCAGAATTTCTACCCGAACAACGTCACGGAAGACCAGCTTGTTCGACTGCTGACTGCCGCGCCGAGCGCCGCTGTCCGGGACGACTTCTTCCCAAGCGGCATGGCCGCCATGATCGAACGCGTATCAGTCAACCGAGACCGATTGGAGCGCTTGCTTCCCGGGCTGCTCGCGCTGACCCACAGCCTAGTAGTCGTGGACAAGGAACTGGACAGCCTCAACGACCAAAAAGGGCGCCTACAAGCCTCCTACATCCTGCGGGGCCTGAGCGTTCGCCTTCTTCAGGAGGGGAGTCGGGCGCCCGAGCTAATCGAAGCTGCGGTACTTGGCTACAGGGCGGCTGAGTACTCATCACTGGACAATGAGCGCAAACACAAGCTTGGAGAATTGATTGACCAATTGCCGGCGGATGAGCGTCGAGCCGTCTTCTACGCTGACTTCGTGTGCGTCGCCCGTCTGGAGCCGCGGCGATCAACGCAGGCGCTGTTCGGTCGCCTGATTTCCCGGGGGCCACTGCGCTACAGCATCGAGAAGGATGGAGCATGGCTGCTACGTGACTTGGCCGATGTCACGATGGACCAGGCGCGCCGGTCCCTGCTGCTGCGAATGACAACCTACTTGATGCGAAGGGACGTTCCGGCTGAGATCGATCTAGCGCGAGTCGCGGTGAATGACTCGCCTGCGCTCTTGTCAGAGTTGGATGAACTGGTCAACCCGAGTGTGCCGACGCGCGAGATTCTGGAAGCGCGGGAGCAAGAGCGCAAGAGCGCAAGCGGTCTGAGCGCGACGTCCTCAAGCAAGCCGGCTACCGGGCTAAATGGGCTGCCTTCTGGAAGGAGCTTGCAGAACGACCTGCGCTGGCTTTGGCGCCCGGTCGCGTCAGACGCACCATCTGGAATTTGTCAACAGTCCTCAGCAAGCGGTCGCGCGGCAACGAAAACGTACGCTGGGACCGTGAATTCCTTGAGCGGTCTTTTGGCGGACCGGTGACGGATGCGGTGCGCCGAAGCCTCATGGCGTACTGGCGGGACATGCGGCCCACGCTGCCGTCCGAGCGCAAAGAGAAGAACACCTACCTGGTGGTGTGGACGTTCGGCTTGATGGGGCTGTACGCCGAAGCAGAGGATCCGCGGTGGACGCGCTCAGTCACGGCAAGTGAGGCTGAGCTTGCAGTCCGGTACGCGCTTGTGGAACTGAACGGCTTGCCAGATTGGCTCGCAGCTCTAGCGGTTGCCCACCCTCAGGTCGTCGAGCGCGTGCTTGGCGGTGAAATTGAAAGCGAGCTCAATGCCAAGGGCGGTGATGGCGGCTGGCACTCGATGCTTTTGCAGAGCCTGCGATATGGCCGCTTCGAAATCGCCCGGGTACTGGAACGCCGTCTGGTCGTGTGGCTCAGAGGCCCTGGCAGGACGCTGATGCGCGCCCGTCATAACGCCGTGACCGAAGCGAAGCTTGACCAAGTCGTGCGCACGCTGCTTGCCCATGGCAGTCCTTCATCGAAATGGTGTCTGATGGAACTCGCCACGCGCGAGGCCATCTCGGCAGGGCAGGGGCCGTTCCTGTTCCTCTGGTTGCCCGTGTTGATGCTGCTCAATCCACTGCGTGGTGCCGAGCTACTTTTGCGTGGGCTGAAGGGACTACCGGTCGAGCGCAAAGGTGCCGCCGTCAAGGCGGTCGGCTGCCTGTTCAGCGAGCGACGCGCCGAAGGTGGCGCGAGCTGGAGCACGACGCTCGCGCCGGAGACACTGCTGCGCCTGAACCAGGAGATCTATCGACATGTCGTGCCGGAGTCCGATGAAAGACACGAGGGCTCGTATTCTCCGGGCCCCCGAGACAACGCGGAGAGCGGTCGACGTCTGGTGTTCGATGCTCTGATCCAAGCGGTGGGCGCGCAGGCTTATCAAGCGAAACTGGCGCTGTCCGCAGATCCGCTATTCGCCCACGCCAAGGATCGCATTGCGGCCTTGGCACATGAACGCTTGGCGGAAGAGACCGACGCCAGCGTGATCTCCATGGACGAGCTCGCGAGGCTTTTCCAAGGCGGCGAACTCGCGCCGATGACGAGCACCGACATGGCGCATCTGCTCAGTGACAGGCTGGACGACCTGCAGGACCTAATGGGAATTGATGCGAGCCCCAAAGCTGCTTGGGCCAAGGTGTCCGATGAAATCACGCTTCGTCCTGCAATTGCTCACGAACTCGACCTAATGTCCAAGGGTGCGTACACCGTGGACCAGGAAGCAGTCACCGTCGATGGAAAGGAGACTGACATCAGGTTTCGCGCGCTTTCACGCTATCAGGCATCGATCGAGCTCAAGGTCGGTGAGAAGCCGAGGTCGGGCAGGCAGCTGAGAGACACCATTGAGACGCAGTTGGTCTGGAAGTACATGGCCGCCCGTAACGCGAGGACGGGCTGCCTGTTGGTTACAGTGGCGAACCCGGACAAGCGGTGGGACCATCCAGACACCGGCGAGTCAATGGACCAGCACCAGCTTCAAGAGATGCTGACGGAGGCCGCGCAGCTCGCGCAACAGAGGCTCGGTGGCGACGCACGGGTCATGGCGCGCGTCTTGGACCTGACGCCTCGGTTGCCGAATGAGTCGGGTGTCAAGAAGGCCTCGAAACGTTTGGGCAAGACAAGGTCTTCGGCCTGAAGCTCAACGTGCGTATGGCAACGCTCGGGGGGGCGTGGCGATCAGGGTCTCATGAGATCAAGACGCTCAAGGACGACCCGTAGTGCCGGCAGCCGCGTTCAAGCGCCTTCGTGTCGCGTAGGAGCGATCAAATTCTGTCGAAGCGGGGCTTTGAGCAAGCCCAATTCGGAGCCGGTCGTGCAAGAGCGTGCCCCGAATCCCTTGTCGATTCAAGAGTGCATCTGAATCCGCGGCCTCTTCCGCGACTTGGCGAACCAGAGCCCCAACGCTGCTTTCAGTAAAGGAGTCGCCGACCTCAAATGCGAATAGGTCGATGAAGACCATCCACAATCGCGCGGCCTCCAAAACTTGCATGGGTCGAATATTTGCGGTTAGCAAGAGGAGTTTCGGCAGCATGTTCCTTGCGGGGTGCGGGGCATCTTTGCGCAGCTTGGCTTTTACATACCAGACACCGACAAAGGAGCCAATCACTATTTCGGGAATCTGCGCGCTAGCGACCAGTTCGCGCGCAACTTCGCTCACGTGTCGCATGGTGCGATTGAGGTCCAGACGAAAGTCCCAGATCGCGTTCGCCACGGCCATGAAGTCCTGTGCCGCGTGGAGCACGCCGACTCCTTCTTCGATGTTCGAGGCGGTCCCGAGCTCCGCCGGGAGCAAAGCGAGCTGATCGTTGAGCGTGACCTGCAGGCCGACACGCCACCGGCATAGTTGGGCGACCTTGCGCGCGGCATCCTCTCCCGTGATGAGCTTCGCGGCCGTCAGGCTGTACAGAACATCGAGCGTGCAGATTCCGGCTTCTCGGCCTTCGAGGCACCACGTGCGAAAGCTGGCGTCATCCGAATACAGCTGGTATCGCGCGTCCGCCGCCAGCGCCTTGGTTTCATGTGAGTCTCGTGAGAATGGCGGGTTGGCGACTTGAAACTCGGCCCTGGGCTGGAGCAACAGGGCGCTACGCGCGCGCAGGTCGGACTGCAGCGAAGTAGCCACTAAAGGAAAAAGACTTCCCCCAAGCGGCTGAGTCAATTCCTCTAGCAACTCGATCGTGCTTTGCGCGACAGCCACTTTCCCGAAGAACTCGAAAACCTTGTCGAGAAGACCTAGATCGCGCAGTAGCAGGAACGTGACGAGGTCGATGAGGGGTGTTCGCTTTCGAACCTCCTCGACTGGCTTAGCCACCCAATCGGCGCCCGCCATCGATAGATGATACTTGCGGTCATCGATGCCAGACTTCTTCGTTAGCTCCCAAAGGTAGACAAGGTCATGCACGTTCGACAGCAAGTGAGTCGGCCGCCAGGAGTACGGAAGCGGAAGGAGTCCTTGCTGAAGCAGGCGCTCCGCGCGTGACAAGAATCGCTCCCTGTCCTCAGTGATTCCCAGGGCCCGCTTGAGCCCCGTGAGAAGTTCGTCGCCGTCGACGTCGTGCGGAACCTCGACACTTTTGAACACGCGTGACTCGGGAAACCGTTTGAAAAAAGCCTGCATCCGGGAGGATATGGCCTCTGAATGCTCGCTAGAGAGTTTGGCCGTTCCAGATGCCGTCGCCAGCATCATCATGGACAGGAACACGCCTTCTTCGATCTCGTTCTGCTGATTCGCCAGTTGCCCCACCCGCTGGGCGAGATCGACCAACCGAGGGCTACTGGAGTCCCTCTTCTGTACCAGCTTGAAGAGGAGCTGGAAGCATTCGAGCTGTTGCCTCTGATCAGTCGAACGGGCGAGCAGCTTCTCGACAGCAGTTATGGCTTTGTCGTCCTGTCCCCACCTAACGACAATGTTGACGTAGGTGTTCAGGGCGAAGGTATCGGCTGTTCCATCGTCCAGAAGCCGTTCGAGAATTTGTTTAGCCGCTTCGGCTTCGCCGAGGTGATCTAGGGCGAATGCCTTGAGCGCGTCAATACGCGAATTCGATCCAAACTCGCGTTCCGCCTCGGCTCCAAGCGCGACGAGCCCATTCCAATCATTCAAAACCATCATGGGTGAGGCAATGCGTAGCGCGAGCGCAGGAAAAAGCCGGTTCTTCTCCAGCAGGCGGCGAGCAACGTCAAGTAGCCGCTGCGCCTCGTCTGTTGACGTGTGCGGGTCGTAGGCCTCCAGAAGCCTGATCGTCGTCGGCAGCGGGTGCGCCAACTCCTGATCCTTGCCTTCGAGCTTCTTAAGCGCTACTCCCCGATCGAAGGGCTTGGTCAACTCGGCGATCCGGTAGTCGAGCGCAGCCCGCTCCGCTTCGAGCCCGAGTTGATCGAGCAGCGAGGACCAATGATCAACCAGTTCCGATCGAACCAAAATAGCGGCGGAAAGCGCTGCGCACGCTATCGCGTCTGCGAAGAGTTGATGCTTGGGGTCGAAATCCTTCTCGCGGAGCTCCATCGCGAAGACGCATTCGGTGTGCGCCCGCTTCTCGTGCAAGAACGCGATCTCCCGCAGGAACTTGGTGCTTCCGTCTGGCAACCTGGAGTTCGCCGCCAACGCAGTCTCAAACTCGCCGCACTGCGCGGCAAGCGAGGCGCAGGCACTTTGGACCGACTCCGTATGCGGCCTTTTGGCGGCGGCTGTCACCAGCGCGGGAAGAATTTCTCTCTGTATGCCCAGCATCGCCGCCGCTGCGATCCAGATGTCCACGACAAAATCTGCGTTGCTCGACCAATTCGACTCGTCCATGATCTCCACGGCCACTTGGATGTCGGTCCATGCTTCGCGCAACAGAGAAGCATCGATGCCCTTGGGCCCCGCAGGCGAAACTAGATCGCCGTTCGGCACCGGGGTGCCCTGCAATGCGAGATTGAAGCGCGCTCGGGCTTTCAGGATTTGAAACAAGTGACGCGTCGAGTCCGGAGCATCACTCCTTGCCAAACCGCTCTCGCAGGCAGCCAAGGCGTTCTCAATCTTCGAGAACATCGTCTCGATCACGGCCCGAGCGGCGAGGCTATCTGGACCGTCGAAGGATTCGACGACGCGCATGGCGTCGTCGTATTTGCCGCTCGCCGCAAGCAGTCTGGCCTTGACGGAAAGGATGGAGGGATCGTCGCCAGGAAGTGTGGCGACAACGTCAGAGTAGTCGTCGTCCTTGTCGGGGTGGTAGCGCCGACGCAGTTCGCTTTCCGCCCATGCGGACAAGAAACGCGGATCGCTGTGTGTCTCGGCGGCTGTCTTGAAGGCGGAGGTAGCTGTGGAGCTGTCGTCCTCGGCAGTCGCGAGCCTGCCGCGTAGCAACCAATATTCGGCGACCGCGAGCGCCGCAGCGTCACTCAACATCGAAGCGGCCGCGTCGAGCTCCGTCCGTGCTTTGGTGAGCTGCCCCGAGTCGAGACGTTTTCGGGCCGACCAAAGGTGCCAGTCAATGGTGCCTCGCGGTGGCTCGATCCAGAATCCCTTAGGAGGCGCTGCGAGCGCTTCAACAAAGGCAAGGCTGCGGCCTTCCACCGCGCCGCCAACGCCTTGGGCGAGAGCAAGCCGCTTGCTGTCATTTAGGTTAGGGCCGATCTTCGCGATTCCGACATCGAGCGCGTGGCCCACTTCCGCGAGTGCATTGGCTCTGCGGACGTCTTCGCGCAAGTCCGCGTCGTCGTCGAGCTTGTTGCTGGTGGGCACGCGCAACGTCACACCCTTCTGATCCGGCGGGATGGCCTGAATGCCGACGCGCAACAGCTCCTCGCGCAGCCATACGTAGTACGCAGGGCAGCGTTTCGGGTTTGAATCGACGCTCAAGTCGCAAAGAACGAGCAAGATCGGTTCGGCGACACCCGCGTAGTAGCGAAGCGTCGAGGCGGACAGCTCAATTGAAATGTATTCCCCGCTGGCGTTCTTCTTCGGATCGGTGGTCCCCTTGAGCTGAACGCGGAAGACTTCTTTGGCCTGGTGGTCTTCGACAAACTGAACGTGAAAGTCGAATCCGAAGTCGTCTGTGCCTTCCATGCTTTGAGGTGGCCGCCAGTTGGTTGGCAGGTTCACGTGCATGCACTTCACGGCGTTCGCACCGATGTCCTGGGCGTCGCTCGTTTTCGGTAGTCCCAGGTCTGGCATTGGCTCTCTCCGTCACTAATGTTCTTGCGTTGCGCTTGGTTCTGAGACGCGTAGCATCACTCTACTAGAGCACGCCGACGGACCCTTTCGGCGCTGCCCGACGGGCCCCGGTGCCAGTGCTCGAATGCTCGGTTTGAAGAATTGAAACCTGGTACGCCTCAGCATGACGGTAGGCGTTTGCAGCGCAGGCACCTTCCACTCATTGACCCGCATGCGTAGCAATTGCCTCCCCATCCATTGAGAAAGGCAGGTGGGCCACCGCGGAAGGCAACAAGCCTGTAGCCAGAACGGCACGTCGCCGAGAGATCCAGTGGACCGTTCATGATTAGGAGCGTGATGTGATGCGCCCTGCCTTCGTCATATCAGCCCCGTGAGGCACCATGCCGACTAGACCCACTCAACAAGGCATTCGCTGTTAGACGCTCAACCGTCACACCAGTCTTGCAAGAAGTGCATGTGCAAAGACTTCCGAAGATCGCGACTCATCTGGCCAACATAGGATAGACCCACGGAATAGAGGCGGCGATGAAGGGCGAGATCTCGACTTACGGCCAGTGCACAACCGGCGTAGAGCGGCCACTTCCGGCATCCAAAATGAAAGTGCGGTTCTGGCCGGCTTGTCAAGCGACATCAGGAACTGCCCCCCTGGCGACATGAAGAACTGACCCCCGGGGTTGTTGATCAATCTGTCGTGAGTGCGTCTTTCGCGCTGGCCTGGTTAACCAGGCCAGCGCGGCGCTTCGATCTGAGCCGGTAGCTGTCGCCGCGTATGGTGATCACGTGGCTGTGGTGCAGCAGGCGATCGAGGATGGCGGTGGCCACCACCGCGTCGCCAAACACCGTTCCCCACTCGGCGACTGAGCGGTTGCTGGTCACCAGCATTGAGCCGCGCTCGTAGCGCCGGCTGACCAGCTGGAAGAACAGGTGTGCCGCGTTCGCCTCGAACGGCAGGTACCCCAGCTCATCAACCACCAGCAACTTGGGTTTGGTGAAGTGCACGAGTTTCTCTTCGAGCCTGCCGTCGACGTGCGCACGCGCGAGTTGAGTGACCAGCGCCGTGGCTGGCACAAACAGAGTGGAGTAACCGCGCACGATGGCCTCACGCCCGAGTGCCACGGCCAAATGCGTCTTGCCCACGCCCGGTGGTCCGAGCAACAGCAGGCTATCGCCATTGCCGATCCAGCGCGAGGTTGCAAGCTCCCGGATCTGCTTGGGGTCGACCGACGGCTGCGCCTCGTATTCGAAGCCTTCCAAGGTGCGCACGCATGGGAACTTGGCGATCGACATGCCCATCTGGATTCGTCGCTCGTCCTTGCGCGCGACTTCCGCCGCGCACAGCATGGACAGCGCCTCGCGCAGGTTCAATTCCGCGCGGCCTGCCTGGTCCAGCAGCGTATCAAGCTGATCGCGGATGGCCGTCAACTTCAATCGCGTGAGCATGGGCTCCAGGTCACCAGACACCTCCAGCGCTGGCGCCTTGGCCTTCTTGGCGGCGGCCATTACCAGCGCCCTCCCAGCGCACTCTCGTACTCGGCAAGGGGTCTCAACAACTCGGCCGGCACCGGTGTCTGGATTGGTGGGAGCGAGTGATCCACCGATGGCCTGCCAAGCCAGCTGACGCCCACCAGGTTCGAGCCAACGATACCGACCAGGTGCGCGCGATCGATCACGGTCATGCGTCGATCAGTGTTCTGCGCGTGGCATGCGATCTCCTGGCCAGCGTAGTGGACGTGCACCTGGCGCTCGGCCACGACGACAGTCACGCTCTCGCCGATGAACTTCCACGGCACGCTGTAGCGGTTGGTGTCGAGTTCGATGCAGGCGTCGCTGTGCACGCGCCGCGTCAGTTCGCGCACCTGCAGGAACGGGGCCCTTGCCGCGATCGGCATGAGCGTGTGCCGCTCATCGCGTTCGAAGCGCTGTACCGGTGGCTCTGCGGTTGTGCCGTGCACGCGCACATCGGCCACCTCCCGCATCCAGCGCGCAAGGTGAGCCTCCAGGTGTTCAGTCGACGTGAAGCGATGGCCGGCAATGGCATTGCGCTTGACGTAGCCGACTCCGCGTTCGTCCTTCCCCTTGGTCTGGGCCCGATAAGGTGCGCAGGCCCGCGGGGTCACCTTCCAATACCGGCAGAAGGCGTGGAAGCGGTCGTTGAAGCGCACCTCTCGGGTCTTCACATCGTGCTCGTTGACCAGCGCCCGGGCGTTGTCCACGAGCACTTCCTGCGTCGTGCCTCCGAAGTGCCGGAAGGCCCCTTCCAGTCCCTGCAGCCACGCCGACTGGCGCTCGTGCAGGAACATCGCGACGAAGGTGCGCCGCGAATAGCCCAGCGTTGCAACGAACAAATGGATCTTCAGGGGCTCGTCGGCCACGGGCACGCGCACCGTGCCGAAGTCGATCTGCAATTGATGGCCTGGGGGCGTCTCGTAACGCACAGTCGCCACGCTCTGCGCCAGGACTTCTCGCCGCAGATGCGCCACCGAGCGTTCGACGGTGCGCAGGCTGACCTCGACGCCATGGACCCGAGCCAGTTCCTGACGCACGACATCGCAGTTGCCTCGGTGCTGGCGGAACTGGGCGGCGAGCCACTCGGCATGTGCGTCCAGCCGGCCAGGACGCTCGGGAGACTCGTAAGGCTGCCAGCCACCTTGGCGAAGGTAGCGCCGCACCGTATTGCGACTGCAACCCAGCTCACTGGCAATGCGCTTGGCACCCCATCCGAGCGACGCCAGCTTGAGCATCGCCTCCACATCCTCCGGTGCCTGCATCGCCTGTCTCCAATCGATCCGTTCGGATCGTGGAGCTTGCTCGAACACGTCGACTTCCATCTTGGCCTCCTGGCATGAGGGGGGCAATTCCTCATGTCGTCAGGGGGTCAGTTTGTCGTGTCGCCTCACAGGCTGGTATCCGGTCGCGGCGCCCCCTTGTTGTGTCGGTCCTAGCTCCGCCTTGTCGTTGCATGCCCCAAGCTCAGTACTTCAACTGCGGATCAAAGAAATCACACTTGTAGCCGCTACGGAATTCCGACACCGTCTTTGTCGACAACGGAATGTCCTGGATCAAGTAGCGCGCGTCGCTGCCGCCCGCGAAGCGCGGCCAGGGCGCGTCGCCGCTCCCATTGGGATTGCCCGTGTCCGCGAAATGCGTCCAGGCCGCGATCAGCTGGTCGGACAGCTTCATTTCGTCGGCATTGAGACCGCGCGGCATGCCGGACTCCTGATCCAGGTTGACGCCCAGTTCGCCGCCATGGAAGCCGGCGAACAGGAACTGGATGTCGATCGTGTGTGACGCGCCCGGCTTGTAGCCGGGCATCTTCGGCATGTAGAAGGGCGCGTTGCGATAGGCGAAGTCGTAGGCATACGTCGGGACTTGCGATGACAACCGTTGCAGGACGTGAAGCTCGGTGCACTTGGCCCCGTCGGTGCTGATGCGCTGGTAGGCGGTCATCGGGTCAACGCCGTGATCCGACAACGGATACTTCTCCGCGATGCCCTCGGGCATCTTGCGAGCCGCATTGCAAAAGATGCAGAACGCGCCGGGCGCGATCAACGCCGGGTATTGCGCGACGGAGATCGGTGCGAGGGGCGGTCCCGAGAAGTACTCGTTGATCCCCGTGAAGAAGGTCACTTCGTCCCGCACGGAGCCGCCCATGACAGGCATGCGGTTGAAGTTCCCGGACGTCCATGCCTCCTCGGGTTGCATGGGCACGATCGTTCCGTCGACAAACGGGCGGCCGACCACGTAGGGGCCACCGGCATTCGGCGTGCCTTGCAACTGGAGGATGCGCGCAGCCGGCAGCCTGCGAAGGCACTTCGCCGTCTCGGCATCCGTGCCCGTGCATCCGGCCGCTGCGGCGAATCCGGTGCCAGCCGTCAGCGCAGCGGCGGCCGTCGTAGTCCAGGCGAAGAAGGCCGGCGAGCTCTGCAGGATCGCGCGGTTGAACAGGCCCTTGGCCGCGGGAGAGATCACGTTGGCACCCACGTCATAGGCACCCGCCGATTGGCCACCGAGCGCCACCTTGGAGGGATCCCCGCCAAAGCGCGCGATGTTGCGCTGAACCCAGCGCAAGACGGCCTGCTGATCGAGCGTCTGGTAGTTGCCCCAGGGGTGGCCCTCGGCATTGAGCGCGGGATGCGAGAAGGTGCCCAGCAGGCCCAGGCGGTAGTTGAAGGTGACGACGATCGTGTCGACGCCATCCGGGCCGCCGGTGGCCAGTCGGGTCGCGTCATAGTCCTTCGCGGCACCGGTGAAGTTTCCTCCGCCATGGATCCACACGATGACGGGCTTCGGGCCTTTGCCCACGCTTTTGCCGGTCGAGTAGACGTTGAGGTAGAGGCAATCCTCCTGGATGCTCGCCGGGCCCGCGAACGGACCGAGCGTGGTGACTTGCGCACAACTGGCCGTCGGCCTCGATGCCTCGCGCACACCGCGCCAAGGCTGCGCAGGTTGCGGCGGCATCCACCTCAGGTCGCCGACCGGGGGCGCGGCGTACGGAATCCCGCGATAGACGTTGACCCCGTTTTCCGTCACGCCGCGCACGGCGCCGTCCGCGGTCGTGACGACGGGAGCGGCAGCGCTGTCTTGGCCAGGGCTTGCAGCGGCAGCGAGGCTGCTGCTGAGGGCCGTCAGCGCCAGCAACGCGACTGTCGATGCGCTGCGGACAAGCCTCGTCTTGTGGATCGGTTCGCGCGGAACTAGGGTGCCTCTTGAAGAAATCATGTTGTCGCCGTTCTTATGGATTGCCTCGGCCCGTTGGCGCGAGGAGGCGAAAAGGGCAGGTTCCGTGCCACTCGATTTGCGCCCGTCGAAAGGCGTGTGCTGTGTTTGACGAAGACACGTGTCCTCGGCAACGACGTCGATACACCGCGGCAGTGACTTTCTGAGGGACGACAACCGTGGCACTGCCCTTGCATCCTCGATGCGCAACAGAACTGGAATGCAAGACTCAAACGCTGAAGGAGCGCAGATGGACGAGAAGATTTTCCGCCTGGACAATCGCGTCGCGGTGGTCACGGGCGGGAGCGGAGGCATCGGAGCAGCGATCTGCAAGCTCTTCGCGAACGTCGGGGCCAGCGTCGCCTGCGTCGACCTCGACACAGAGCGCGTCAATGCGACGGCGGCCGCCATCGAGGCCGAGGGTGGCCGTGCGATTGCCCTCACCTGCGACGTCAGCTCGGAGGAACAGACGGTGGCGGCCGTGCAGCGCGTGGTGGCGGAGCTGGGCAGGCCGACGGTGCTGGTCAACAGCATCGCAGCACTCGACCGCAGTGGCAGCATCCTCGAGATCGACCTGGCGGAGTGGGAGAGGGTGCACCGCGTCAACCTGACCGGTTCGTTCCTGATGTCGCGCGCCGTCCTGCCCTCAATGATCGAGGCTGGTGGGGGATCGGTGATCCACGTCTCGTCGATGAATGCCCATGTCGCCTCGCCGGGTCGAGTGTCGTATGCCTCGACCAAAGCCGCGCTGCTTCAACTGGGTCGCGTGATGGCTGTAGACCACGCGGCCCAGGGCGTGCGTGTCAACATCCTCTCGCCCGGCCCGGTCGACACCGTGCGCATCGGCTACCGCCAGCAAGGTCGTACGGAAGCGGAGAAGAAGTCGTCGCTCGACCGGCAACTGTTCAAGCGCCTCGGAAGACCTGACGAGGTCGCGACCGCGGCCCTGTTCCTGGCCAGCGATGCGTCGTCCTTCGTCACTGGCGCAGAGCTGGCAGTGGATGGTGGCGCCACCATCTACAAGAGCTGACCTCCGACGTCTCGCTCTTCGCTGGGGGTGATCTGCACGGTGGCCCATCGCGCTCGCGCGCCGATCATCGACTCCAGGTAGCGGCTGCCGGCGTACTTGGCGCGATAAGCGTTGTCGATCGCATCGAGGACGGTGCCATCGACAGGGTCGAACCGCACTGAGCGCGTCATGCCTGCTGCGCTGATACGCCCGGCCTTCTGCTGCATCGCTGCATGGTGCCAGCGCGAGGCCTGGCCATGGTAGGCGCGCACGTACAACGCATCACCCAACACCACGGACCAGATCCATGTCGGCGTGCCGTAGGTGGCGCCGTCCTCGCGAAAAGGTGAGATGCGCAGATCGTCGGCGACCGACAGCGCTTGAAGTTCATTCAAGGTCCATTGAGGCACGGCTTGCTCCATCGCGATGTTGCGAACCAGTATGGGTCCTCCCGGCTCGCCGATGGGTGTCGTATTCGGGATGAACCCATGAGCCAGCTTCACCAATGCGAACGCTGCGCGCGCTCGAGTCTCGAGTGGCACGCATATTGCCGATCTGTCGTCGAGACAGCCATCGGACACCATCAAATCAAGGACAAGACCATGAAGCTCGGACTTCGACTCACAGCGCTCGCGACCGCCATCGCAGCAGCCTGCGGCCCCGCCGCCGCACAGATCTCTGACGACGTCGTGAAGATCGGCGTCATCGTTGACATGAGCGGCGTGTACTCTGCCAACGGAGGGCGTGGGGCCGTGCGCGCGGTCGAGCTCGCGGTCAAGGACTTTGGCGGCAAGGTGCAAGGCAAGCCGATCGAAGTGGTCAGCGCCGACTACCAGAACAAGGTGGACATCGCCGCATCGAAGGCCCGCGAATGGTTCGACGTGGACAAGGTCGACCTCGTCATCGAGTCGACGGATTCGGCGGCCGCCATCGCGATGCAGAAGATCGCCGCGGACAAGAAGAAGCCGATCATCTTCGCCGGCTCCGCGTCCACGGCGCTGACCAACAAGGAATGCTCTCCCTACGGCATTCACTGGGTCTACGACACCTTCGCGCTGGCCACCGGGACGGCACGCGCCGTGATGGAGGAGGGTGGTACGTCCTGGTACTTCATCACGGCGGACTATGCGTTCGGCCATTCTCTGGAGAAGGACACGACCAATGTGGTCCAGGCCATGGGCGGCAAGGTGCTGGGCACGTCGAAGCATCCTCTCAACGCGTCGGACTTCGCGTCGTTCCTGCTGCAGGCGCAGGCCTCCAAGGCCAAGGTCGTGGGCCTTGCGAACGCCGGCAAGGACACGCAGAACGCCGTGCGGCAGGCTGCCGAGTTCGCCATCACGAAGAACCAGACGCTGGCGACCCTGCTGGTGTTCGACACCGATGTCAAAGGGCTCGGCCTGAAGGCGGCGCAGGGCATGCTCTTCACCACGGGCTTCTACTGGGACATGAACCAGGAGACGCGCGACTTCTCGAAGCGATTCTTCGAGGTCCACAAGGCGATGCCGACGATGATCCAGGCCGGCGCCTATTCCGCGACGATGCACTACCTCAAGGCCATCGACAATCAGAAGACCGATGCGGCGGATGCCGTCGTCAAGCAGATGCGCCAGACGCCGGTAAAGGACTTCTTCGCCAGCAACGGAAAGATCCGGGCTGATGGCCGCATGGTGCACGACATGTACCTGGCCCAAGTCAAGTCTCCGGCCGAGTCGAAGAGCGAGTGGGACATCATCAGGATCAAGCGCACCATCGCGGGCGACGAGGCCTTCCAGCCTCTGTCGGCGAGCACCTGTCCGCTTGTATCGAAGAGCTAGTGCGGTACGCGCGAACTCCCCTATTGCGTGGCGCACCTCATGGCGGTCGGATCGGGAACCGATGACGGCATGCCGGCGTCTCGGACCGTGCCGCCAACGATCTGCCTACGCTACTTTCGTCATTGCATTTCGATCTTGGCGCGCTTGATGATGGCTTCATAGCGCTTGGACTCGGCCTGGATGAACGCTTCGATCTTGGGGCGATCCAGCGACAGCGAGACATAGCCCAAGGTCGCATAGCGATCCTGCACGTCGGTGCTGGCCACGGCTTCGGCGATGTCCTGGCGGATCTTGTCCCTGACGGCCGGCGGCAGGCCCTTCGGTGTGGCGATGACATTCCAGCCGCTGACTTCGTAGTCCTTGGGGCCGCCGGCCTCGGCCACGGTCGGCACGTCGGGATAGGCGACCAGGCGCTGGGGCGAACCCGAAGCCAGGAAGCGAACCTTGCCGGCCTTGTACATGGGCCCGGTCGTGCCGGCCGTGCCCAGCGTGACCGGCAACTCGCCGGTGGCGACCGCGGTATAGAGCTGCGAGGTCTCCTTGTAGACCACGTGCTGCATGCTGGTGCCGGTC